>JAWKQR010000031.1:0-72373 GCA_041390025.1 bacterium
CGCCTCTTCAGCAGGAGTTACTTCAGCAGGGGTTTCGGTCGGCATTTCATCCGACTTCGCCTCACCGCCGCCACAAGCAACAACACCGAACGACATCATAGCAAGCACAGCAATCAACAGGTGACGAATTTTCATGACATACACTCCTTTCGGATCCCTTGTCGTTCGTAACATGTTTTCGAACGATTAGTTTTCATGCGCCGACGCATGCGGTTTGCCATTCGGCGCCCCAGTCGACGCGGCCAATATGGCGTATTCTACGGCGATCGTCCACATTTTTCGTACGACGTTGTCCTACACACGTATTATTCCCGCGATTTTGGGCGGAAATTCGATGCGACCAAAGCGTGTTTGCCCTTATGATGACTGCGCCTCAAACTCTGGTCGCCTATGCTTAAAAAAACATTGCTTGCCCTGCTCACCGCCACGTTTCTGACCTCAAACGTCGCGTCTGCTCAAACTGCTCCTGACCAATCGTTCGAGGAGGCCGAGCGGGAGCTTTTACAGACAGCGGACGCCATCGCGACGCGTGTGTCGGAGATCCGGGGCCTTCCGCTGACCAAGGAGATCAAGAAGGGCATCAAACGTCGAGAGGAGCTGCGCGGCGTCTTGATCGAGAAACTTGCCGAGGAGGTCAGTGACGCTCAGATTGAGGCCGAAGGGCTCGTCTACAAGCGCTTGGGATTGATTCCGCAGGACCTCGATTACAAGAAGGTCCTTTTGGATGTGTTGTCCGAGCAGATCGCAGGGTTTTACGACCAAAAGACGAAAGAACTTTACGTCATGCAGGGAATCCCGATGGACTTCCAGAAGCCTGCAATGGCGCACGAGCTCTTCCACGCGGTTCAAGATCAACACTTTGATATTCTGTCGCTACAGGAACCCTTCAACTCGACCGAAAACGGGGACTTCGCGCTTGCACGCTCCGCACTGTTGGAAGGGGACGCCACGGTCGTCATGCTCGACTATTCGTTGTACGAGGCCGGCAGTCTGCCGCAGGGCGACGCGACGAGTGTGATCGACATTCCTTTCATCGCGGGCACCCTGAAGACGATGTCGTTCGACGATATGGCAGCGATGGAACAAATGATGGGCACTGCAAACGCTCCCGCGGACATGCAGGCTGGAGCGGCGGCGCTCGCGCAGGCGCCCGCTGTATTCAAGGAACTGTTGATGTTCCCCTACTTTGCCGGGCTCAGATTCGTTGTTGCATCGCGGATTGGGCGGACCTGGAAAGATGTCGACGCGATCTATGCCAACCCGCCTGTCTCTACCGAGCAGATTCTACACCCCGAGAAGTACTTTGCGGGCGACCAGCCGGAGTTCCTCACGTTTGACGTCTCATCTGCCTTGTCTGGGTACGAAAAGGTTTACGACACCGTGATGGGTGAGTTTCAAATACGTTTGTGGCTCAAGCTAACCTTCGACAAGGGGCTTTACGACGATGCAGCGGCGGGCTGGGACGGAGATCGCCTTGTGGCCTATCGCAAGGGCGACCATGTGGTCGTTGCCGTTGTCACGGCGTGGGATTCGGTGGAGGACGCGAAAGAGTTCGACAACGCGATCGCAGTGGCGGTCGCCCACCGTTATCCCCAGGCGACGCGTTCGGATCGGCAGGGCAAAAACGGAGAAAGCCATTGTTGGACACTTGAGAACGGCGAGACCGTATATGCCGAGCGGTGGGGCGATCTCACCATCTATATCGAGGGTGCTAACCCCGGCGATGCACAGCCTACGAGCGCAGACATTCGTCAATCATTGGTTGATAGCCTGAAACGTGAGTCGTTCTCAGACGCGACGAAGGCCCGGGCTAAGTAACGCGTCCCTGGGCGTCAAACGCCCCACAAATGTGTTTGATCCGTGCAGGGCCATCGTCCTCCCAATCCACCGCGATAACATCGAATCGGACGACGGTGTTTCGAAGCCCGCGTTGCCGAACGTACGCCTTGGCGACACGAACGATCGTCTTGCGTTTCTTCAGAGTAACCGAGAGCTCGGGATGAAGGTTACGGCGAGGCCGACGGGTCTTTACTTCAACAACGGCCAAGACATGGCGCGTCCGGGGCGTGTGAAACGTCTGTTCGGCGATAATGTCCACTTCCCCCGCTCGGACTCGATAGTTGCGCTCAACGACCGTCCATCCGTCGTTCTCCAGAAACGACGCGGCGACGTCTTCTCCTTTGCGACCAAGTTCATTCGACATTCGAACCTCCTTGCCGAGTTATCGGACAAAGGGCTCGAAAGTTGCGAATCAAGCACGCAGCCTGTCGGCGTGCTCTTTGACACCCGCGAAGGTGAGACGGTGGATCGCGCACGGGCCATGCTCCGCGATCGCCTGACGGTGCGCTTTTGAAGGGTATCCTTTGTGCCGGTCGAACCCATATTCGGGCCAGGAAAGATGGTGTTCGGTCATCTCCTGATCCCTTCCGACCTTGGCCAGAACGCTTGCTGCCGCGATCGCTAGGCTGCGCGAATCCCCCTTGACCAAGGTGATCTGCGGCAAGTCTGTAAGGACGCGTTGGTTCCCATCGACCAGCACGACCACGTCTTCGAGCTCTTCGGCAACCATGCTCAGGGCGTCTTCCATGGATCGCAGCGACGCCTGAAGTATGTTCAATTCGTCAATCGCGGCTGCGTCGCGAGAAGCCACGTGGAATCGCGCCTCGCTCTCCACGAGCGTCGCATGAGCAGCTTGCCTCGCGGACTCGCTGAGCTTTTTAGAGTCGTCGATTCCGGCCAGCCAATCCACGTCCAAATCCTCGAGGTCGACAAGCACCGCGGCGGCGTAAACAGGTCCAGCGAGGGGTCCCCTTCCCGCCTCATCAAGACCAATCGCGAATCGGTAACGCGACTTGAGTTGCCGTTCGATATCTCCGATCACGGAGTTTTGGGAAAACAGTTCGCTCTGCATTTCACGCATGGGATCGCAGCAAAAGCGCGGGCGATCGCCGGGCGGCGCTAGAGAGCACGTCGGTGATCTTCTTGGATTGATCGGCGGTCAACACCTGAGACGGGTCCGGTACAACGAGCGATTCGAAAAATCCGCGTTTCGTTCGTTCTGGTGCGTTAACCTGCAACGAAATCGCGAGCGCACACCAGACGACCTGTTGCTCTGATGGACGGGTTCTCGCCCACATCTCGACCTGTTCGGGGCCAAGTGACCCGATCACGAGTCTTCCGTTGGCATCGAGGTCCACATCTTTGAAGCGATCGCCCAAGATGTGGCCGGAGATTTTGCCCCACATCTTTCGCGTCTTATCCCAAAGCGCGTCGGCCTCGACTTGATTTGTCCTGCGTGCAACGTCCAGCAATCGGGTGAGCGAATCGCCATCGTCTTCGGTTTGGGTCGCGATGGTCAACGACTTGACGTCGATGCCGATCGATTCAAGATCCGCCTCAAGTTGGTAAGCCGACATCATGTCTGCGGGCATATCGTTGCGGTTCTTCTGGTTCTCCGCGACCTTGACCTCAAGCGCGTCGAGTTCCTCCCGGGCTCTTTGGTAGTTGGGGTCTCGACGCAGGTCCTGGACCTGTTCGTCCATTTTCTCGATGGCGATCTTCAGCTTCTCTGCCCGTGCAACACGCTCGTCCAAGTCGTTTGCATCGGTCACGCGTGCGTGCACCAGCACATGGTTGAGCCGCTCTTGCAGAGAGACTTGCTCCTCTCGGACCTGGTTCAGCCGGCGTTTGATCGACTCCAGTCGCACCTGATGCAGGCTGGCTTTCTCCATCCGCGAGAAGTAGCCGATGAGCACCCAAACGCAGGCCCCAAAGCCGACGACGTCGGCCAAAGCCGCCGCACGCCATGGCGTGTCGCTCATGGCAACACCAACACCGAGTCCGATTAGCCCCACCACAAGTCCGGCCACGAAGATTGGCGACGCGTACGGCCGCTCGGGAAGGCTGTCAGCAACTTGGTTGCGCTCTTCTTCCTCATCTTTCGAGAGACGATCGATCTGTTCTTTGAAGTCCGCGAGCAATCGGTCTTTCTGCCGAAGAATGTCGAGGTCTTCGCGCGACAATTCCGTGACGTCGGTGTCTTTGAGAATCTCGCGCGCTTTGGCGAGTTTGTCCTCAAGGGCAAACCCTTGACCAAGCTCACGTCGCAGCTCGGCGATGCGAGATTCGGTGAACTTCACCGCATCCTCCGCGGCTTCCACCTCACGCGCACGTTGGTATCTGGCGATGAGGTCGCGGCTTCGTGCATCCACGGCGTTGAGATCAAACGCAGCGACGGTCGAGGGAGATTGCTCGTAGCGCCAAAGATTGAGACACCAGAAGACATCGAACTCGGGCAGGCCCATGTTCTGTCGCAGAAAGGATTCGACCTTGTTGGAGGCAGCAAGATCCTTCCAGTTTCCGTTGTCATCCATTTGAAGGCGCAGCGAGTCGACAGGCCCTTTGCGTACGATTCGATGACGTTTTCCGGAGGCGTCAAGAATCAGCGCGACTTTGGGATCACCCTTCGCATAGTCCATGCGAAGCCCGTGTGGCGTCTTTTCCACATACAACAGGGAGATCAGAAGGTCCTGAACGTTCTCTGGGGTGACGCCGTTCGGCAGTTCCTCAGACGCAACTTCGCCGGTGAGCACGAGACGCACCGGCGAAACGCAACCGAACAGGTCTTGAAAGATGAGCTCAACGATTCGCATGCGTTGATACTAAGCCGCAAACCGAGGTGCTGTAAACGCGGGATCAGGTCCCTTTGCGCTCTCGCTTCGTGCGAATACGCGCGGCCTTACCTGAAAGGTCTCGCAGGTAGTACAGCTTCGCGCGTCGGACACGACCAATCGTCGCCACTTCGATCTTGTCGATGCGAGGGCTGTGGATTGGGAAGATGCGCTCCACGCCGACTCCGTAGGAGATCTTGCGGACCGTGAATGTTTCTTTGAGCCCGCTTCCGCTGCGTCCGATGCAGACACCTTCGAAAATCTGAATTCGCTCTTTCTCGCCTTCGCGAATCATCAGGTGAACCTTGAGGGTGTCGCCTGCGCGGAAGTGAGGAATCTCGCGAAGCTGCTTGGCTTCCAACTTCTTGATGACGTCCATATTCAATCTCCAAAAACCATCGATTGCGGCGGACCGCAACTCGGCGTCAAACACGTAAAACCGTCCGGTGCTGCGTTCGCAGATCACACGAGGGCGTAGCTTCTAGCATTGGGAAGTGGCTATTTCAAGTTCGAAGCGCGAATCGTCAAGGCGATTCGACGACTTGGACCCCGGTCTTACCATCTTCGGTGGGGTACACGAGCAGCGTCATGAACTCGCCGCCTCGTGCAAACGACACGAGGTCCGCGCCTTCGTCGGGCATGATACCCTGCGCCTTGGCATTTCGCATGGCCTCAGTGGCGGGTGCGACGCGCCAGCCGCGCTCGCCAAGTGATCGCTCATAAAAATCGACCACCTGTTGACGCGATTGCGAGGAATTGTAGACGTTTGTCGCGTACTCCTTCTCGGACTTGCCTACAAAGCGCATCAGTCGTTCGCATCCGACACAGGCTGGGACTTTGTCCGTTGTGCCCACGTCGTCGCCAACATTGCGGAACTTGTTAAAGTCGACGTCTTCGCCCGTCCAAGTCGCGGTAACGCGCGTGCGTCCTCCCTCTTTGAACGCTTCGATGTAGCGGGCAGACCCCACGCTATCGGTGAGCCGCTTGCTTCCTTTTGCCTTGAGCTCCTTGAAGAAGTCAAAGCCATCTTCTGCTGACTTTTTGGACTCCATGCCCGACATCGCCACGTAGTTGGGCGTAATCGCGGTGGGAACCATCCCACCGCCGAAAAAATCGCCACTACGCGTGAGGTAGTCATTGTAGGTCTGCACGGCCTCCTTGCGCTTTGCGGGCGGAAGGTCCTTCCAGGTCTTGGGGTCGCCGTAGTTTGCAGCCGGGACCACGGGCGTTGTATGCGCAGCGCGGTTGACGCCGTTCTCTACAAACTTCTGTTGAAAGTCGCGAAGGACCTCCGTGGGCGTGCGGTCGGTGGTCATTGTACTGAAGTACATTGAGTTCCCGTTCCAGTCGTAGACCCGCGGCTTCTCCATGCCCAGGTCTTTGAGCGAGTCGACAAACTTCTCGGACTTTGACTTGGGTGCAAAGTCGAGCGCCAAGATGTCGGCCTCGGCTTCTTTGACGGGTGCCTTAGACCCGCCAAAGGTTACCATAGCGAAGCCGATGGCTGCGATGGTCGTGCCCGCCATCGCCAGTTTTGCAGCCGTTTTGATCGTTGAGTTCATCGTTCTAGCCTCCATTGGCTGCGGCTTCGGCGTCTTCACGTTGCCGTTCGACTTCTTCCTCGGCATCTTCGACCTGGCTCTCGCCGTCTTCTAGCGTGTTGTTCGCATTGTTGAGGTAGCCATCAACACGGCTGTTGCTGCTTCCGGCTGTGGCGCCGTCCCACTCCGACTCACCGAAGTTCATCATGACGCGGTAGTTCTCCTGCGTTTGAGCCATGGCCCACGCAAACCCGAACGTCATCTTGGTAGCCTCTCCCTTCAACGGTGATGGGGCAACAAGGATGTCGTAGTGGGCCTCCGCGGAGTAGTTTCCGATCACGCCCACCGAAAACGTCCGATTCTGCTCCCGAAAACTTCACCGTAACGAATACCGGCAGCCATCGCTGGCAGAGCGCCTGAGCCGGAGAGAAGTGTGGTGATGACGTCCACAACACCCGACGGCGTGGGACGATTTGGGCCATCGTTTAGGATGGATTGAGGAAACGGTTGCTCGCCGATGACATCCGAGGCCGAGAATTGCGGGTCGACGTCGTTGGCAAGGGACGTCACTGAGAATGGTTTCACACGTGCGTAGCTCTCACCCCAGTGCCCACCGATCGCCAGCCCCAACGACATCACACCGGCCTCGTACCCATCAGCCAACTGCTGGGGGTTATCGCCGTCCCCGGCCAAACCCGCGAGGTGTGCGGCGGCCGCGCCGCCTGCTGCGACCGACGACATATGTTCACCGCCGTCGGCAATGCCGTGGGTGATGGGCATGACGTTGGCCCACAGCTGGTTCTGAGCCAGAATCTGTGTCTGAGTGGTTTCGTAACCAAACTTCCCGAGGTTCACGAGTCCCGCGAATGTGACGACAAAGACAGGAAGGAACATGACAAATTCCGTCATGGCCGACCCCGACTCGCCGTGGACAAAAATACGTTTGAGGTCGTTCATTTCGACAATCCTTCGATGTTCTCGTCGCTCAGGCCCCCGAGGCTCGAATCGATCATGATCAAGTCCTTGCCGCCAGAAACGAGGGCTCCCATGGGGTCACCGCCGCCGGTCGCGACGTTGACGATCCCCAAGATGGTCGAGGCCGCCAACATGTAGGGCATGGTGTCTCGCCATGCCTTGACGAGCGTTACATTATCGCCAAGAGCGGACCACTCACCCGGGAGTGCCACCGGCCGCATGCGCGCCGTCCACGACGTGTGCCAGAGGTCAGGCGTGCCGTTTTGGTATGAGATTTCCGAGCGCGCCATCGCGAAGTATCCACCACCTGTGTAGTGCGGCATGGTGGATGTGTAGTCGGGCGAGAGGTAGCTGTACTTCTGCCGGTCGTCGGATTCGGAGAAACGCTTCGAGTTTGGCGCGTACGAGAACGCCATGTTTGACGCCCGCAACTGCCACCGCGCTTGGGATGAGAAGGAGTCCATCTCGTAGGGTAGCCCATCGTTTCCAAAGAACACTGCCATGAGGGCGCACCCGGCGGGCATGTTCACGACAACCAGGCCGGCGGTAATCAGGAACATGACGGGGCGAGGCCAGTCGAAAACGGTTCCGTCAATCGCCGTGCGGGAAATCAGGTTCTTGAGCGCGTAGTCGGCAAGGTGCACAACGATATCAAACTCGGTGTAAACCCTAGCGCACATCTCGGCGTAACCCGACACAGTGTTCGTTACCTTTTTGATCGGCAGTTTATCGACCTCGGAGGTCTGGAACGACGTACTGCCGATGCGTTTGGGCACGGGCCAAGACACGGTGACGAGCGAGCCGTTTCGCGCGCCGCGGGTTAGTGCTTCAGCCCAGCTCCACCACTTCGTCATGCCCGCAAAATACTTCTGATAATCGTCGAAGGCTTTGACGTCTTTCTTAAAGTAATTCGTGGCTAAGTCTGCCTCAAACACGATGAGGTCGGGCGCCTCCTCCACCATGATCGCCCCCGTCTCGATCGTAAACTCGGTTAACTTTTCACAAATGGAGGTGATCGCACCAAACAAAAACACGTCAGCGACCCAACACGCAACGGTGAGCACCGCGGCGAGTGCGAGCAATTCGGCATATGCGAGCCAAAGCGACTGGTAGAACGAGGTCATCCCGTACGTCACGCGCTTTCCGACGTTGGCGAACGCAATCATGTTCATGGCGCGCGCTTCAACGGCCGACTGACTCCAGGTGGCAGCGTCGGCAGCGGCCTGCACGTCGAGTGCGTCTCGCGCGGCGTCCCCGGTGTCGTAGATGACCCAAGCCATCATCATAATGATGAGCAAAGCGGCCATGGTCATCATTGCGACCGCACCACTCTGATTCGCATTTAGCCGTTCAAGGGCTCGATTTATCTTGTTCATCATAGCTTAGCCCTTAGTCCCAGAATCCAACGGATCCACGAAGTTCATTTTCCGAGGAGTTGCCCGGCAGGATGCCTTGGAAGAAATTGGACGGCAGCGCGGCGTTCGCGGGGTTGTTGGACTGAGACGCTCTCCCGCTCGTGCGCTTGAATGTAGTGTAATAACCCGATCGGTAGCCGGTTTCGGCACTGAACAGCTTCAGTTCGCCAAACACGGGTCCCATGGCAGGCATCGCAATCTGGTGGTTGTAGGTCAGTTTGGCGACCGTACGACCACCGTCTTCGCTCACTTCGACCTTTGTGCAGTTGTAGGCAAACGTGAACTTCTTCAGCGTTCGAATGATAAACGGATCGCCGTCGAGCGCGCGCCACACCGATTGATTGTTACGGGTGGCGAACAGGGTGAAGCTGAACGACCCCAAACCCGCCAAAAAGTCCTGCGCCCCCCCAGGCAGCACGCCGGCAACGGCTTCAGACAAAATGGGTACGTGTGCAAGTGCGAGCGCGTTGCGCATTTTCGCGGCAGGCGCAGGCAAAGTTGGATTGCTGGCGAAATCGCCCACCGCTACGGGGGTCATAACCATCGCTGCCGCGATTCGGGCTCGGTCGGCAACGATTGCGTCGGTGACATTGGCGCGCTTGCCAACTTCACCCTTCCACACCCACGCCGTTCGAGCCGCCTCATACACGGCGACGTTCGCGAGAATCCCGCCCACGTTGTTCACCGCGAGCTGGAGCATCCCAAAAACAAGCAGCATCCAAACCGGTAGAATGACAATCGTCTCGGTCATGACCGAGCCGCGTGTGGCGCGGACAACGGCGAGCTTTCGTTGGGATCGGCGTAGCTTGATGAGTTGGAACGCGATGTAGGTCAAGGCCCAGAGGCAAGCCGATAGTGCGACATGCAAGCCAAACGCGAGCAGGCTTGTGTCACGGAGCTCGTCGATGGCGGTTGCAGCCTCGAAACACCGCCACGCGTATGCGGATGGCGCAACCACGTAGGCAAGCGCGAAGGCGTAAACACCTACGCCCAGCGTGTGCATCACTGAGGTGACAACCCAGTTCACGCCTACGCGCAACGCGCGAGTTCGTTTATCGTTCATGGAGCATCCATTTCGTTGTGCAGTAGCTTCTCATTTCATTACAGCAATGGTCGTACCACTCAGCGCTCGACGTCATTTTACGTCGTTCGCCATGATCAATCGCGCCAATCTGTCACAGCCTGGGGTGCATACATCACCTCGACTCATTGCGTTTTTTCGCCATGATCTCACGCGCGGCGCGCACCGCGTTTGCGCCGCTCTTTCTCTCGACCTTGGAGGCGTCTCCTGCGCCCACCCCGCCGTCTTTGACCGCGGATCTGAGGGTCTCACGACGGTCTCGCCATGCGTCGGCGGCGGTGTAGTTGGGCCCCCACTTAGAATCGCAGTCGTACGACGGCACGACGCGGAACACGTTGTCGCCGGCGCGGAGTCGGTCAAGACGGGAGTTCGCGTCCATCTCGACCTTGAAGCAGCGACCATCGGCCGAGTAAGGATTGACTTGTGTTCGTGCGGGTTCGAAGTCAATGATCCTGACGTTTTCGGCGGCGAATGGGTTTTTGCTTTTGGCCGCTGCCGCCGATGCCTTCCCGCCGTCGTCGATGGTGTTCGCCGATGCCTCAAGGGCCATGGCGCGGGTGGCTGCCATGACAAGATTATGCGCCTTCTGCACAGCGGTCGCGACAGTGCTCGACGTGAACAGCTGACAAAGCTGCTGTTCCACCGGTTGGTCAACGGGAAGCCCGTCGACCTCGGGGCACAGTTGAACCCACGCTTCCGTCTTTGAGAACGCGACCCGCGATTGCGTGGACAGGTTGCAGGTGGTGCCTTCGATGATGGGTACAAACCCCCTCAGTACGTCTCGTTGTTGACCACGTGCCATGAGCGAGCAACCCAACGAGAGGACCCACCTGCGTTTCTCTTCAGAGTCCATCTTGAGGGACGACGCGACGGTCTGATCCGCCGCGGACAACGAGAGCGGGCGAAACGCCTGCAGCACCAAGCTTGGGAATAGCTCTACAGCCTCTTGGGTCGTTAAATCTTCGGCAAAACCGAACAACTTTGCGACGTCACCGTGTTTCGCAAGCGCGGATGCGCAGCACTGACGGACTTGTTCCGACTCGGCGGCGACGGAACATTGGAGCAAGGAAAGGTCCCCACCGCCGAGATCACTGAGCTCGGAAACCGCGGAGAACTGCTCAACCCGTTCGCACGCGAACGCTGTCTCTCGCTCGCCTGCTGACATGACATCGCTGCGCCACTTCGTTAGGAGCGAATTGCCGACCATTTCGACGCCAAAAAGCCCTTGTGCGCGAGCCGTGGTTAGACACCGAGCGGCGACTCCTGGCCGGTCAACAAGCGCCCGAGTCAGGGGCTTTTCAAAACGAAGGACGTTTGTCTCAAAGAGCCAATTCGCACGCCTTTCTCGGCCACGCGAGCGCTCGGATCGTCAAGGCCTGCACGTAGAGTAGCGGGCCACGATCTTTGAAAAGCTCAAGCGTGGTTACACGCACCCCGTCAAGCGCCCACAGACTCGACACCAAAAGTGCCACGACGCCTACAAGCACCTGAAACATCAACGCGACCAAGCGTTTGAAGCTACGCGTTCGGGCTGTCTCGCCGTCCCCGGGGTTGTTTTGGGCGTCTTTGCGCGTCACCGAAACCCATGCGCCGACCAACACCGCATAGACGATGAGCAGCGCAACACCCAAATAGGTCATCGGCTCCAGAGGTTTCGCCCACTCTTGAATGGACCAAAAACCAACGGACAAGAAAAATCCTGCCACAGCCCCAATCGATGCTGCCGCGAGGGTCAAGAGTCTAAGTTGCACGACCTCCTCCTGTGCCGTGTAGCCTACACGAACGCCATGGAAAACTCCATGACGGCGCAACGTTTAGGCGAAGAGTCGGCGATGTTCGACCATGATGCATCGATCCTGGACCACGGAAATCGCGGCCTGAGACCAAGCGTTCGCGGCCTCTTCGTTTTGGATGCCAAGCTGCATCCACGCCAACTGGGGTTTCGCGTCGAGCACCTCCTGCATGTGAGTCGGAATGGCCTCGGAGCGTCGAAACAGCACGACGGCGTCGACGTCTCCGGCCTCGCCAAGCGAGGTCACAGCGGTAATGCCCGCAACCTCGCCTCCCTTGGGATTGACTGGGATCACGTCGTAGCCGTGTTCCCGTAAGTAGGCGGGGATGCGTTCCGCGGGCCCACCGTCGGATTTCGCGCCGATGACTGCGATGCGGTGAACGGACGTGAGGGCGGCTTTTAGGTCTTCGTCTGAATGGATGAGCGGCATGCGGTCTCCTGATTTTCGACACACCAGTGTGAGCGCGAATCGCCCGTAACTCCGGATGTGTCAAGTCCCGCGAGGCATGCCCATTCCAAGGCTGCTCCGGGAACTTCGGCCAAGAACGCAGTTGCGTCCAGCTTAGCCGGAGCTTGTGTATTCAATCTAAGGTGCCCAGCTTGCAGCGCGAAGACCAGCCGAGCGTCTTCGTCTGCCAATGCCCAGCGTGCGTTCTTGATGGCCACATCGAACAACTCAGGGTCGCGCTGACGGGTGGCAAGTTCCGCCACGGCAGCCCACGCGAGGCCGGATGGGCGCTCACGTTTGGTTCTCAGCTCGTTCTTAAGCGCGTTGCAGCGCACGAGGTCCTCTTGCCGCAACGCGATCTCAAGCTCCCACCGGATGTACTCGTCCTGAAGGCGCCTGGGCACGCGCTCGGCGGCAGCGAGTGTTTTTCTTGCCTGCTCGTAGTCGAGCTGTCGCACATACGCTTGGCACAGGTAAAGCCGGTGAAAGGCGACCTCGGTGGCGCTACGCAACCATGAAATCTTGAGCCGTTGGCTGCAGTACGCCTGCGCCAAATCGCTGCGACCGCGGGTGAGGTAAAATCCTCCGAGACGTGTGCGCAGGAAGAGGTGTGTCAGAAGGAGGACGTATGGCACGCCCGCCGCGAGGAAGACGATGTAGGTAAGCTCGCGGTCGCTGCGTCCCACCAATGTGTATGTGAGCTCACTCCACCCCGGCTGGAACGCTAGATAGGCAGCGAAGACGAAAGTCATTGAGAGCGCCATCCCGACGACGCCGAGGATGGAAATGATGGCCGGTAGAGCTTTCATGCATTTTCCCATGGCTTGAGCGTCAGCACAAAAACGGCTCCGGCGGCCCCAGCTTCGAGGCGAATGGAACCCCCAAACTGCTCTAGAATTCGCGACGCGATGGCCAACCCCAATCCCGTGCCCTCGCCGGGGTCTTTGGTGGTGAAAAACGGCTCGAAAATCTGCTCGCGGACCTCGGCCGATATCCCAGGCCCGTTGTCACAGACCGTTAGTTCGACCAACGACTCAGGGGTGAGTTCCCATGAGACCTCGACGCAGGGTTGTGGCGTTTGCGCTAGGGCGTCGAACGCGTTCATGAACAGGTTGAGCAACACTTGCAGAAGCTCGCCTGGCGAAGCACACACGAGTACGTCATCACTCTCGCAGCGAATCGTCACACTTCGAGATGTCGGAATCGCCATCGCGAGCGCCAACGCCTCATCAACGCATTTCCTCAACGAAGTCGCCTCGATCTTTGGGCGGTCGTCCCGGCTAAAGTCGAGCAGCTTTCGGATGATGGCACGAATTCGGTGCAACTGAGCCTGCGTTCGCTCGAGCAAGTCTCGCCGGTCGTCTTCGTCGAGATCTCCATCGAGCATGATTTCATTGAATCCGGAGATGGCGGCGAGAGGGTTGCCGATCTCGTGCGCGATGCCGGCCGACAGTTGTCCCACGCTTGCAAGCTTCTCGGATCGAATGAGCGATGCTTGGGCGCTTGCGATCTGTGCGTTAGCACGCTGCAGCGCGTCGAGGCGACGTTCGAGCTCAAGGCGGCTTTCGTCCAGACGTCCAAGCATGATGTTGAAGCTCGTTCCAACACGGCCGAACTCATTTCCGGGCAGCACCATGATGGGGGACGCGAGATCTCCAGCAGAGGCTCGTTCGGTCGCAACGCCGATGGCTCGCAGCGGGCGCACCACGAGGAACGTGAAGAGCCCATAGACAAAAGCAAGCAGGACCAAGGCTTCCGCCACGAGGAAGGTCACCACCCACCGCCGCGTCGCCTCACGCTCCGCCCGAAACGTCTTGCCTGCCACCACGCGCAACCCGGGTTTCCCAGCGAACTCGGCGACCAGGACGTCGTCCTGCCAAACGACGGAGCCCGCATCGATCTCGATGCGTTGAACATCGCTGACGTCCGCGGGCCAAGGCGCTGAATCGCGTGCCAGCTCCGCATAGGCCAGCGCGAACGCCTCAACACGCGCAATGTGACTCTGGCGCAAACGAGTCTCGAAGATCTGGTCCATCACCAGCCCTAGCAGGCCAAACGTCACCGCAATGATGATCGAAAACCCAAGAAGGGCTTGAGCGCGCAAACCGCCTGGCCAAGCTTTCTTCAACGAAGACCTCAGTAATACATGTACCCCAACGAGAACTCGGGCGGTAACCAAGGACCAAACAACAAGAACTCAGCCGCAGCGAGCGCGATGAAAGGGCCAAACGGAACGGCGAGTTTTCCAGAGGGGACGGTATCGGGAAGATCATCGGGAATGGGGGCGTCGGGATCACGAAAGCCCAGTGGTTGGTCGTCCGCGAACACCTCCGCCCCGTCCTTCAAGTAGGCAAGCCCGAACAGTTTAGCCACGCCCGCTGCGACCAACCCCTGCACGCTCGCGGCAAAGAAGATGAACACAAGCGCTGGCCACCCGAGCCACGCACCGACCATCGCCATCAGCGTCACATCGCCGCCGCCCATGCCCTCGACCCCGCGCGCCGCGAGGTAGAGATAAAAGACAAACACGACGATCAGGCCACCAAAAATGAAACCGGTCAGGCTCGTCCATGGTGTCACAGGGGGCCAGATGAAGAGCAGATACTCGTGACCAAGGACCGCGTCGTAGATCCAGGGTGTCGCCAACCCAACAATCATGCCCGGAATGGTGAAGACGTGTGGGATGATGAAGTGGTCAAGGTCGACGAATGTAATGACGATAAGCAGCGCGATAAATGTAAATCGGAGAAAGAAAGGGACCATCAACCAGGCCCAGTCGATCCGGGTTGGGTCGGTCTCGGGGGTGAGCAGTTGCGATGCCCACATCCACCAAATCAAACCCGACAGGGACGCGGTCAGCAATTCAACGAGCGCATAACGAGGCGAGATCGGCGTCTTACAGTGCCGGCACTTCCCGCGCAGAATGAGCCACGAGAGAATCGGGAGGTTGTCGTACCAGGCGATGCGGGTCTCGCATTTGGGACAGCGGCTGGGCGGATGGACCACCGAAAGACCCGCCGGGACGCGGTAAATCACCACGTTCAGGAAGCTGCCGATCGCGGCGCCGAACATGATCGCAAACGCAAGTGTGTACAAAAGGAGAATCGACAACGGAGCTCCTAGGACTTCTTCTGACGGTAACCGCGGCCCAAGACCAACACATGTAAGCCCAACAATGCTACAGCAATGATGGTCAACACGCCCGCCCAGTATAACTGGGGGACATCAGGACGAACGACGAGCTTGCCGGCGAGCGCAACAATCTGGGGTTTCGCGCGGTCGAAGCAAATCAGAGAAAGGCACCACGTCAGAACGACTAACACCGATACGGACACATATTTGAAAAACCGTCGTCGGTATCGGTACGCGACTCCGTAGAACCAATACCAAACAAACAGCGAAGCCCAGGCCGTCAGTGCCGGTGTCGTCGCCCACTCGTCGTTGGTGACGGTAAATTGGAACACTAGACCTGCGGAAGCAAAAACCAAGGTGTAGATGGGATAGAGCACCCACCGCTCGGCGATTCGTCCCTGCAGCATTCGCTTGGGTGGAGTCACGGCATCCGTGGCGTTGTCATCCTTGAGGACAACAACCGGAAACTCGGCTGACACCGTCGCCTGACTCTCGTCGCTCACATCGTCACCGAATCATCATCAAAGACAAGTCTTCCCATAGCGTGATCACAAGCAGAGCACACAACAGAAGGAACAAGAACGGCAGAGCCATGCGGTACAATTCCACAACCGGACGATCGAACGCGAGTGATGAGATGAACAGGTTGAGGCCAACGGGCGGCGTGATGTAACCGATTTCGAGGTTCGCCAAAAAGATGATGCCAAGATGGATTGGGTCGACGCCGTATTCGGCCGCGATGGGGGTGATAAGCGGCACGACGACCACAATGGCGCTGAAGATATCCATCAGGCATCCCACGATGAGCAAAAACACCGTGAGCAGCAGCAGGAACGTAAACTTGTTGTCGATGTGTTGCTGGATGAAGGCCAGGATCTTCATCGGAACCTGCTCCTGCACCAAGTAGTTGGTAAGGCCAAGAGCAACCCCGAGAATGATCAGAATCGCGCCGACCATGACCATGGACTCTCGGATGATCAAGCCGATATCGGGTCGGTCGTCGCCTTCCTTGGGAAAGATGGCGATATCCTTGGTTACAAACACTTCGATGAACAGGATGTAGATGGCGGCGATCGCCGAGGCTTCGGCAATGGTGACGAATCCACCATAGATACTGACGAGGACCACAACCGGAACGAGCAGCTCCCAAAACGCCTCCTTGACCGTCATGACCGCATCGGAGGCGACGAATGGGATCCTTGGCACCTTGTTCTTGCGCGCGATGAAAATGGAGTAAACCGCGAGCACACCCATCATCAGAGCACCCGGCAGGATCCCGGCGATGAACAGCTTGTCGATGCTGACCATGGCGACGATGCCGTACAAAATGATGGGCAACGACGGCGGGAAGAGCAGCCCGATCGAGCCGCTGCTCGTGATAAGCCCCAGGCCAAACTTCTCGGGATACTTTTCAGTGGTGAGCATCGGCAGCAGCAAGCCACCGAGCGCGACGATTGTCACGCCGGAGGCACCTGTGAAGGTGGTGAAAAAGGCGCAAGTGGCCACGACCACGATCGCCAGTCCACCAGGAAGCCATCCCAACACCGCGCGCGATGCTCGGACCAAGCGATCACCAGCTTTGCTGTGCGCCATGACAAACCCAGCGAACGTAAACAGCGGGATCGTGATGAGGTGCGGGTTGGTCGCAAGCTTGTACTGCTCCTCCGCGAGCACGACGATGCTGGTGCCAGAATCCCAGAAAAGCAGCAATGCGAAGGATCCCAGAACCACGAACAATGGGGCCCCGAGAAGCGCGGCCAAGAACAAGAGGAGTCCGATAACAACGATCATGACTGACCTCCTTCGTTGGCGCGGAACCCGATGGCAAGGCTCTCAAGGACTCGGATAGCAAAGTGCAGGGCGAGCAGGCCAAATCCCAGCGGGAACACCAGCTGAAACTCCCACTCATCGGCCCACCACATCAACTCTTTGGGGTATTCGCGGCTGATCGAGACGAGGTCGGCTCCCGACACCGCCAGAAAGGCACAGATCACGGTGGCAAGCGCGGCGGTCACGGCGTCGATCCACGGCAGAAACTTTTCGGGCAACACCTTCGACAGGGCGTCGATGGTGATGTGCTTTCGCCGCTGCGTGGCGAGCATCGCTCCGAGGAATCCCACCACCAAAACGAGGTGTCGCAACAACACATCGATCCACTCAAGTTTGACAGCCTGCACGAACGCATCCACAAACTTGGCGAACCCCGATAACTCGGGGGGATCTTCGTAGACGACCGGTTCTGATGGTTTCTCGGTCGGCGAGGGTTGGTCGGGTTTTGTGTCGCCAAACGCTCCCCCGAAACCCTCATCTGAGTCGGCGTTCTGCGCGAAATCACCGCCAAATCCGCCGTTGTCTGCTGCCGGAGCTTCTGTGGCTGCGAAGTCCCCGCCGAACCCACCGTTGTCGTCGACAGGCGCGGGCTCGGCGGCTTCGCTGGGTTTGTCGCCGAAGTCGCCACCGAATCCGGCTTGGTCGTCCGCTGGTTTGTCGGCCTTCTGGGCGAAGTCACCACCGAATCCGGCTTGATCGTCCGCTGGTTCGTCGGCCTTTTGGGCGAAGTCACCGCCGAATCCACCGTTTTCGTCACCGGGGGCTTCGTCTTTAGCAAAGTCGCCGCCAAAGCCAGACTCGTCGTCCGACTCCGCGCCAAATCCGCCGCCGAAACCGCCCGATTCTTCGGCAGGCTCGGTTTTGGTGTCGCGCTCGGCGACCGGCTCCGGCGTCTTCGCGACGGTGTGATGCTCCTGAATGGTGAGCTTAGCCTGTATCGGAACGAGGACGTTTCGATACAACACGTTGTAGACAGCTAGGGTCAGCATCAGGCCAACCAAAAAAACAAGAAGCCAGCCCTCTGCTCGGACCAGCTTCTCTTCGACACTTCTAATCAGGTCGAGCATAACAACCGCGGATTCTGAGGAAGATTATTTCTTACGGTATTCGGCCAAGTATCCCAGCATCTCGTCAACGAGCGCCTTGGGAAACAGCTTGCCCGAGAGTGCGTCGCGCGTTTTCTTCGCCATCGCCAGCCACTGTGGCATGTCTTCGGCTTTGACGCTTTCGATGCCGTTCGCTGCGATGGTCTTGATGGCAGACTGATTGTCTTTTCGGATGGCGGTGAGGAGGTCCTTCCCGTTTTTCTCCGAAATCTCCATGATGGCCTTGCGGTGTTCCTCTGGGAGTGCGTCCCAGCTCTTCTTGGAGACCACGAGTCCACCGATCACGCACGCGAGCTTGAGGTCGGTCACGTACTTCGCCTTGGTGTGCCACTGAAGGGCGACCGCGCCGTACGGCGAGTTGCCAAACGCGTCGATAACGCCGGTTTGTAGGCTAGGAAGCACGTCGGGAACCCCCAACAGTGTACCGTTGACGCCGGACACCTCCATGACGGCCTTGCTGATAGGGTCGAGATCCCACACCCACATCTTGGTCTTCTTGAAGTCTTCCGGGCGAGCGATGGGCGTGTTGCTGAACACGTAATTGAAGCCCACATCACCCCAGTGAAGCAGGACAAAACCTTTGTCTTCGAGGAGTTTGGTAAACGTCGGCGACATTTTCCCACGCACAAAATCCAGCTCCTCATAGTTTCGGAACGTCAGGGGGAGCTGCAGGACCAGGAGCTCAGGGTTAACGTCCCCAAGACCAACGCTGGTCAACGCTCCGCCGTCCAGCTGGCCGGTGCGCATCTTGCGCACCATCGCGGACTCATCCCCCATCACCCCGCCCGCGTAGATCTTCAGCGCGACCTCGCCGTTTGTGGCTTTGTTGATCTCGCGGTTTGTCTTCTCGAATGACTTGACCCACGTTGAGCCCGCGGGCGCGAGCGAGCCTATCTTCAGGATATACTTGGGCTTCTCGGCAAATGCCGGCAGAGCCATCAGTGAAGTGGCGACCAGCGCCAGGAGTGCGGCGGTAAAGCGTCGTCTTTGCATCAATTCCTCCGTCTAACTCTACTCGAAGATGAGTTCATCCGAGTGTTCGAGCCAGTAGATCGCACGCTCGCGCGCGATTTCGTTGTTAAGTCGTCGATCGGGCTCTGTGTTCATGTTCGCCGTCGCGACACGGTGCATGAGCGTAAAGAACAAGTCTTTGTCCTGCACCTGCGGTGCGTAGAAACGAGCATACAGAAACGGGATCATCAAATTCTTGTTGCCGAACTTCTCCATGGCTTTGTCGAAGTAGATCTTCGCCTTCTCCGGATCGCCGCCGAACATGGCCGGTCGGCTTGCATAGAAGACGCCGAAGAACAGGTTGATTCCGGAGTCGAAGTACTGATCGTCAAGTTTCTCCACGCGGCGCATCATGAGCTCAACCGTTCCAAGCGCGGCCACGAGGTCCGGATTGTCCTGCGAGAGATTGATCGCCGAGACCCATCCAAAACCGGCCCAGAACAAACCTGGGACGTCTTGCCGCTCGAGTTTGTTCAATTCGATGGCGAGCGTCTCGAGATCATTCTCGAGGGCAGCCTTCCTAAGTGCGGGGCGGTTGAGAAGCTGAAAGCCGTAGTCCCGGCTGCGCAAGTAGTGCAGCACGCAGCGGCGTTGAATCGTTGATGGTGTCTTCGTCCGCCATGTCGATCGAGCGCGCTCCAGGTCTCCCTCGGGAACGCAAACGCGTAAGAGTAATAACCGCGTGCGACAAGCTCGAGGAGTTTGCGGTTATCGGGCGCTGAGACGAGAAAGGTTTCGAGCGTCTTGAGGCTCGCGGGGAGCGATTCACGCGCGAATTGGACGTCGGACTCTCGGTCAAGGGCCACCGAGCCCGAGTAGAGCACGTCCGCTGTCTGGTCGACGGCAAGCCGTTGGAGATCACACCCCGAACTCAGCAAAGAAATAACAACGATCGTCCATATCCATCGGGGCATGGTTGCTCCACAGCGGGCACAAATTCAGTCCAAGTGGCGCGGATTATTGCCGCGATCGTTCGCTGACGCAACCAGCCTTGTCGCAATCCTGAGCGTCTGGTACCAACGGCAACCAAACAGACATAGGGTTTTCGCGCCCCTCAACTCGGAGTCGACATGGCAGACGTGCACGTTGTTTCTCACCCGCTGGTGCAACACAAACTGACGTTGATGCGCGACAAACGTCGAAGTACCGCAGGTTTTCGACGCCTGCTCGAGGAGATTTCCTTGCTGTTGGCCTACGAGGTCACGCGCGACATGCCGATGACGTACGAGGAGATCGAGACCCCTCTTGCGGTCATGCAGGCCCCTGTGCTCGACGGCAAAAAGGTCGTCCTCGTGAGCATTCTTCGCGCTGGAAATGGACTCCTTGAAGGCATCTTGCAGCTGATTCCGTCGGCGCGCGTGGGGCATGTGGGCCTCTACCGCGATCCCACCACGCTTGAGCCGGTTGAGTACTACTTCAAGATGCCTGAACATATGGCGGATCGGGATGCGATCATTGTCGACCCGATGTTGGCGACGGGACACTCGGCGGCGGCGGCGATCGCACGCGTCAAGGAGACCAAGCCACGGTCCGTCAAGTTTTTGTGCCTGCTTGCGGCGCCTGAGGGAATTCGGGCGCTTCAAGCTGCGCATCCCGACGTGCCCATTTACACAGCCGCGATCGACGAGTGCCTCAACGACCACGGCTACATCGTGCCCGGCCTTGGCGATGCGGGAGACCGCATGTATGGCACCAAATAGCTAGCTCACCAGCGCGAGGAAGTGCTCGATCGAGTAACACGTCAGCGTGTCGTTCTGGCCCACATCTCCAGATTCCCCCACGATCATACGAACTCGCCCACCGGCGTGGAGAAACTCCGGCGCCTCGAAGACATCTGTGAGGTGATGCAGGACCTCACCAGTTTGGAGGTCGTGAAGCACCAAACGTTCACCCGCGCAGAGTAGACTGTCGCGGACGCGGAACACCGGAAGCGTCCAAATCAAGAGGCTCTCTTCATCGGCCGGGCGATACCGCCAAACACATTCGCCGCTTTGGAGGTCCATGCAAGTCATCTCGGCGCGATCGGTGCGCACCACGACAAGGTTCTGGTTCTCTGTTTCGATGATGAGCGGGTGTGTTGGCCGGTCGAGCCCGGCACTCAGGAGGGGCTCTCTGGCAAATATCTCGGGGGTTTCGAGGTTGACCAGCATGAGCTGGAGCTGCCCCTCGTGCTCAACGACGACCGCCATTTTCCACAAAAAAGGCGGGTTGACTCAGTTCCCTCAAGCGACAAGCGAAGGCCGTGCAGCCGGTGAACGGGTGGACGCTGTGGAGGTGCATATGTCGATCTCGTCGTGGGTCACGGCGTAAGGCGGCCTTCATGTTCAAATGGACCCATGTGCCCCGCGGCACCGAGGCGAACTCGCCACAGAACATCCCCTTTGAGGGGATCGAACGCCGACAACACGCCGGGTTGGGAGAGGGTAGAGACCACAGGTCCCGGAAACGCGGCACCCACCGCGGTGCCCTGCCCTCGCTCGTAAGTCCAAGCGGTCTCGCCGTCGGGACGGATACCCATCAGGTTACTGCGGTAGTCGGCGACCACGACGAGGTCCTGCGTCGCAAAATGAGCAGCCGATATAAGGATGGGGCTGCTGGCCGCACTTGAGGTGCTCATCCGTCCCGTGACGCGATCCACGAGCGCGCGCTGGCCGCGCTCGTTGGCGAGCACGACGTAGGGCCCCGCCACCGTAAAGCTCGCAAGCTTGGTGTTGTCGAGTTGCTCGATGGCCCAAATCTCGCGTCCGGTGGAAGCGTCGAGGGCCACCAAGCCATGCAGTGACGGCACCAACACCATGTCATCGACCACGTTGACGGCTGAAAAGTGTATCGACGACTGCGCCCACACCCACTTCCGCGAGGGATAAACCGCTCTCACGTCTTTAAGAGGCCAGCCAAAGCTCGGTTCTTGAGGATCCACCTCATGTGGCCGAAGGCCCGCGTGCGAATGCACGTACGCCTCAGGGCGTTCGAAGTACTTGTTTTCTCGCCGCACGTCTTCAAACCACGCTTGCAGTTCACGGACGTCGTTGTCGATGTCGTCAAAACGGACGTTGAGCTTGATGTCAGAATTCTGCCGGTGAATGTCGTCGATGATCAGGCGCGAGAGGCTGAGCAGGACATCGATCGCAGCGTCCAACGTCGTGTCCACGACGAGCGCAGGTTCGGGGCCGATCTCAAGGCGAGTCAACCCATCGTTGCAGTCCACATGGAGCATCAACCCCGGCAGTCGTCCGCGGCACGCAAAGCGCGCGCGCCCTGCTTCGGTGTGGTTGAGCACCTCGCGTACCCGTCGGAGGATGGAGACGACCGTGAAAATCGGGAACCGGCCGCCGAGTGCGATGTGGTGACCATCGGTTTCCGCCAGAATCTGTCCCGGCAAGAGCAGTGCGTGCCAGTCGAAGGTGGGCTCGCCGTGGTAACCGACGAATCCGGGCGTCAGGCTCATCTCGTAAGAAAACGTGAGCTCACGTCCGTCTCCGATCCGCGACGTTGCTCCGGCCATTTCACCATCGTGTCCAGTTGAGCTGCGGGAAAGCGTCACCTTTCGCCTGCGCGCCAGTGCGGCCAACTGACCCGAGAAATGGCGAACAAACGGGTCTGCGGCGTAGTGATCGTCGAGACTGAGTAGGTCAGCGAGTAGGCGCTCGCAGGCTTTGCAAACTGCGTGGACGAATTCTGCCGCCAACACGGGGACATCGAAACCCAAGACATCGTGTTCCCGATCGATCGACATGAACGTCAGTAGCAGATGCTCACCGCTTCCCACCAACGTCAGCTCGTAGGGCGACGCTGGAAACTCGACAATCTCCTTGGCGAGTCGCCGTTACCAAACGGCGAGTGCACCCACCAGGTCTGAGAAAAAGGGGAAGATGCCTTTCTCGATACAGTCGTATGGTCCAGTTGTCGCCGAAGACCACGAAGTCACCGGCGATCGCATCGCGAACCGGCACAATCTCGAGAGGGCGTCCGAGGGGCGAATGCCGGTGAAGACTCCTTTGGTGGTGAAGAACATCGTTCTTCCAGCGGTCGCCGACGACGATCTCCACGGCAGGCATACTACCGACCTTCCGAACGGCGTCGCGCTGGCGGTGGTGAGTTCTCCACAGCACTGGTCAAAGCTGACGGCTGGCATCTGTAATGGTGTCCTGCTGCGCCCGGATTGATGTAGATCCGCCCGATGTAATGGGAGGGCGATGATCGCCCAGGGCCCCACGAATGCCGCGCGTCCCTGTCGATCAAGCACTCTGAGAAACCTCGTTGCACAAGACAAGGTGTGTGCGTGGCGCGAACGGGCTTCTGCTGCCGCAGTTGCTCGGGCGTAATGACGGAAGCCGACGTTGCGGCGGTCGGCGGCTGGCCCGGCGCGCGCCTCAAGGACCTCGAAATTGTCTGGCGAGCACATCACGCTGGTTCGGTAGGCCATTTCAAATTATCGGCTCACCCTTCCAGCTCGGAGGTCGAGAGAACGCGCTTGATTGGCACTGGTTGTTGCCGACGCCACACCATGTAGTATGGTCGCTGCGCGGTCGGGTGCAACGTGATGAATCGACCATGCGGGACCATCGGGAAAAACTCTGGTAACAAATCGGCGCTTCGACCGATAACCCGGCAACAGGAGGACGCATGACGAAGATCACCGGACCACGCGGAAACATGTTCCAAGACAATTCAAGGCCAATGAGGGCGGGGATTCGGTAAAGCGATGGCTGGGCGTGGCCGACGGCGCGCTCGCCACGGTGTCGACCGTGAGCTCGGCCGTACCCGGTGGAGCGCTCGTTGGCGCTGCAGCAGATGGACTGCGTTCGCTGCTCGGGCAGGGTGAGGGACCACAGGACCAAATGGACAAGATGTGGGCGATGCAGCGTGAGTCGCAGATGTTCAATATGCAGCATTCGAACCGCAGATTTGCCATTCAGGACGACAACCGGCGGTTCTCGACGCTGTCAAATCTGATGCCAGCGTCGCCACGACACGGCAAAAGCGGCCATTAACAATGATGTGCTGACGGCGGATGAATGGTGATCCAGAAACTTAAGCAAGCCGGTCTTGATGGACTCATGAACGATGGGACGATGCGTTGCAGGCGTGCACAAACGCGAGACCGGCACCGGACTACTGGTTGCCTGACACGCTTCGCGGGTCGATCTTGTGTGCGCAAGGTGAGATTGCGGGCGCCATCAAAGCGCTGAAGGCGGTGGCGGATCGGCATCCCACGCGCGCTTACCCGCGTCTGCAACTCGCGGAAGCACTGTTGCTTGTCATACGCACAAGCCCGAGATTACCTGCAGAAGGCCGAAGCGCCGAGGACGCCGCTGGAGTATTCGGAACTACTTGCCTGATGCGTGCCGCATTCGTTGACGAACTCGGGCTGATGGCATCTTTAGATGAAAATTGTCCAAGAGACTGCACATGAAGGTGACAGGTCAGCCCGGGGATCTCTTCCAGCAAATTCAGGAGATCTGGATGGAGGTGCGGTCACTGCGGACAACGTGGTTGCGAACGCGCGGCGGTGACTGCGAAGGTCGAGACGTAGCCTGAGCAACCGCGTGGTTGCAGCGGTCGTCATAATGCCATTCGGCGCAAGATCACCTCGGCAGATGCGGCTGAGCGAGATCGCTGTGGCGATGATCGCGCGACAACTCGACAAACTTGAGCGGCAGGGCACGCCGAAACTGCCAAGTTGGATGACGCGACCCACTTCAACGATCCTGTGTTTGCGCGACTCGTAGACCAAAACGATTCTCGCGACCACCCGAATGTTAAGAGCGAGTAGATGCACGACGAAATCTCTTTCGTACCGATGGTGCATTGTGGGAATGCAACGAGGTCACGTTGGCGTATGCGCAGTGTGGAATGATGGTAGAGTCGTCTATCATTGCGTCCATTGTCGACGACGTTAATACTGGTAAAGTTGGAATGCGGCTGGAACCGTGGTCACAGTCCAGCATGTTACCGCCTCGATGGTGTCACGGATCTGAACGCTGTATCAGTCGTCGCGGCGGCGCGTGTGGGGTTCGCCAACCAGGAACCTGAGTCATTCGAAATTGTGGCATTTCGGCACCGTTTGCGGTTATTGTGGTGTGCAAGCGACGAGTCTTTTTGCTCGGCGCGCAGTTCGGTAACGCGCGGAGGAACGTGGAATGTATTTTGAAGTTTTCATTCCCTCGTCAGATCCACAGGGCTACGACGTCAACATGACGGTCGAAGCTGACAATTGGATGATGGCTCTCAAGTCCGGGCTCGCTCGAACCGGCGAGAGCGACGACCTCATCCGAAACGTCATGTGCGACATCAAGGAGGACAACTCCATCCATGTCACAGACGCCACGTCACGCCGGGTTTTCATCCTGCGCGAGGTGCCTGAGCCGGAAACCGACGACTCTCAGAAACCGACGATTCGAATTGATGCGTCTGAAATCACGGATGCATTGGCCAACCAACCCTCGCCCGCGCAGCCAGAAACAGAGGCGCCGCGCGCCACGGCTCCCGTCGAAGCCGCCGTCCCTGAGCCTGCGCCGGCGCCAGAACCGGCGCCAGCGCCGGCACCGCAGGCAGCACCAACGCCATACGTGGCTCCCGAGCCCTCCATTGTGGTTTCTCCCGCGGCGTCGGCCCCTACGCCGCAGGCCGCCGCATCGATTCACGTCGACCCCTCGGTGTCGTCTGAGGCCAAACATGAACCTTGGGCCTCCGACGACGGGCGGATGCGCATCGGTTCTTCGACGTTCGAAGCGCTACGCAGGGATGAACCCCAGGCAAAGGTCGTCGAGGAAAAACGCGTTCCGACCGGACAGCGGCCCGCACTCGACATGAGTCGGGCGCGTGAGGCGGTGTCGGACAACATTATGGAAGAAGTCTTTTTGGAGATTAATCAGATCCATGAAGGCGATATGGCGATGGAACAGGTCGTCAACTTTGTCATGGATCTCTCTCTCGAGAAGGTCCGAGCCGAGGCGGGCAGCATCATGTTCGCGGACGTCAACGGCCGAGAGCTCTACTTCGCCACGGCTCGCGGTCCCAAGGCCCACGAGGTGATGAACTTCCGTGTGCCCATGGGCAAAGGCATCGCGGGCTTCTGCGCGCGTGAGGGCGTCAGCCTTGCCATCAGCGATGCAGAGCGCGACCCACGATTCTATCGCGAGATCTCGGAAGCCCTTGGGTATCCGACCAAAAGCATGTGTTGTGCTCCGATCCAGTTCGATGGTCGCGTTTTTGGTGCGATCGAACTGTTGAACAAGACAAACAACCACTTCGTGGGTGCTGAAGTTAACGTTTTGACCTATATCGGTCGGCAGCTCGGCAAGTACGTCTATGAACTCATCATGGCGCGCGAAAAGCTTGAGTAAACCCACCGCCGGACGTGCATGAGTTCGCCGAAAACCAAAAATCTGGTCGGCCAAGTCTTCGGGAACAGGTATCGGCTTCTCGAACCGCTGGGAAGCGGCACGATGGGCTCTGTCTACCGAGCGGAACACGTGCACATGAAAAAAGCCGTGGCCGTCAAAGTGCTGCATGCGGCGCACGTCAAGGACGCGGAGGTGGTGGAGCGCTTCCAGCGCGAGGCCCAAGCGGCCGCCAACATTGACCACCCCAACATCTGTGTCGCCACGGACTTTGGCCAACACGACGACCACACATACTTTCTGGTCATGGAGTTCATCGACGGCAGGCCGCTCCACGACGCCATCAAAGCGGGAGAAACGTTCAGTGACCTAAGGGCCGTGCACATCGCGAAACAGATCTGTGCGGCGCTCGTCAGGGCGCATGATTTGGGCGTCGTCCATCGCGACTTGAAGCCCGAAAACGTCTTGCTTGTCGAGAAAGACGGCGACCCAGATTTCGTAAAGATCACGGACTTTGGCGTTGCTCAGGTGCGCTTGTTCAAAGATGCGGCGCGCTTGACCCAAGCGGGTGTCGTATATGGCTCGCCGCTGTACATGTCGCCCGAGCAGGCGAGCGGGAAAGAGGTCGACCACCGCGCGGACCTCTACAGTGTCGGCATCATGTTGTACGAGCTTCTGACAGGAAAGCTCCCGTTTTACGCCAAGAGTTTGACGGTTGTTCTCAACATGCACCTGCAGGACTCCCCTGCCCCGTTCCGCGAGGCCAATCCATTCAAGCCCATCTATCAAGAGCTTGAAGACGTCGTCATGAAACTGCTCGCCAAACGAAGGGAGGAGCGCTTTCAGACGGCGGCAGAGTTGTACGAGGTCCTCGAACGCATCGAAAAACGACTGACCGGTGTGGTCACGCCTCCAGCGAAGAAGTCAGACGGCGGTGGGCTGGGGCGTGCCATTCTGTTCGCGGTCGCGATCGTCCTTGCGGGCGTCGGGGTGGTTTGGGGAGTTTGGCACCTCGCTGGGGTCAATGGCTCCAAAACCTACTCGTTGAGCAGAACGAGGATGATCGCGCGGGCGACGTGCTCAAGCCTGATCGCGAGTCTCTTCTCGCGACACCTGAGGTCACGCAGCTCTTGGCAGACTTCAAGGATGACAAGGAGCACGGCGCCGCGGACCTTCAAGACTGGGCAAATGAACACGCCTCGAATCCACACATTCAGTTCTTAGCCGGCCGTGCGCAGGCCGAGAAGGGCCAGTGGGATCCTGCCTTCGCTGCCTTTGGTAAAGCCATTGAGCTTGACCCACGGTATGCGCGTGACCGGGAGTTGCTCGACGAGGTTATGCGCCGTTTTGAAGACAACGACGACGAGGCCGCACTTCAGGCGCAAACCTTTATCGACAAATTCGTTGGCGACGGCGCCAACTCTCGTCTGGCCGCGCTGGCAGAGCATCACCGTTCGCGCAAGATTCGACGCCGCGCTCTCGCCGCACTCAAGGAGTCAAAACGCTTTGAGAAGTTGCAGGAGTGGAACCAACTGACCATCAACCTGCGTCACGCGGTGGAGTGTGAGGAGAACCGGCAGTACATCGTGCGTATTGGGGAGCTTGGGGATGCTCGGGCCCTCTCGGCGCTGCAGCGCTTTAACGCACTGCCGCGTAACGGGTGCAAGGGTGAGGACTGTTGGGCGTGTCTGCGAGACGACCTGAGGGCTTCGATCGACAAGCTGAAGGCAGCGCAGAACTAGTCGAGCACGTCGACGAACTCGAAGCGTTTGTGGTCGCCATTGCGAAACACGTATCTCATGCCGTGCGGGTCCGGAGTCCGTTCCAACTCGTAGTTGGGCACCAATTCAATTTTCCCGCCACCGCCGGGCAGATCGACCACAAAATCGGGTATACCCATGCCTCCGATCCGTCCGCGCAGGTGGTCTAGGATTGCCAACCCAACGCGCAACGGTGTGCGAAAGTGCGTGATCCCATGTGCCATGTCACATTGCAGCATGTAATACGGCCGGCACCCCGACCTCAGAAGCCCGCGGTTGAGCTGCATCACGATCTCGGGGTCGTCGTTGATTCCTTTGAGCAACACCATCTGATTTCCGAGCACACAGCCCGCGCGAACGAGCCGCACCAACGCCAATTCGGCTTCGTGAGTTAACTCTGCTGGATGATTGAAGTGGGTGTGAAGATAGATGGGTGCATGTTTGGCGAGCATCGCCGCGAAATCCACCGTGACACGCTGCGGCAGCGTCACGGGATTGCGCGTCCCAAGCCGAATGACGTCGATGTGCTGAATGGACCTCAGTTGCCCAAGCAGTTCGTCAAGGCGCTCATCCGAGAGCGTTAACGGGTCGCCGCCTGAAACGATCACGTCTTTAACTTGAGGCGTGTCGCGCAGGTAGGCGAGTCCTTGCTCAATCTGCGACCGCGACGCCATGGTGGTGGGATCGGCCACCTTGCGCTTGCGCGTGCAATGGCGGCAATACACAGGACAGTTGTGCGTCACGTAGAAGAGCACGCGATCGGGATAGCGATGGGTGATTCCCGGCACCGGCATGTGCGCTTCTTCCCCAAGAGGGTCGTCGAGTTCGAAGGGAAAGGATGCCAACTCGCCCGACTGCGGAATGGCTTGCTGTCGAATCGGGCATGCGGAGTCGTGCGGGTCCATGAGCGCGGCGTAATGCGGAGTGACAGCCACACGGAACGACGCCTGCGCCGCCGCGAAGGCGTCACGCTCGTCGCGCGTGAGCTCGACCACGCTCGCCAAATCGTCGAGGGTGCGCAGCCGATTCTGCTGCTGCCAGTGCCAGTCGCTCCACTGTTCTTGGGGGATGTCCGCCCATCGTGCGGGACGCCTGGCGTACGACGACGTCATGAGATTGGCCTAAAGCTCATGAGCAAAGGGATCACCTGCTCTGCAAAGCCTAAGCTGAGCTCAACGTTGCCGACGTGGTCCCAGACCTGTTGACCAGTTTTCCTTCAAAGACGACATTGAACTGAACGGCCGAAGCGGGTTGAAGGACGCCTCAAGTGCGCATCGATGGCCACCGGTCCTTGGATCTTCGAAACCGAACTCGTACGAGATATTGCGTGCCGACAGAACCCGACCTGAACCGTACCCTCGATGGCAACGTCGGTGGCCAAGCCATCGAACCATGCCATCCCCTCAAGTCGCCCTGAGAAATCTCCGGTGAGCACGTTGCGAAACTCAAGCTCCACGCTCAATTGCACAGGCTGTGCAACATGACGCTCGGGGTGATACCAGTCGCCCTCGAGTTTCTGGCTGACTGTGAAGCCAAAGGAGCCCTCTTGGTCACGAATGCTCGCCTCGGTGGTGGTATCGTAACGTGGAATCCAACCGTGGTCTTGGTACCACCGTACGGTCGTGCCGATGCCGTCTCGAGCGAAGGCGTACTCTGGGGACCAACCCAACCCTTTGAGTTTCCCGGCATCAACGACGGTGTCCTCGCTGACGTAAAACAACGCATTGCGGTCGAGCTTGGGCCGCAGCAGGGACTCCAGATTGTAGCGGGTGCACACACGCTTCCAGATCTGACGCAAGACCTGACGCAAGGTCTTTTCGACGTAATCCCGGTCGACAACGGGTGAGAAAGCCACCAAGACGGCGCCGTTTGGGAACGGGACCAATGGACCAATGGGAAGGTCGTATGCCTCGGCGATCGCCGTAATCACCTCACCATTTCCAAGGGGCGTGTCGTCCCCGACGTTAAACACTTGTTCATAGGCTTTGGGATTGCCAAGCACCACCATGGTTGCGGCCGCCAAGTCTTCGACATGGCACCAATTGGCCAACTGCCGCCTGTGAATCCAGGCAGCGGCATGAAGTTCCTCAGAATCGCGGGCAGCGTGACGAGACCCGCACTCATGGACACGCAGTGCGGGCCATAGACGAGTGCCGGCCTCAAGATGGTCCAATGAGTGCCGGCGGTGGCCGATGAAAATCCCTCGCTCTCGATCTTGGTCTCTTCGTAAGGATTAGAGGGGAGATGTTTCCGCCCTCGTCGCGCAGACCCCGTGCGGGCTCATAAATCTGCCCAGCGCTGAAGTGCACAAAATGGCGGACCCCCGCATCACTCGCCGCGGCGTAGAGGTCGTGGACGACATCGACGTTGGTCTCCACAAGCTCGTCGTACGACTCCGACAGCCCAACCATCGCGGCGGTGTGCACTACGGCGGCGCAATCTTGAACCAACGCGGAGAGCCGAGCGCTTCGGAGGTCGGTCTTGACCCACTCCACGGCGTCGAGATCAACGAGCTCGGCCACGTTCTCGTCGGGGTCGTTCAGGTCGACGGCGCGCACCTCACATCCCGCGTCCACGAGCGCTTGCACGATGTGCCGTCCGACCCCGCCAACTCCTCCGGTGACGAGCACGCGGTCGCCGGCTTGAATTTCTCGTTTCGTGGGTGTGCGTGCCATGGAACCTCCTGCGCAGTCGGATTATCACACCGCCATGGACGCAGCAACGCTTGACACGCTGGGCAGACAGGGACAAAAGCGTGCATGCGCTTCGCCATGTTCCTAGTCACGATGATGGGTTGTGGAGCATCCACGACTCCCGCACCGTGGACGCAGGGCCCCCTTGTGGGCGAGCAACCTGTGACCGCCTCGACCAAACGTTCGAGCACCTTGGAAGCCTTGACCTTTGTCGAGCCTAACCCCGTCGACTACGACTACGACGACGACCCCTCACAACGAGCGGTTGCAGAGACTGAATGTGCCCGAAATGCCGAGGCGTGCCTGCAGGCTGGGGTGATGGCCGAGAGAGGCTTGGGAGGCAGCAGCGACGTGGTGGCGGCCAAGGGTTTCTACGAGCGTGCGTGCGCGATGGATGTCAGCGAAGGTTGCAGCCTGTTGGGTGGCTTGTATTGGCGCGACCTATTGGGGGTGGACCAGGTGTCCCTCGCCCTGACGTGGTTCAAACAAGGTTGCGCGTTGGAGAACGAGGAAGATTGCGTGCGGGCTGCGTACATTTTGGCGCAAGACGTGACGGCCGAGAGCCAGCGCGATGCCGAACAATACCTCCAACAGGCATGCGTACTCGGATATACAGAGGTATGCTTGGAGCCCGTAGATCAGGATCATTAGCCCAATGTTGCGTGGCATTTCTCATCAGATTGACCCAACCACCGAGCGCGCCGAATGGCGAACGCTCATCGACATGTTGCGTTCGGTGGCGTGGACAAAACCTGAGAAGGGCCTTTTTTTGAGCGATGCCCGCGGCGGACAAGAGTTCAGGACGTACGCCCAGATCACCGAGACGGCCCTGCGTGTTGGGGCTGCGTTGCAGTTGCAAGGTGTGCAACGACACGATCGCGTGCTGCTTGCGATGAACTCCGGGTTTGAGTTTCTTGAGGCGTTCTTCGGCGCGATCGCGATTGGCGCGACCCCTGTGCCCATCGCTCCACCGGTTGAGAACGCGAATTCGCGTACGAATCAGGCGGAGTTCTTTGTGCGCTTCTCGGGACGGATGAATGCCTCTGCCGCCGTGTTTGACAGTGGCGCCGCGGAGTCTGTTCGTCCGCCGAAATATGGCCCCCTCAAGCTCGTGTCCGACGTGCCGAAGCTGTTGGAGTCGACCCCGATGGGTGCCGGCCCCGACATCCGCGGAGGGTTGCCTGAGATCGCATGGATCCAAACGACGTCTGGCGCGAGTGCGACTCGCGGGGCGGTGCGCGTGTCTCACAACAACGTGTTGTCGAGCCTTGAGGCCGTTGGACTCGCGCTCGAGGTCACGGACGCCGACTTCGGCGTGTCGTGGTTGCCGATGTACAATGCCATGGGTCTGGTGGGTGGGCTGCTGTTCAACCTCTACTGGGGATTGGATATGGCGCTGCTGTCACCCGAGAGGTTCATGGCACGCCCTGAGGAGTGGTTGCTGGCTATTTCGCGCCACAAGGCAACGCTTTCTGTGGCCCCAAGCTACTCGTACTACTACGCCGCGCGACGCACACAGAACTCGCACATCAACGCGCTCGACCTGTCTGCGTGGCGGGCGGCGATGACGGGCGGCGATCCGGTCCACCGGCTGCATATTGAGACCTTCGTAAAACGATTCGAGCCTTGCGGCGCGCGGTCAGAAATGTTCATGCCGGTCTATGGCATGGCGGAGGCCACGCTGGGCATTACGTTCGGGAAGCTCAACCAACCCACCCGTTACGACATCATCTCGCGCCCCGTCATCGAGCAGAAGGGGATCGCCGAACCCGTGTCCCCCTCGATCAAACTCAATGAACGCGCGGAGGTGTGCTGCGTTGGAACCCCACTTGCGAACGTTGAGGTGCGCATCGTGGACAGTTCTGGCAACGAAGCCCCAGACCGCAAGGTCGGCGAGATTCTTGTGCGCGGCCCGAATGTGATGTTGGGGTACGACGACAATCCTGTGTCTCGGCTGGGGACACATCAAACGCGCCTTGACGGTGAATGGTTGCGCACGGCAGACCTAGGCTACATCGCCAATGGTGAATTGTTCGTGCTTGGACGATCGGCCGGTGTCCTCGTGACCGCCGACGGGCGCAAGATCACACCTGACGAATTGGAGCTGGTATCGGCGACGGTTGACGGCGTGCACGCCTCCGCCGTGGTCGCGTTTGATACGCCTCAAGGGATCGTGGTTGCGTTCGAGGCTCAAGAAGGAGCCGACACCGAGGAGCTTCTTGCCTCGCTCGATCGTCGAACACGGCAGTACTGTGGGATCGTGCCCACCTTCGTACGGGTCTCGACGCGTTCCATTCCCAAATCCGCGAGCGGCAAGGTAAGGCGCCACATCGCGCGCGAGCTCTTCCTGAATGGCAAACTCGACCGTCGCGATCGCGAAAAGGACTTCTTGGGATTTTCGCGCATCATCACCCGGTCACGGCACGAAGCCCTGAAGCTTGGAAAGAACGTGACCGAGCGCCTAGGTTCGCTGCTGAAGCGCAACCCAGACTAACTATTCAACCGTGCACGCCAAGAATGTGAGATAGCGCCCTTCACTCATGGCCGCGGGATATGGGTGATCGGGGGATTGCGTCCCTGTGTAGACCACCGAAAGTCGCCGCCCACTCCGAGCTTGTGCGGCCCCCAAGATCCGCTCAAGTTCGGGTAGACCGATCGCCTCACTGCAGGACCCCAGGCAGAGCAGACCACGTTCGATCACACGCAATGCTTGCAGCGTCAGCGACTCGTAAACCTTGAGAGCTCCCGCGACGTGTTTCCGTGAAGGCGCCAACTTGGGCGGATCGAGGACCACAATATCGTAGAGATGCCCGCGATCCGACGCGGACCGAAGGAAGTCGTCAACCTTGGAACACACCACTTCCAGTTGCGCCGAGTTCGCGTCAGCATTTGCGCGCACCGCAGCGCAGGCTGCCTCCGAGGAGTCCACGCAAACAACCTGTGAAGCGCCACCCGCCAACGCATGCAGTCCGAACCCACCACTGTAACTGTAGGCGTCCAGTACGCGCTTACCTCTTGCGATCCCACCGATCCATTGCCGATGAATCCTCATGTCGGCGTAATGTCCAGTCTTCTGAACCTGGGCAGTCGGAATGACAAACCGCACGCCGCCTTCAAGGACTTCTACAGTGTCTGGACCTGTCTTGCCCTGCCACCCAAATGCGAACTCAAACTTTTCCTTCGCGGCGATGAAGCTTGGTGGAGGAATGCGCAGGATCGCATGTTCCGGGAACAGCCCGAGCAGCGCGGCAAAGATATCCTCCTGTCGGCGCGCCATTGGAGCGGTGGTGATCTGCACGGTGAGCACCTGCCCTAGGTGATCGACGATCAATCCAGGGAGGCCGTCACCCTCGCTGTTCACAAGGCGAAATGCGTCGTGAGGCCCGTTGAGGCCCAGCATGAGGCGTCGTGCATATGCGGCGGAAATGCTGGATGCAAAGTCGCCTTCCTTTAGCGCGGTGCCCGTGTGTCCGAGCATGCGAACGCGGATCTCGCTGTGTTCCGACAGCAAGCCGTGACCAAAGAGCGCCCGTGCTCGTCGATCACTTCGACAAAGTCATCGCCTGCATCGACGACACGCGCGATCGCTCCCGAAAAGATCCAAGGATGGCCGCACAACACGGGCCGGGATTTACCGGGCTTTAGGACAACCGAAGTCATAGCGCTCCACGCAAAAAAAAAGCCGCCCGATAGGGCGGCGAACAGACCTCGAGGCGATCAGCGCTTCGAGAACTGGAAGCGAGCGCGTGCACCACGCTGGCCGTACTTTTTGCGCTCTTTCTCACGTGCGTCACGTGTCAGGAAGCCGCCGCGCTTAAGCACGCCACGAAGCTCCTGGTTGTAAAGCGTCAGGGCGCGCGAGATGCCGAGTTTCACGGCATCTGCTTGACCGGTTTTGCCGCCGCCATCGACGTTCGCGATGATGTCGAAGTTGCCGAGTGTTTCGGTCAACACGAGCGGTGACTTCACGATCATCATGAGCGTGTCGCGGTGGAAGTAATCGTCGCCCGTCAAACCGTTAACGGTGACCTTGCCCGTACCGGGTCGAAGGAAAACGCGAGCGCGAGCCGACTTGCGGCGTCCAATCGCGTGGTACTGTTCAATCTTCGCCATGAATCTCTCCGTTCGTCCGAGGACGAATCATTGCATCAAAGTTCGAATTTAACCGGCTTCTGCGCAGCGTGCGCATGATCGGGGCCAACGGTCACCTTGAGCTTCTTGAGCATCTGGCGGCCAAGCGGGCCTTTGGGCAACATGCCCTGGACTGCATACGTGATCACCATCTCGGGCTTCTTCTGGAGAAGCTCAGCAGCGGTGATCTCTGTCAGGCCACCGGGATAACCCGAGTGCCGACGGTACAATTTCTCTTGAAGCTTCTTGCCCGTAAACACGGCCTTTTCCGCGTTGACGACGATGACGAAGTCACCCGTATCAACGTGTGGGGTGTATTGTGGCTTGTGCTTTCCACGGAGCAATTTCGCGATTTCGGCGGCTGCGCGACCAACGGTCTTCCCGTCAAGGTCGATTAGGTGCCATGCACGCTGCACATCTTCAGTTTTCGCGCTGTAGGTCTTCATTATCTTTCCAATTCATCGCTGGGGCACACCGCTACGGTGCACAAGTCCCAAAACCAAGGGCGGTTGGTATAGCTAAGCTGTATGCCGGTGTCAACAAGGCGACACGAAAATCACAATTGGTGTTGTGCGAGGTAGTCTTTGGCCTGAGCCGCCAAGGGATCGTTGGGGTGGTACTGTGCGAGATCCTCGAGCGCTGCCTTTGCTTTGGCGTTGTCTCCGAGCTCCAAATAGCAGCGCGCCAACAGAAAAAGTCCCTTCGCATCGAGCCCGAGGCCAGAAAAGTCCTTCAATAATCCCGTCAAGCGAGCCGCCGCAGCGCGGAAATTGTCGCGCTTGACGTAATACTCCGCGACGTAGAGCTCATGGTCGGCCAGCAGCCGGCGCACCAGCGCGAGCTGCTTCTTCGCAGCTTGCTCGTATTTTGTGCCGGGATACTTGGCCAGAAAGTACTTGATCTCCCGTTCGGCATCCCGCGTTCGCGCCTGATCCTTTTCATACGCAGGCGGCATGAAGAACCACTCGTCGGGAACCTGAGCCGCAAAGGCTTGTGCCACTCGCCAGGCTGCATACGGGACGCTGGGATGACTTGGGTGAAGCTTGATGAAACCGCGGTACTGTTCGATCGCCGTGGCGTACTTCTCTTCGCCAAAATAGACATCACCCAGCCGCAATTCAGCCAAGGGTGCATACTGACTGTACGAGAAGCGCGCGCGCACCAAGTTAAACTTCCGTGCGGCGTCGAGGTAGTCGTTGTCCTCAAGCGACTCCATCCCGTCATCAAAGGCTTCCTTCGCCGCTGCTTGATACGTTGCGGCCTTCTCATCTTCGCTCTGCGCAAAGGCGGGAGTCGATGAGCTGAGAAGCAAAACAATGGTCAACCAAACACGCATAGGAACCCTCGATGAAAGCGGTCGGACATTAGCGGTCCGCGCCGGATAAGGCAACCGGATGGAGCGCACCCACGGTGGACAATTCTTACTCCAATTCGCACGACATCGATGTCCGGAGGCCACGACCTTCACGAGCATCCGCAACACGGACGCACAGATAAACTCAAGCTTTTCAACACATTGATTGTGCACCGGGCCCGTTGGCCCAGACTTTGAATAACCCGGGACCAATCGAATGGGTTGTTGTGCTGTTAAGTGTTTGGTTGAAATTTCAAATGGTTGGATGAGCCTGCAGATGTCTCCGGTCGGAAGTGTCGACCGGAGGCATCTCGCACGCTTCTCGACAATTGATGGTGTGCGGAGTACGACAGCCGGCGAGTAGCTTTGTTGCCGCTCCCAAGAAGATGAAGTAACGTCAGGGCCGAAATCTGACCTAAAACATGGATGAGGAAGATATGAAGAACATGAACCGATTGCTTGGACTCCTTTTTGTTGGCTTGGCGAGCACCGCTCTTTTTGTCGCATGTAGCGATTCCGAGGGTGAGAGCTGCTTGACCGACACCGATTGCGCCGACGCGTTTGTCTGCGAGGCCGAAATCTGTGTCCAGAGCTGCACGACCGTCGCGGATTGCCCTGCAGGTGATGAGTGTTCGGCTCGCCCAAGCGGTGAGGCTGGTAACATTTGTGTTGCTGGTTCGAACATGAACAACACGAACAACACCAACAACACGAACAACACCAACAATACCAACAACACCAACAACGGTGACCCGGTCTACGTTGCGTTGATCACCGACGTCACAACGGGTGATGGCTGCATGGGCAACGACCCAGGAAGCGACATCATCTACGCGTCGCTCGAAGACGAGACCGGTACGGTGCTTGGCTACGCCTCGCTGGAGTTCGACGGGACCACCGGCGACGACAACACGTTCAATGCCGGCCTCAACCTTGACGGTTCTGCGCCGTCCTTCACGGGCACCTGCCCCGAGTTCGACGAAACTTCGGTGACCGCGCTCGGCTGCGGCGGTGAAATTGGCGTGCGTTTCTACGACGACACCAACACACCTATCGCGATCGAGCCAGGCATGCAGATCCGCGTCGTTGAGTTCGGCAACAACTGCCCAACCGGCTCGGTATCGGACGAGTACGAAGTTTCGCTGTGCACCGACACGAATGCTGTCGTCAACAACGAAGACACATCCAGCTGTGGCAGCAGCCTCGGCGGTGGCTCGGGCGAAACGACCATCTCGATCTGAAGTGTCGTCGACGACCACTTAAGCCCGCGCATCGCGCGGGCTTTTTGTTGTAATCTTCACTGATTTGGTGTAGCCCAAGGCCATCAACTCACTCATCACCCACAGGGAATGTAGAATGAACATCACAAAACGAATTCTTGGTATGCTCTTCATTGGTCTGGCAAGCACGGCACTTTTCATCGCGTGTGGCGATGAAACTTCCTGTGTTGCCGACGCTGACTGTGCCGACACCGAGGCCTGCATCAACGAAGTTTGCCGCACAAAATGCACGACGGCAGCGGAGTGCTTGGACGGCGAAGTTTGCAACACAAGCGGTGCTACCGGGTACTGTGAAGCAGGCACCGTGTCGAACAACACGACCAACAACACGACCAACAACACCACGAACAACACGACCAACAATACGGTCAACAATGGTGACCCGGTCTACGTTGCATTGATCACCGACGTCACGACGGGTGACGGCTGCATGGGCAATGACCCAGGAAGCGACATCATCTACGTGTCGCTCGAAGACGAATCCGGCACCGTACTCGGTTACGCCTCGCTGGACCACGACGGCACGACTGGCGACACGAACAGGTTCAACGTCGGTGTAAACATCGACGGTTCGGCGCCTTCGTTCACTGGCACCTGCCCAGAGTTCGACCAAGCGTCGGTCACCGCGCTTGGTTGCGGCGGCGAAATCGGCGTTCGTTTCCTCGACGAGTCCGGCACGCCTATCCTCATCGAGTCGGGCATGCGGATCCGCGTGTTCGAATACGGCAGTCAGTGCTCGACTGGTTCGGTTGACGACCAGTACGAAGTTTCGTTGTGCACCGACACCAACGCTGTTGTGAACGACAACAACGCGTCGAGCTGCACCCAGAACCTAGGCGGCGGCTCGGGTGAAACTGTTGTTTCGATCTAGTTCCTCGCTTCAAACCAAAAACCGCGCCTCGGCGCGGTGTTCTGATTTTCGCAATGGCCATAGAATCGGCCGTCGATTGCGTCAGCGTCGCGCAATGGTTCCATCGTCGGAGGCCTGATGTTCAAGTGGATTCCCGTGTTCGCACTCCTGCTCGTTTGGGGGCCGAGCTGTAACCAACCGGTTGCTCAGCAGACCGCGTGCGAAACCTACGTGGATTGCGAAATCGGGTTTGAGTGCATCGGCCAAGTTTGCCTTGAAGGTGGTTTCGAATCTCCGTGTTGGATGTGCGAAGGAATCTGCGAGAATGACCGATGCGTGCCGGATCCGAACGTCAATGTGTACGTCGCGTTGATAAGGGACCTGTCCGTTGCCGATTCCTGCACGGGCTCCGCTCCGGGGAGCGACATCGTGTATGTCGCGCTAGAGGATGGCTCGAATACGGTGCTTGGCTATGCGTCGCTCGACTACGATGGCACAACCGGCGATGGAAACATGTTCTCCATAGGCTTCAATCTCGATGGTACACCGCCACTCTTCAACGGCGCATGCCCAGAGTTCGACGAAACATCGGTCACCGCGCTTGGGTGTGGCGGCGAGATTGGCGTTCGGTTTCTCGACGAACGAAGTAGGCCCGTCAGTCTCGAGTCGAGCATGAAGATTCGGGTGTTCGAACATGGCGGGCAATGCGACCCGGATGCGATCAACGACGCGTACGAGGTGTTGTTGTGCACCGACACTGACGCAGTGGTGAACGATAACACGACCGAAAGCTGCACTCGGAAGCTTGGTGGGGGCTCGGGCGTGACTGTGATCTCGCTATGACTTGCCGCCCGGGATCACGGGAAAAGCACGTTCAGGCTACTGCGCCATCGTGGTCAGGACCCAAAACGGGATCAACGTCGCGATCATGGCGCGCATGAAAGTCAGCTCGAACCGCACTTGGCACGCCACGAACAACACATTCAGCAGCCAGAGCATCCCGAGCAGTTGCCCAATCGGGAATTCCCACACCGGCGGCAGAATCTGAAACAGAAGTGACGCAGAAGACATCGACGCGATCCACGCCACGCTGCCCCACTGCACGTTCTTGCCGCCCACGGCTTTCAGGCCGGCGTAGAGCAACCCAATGAATGCCGCCAGACCAAATGCCGACGACACCGGTGTGAGCCCAAAGTACAGCCAAGTGGCCGTGTGGTAGGTCACACCAGCCTGTCGGTGGCCTCGGTCACGCTTCCTGAAAACGCCCAAGGAAGAATAGTTCCAGAATCGACCGCCGCGAACGCCGCCGTCAAGGTCAGGTAGCCGAAGAGCAACCCGTCACCAAGTTTGCCCTTGGGATACTTGAGGAAGAACGTATTGGGACCGCTGAGGAACTCAACAGCGGTGTGGAAGTAGCCGTACATTACCCGGATCCCACGAGCGCTCCCATTGTGTCTTGGGAACCAGACGCCCCAACACCGGGCACTCTTTGCAAACAGCGTAACCCACCAACGAGGTTGCGGGCAATTCCTGCACCGGCTGATCGCACAGCGAGCACATCGCGATCGCGGGTGCTCGGCGTGGTTGGCGTGACTGTTTGGTGTCGATGTGGAGCGCAGTGGTCATTTCTTCTTACGGGCTTCTTTGGCGGCCAAGTTGCTTACGCTTCTTCTCGTTCCCGGACATGGAACGCGATTTCGTGGCCTTGTTGCCAAGCGTCATGCGGCCGCCGGGAGTGTGTAACCGGGAGGCAAGCTGTCCAAGCTGCCCATGCCGGGAAGACCGCCGCCCATCGCTGGGCCACCCGCACCCATGAGGTCACCGCAAGCAACGCTCCGATGTCCATGTCCTTCATTTGGCGCATGGCGTTGAGTTTGCCGAAACCGGGAATCTTGTTCAGAATCCGCCGCCGAAGTTCGAGAACTGCTGCATCATGGCCTGCACTATGTTGAACTGCTGGAGCACTTGCTCGACCTTTTCGAGCCTGGAACCTGAACCATGCGCGATGCGGCACGTGAGGGCTGGCGCGTCAGCGCCTGGGGTTCGTCCGCCGCGCTTTGTCATCGACTGAATGATCGCGCGCACCTGCCGAGCTCGCTTATCGTCGATTCTGGCACGCCAGCGGCAAAGCCCCGCCGAAGAACGGCATCATCTCCATCAGTCGTGCATTATCGAACCCCATCCGCGAGATCTGCCTGGCCGATTGTAGAAGTCGTTGAAGTCGAACTGTCCTGAAAGTACATGGCGTCTTTTTCAGCGCGTTGGGCTTTTCCTCTGTGAGGGACTTCTCGAATTTCTGCATCAAGCCCATCACGTCGCTCAATCCGGCGGATTCGGTTCGGGCGGCCGACGAATGCTCAAGGGCCTCGACCTTCTCGGGCTGACGCTGATGAACTTGATGGGTTTCCCGGTCACTTCCTTGATGGAGATGGCGCGCCACGGGCGCCACCGTCGAGCTTCGTCATGATGAAGCCAAACACCAAGACGGTTGAACCCTGCGCCGTGTTCACCGCGTCTTGGCCAATCATGGCATCGACAACGAGGTAGATGTTCTCGGCTTGGTGATGTCGACGATCTTCTCAAGCTCGGCCATCAACACGTCGTCCACAGCAAGTCGGCCGGCGGTGTCGAAGATCACAACATCGCGGTTCATCTCCTTGGCGAGCCTGATGGCGTCTTCACACGTCTTATACGGTCGCCGCCTTCGACGGCGTGGATTGGTACACCGATCTGCTCACCTAAAACGCGAAGCTGCTCGATGGCAGCTGGCCGGTAGACGTCGGCGTTTTCGCCAACAAGGGCTCTTTGTTGTGGGTCTCCACGAGGTATTTGGCGAGTTTGGCCGTGGTCGTGGTCTTACCAGAGCCCTGAAGACCGACCATCATGATTTTGAGTCGGTCCACGCGGATTGCCGAACACACCGTTGGTGTCGACCGGTCCCATCAGCGCTTCGAGCTCGTCGTGGCAGATGCGGATGAAGTGGTCGCCGCGTGACTTCGACCTTCTCGGTGCCTTTCGCTTTGACTCCAACGATTTCGCCGAGCGCCTCGGTTCCTTGACGCGCGTGATGAAGTCTTTCGCGATCCTGAAGTTCACGTCCGCTTCGAGCATGCTCATGCGGATGTCTTTCAGCGCGTCGTCGATGTTCTCCTCGGTCAGCTCGCGCTTGCCCTCGAGGCGATTGCGGACGTCACGAAAACCTTTGGAAACTACGTCAAACATACCCATGTCGAGATACCCTTCATTGTGGCGCAAATGCGCGCGCAAAAATCCTGAGCCAATCGATGGCTCGATCGAAAAATGTAGGGGAGGTTTTGCTCCGATGAGGCGTGGGAGGGGCGCTTCATCGATCCGTCAGGCCGGCTGGCAACCCGGCGCCCTCCTCGCAGAGTCAAGGTGTTCGCCCAAAGCGGCGAGCAAAATGAACGGTTGACACGGATTTTCGAAGGCTTAGAAATTAGACCGATTCGTCTTACTTTATGGTCTAACCCGTCAGTCTAAGCATCGATATGTCTCCACGGCCAAGATTTCAAAAAACTAAAAGCCAGAAGCGTGACTCCATTTTGGAGATAGCCGCCGAAGAGTTTTCGCTCAAAGGGTTTGACGGTGCCTCGTTCAACCGCATCATCGAACGCGCGGGGCTGAGCAAGGGTGCCGCGTACTACTACTTTGACGACAAAGCCGACCTGTTCGACACCGTGATTCAGTTTGGCTTGGACCAATTCACGGCGTTCATCGACGCAACCAGTGACGTTGACGCCGACCCCGAAGAATTTTGGGAGACGACCCGGGCCCATGTTCGCACGGGTTTGCAGCTGTTGCGTAAGCAGAGCTGGATCGTCGGTTTTATCCGGATGCTCTATTCGATGCATGGGTCCGCGCCGAACTCGCCAGTCGTCAAGAAAGCGTTTGATTTTGGCCGTCTAAAGACCCGTTCTTCATCGAGGCGGGCAACGCCGAGGTGCTGTGCGCACCGACCCTCCCCGCCGAACTCCTGACCGAGTGTGTCTTTGGTCTGGGGATGGGAATGGACCGATGAATTTTTGGATCACTTTGAGGAGGTGGGCGAAGACGACTTCGACGCCTGGAGTTTCACCTTTACGGACCTGATGCGTCGGGTCCTCGAAGACAGGGAAAAGCCCATGAAATGGTTGTTGATCGCGCTGCTTTGTCTTTCTCCCCGCGATTGCGCAGGAGAAATCGGCGCCTGTGAAGGCCGCCAACACTGCCCTTCCGACGGTCGAGAGGTCACGAAGTTCATTGATGACCTTCTACCGGTCGGACTCTTCCCACAGCAAAGTCACCATGGAGGTCGTCAACGACCGTGTCGCCGCACGCTGGACCTCGAGCAGTGGATGACGAGAAAAAGACGATGCCCTCATCGTCATCCGCTCCCCGCACGAGAGGCAGGCACCGCGACGTTGAAGAACGGCGAAGGCCTTCTGGAACTACGCGCCACGGGCGGATCGCATGATTCGTGTGCTGTCAGGGATGTTGTCTGACCCGTGGATGGGCAGTCACATGACAAACGACGACTTGGTTCGCGAGTCCGAATATGCGGACGATTTTCAACTGCATTGGCGTGGGGCGAAGACAGTGGACGAAAGGTGCTCATCGCCACGATGACCCCAAACCCAACGCGGCAGTGGTGTGGGAAAAGATTGATTTCGTGTTGGATGCCACCGATTACTTTCCCATCCGAGTCGACTACTACGACCGAGGAAAATCCGTTCGTCGCATGGAGTTTAGCGACGTTCACGATGTCAGCGGACGCAAAATCCCCTTTGTCGCGAATCTGCCGTCTATGGATGCCGCTGGGAGAACGCACCACGTTCAAATACGCTTCGCTTGAGCTTGACGGGCGAAAGTGGACGGCGACCTGTTCAGCAAACAAGGGGCCGCGTCGCGCAGCGAAATCGAGGTAGCCGTGGTCCTGCGTTTGGCGATTCGGAACGCTGCGCAACCGCTGGCGAACTGCACTCACGATCGGAGGAATCGCGGTCGCGGTGTCGCTCTGGCCCTGACACTCGCGTACATCGAGGGGTTTTCGGTTGAGATGGTGCGAGGTGCGACCGCGCTGGACCTCGGGCAGATTAAGATACAAACCCACGACTACGTTGAGCGCCCGTCGGCCCGCCACGCGTTTGAGCTCGACGACAAGCTCGGGACCTTGAAGGCCATCCCTGGTGTCGAGGCGGCGGCCCCACGTGTGCGGGTGTTCGGCCTTGTCGGGGACGAGAACACATCGGGCGTGGCTCCAGATCGTTGGCGTCGACCCAACGCGTTGGAGCCCACCGTCTCTGTGGTCGCGGATGGGTCTCGCAAGGGCGTTGGCTTGCCCCGACGGGCCAAGATGGTCCACGCGAAGCGGTGGTGGGTGCGGGACTCGCCAAACACATCAACGCAAAGGTCGGCGACGAGCTGGTCATGTTCTTCGAGGCCGCCGATGGCGCGCTCGGGAACGATGCCGACGGTGGTTGGGATCAGCGGTCGACACGGGAAACACGGCCGTGGACCGCATCTGTCGGTCTACGTCAACATCGCTTAATCTGCAGTTCGACGCGGCCTTCGGAGGGACAGGTCCAGCGAGATCGTCATCAAGACCTCACCGACATCCTCAAGGCCACCGCGACCGCTGCGCTGATCTCGCCGCTTGCCCCGAGTTGTCCGTACGTCCGTGGCGCGAGATGGCCCCCGAAATGGCCCAAATGATCGACGTCTCGAACCAGAGTGATTTGATCCTGTTCGGCTTGGTCTACCTGATCGTCGCGTTCGGACTGTTCAACGCACAGCGCATGAGCGCGCTTGAGCGAACCAGAGAGTTCGGCGTGATCCTCGCCGTTGGCGTGAAACCACGGCAGCTTTTTTGGACGGTCTTGCTGGAAACCGTGTTCATCACGCTGCTCGGCGCGCTGGTTGGCGCGGGCCTTGGCGAAGCGATTATCGCTCAGTATCACACGGTGTACGGCCTAAATCTGTCGCTGTTCTCGGAAGGGGCATCGTTTGATGTGATGGGGATCGCGTTTCGGGATCGCCTCTATTTTCACCTGACGCCTACTGCCGTGTTCAAACCCGTCATCTACATCGTTCCCGTGTCGGTCCTGTGCGCGGAATCTGGCCGGGCATCAAAGCGTCGCGCCCTCAACATCGTCGAAGCCATCTCGAGGACCTAATGTTTCGGATTGCGTGGCGAAATCTTTGGCGCAATGGCACCCGAACCATCATCTCTATCTCGGCGATCGCGCTGAGTTACGCGATGTCTCTGGTGCTGGCGCTGGGGATGGCCGACGTGATGTATGGCGACATGGAGGTCGTTGCCGCGCGCCGCAGGCGGCAATGCCCTGATCCATGGCAAGGGCTATTGGGAAGCGCAGACAAACGAAAAGGTGTTGGAAGGCGCTGCCCGATCGTCGACGCGTTGCAGAAACGCCCGACGTCAAAGCGGTCGCCCACCCGCGGTCATCCTCGAAGGGTTGCTGTCGACCTCGGCGTCCAGCGCCGCGATTCGCATCTACGGCGTCGACCCGAAGGTGGAGACTGAGTTTGGGAACACGGCCCGATACCTCGTCCGCGGCGATTTCTTCAACAACGAAGACGCGCCGTTGGTCTTGGGGGCGAAGACCGCGAAAACCCTCAACGTCGACCTCGGCGACCGAGTCGTTCTGACCGTCACGGACGCGCACGGTGAGATGCAGCGGGCGTTGTTCTACGTCAGCGGGGTTTTGCAGGCCGGTGCGGCAAGCGTGGATGACGGACCGGCTTACACGACCCTTGCGGCTGCGCAGAAAGCGGCGGGCATGAACGGGATTACTCAGATCGGCGTGCTCAGCGACGAGGCGTCTCAAGATGCGATCAAAGCCGCTGTGCTCGCGCTCAATGCGCCCAACACGGAGGTCCTAACGTGGCAAGAAGCCATGCCCGATTTGGTGGGGTTCATCAAACTCGACGCGGCCTTTGGGGACCTTTACGGCATCATCGTCTTCATCGTGGTGGTCTTCGCGGTGATGAACACATTCCTGATGATCGTCATGGAGCGCATTCGCGAGCTCGGGTTGTTGGCCGCACTCGGGCTTAAGCCTCGCCAGATCGCGCTCCTTTTGATTTACGAATCGTTCTTGATGGCGGTGGTGGCCATCGCGATTGGATTTGGCCTGGGCTACCTCGGACACTTCACGCTCAAGACCGTGGGCATCGACATGGCGGACCTTTACGGCACAGATGTGCAAATGGGCGGCGTGACGATGGTGGATACCGTCGTGCGCAGCAAGATCAACATCACGCGCTGGGTTAATGCCACGTTGAGCGTGCTGGCACTTGTGATGCTCGGGGCGGTCTACCCAGCGTTCAAGGCATCTCGCATGAACCCAAGCCAATCGATGCGTTTTTTCCAGTGAGCACGTTATGACCACGATCATTGAAGCCAAAGCGATCGAGCGCACGTACATGCAAGGGGAAGTGCCCGTGCACGCACTACGTGGCGTTGATCTTCAAATCTCAAGCGGCGAGTTCACCGTGCTTTCAGGGCCGTCGGGTTCGGGGAAGACGACACTTCTGAACATCGTGGGCTGCATCGACGAGTCGACCGCAGGCAGCATTCACGTCACCGGACGCGATGTGACTCGCCTGACACGTAGTCAGGGTGCGGAGTTCCGGCTCGACCACATCGGTTTTGTGTTTCAGGCTTACAACCTGTTGCCTGTGCTGACGGCATACGAAAACGCGGAATTTGTCTTGATGCTCAAGGGCGTCGCGGCCGGCGAACGCAAGAAGATCGTCGAGCCGTTGCTGGAACGCGTGGGCCTCAAAGACATGATGCATCGACGCCCTCACCAGCTCTCGGGCGGACAACAACAACGCGTCGCCGTCGTAAGGGCGATCGCGAGCAAGCCGTCGATCGTCTTGGCGGATGAACCCACCGCAAACCTCGACAGCGAGACATCGACCGGCCTCTTGGACATCATGGCCGAGCTCAACAACGAGTTTGGCATCACGTTCCTGTTTTCGAGCCATGACGAGATTGTCTTGGAGCGGGCGAGACGCATCGTTCGACTGGATTCTGGCCACGTGGTCGAGGACGCCGCATGAAAGTCCTGTGGCCCATGCTGGGTGTGCTCGTCAGCACGCAAGCGCTCGCGGCCACACCGGTCGTCGAGACAGAATCAGCGCAGCTTGAGGTCGGCGGTTATGTCAGCGCGACTAACGGCGTTCAGCATCGTTTTTTCGACATTCCAACCCTGCCCCGAACCTCGGGAGTTTCTGCGGGGCTGCTCGCGTCGAGTGGATCTTTGGGCGACAGCGTCAGCCGACGTGCACAACCGGTTCTTCTCTCGTGTGACGACGTCGTCGGCCGCCGATACAGCGGTTGGTTTGGGCTCGACCATCGCTCCCGAACGCACGCTTGATCTTCGGTCCGAGCTTGTGGCCGAATCAGGGCTCTTGGTCGAGCACGACTTGACCGCATCGGCGTCGATCAACACTTCGCGATGGGCGACCTTACGTTGGGCCGTCAGGCCGTAACGTGGGGTGTATCGCTGCTGTTTCCCGTCGCCGACTTTTGGACACAATTCAGCCCGTTCGAGCTCGACACGTCGCAAAAACGAGGTGTGGATGCTGTTCGGTTCCTAACCTACCCGGGAGACCGCGTCGGCGGGGATGCCATCGTAGTCGATCGAGGCGCGGTCGATACCCCGTCGGGTGGCGTTCGGATGGGTTGGTCAACGGACGCAGCCGACTACCACCTCATGCTCACCCGCAATTACGACACCCTCCTGGTACGCCATGGGCGTTGCAGCGGATTTGGATTGTCACGTGTGTCTACGGCGAGGTCGCCGCCGCTCGTCGAGAGCTCATGGCAACTTGAGCGCCCACGAGCAACACTGGGCCTCAATGTGTTGCGCACCAAGTACACGGTCACGACGGAGTACCACTTCAACGGGTTTGGCTCGGACGACGTCATCGGTTCTTTGACGAGCCCTCGCGTCGCGCGTGGCGAACAGTACCTCGCGGGGCAGCACTACAGCCTCGGGATCGCTGGCAGCTACACGCCGCGTGAATTCATCACCTTTTCCTTCTGGTCATGAGCAGCCTTGAACATGCCTCCCTCCGCCCTGCTTCTCCCCTGCGGTCGACTACGGTTCGCGCCGTCGACGTTCACGCCCGACTACTCGCCTACGCGGGACTTGGAGACCGCCCCAACTTTGATGGAATTCCGCGTGTTCCCACTGAGTTTGAGCGTACGGCGAATCGTATCTGTTTGAACTTTCCGCCTACTTCTAGTCCGAAACTCCCACTTTGCCCCCCAGCCTACGTGCTCGACAGATCGCCGCTTGGCCTGTACAGTTCCGCGTCCTGCGCGGCCCCAAGCCGCTTTTAAATATAGAGGTTCAGATTATGGATTCAGGTTTAGGTTTTGCGTACATCCTGCTCGGACTTGTCCTCGGCTTCGGCATGGGGGGCATGTTCATTTGGAGCCGGAATACACGCCGATTGCACGACTTGGTGACGGAGGAGATCCACAAGCTTCGCGACCGCACCATCGCCGATACACAAGCAGAAGTGTCCAAATCACTTCGACTGGAAATGGAACCCACCGTTCGCGGTGAGCTCGCCGAGAAGCTGGAGAAAGAAGTCCGCGCGGACGCTGAGAAAGCCGCCAAACGACTGGTCGACGACGCAGAGACAACCGCGGCGAGCCGCGTAAAACAAGCAGAGCTTGAGTCCAAAAACATCCTGCTTGAGGCAAGGAACAAGGCTGACGCGGAGCTCAAAGAGGCACGCCAGGAGCTCGACAAAGTCGAGCAGCGTTCGACCCAGCGCGACAGCCACCTTGACGCCCGGGACGAAAAGCTCGACCGCCGAGAAAGTGAGATCGAAGCACGCTTGAGAAAGCACGACCTCGTCGGCCGCGCTCGCCGCTCGGGAGTCAAAGATCGCGGAACGCGAGTCTGTGATTCAGGCTGAGCTGGAGAGAGTCGCCAGTTTCACGGCCGAGCAGGCCAAGAGCGAGCTCATCGAGCGGATGTCCGGCGAAGCCAAGATCGAGGGCGCCAAAGTGATGCGCCAAATCGAAGACAGAAAGGAAGAGGGCGACAAGACTGCCAAGAAGATCATTGCGACATCGATCGCGCGGTGGGCAGGCGAGTACGTCGCTGAACGTTGTGACGGTCATTCCATTGCCCACCGACGAGCTCAAAGGTCGGTATCATTGGTCGCGAAGGCCGCAATATCGTGCGCTCGAGGCCGCGACCGGTGTGGACTTCATCATCGACGACACCAGAAGCCGTCGTGGTCACAGCTTTGACCTGTCAAACGCCACATCGCGCGGCTCACGCTCGAAAAGCTCATTCCGTCGTATCCACCCCTCGCGCATCGAGGAAATCGTCGCCAAGACGGCGGACGAAGTCGACGCGCAGATCAAGGATTACGGGGAGCGCGCGGCGTTCGAGCTGCGCATCCACGGGCTACACATCGACCTGATTAAGCTGCTCGGACGGCTTCAGTTCCGCACCAGTTACGGCCAGAACATGTGGGCTCACTCCATCGAAGTGGGCTTCCTCTGTGGTCTGATGGCGGCCGAGCTTGGCGTCAACGTCAAGGCCGCGCGACGCGCAGGTCTGCTGCACGACATTGGCAAGGCCCTGACCCACGAACAGGACGGCAGCCACGCCCTTATCGGCGCGGAAATCGCCAAGCGATGCGGTGAATCCGAAGTCGTGCGTAACGCCATCGCGGCTCACCACAACGAAGAGCCACAGAACTCGGTCATCGCTCACTTGGTCATCGCTGGCGACGCGCTCTCGGGCGCTCGACCCGGCGCCCGTCGTGAAATCCTTGGGACGTACATCCGGCGCTTGGAGGACTTGGAGCGCATCTCGCTCGGTTTTGAAGGCGTCGAGAAATCGTACGCTGTGCAAGCGGGACGCGAGATTCGCGTGATCGTCGAGAACTCGAAGATCAACGACGACCAAGCGTATTTGCTGAGCAAAGACATCGCGAAGAAGATCGAAGAGGAACTGACCTACCCTGGCCAAATCAAGGTGTGTGTCATCCGTGAAACGCGAGCTGTCGAGTTCGCGAAGTAAGCAATTCTGCGCACAGCTGGTGCGCATGAGCCGGCAGGATCTGAGTCATGGCATTCAAGAGCAGCATTTTGGCGGACCTCGATTGGCGAGGCCTGATCTTTCAGACGACCCACGACGAGCTCGACGAGCTCCTGGCGAACGAAGACGTCACCCTGTACTGCGGTTTTGACCCAACCGCCGATTCTTTGCATGTGGGAAGCCTGCTGCCAATTTTGATGTTGGCGACATTCCGACGTCATGGTCACAACCCGATTGGGTTGGTCGGTGGCGCGACGGGGCTGATTGGTGACCCATCGGGCAAAAGCGAGGAGCGCAATCTACTGACCTCCGACGTGCTCTACCACAACCTCGTGTGCATCGGAGAACAGCTGCGTACGATCCTCGATCGCGCGCTCGAAATGCACCCCGAGACGCTTCCAAAGCCCGTGACGGCCGAGAAGATTCCGATCGTGAACAATGCCGATTGGATGGGTCCGTGGAGCTTCATCGACTTCCTGCGTGATGTCGGCAAGCACTTCCGCGTTGGCAACATGTTGGGGCCAAAGACTCGGTCAAGTCACGGCTCGAAGAGCGAGAGCAAGGACTGTCGTACACCGAGTTCAGCTACATGCTGATCCAAGCCTACGACTTCCTTCACTTGATGCGCGACCGGAGCTGCAAACTGCAGGTCGGTGGTTCGGACCAGTGGGGCAACATCACCGCGGGCACCGACCTGATTCGTCGGGTCGAGAACAAACCGGCTTTCGGGTTAACCTTCCCGCTAATCATGTCCTCGACCGGCCAGAAGCTCGGCAAGACCGAGAAAGGCGCGACCTGGCTGTCGGCCGATCGCACCAGCCCCTACGAGTTCTACCAATACTGGGTCAACCGCGACGACGCGGACATGGACCAGCTGCTCAAGAAATTCACATTCTTGGGCGCAGACGAGATCAACGAACTGCTGGCCACCATCGAGCGCGGCGAGAACCGCGGTGACGTGCAGCGTAAGCTCGCCTACGAGGTCACATGGCTGGTGCACGGCAAGGACGAAGCCGACAAGGCTGTGCGTGCGAGCCAGATGCTCTTTGGCGAAGCGATCGTCGGTCTGTCGGACCGCGATTTGGCGGCCATCTTCGCCGAAGTCCCTTCGTCGACCGCTGAACGCTCGCGTTTGGAAGAAGGCATCAACGTCATCGACTTGTTTGTCGAAGCCGGCTTGGTGAAGTCCAAAGGCGAAGGACGAAGGCTCTTGGAACAAGGTGGCGTCTACGTCAACAACGAGCGCATTGACGCGCTTGAGACCGCCGTGGGCCTGCAACACCTTGCGAGTGAAACGAAAATTGTGCTGCGCGCTGGCAAGAAGAAGTACCACGTCGTTTCGGTCGCCTAAAAAACCGTGGATCGGCCAGAAAGTTCGTTGACACCCGCGCCGTGCCTCTATAAAAAGCTACCTCCCGTTGGGTGAGTCACTTTGTGCCGAACCTGGGATGGGCCGTTAGCTCAGTTGGTAGAGCAGCGGACTTTTAATCCGCTGGTCGATGGTTCGAGTCCATCACGGCTCATTGACAACTTGGCCCCTTCGTCTAGCGGTTAGGACACCTGCCTTTCACGCAGGCGACACGGGTTCGAATCCCGTAGGGGTCATGCGGAAAAGCCCGCTCAGCAATGAGCGGGCTTTTTCTGTTCTTGGCATCAGCGCCACGCAGAAGATCCACGTCGATGACGGAGGGCGAACGCCGTTGTCACGGCGTTGTCGCGATCTGGTCCAACAAGGACGAATAGACACACTCGATGAACGCCGCGTGGTTGGGTTCGAATCGCAACCGGTTGCCGTCAAGACTCACACTGACGGGTGGCGACTTGGGCGCAAAAATCACCATTGTGTCAAACTCGCCCAGTTCGGGATCACAATTGATGTTCTCTTGGCCATCCGCGGGATTCAGATAGATGTCGATGTCGACGTCATGGGCGCGCAAGTGAGGGTTATGGTTGTACATGTTGCCGTAGGTCTGCCTATCCCCATGGTCCAACACGAACCTTCGGATCAAATCGAAGTTTTCAGGCGTGAGCACCACCGTCATGGTCTGATCCTCCTTCGCTAGAACTTTTTCGGACGAAGAAACCACGTCGACGCCGGCTAGCCGCGTATCGCAGGCTGCCGCCACGTTTGCATCTTCTCGCACGCTGGCCGTAGCCCGATCCCCGATCCTCTGCGGGCTGGGATCGGCACACCCGACCAGAGCCACAATCGCAGTGGTGATCCATCGAAGTATCATGATGCGAGCCGCTCCAAAGACGTGAGTCAACCCGTCGGATTCTGGACCAGCCAGCCAGATGACGCTAATCAAAACTCGCCGTGATGGCGCAGTGGTCGCTGACGTAGAGCCACGCGTTGGGGTAGGTTTCGGTGTAATTGTAGATGTCCAACGAAGGCTCGCCCCACGCCTGGACCACCGTCGGCGCGATGATGTGATGGTCGATGAACGACGGGTAACTCGGCGCAGCGGGGAGATGGTCCCAACAGCTCGGCCGTTGACCCGCCGTGGTGCGAAAGAGCGGCTTTCCGGCAGCTTCCTCAAGGGCGAGCATGAAGGGGTCAAAGTTTTCCAGGGTTCGGTTGAAGTCTCCGACCAACATGTAAGGCTCGTTGGCGGCCTCACGCGCCTGAATCCAGCTCCCAAGAACCTCAAGCTGGTCGCGGAGCGCTGCGCAATCAGGACTTGCGGCGCTCAACGGCCCGACCTGACATCCCGACTTCAAATGGACCGCCAAAACACGCACGAAGATTCCACCATGGTCGACCTGTGCATCAAGCCCGGGACGAAGCGTCGACGAACCGAGATCTAGGCCCTCAAGTGCTGACACCTCACGCACGACAGCCGACGAGCCCGGGGGAACCGCGAGCGCAATCTTTTGACCGCTGCGTCCCACCTCAAAAACCTGCCAACCCGGCAGTAGGTTTTGCACGGCAGCTAGGTTCTCGACCTCCTCCAAGAACAAGAGATCCGTGCCGATCGCCAAGGCATGGTCGCGCAACGCATCGACCTGTTCGGGCGAGCGCACGAACGAATTGCCAAGGCTGTCGGTGTTGCAAAACACGGGTGAAGGGTTTTCGCGCAGACACAGGATGTTCCACGTCGTGATGCGAATCGGCCCGTCGTTCGACGGGTCGGGCGCGGCATCCGGCTCAACCTCGACGTCGGGCGTATTGACCGACTGATCGGGGGGTCGGAGGCGTCCTCAGACACATCGAACGCAACGTCGTCAACGGTGTTCATCCCCATGTCTCGAGGACTAAAACCACCACGTTTTTGACGTTGTCAGAACACGCGACGAGAAAACACAAAAGGAGGGTAGGTACTTCAAGAATCCTGCTCGTTTGAGTCGGACCATTCTTTACCAGATTCCTTGGCCGCTTCCTTGGCGATTTCGAGCAAATCGAAGCCACGGGCGAATCCTAGCCGGTCTGATTCGGAGTTGGCGAAAAGCAGCGATGCTGGCAAATTAGGCCGCACTTTTTGGAACAATCTCATGGACAAAATCATAAGCTTCGAACCTGACGATTACGACATTTCTGCACTGGCACAGCGCTATGAAGAATTCGTCGACTTAGAGTGGATGACCCAATGGGGCGACCTCGGAATGATATTGGTCCACGAGGGTGACCTTGAGGTCCACGGCGACCTTACCTAAAAACAACTATCGGAGCTTTGTGACGACGAGTGCACTCTGCTCGTTCTGGGTGACCTTCGTGTCTCGGGCAAGCTCAGCTCGACGAGTTTCAATCTATTTGTCTCGGGCAACGTCAAGGCGCGGTCGTTCTGGACGGCAGTGAGAAATCCACATCCGTGGCCGGCGATATCCGCGTCGAAACCGCCCATATCATGTTGGGCAACGATACGATGACTTCCCTTGGAGGGACGTTCTACGGGCCCTACCTTATCGACCACGACCACTCCAACAACCTTGTCGCAAAAGCGCGCCCCGGAACTTTTGTGATCAATCGGCGTTTTGATAATCCACTGGTGCTGCAGGAGCTTGTGCAACCCGACCTTGGGACGAAGACGAGGAGTGGTTCAGCGACGACTTTGATTACCTCGATAGCATCGCCGACGGAAAGGAATTCCTACGCCTCGATTGCCACGAGATCCTGCGACAGATTGGGCGTTTGAAAGACCAGACCGACGATGCTGTCGCCTGCTTGTGCCGCATCGAAGGCATCGGCAAATACCGAAATTGGCAGTATCCAACGCATGGTTCCACGGTGCTTCACGAGATGGCGAAATTGCGCGCGGGCGAAGGCGAACTGGTCGGTTGGATTGGCTCGCTCGTCAAAGCTGGCGTTCCAATCGACGCCGTGAGTGACGAAGGCCGTTATGCCCCAGGCCTCGGTACGGCCCTCCACGTCGCGATCGTTGCTGGCAACAACTCAGCCGCGCACGCCTTCGTGAAAGCAGGCGCGAATCTTAACGTAGAGAGTGCTCGGATGCGTCGACTGCTACTGCAGCCGCTGAAGTACTTCGGCAAACGCGACGGCGATGCAGCAAAGTGGCCGGCCAATTTGGCGACACTCGAACAAGCCTTGGCGATCCTCAAGGAGATCAACTTCCCTGGGCACGATGCAATCGACACCGAAGTCAGAGCGCGCATCGCGGAGATCCAAGCCTCACTCTAGAGCGACGGTTGGGCGGTGCTCGCCTGAACCGGTTGCGTTCTCTCGAAAAACACGGTCAACTCGTCCCTCCATTGCGGTGAGTTCGGATGAGCCTGTTTTCACTTCTGCCCGGGCGCAAGGGCATCCCCAAGCTTGCCGGCAAAGTCGTGGTCATCACGGGTGCGGCCAGCGGAATCGGCCGAGAGCTCGCGCTTCAACTGGCAGCGAAAGGCTGCACGTTGGCGCTCGTTGACATCGACGAGGACAGGCTCAATGCGCTTGGTGCGCACTTGCGTGAGTCAAACTTCGTGGCAACGACCCACCAAGCCAACGTTGCGGACCGGGACCGCATGGCGGCCCTCGCCGCGGAAGTCGCAGCCGCTCACGGCGGCATCGATGTGCTTATCAACAATGCGGGCATCGCTTACGAGGGGCCGTTTCCTCAAACCAGCCTCGAAGACTGGGACCGCATGATTGGCGTGAATCTTTGGAGCGTCATCTACGGCTGCCACTTCTTCATGCCGTATTTAGCCAAGGCCGAACGCGGCCACATCGTCAACCTGTCCAGCCTGTTTGGCATCGTGGGCATGGCAGGGCAAACCGCGTATTGCACCACCAAATTCGCGATTCGGGGGCTGTCGGAATCGTTGTGGGAGGAACTTCGGGCGACGTCGGTTGGGCTCACGGTGGTCCACCCCGGCGGCATTGCAACCGACATCATGAAACGGGCAAAGGGCGACGACCCGGAGCTGCTTGGACGGCTCAGTGATTGGTACGAACGCAACGCCATGCCCCCCCATAAGGCTGCCGCAAAGATCGTCAGAGCCATCGAAACGGGCAAACCGCGACTGCTGATCACGCCCGAGGCGACGCTGGGCGATATGCTGCGGCGTGTGATGCCAGTGCTCGGGAACAAGCTGTTTGGAGACGCGGTCATCCGAATCTTGGGCGTCGAGGACACGCGCCAGAAACGAAGCGACCAATGGCAAGCAACGATGGTCGACGAACCCGGCGAACAGGCGTAGTCGATGAGCGGCAATCTGGATTTTGACGTCGTGATTGTGGGGGCCGGCATCAGCGGCATCGCTGCCGGCATCGAACTCCTGCGTCGCGGTCAAACCTCGTTCGTTCTGCTCGAGGCCGGAAGCGAGCTTGGAGGCACGTGGCGCGACAATACGTATCCGGGGGTGGCGGTCGACATCCCGTCGATCTCGTACAGTTTTTCGTTCGAAACAGACTATCCGTGGTCGCGCGTTTTTGCGCCGGGCGAAGAAATCCAAGCCTATGTCAATCACTGCGCCTCAAAGTACGGGGTGACGCCACACATCCGCTACGAATCACGTGTCACAAAGACCACGTTCGACGCTGGCACCAACGGGTGGTCGACGCTTCTTGCAACCGGCGAGCGCTTAACCTCCCGTTACGTGATTTCGGCGACCGGACTGTTGAGTCAGCCAAAACTTCCTGCGATTGCGGGGCTTGAGTCATTCGGCGGAAAAGCGATGCATACCGCGCGCTGGGATCACGATTACGACCTTTCGGGAAAACGTGTCGCGATCATCGGCACAGGCGCGTCGGCGGTCCAAATCGTGCCACGAATCGCGGAACACGTCGCTCATCTGAGCGTGTTTCAGCGCACCCCGATCTGGGTGAGCCCTCGCTTCGACGGACCACTCAATCCGCGCTCGCCACTTCGTCTTGCCCCGGTGCGTGGCGTCATGCGTTTCTTTTCCGAGCTCAGCCTCGACGTGGTGACAGCCGCGATCGTCAACTACCGCAAACACCCCGCATTTGTGCGGACCATCGGTTGGTTGGTGCGTCACTGGATGCGTCGCCAAGTGAACGACCCTGAACTCGCGGCAAAGCTTACGCCGAATTACGGCCTTGGGTGCAAACGGCCTGCGATATCCAACACGTATCTCAAGGCATTTAACCGAGCCAACGTCAGCCTCGTCACCGATGGCATCGCGGAAATCCGCCCAACGGGTGTGGTGACGCAAAACGGCGTCCTGCACGAGGTCGATACGCTGATCCTCGCGACCGGATTTCTGACCACCGAGCAAGGAAACACGCCAAGCTTCGAAGTCTTCGGTGCTGGCGGCGTAGAATTGGGTCAATTCTGGGAAGACCACCGGCTGCAAGCCTACGCCGGTGTTTCCGTCCATGGTTTTCCGAACTTTTTTCTGACCGCAGGCCCGTATGCCGGTGGGTTCAACTGGTTCGCGATGCTCGAAGCAAACTTGAACCACATCATGGCGTGCATGGATGATGCGCGGGCTCGGGGCGCGACCAGGGTCGAAATCGGAAAAGAGGCGCATGATAAATACATGCGCCATATGTGGAAACGCGCAGATGGCACCGTGTTTAAGGCCGACGCTTGTTCGCAGGCGAATAGTTATTACTTAGACAGTCGCGGTGACGCGTCGCTGCCACTTCCGCACACGCCGTGGTGGCGAGCAATTCGCGGGCGTATCAAAAGAACCGACGGTTATGAATTCGGATAAGCGTGTCAGAATGGGCAGTTCGATAACCTCGATTTTAGACCGTTTCTACGAATGGACCGAGCGCACGCCGGACCAACTGCTGTTCGCCTTTTTGGACAAGAGCGGGCGCACGACCGAGTCCTACACCTATGCGCAGTTCCTGCAGCGAACCACCGACATCGCGTCGTACCTCTGGCGAACCCACCCCATGGAGCCTGGCTCACGCGTGCTTTTGGTGTACCCGCCCGGCGTCGAGATGATCTGCGCGTTCTTCGCTTGCGTTCGGCTTGGGCTCATTCCGGTGCCGGTTCATCCGCCATCGGGGCAAGGTTTCAAAGCCTCGTTGTTCAAGATGAATTTTATCGCGCGCGATTGTGAGCCGTCGGCCGTGCTGACCGACCGTTCCTACTACTGGTCCATGCAACTTAACCAAACTCGGCATCGCGTCAGCACGCTGTCGCTCAAGCGCGACTACACGTCCAAACTGACGTGGATTGTCAGCACAAACGCAGACAAGGGTGCGCAAGTGGACTTCCCTCAGGCGCATTCTGACATCGTTTTTCTGCAATACACGTCCGGGTCTACCAACGACCCCAAAGGCGTCATGGTCAGCCACGAGAACCTGCTCGACAACTGCACCAGCGTTGTCGACCACCGCCCCATCGGTGTTTCGTGGCTGCCGCAGTACCACGACATGGGCCTGATTGGTTATTACATCTACTTCGCGCTCATGGGCGGAACGACGTATGGCTTTTCACCCCTAGACTTCATCGAGCGGCCCGCATTGTGGCTCGAGACCATCAGCAAATACGGTGGCACGGCATCGTCGGCGCCAAACTTTGCCTACGAATACTGTTTGCGGCCCGAAAAACTGCCGGCAGATCTCTTTGAAAATCTGGACCTGAGCAGCCTTCGATTCCTGATGACGGCCGCCGAGCCCGTTCGTGCCAACACCTACCAAGCATTCATCGAGAAGTTCGAACCGTATGGCCTCAATCCCAAAGCGCTCTTTTCGGCCTATGGCTTGGCGGAATACACATTGGCCGTGACCAATTACGGACGAACCATCGAACAATTCGAGCGTGATGGAATCGCCCGACGCCAGGTCAAAATCGCAACAAAAAGAGACGATTCCACTGCACTGGTCAGCTGTGGGCACCCACTTGGCACGACCGAAATCAAAATCGTCGACATCACGGACGAACCCCGTGAGGCAGGCGACGCAGAAATTGGCGAAATCTGGATTCGCGGCGCCAGCAAATGCCAAGGTTACTGGAAACGACCTGAGCTCAGCGCGGCCACGTTCGACGCCAAACTAAGTGGCGAAGCGCCTGATTCCCCAGGCTGGCTTCGAAGCGGTGACCTCGGATTTTTGCACAACGACGAGCTCTACATCTGTGGCCGGACGAAAGACATCATCATCGTCCGCGGGCTGAATTACTACCCGCAGGACGTCGAGGTGATCGTGGCCGAAGACCGCGCCATACGAAAAGGTTGCGTGTCAGCGTTTTCGTTTGATCACGGCGGGCGAGAACAGCTTGTGGTCGTCGCGGAGCTCAAAGACCCCAAACGGTTGCCGGACTGCCGCGCCATCAACCAAAAAATCTTGGAAACGTTGGGCGTCGCGGCCGACGTCTTTGTGTTCATCCCGGCTCGCACGTTGCCAAAAACGAGTTCCGGAAAACTCGTTCGTCATTTGGCACGCAGTCAGTGGATCGACGGGCATTTGAAAGTCATTCATCAAGTGGAATCCGAGGCGCACTCCGATGTGTCCAAAAGCCTGGACAGCGGGGACGTCCACGCCTTGTTACGGGCGTTTGGACTGACCGGCGAAGAGACATGGACCTTGGCTGACGCCGGTTTTGATTCCGTCAAGCTGGTCGAGTTTTCCCAAAGTCTGACGAAGTTTCTGGCAGCCAAGGGGTTTGATTCCGCGACGGCGATCGATCTGCGTGTCCTACAGAAAATCGCAATTTCCGAATTGGTGGGGCTTCTCGAACAAACGGTGGCCGCGGGACCGCTCGACAAACTGCGATTCGAACGCGCCATTTTGGAGCTTGGTCGATCCCACCAAAACGACGAACGACAAATGATGCGGCGCGATGCCGCGCTGCGGTTTGATGCCGCGCAAATGCTGAGAGAAATCGCGCCGTTGACGCAAAAAGACGGTGGAATTCTGCTGACCGGAGGCACCGGCTTTTTTGGTCCATTTTTGCTCGCCAGCCTTCTGCGACAGACCGACGAACACATCTACGTGCTGGTGCGGGCCGCGGACCGCGAACAAGGCATGCAGCGACTGCGCGAGGGTTTGGCCGAGATTTCGAACGACGCCGACCCCTACCCTACCGACTGGGAACGCCGAGTTCATCCCGTCTGCGGCGACCTCGCAGCCACAAATTTCGGACTCTCCGCCGACGTCTGGCAGACGCTCGCCGAGGACGTGCACACGATCTACCACAACGGCGCCATTGTGAATTACCTGCATGATTACGCGTCCATGCGTGACGCGAATGTGGGAGGCACCAACGAAATTATCCGACTTGCGCTGAGCCACCGCGCCAAAGTGCTCAATCATATCTCCACGACCTTTGTGTTCGGTTGGTCCGTCAAAGACACCTTGTTAGAGACCGATCGCAACGAGGACATGGAGCACCTCGATTTTGGCTACAGCCAGAGCAAATGGGTTTCGGAACAGGTCGTGTTCGACGCGATGCAACAAGGTTTGAAGGCACGCGTCTTTCGACCGGCGCTGCTGACGCCCTCGGTGACGGGAGCCGGCGGTAACCTGGACATTTCAATCCGACTGTTGGCCTTCATGGTCAATCACCGCATGGGTACGACCGCTAAAAATCAGGTGAGTTTTTCGCCGGCTGACCGCGCGGCGGACAATATCGTCGCCATCAGCCGCGTCGAAGAAAGCGTCGGAAAGACCTACCACGTGACCCGCGATGCTTACGCGAACATGTCGGATATCACCTCGATTCTGAGCGCGTTAACCGCCCAACCCTTTGATCATTATCCCTTGGATGAATTCGTCCCCAAAGTGATCGAACGGTGTCAGAAGGAAGACATTTTGTTTCCACTTTTAGAGTTTTTCGAGCGCTCGCAGGAAAACATCAGCGCGATGCAATTCAAACGTTACGACAACAGCAACTTCCAACAATTCCGTGATACGGCGCATGGCGGAAGACCAGACCCGCCGCTAGATGACGTGGTCGCGGGCATACTTCGCTTTATGCGTCGTCGGAAAATTGTTCGTTATTAACTAGAGTCGGGGCATTCGGCCGATAGAGGACTTGCAATGTTTGACGGAAAATTCACCAACCTGCCCCACGTACCACGCGGCCATGCGTTTTTGGATTCGCGCGACATGGTCCGAAATCCGGTGGAAGTTTTTGAAAAATACCGCGCCGAACTTGGGCCCACATTTTCGTTCCACTTCGGGGGCGCGCGGCGTTCGATCGTGTCGACCGATCCGGAATTCATCCAACATGTTCTGCTCGAAAATCGGGATAATTACGAAAAATCTGACATCCAGGTCGAGCGGATGGTGGAGTTCCAGGGCAAAGGGCTGGTCAATAGTCATGGCGAAGCGTGGTTTCGCCAGCGTCGACTCGTCGCCAAGGGTTTTCGCCCCAAGCGTCTAGCCGATGTGCTGCCGATTCAGCAGGAAGTGTTGGACGACCTGATGATTCGATTTGATCAGGAAGCCGACGCGGGCCCCATTGACGTGCACAAACACATGGTCCGCCTGACGCTTCGTCTGGTTGGAAAATCGCTCTTCGGGCGCAGCATGGGCGAGGCTGAGCTGGAACAAATCGGCGACACGATCACCGAGATTCAATCGTTCATCGTTCGTCAAATTGTGCAGCCCTACAAAATCCCGTGGTTTCGCATCAGCGGGGAAACCGAGAAATATCAGAAGCTTCGTCGGGATGCCGACAAAATTGTATTGGAGCACATTCAGGCACGCCGAAAGGAATTCGACCACGAGGATGATTTTCTAAAAATCTTGTTGGAAACCCCCTACCACGACACCGGCGAGCCGATGGGCGAGGGGATGGCGCTGATCGAAAGCCTGCAGCTCATGGTGGCAGGCAACGAGACATCCTCGAACGCCTTGACGTGGATCTTCTATCTGTTGGCGCGTCACCCTGAATACATCGCGCAGATCCGAGGCGAAATCGACAACGTTATCGGCGACCAGCCTGTTGATTTCAAAAATCTGCATCAGCTCGAGCTCACGCTTCGTGTGGTGGACGAAGCGCTACGCCTTTATCCACCCTTCTGGATGATTGACCGCATCGCGATCAAAGACGATGAGATTTGCGGCATCCAAATCCGGCCGGAACCCTGGTCATCCCCTACATCTACGGTACGCATCGAAACCCAAACGTTTGGACCAATGCCGAGGCCTTTGACCCGAGCCGATTCGAACCCGAACAACGCAAGGAGCGACATGGGTACGGCTTCATTCCGTTTGGTGGTGGGCCGAGGATCTGTGTCGGCAACAATATGGCCGTGATGCAGATCCTGATGATTATCGTTGCTCTGGTGCGCAAGTACGACTTTGAGCTCGCGACACCCGGAATCGTGGGCATTCGCCCCATGATGTTACTGCGCCCGGAGGGAGCCGTTATGATGCGGTTCAACCGCTTGCAATCGGCTACCCGTCCATGACGTCCGCGAATACACAGTTCATCTCGATGGGTGAGCGATTGGCGCTACTTTTGGGGCTCGGCGGCGCGTTCATTGCAGCCTACATTTACCTCAACTTTCATCCGTTTTCGCTCCGCGCGCTTTGCCGATGACCGCCATCGATTCCGCGACGCCTTTTCTCGTTTGGACAGTATGGCCGTACGCCTTCATGAACATCAGCAACGCGATCATGCCATTTTTCATCAAGCGGCGAGATGAATTCCGGCGCATGGCAAAGACGCTGGCCATCGTGATGGCCGTTCACGTTTTATTCTGGGCGCTCTGGCCGACCACCTTCCCACGACCGCCGGTGCCCATGGGCGACACGCTCTCGGACCAGCTCTACAGATTTCTCATCGTCATCGACGCACCGAACAATTGTTTCCCGTCGGCTCATGTCGCCGCGCCGTCGGTCCAGCTGTACTTTTTGGGTCGGGCATGGCCGAAGCTCGCCCCATGGCTCTGGGCGGGTTTCGCATTGATTTCGTTGTCGATCTTAACCACCAAGCAACACTATGCGTGGGATCTTGCCGGCGCCGCGACCATCGTCTTCTTCGCCTTGACGCTCACAGGTTGGGTAACGACCGCTCGGAAAGTAAAAGCCTGATGGTTTCCAAAAAAAAGGCCCGCTCGATGAGCGGGCCTTTTTGATCGGTGCGACGTGAACGTCAGGGACATTTGAGGTAGTTAATCGTCAACACTGGCGCCGTTGCGGGTACGTCGCTTCCGAGGAAGTAGACGAACCTGTACTGAGCGGTGGTCTCGCGCATTCCGATGGTAATGTCGGATGTATTGAGCTCGGCGTCCCAATTCGCGGTCCCAACGTTCAAGGGGAAATCGACTGGCGTTTGGGTCGTTGGGAAGTTCGTCAGCGGGCCCGAGATGACCGCATCCGCTGTGAGTTGTGCGGTTGTGACGGTCGCACTGTTCCAACCATCGTAGTTGCTCAACATCAACTCCATCACAGGGTTGTTGATTGGATTTCCGAATCCATCTTCGTGCGTCATGGTCAAGTTGACGCTCTGAACAATTCCGCCGTTGAGTTGTGGCGGTACCACGAATCGAATCCAAGAGACTAAGTCTTCGACGGCAGACGATGTGTAAGCGCGTAGACGATTGTCGTTGAACGCTGCACCGGTGGATGAAAAGGAAACATGGTCCGTGGCCGTCAACGCTATCGTGCTTAGGGCGCAACTCGCTGCGTTGCAAACATAGGCGCTGCTGTCGACTTCAGTGGAGTCCAACACGCCGTCACCGTTGTCATCCAATCCGGACGAGATAAGCTGCCCTCCCGCTGAGCAGTTCGCGCCCGCCGGTTCAGCAACAAGCGTCAACAGCGTCGTCAGTCCGTCGGGACCTGGGTCCCCACTCGCTCCCGTCAAACCGTCGGCTCCGTTGCACAGGTACGCCGTCTGGTCGACTTCGCCGCTGTCGAGCGTTCCGTCGTGACTGTCGTCAACACCCGATTCAATCTTCTGGCCACCCTCGGCGCAGTTTGCACCCGCACCTTCCGCGGTGATGTTCAACAGTGATGCCGCTCCGTCTTGTCCATCCAGACCGTTACAGATTGAAGTCGATGCATCGACCTCCGTGTCTTCGAGCGTGCCGTCGTTGTTGTCATCGATCCCGGCCTCGATGATTTGACCGCCGGCTGGGCAGGTCGCCCCGGCGGCCTCGGGCGTGATCCGAATCAAGCTAGTTCCACCTGACGTCCCCTCTGCCCCTGTCACGCCAGCGCAAACGGTCGTCTGTCCCGACACTTCATCATCGTCAAGGGTCCCGTCGTCGTTTGCATCGAGCCCAAACTCGATCAGAGAACCGCCCGCAGCACAGGTGTCTCCGGCTTCGATCGGGGTCGTACGGAGCCAAGAGTTCTGTCCCGCTTCCCCACTCGTTCCGGGGGCTCCGTCGCGGCCGTCGCCACCACAACCACTCAACAGGGCAATGCAAAACACAAGAACTACGCTACGTCGTGAACCGAACATGGGCACCTCAGAGGATATTTAAGTGAATAAGTCACATGTGCGTTACCATACCGAGACGCAACAAACCTCAAAAATGCGGACCTCTGACCCACATTCGTGATAGTGAAGTTGGCACAGCCGCGGTGTTTCGTGGCATTGTGTCGGCCCACAAATTGGGGTGAGTGAAGACGTGCTCGATTTTCAGAAACTGCTCTCGATGGACCCGATGTACGACCGTCTGTGGATGGCGGGGAGTCGGACACTCGCCACGGGGTTGTTTAACCTGCCGCGGCCCACCAAGATCGAAGTGGAAGGTCTGGAAAACCTGCAGAACGCTGGGCTTGCGATCATTGCAGCCAATCACACGCACCGGTACGACTTCCTGCCGATTCGGTACGCGTTGGACGCTCAAGACATTCACATCGTGACGTGGGTCAAAGCGCGGGATTATCGCTCGTCGTCGCGGTCGCTGATCCTGTCGAAAATGGGAAATGTTCCCATCGCTTCGCGTGGCTACCTCATCTGCGCAGACTTCGCCGGCGAGTTCGGGCGAGCTCCGACGGAAGAAGAGTACCGGCAGCTCCGCGACCACGTGGACGTCGGGTTCGAGGCAGACCCTGCGTTACTTGCCGGCCTGCTGCGCCAGCGTTCGGTGATGGGCAGCACGGCCGACCCAAGCCAACTTGGGTACGCGGGTGCGATTCGTCAGGCCTACTACGAATTCATGATGGCGACCTTGGGCAAGGCTCGGATTGCGCGCGACGCCGGACGCCACGTCCAGATCTACCCACAAGGCGCAACGTCGAGCCAGCTCACACCGGGCAAGAATGGCGCGGTCCAAGCGGCCATCGCCCTTGATCTGCCGATTGTGCCTGTGGGCATTTCTGGCTGCCGTGCAGTCTTCAAAGGCCCAACACCAGTGAGTCGAGGCGGCCTCATCAACATTCGATTCGGCGAACCCATTGAGCTTGCGCGCGAGGCTCTGCCTGCTGACTTTCGTCCCTACCACCCCGAGGACGAAGACACCCATCGCCCACTGCTGACGGACTGGACACAGAATGTGATGGAGCGCATTGCCGAGCTGTGTGAGCCGGATTGCCGCTGGGCGCCGGACCTCAAAAGTGACGCCAAGCAGGGAATCGCACGTTTTTTTGCGTAAAGCGGGTCAAGAGCCCGAGGACACGGGCGATTGGGGTTAAGGCATCAGACCACGAATATTTTCCTTCACTTCTGGCGGGGCCGCCTCACCCAGCTGGCCGAAGAACGACGTAAAAAGAAGGTCGCAATCCGACACGATGCGACGAATCGACACCGTTCCCCACACAACCGTCAACAACGACACCCCGGACGCCACGAGCAGCGCCGTCGCGTCCTGCCCTGACTCGTAAAGGTAAATCCCAGCGGCCAGCCCTGTCACGGCTGCGATCAACGCGAGCGCTAGCTTGAGCCGATGCAGCGACGCAACGCGCACGAACGCTTCTCGTTTCTGCTCGGCGGCGTCGAACCCGTCCGTAATAAACGCCAAGATGATCTGGGCCGTAGGCGCGCTTGGAGCCGCCTTTAACAGTTTGACCGCACGTTCAAGATTTCCATCGCGCACCAAGCGCAGCACGAAATCCAACAGCACTTGCGTCTTAAGCGGCCAACTAAAGAGTGGCCCCAAAGCCGCCCAAACCGTGGCAAGCACGGTGATGCCGCTGAGCGCCCAAATCATGAAATTAGGGTCAACATTCGTGTTCATTTTAAAGGTCCTACAGGATTTTCGCAGTTTCCGCATCTGAAGTCGTGCCTCGTTCCAACGAATTTCTGGGCAGCCATCACTCGGGGCGCAGAATCGAACAAAATCTGCTAAGGAACTCGGCCTCACGATCCTTCGCTTTTTGGCCCGGTGATCTCATGAAATTTTCAATCTCAAAAATTCGCCCGAACCCCTTTCGCGACCTGGAGTTCAATGGGTTCGACGAGGACACGATTTCGGGCCTGATGGCTTCCATCCAAGACACGGGCTATTGGTCAAACATCACTGGAAGGCCTCACGCCGATGGTGTTGAGATCGCCTACGGCCATCATCGCATCGAGGCCATCAGACGCCTGCATGGCGACGATTTTGAGGTCGAAATCGCCGTCGCCGAATTGGATGACCGCACGATGCTCAAGATGATGATCGCCGAGAACATCAACCAACGCGGAAACGCGGCCGCGAACGAATTCGAAACCGCACGCGCGCTCGTCCACGCCATTGCAGACGGACGCATTGAACTGCCGATCCCCGAAGACGCCAAGACCGAAGACATCCGGTACGCGCCAAGCTTCTGCGCCCCAAAGTCAGGCGACCTCGCTTCGGGGCCGGCCTATACGTTTGAGGTTTTGGCGGACTTTTTTGGATGGGACAACGGAAAGGCCCGCTACGTTTTTGGCGCATTGGAGCTCGATGAACTCGGGACGCTTCCCATCGGCCAGTTGATGGGTATGTCGACCGCGGCTGTAAAGCAACTCGTGGATGCGACGCGCAGTCGCTTGCAGTCCGCGGAGCGAGCTCAGCGTCTAGAAGACGAACGGATTGCGGCGCTTGAGCAACAAATCGCACAGGCGCCCGTTCAGGCCGCCCCAGAGGTCAAAGAAAAGATACAAGCGGCCAAAGTCGCCAAGAGCGAGCACTTAACCCGCGCGAACCGCGACATCAAAGAGACCGCAAGCACCGTTCGAGACCAACTCGAAAAGCGCGAGATTACCAGCCGCGCCATCAAGGACGTTGCGAAGGAAATCGAGCTGAAGAACTCGAAACCTGACTACCGCCCGCCACCGCCCGCGGCGCGTTACGTGAGCAGCCACAAGCGCAGGTGCGAGGCGTTCTTTGAGGGCAGCCGCGGTGAGGAGATTGACCAGATTGTTGGCGCCGCGCGCGACATCGCCCTGATCTCAAAAGACGCGTTGGATCTCGTCGTCGGGCTGTCAAAATCCCTGCGTTCGCTCGCCGAAAAATCCACCGACGTGGCCGAAGTCCTAGAGGGGCAGCTCGAGGGTCTCACCGAGGCAGACTTCTCGTCCGAGGCTGCCGAGCTGGAAGCCCCCTTCTAGCCCGCCGTGGGGATCTAGCCACCCGCAGACTCAGGGCGTAGAATCGGGGGATGAAACCGGGAACACAGCTTGGGGAGTTCACGATCGTGCGACCCTTGGCGTCCGGGGGCATGGGGTCGGTCCACCTCGCGACCAATCCGGCCGGTGAGCGCGTCGCCATCAAGACTGTGGACAGCAGCTCGGCTGCACATCTGGTGAGCCTGCGGCGCGAGATTCGTGCTCTGCTCGCCATCGACCACCCATCGATTGTTCGCATCGTCGGTCATGGGCTGTACGAAGCCATTCCGTGGTTCGCCATGGAGTACATCGAGGGTTATCCGCTTCGTGATCACTTCACGAGCTCCTACGAAACACGCCTGCTTCACGAGGGCAGCGACACGCTCGTTCACGCGCCGACCTTGGTCGCAGAACCCTCCCAAGAGCCCCTCCTCGCTTGGAATCAAAAGGTGCTGCCGCCCGACGAGCAACGGACGTTGCTTTTACAGATGGCGAGAGTTTTACGGGGCCTTGGACATCTGCATGCGGCGGGATTGGTGCATCGGGATCTCAAGCCCGAAAACATCGTGGTGCGGCAACGTGACCAGGAACCGGTCATCGTTGACTTTGGGATTGCGACCTCATCGGCCGCCGGAGCCCGGGAGCGACTTAGCCGCGTGGTCAGTGTAGCGGGGACACCTGCCTACATGTCGCCCGAGCAGTCCCTGGGGCGTTGGTCCGACGCACGAGCCGATCTCTATTCCATTGGCTGCATGTTGTACGAGATTCTGTGTGGACGCCCGCCGTTCGTCGCAGATTCGTTCGTCAAGTACGCAGCCGCTCACGCCTATCAGCCTCCTCCACCGCTGCCCGCGCGGGTATCAAAACCACTTGCGGATCTTGTCGCACGGCTCTTAGCGAAGGCACCCGAGGAGCGTCCCGGATACGCCCATGACGTCGCCGCAGACATCGAGCGTATCTTGGGTGCAACCGCGTCCAAAGAGACACCGCCGACATACCTGTACCGTCCGGACTTGGTGGGCCGTGACGAAGCGATGGCTGCTTGCCGCGACGCCATCACACAACTGCGGACGGGCAAAGCTGGACTGACCATCATCGCGGGAGCCCGAGGAAGCGGAAAAACTCGCCTCGCGATTGAACTCGCTAGTGAGGTCGAAGGATTCTCGGACATGGCGTGCGTGCTCGTGTCCAACAACCCAGGGGAAGAACAGGCCAGGGGTCAAAATCCATTCACCGCGGTCCTCGCCGACATTGCCGACCGGTGTCGCGAACGCGGGCCCGAATTCACGAAGGTGGCTTTCGCGGGGCAGGTCGCGGTGCTGGCGAAGGTGTATCCACCGCTGACCGAATTGCCCGGATTGGAAGACCTGAAAATCGGCCCAGACCTTCCGGTCATGGCTGAAACAATGCGGCGTACAAAGGCTTTCATGGAGCTGATGCAGCGTGTGTTTCCAGGCAAACCCGTGGCGTTGATCCTCGACGAGTTTGCGCCGAAGTACTTGCACTACGTTCAGGTTCAGCGTTCGGTGCAGAACACCAGCCCGTCGCCGCTGTGGTTGTTCATGACGGTGAATTCTGATCACGAAAACGTGATGCGAGAGGTGACAAAACACCAGATTGTGAACCTTTCGCCGCTGAGTCATAACGAGACCCATCGTCTGGTCCGTGGTTCGTTGGGATTAACGGACGCCCCCGCAGACCTCGTGGACTTCCTGTTCGCTCGGTCCGCAGGCAACCCCGCCATGACCATGGAGCTGCTTCGTCAAGCGGTCGACCTTGGCTACGTTAAGCGCGATGTTCAAGGGCAATGGGTGATCTCACAGCGGGCCGAACATTGGGAAATGCCAGAATCCTCGGACGCCGGACGCTTGATGATTCGACGGCTTGAGACCCTCTCGCAAGAAAGCCAGTTTTTGATCCGAACCTTGGCCATCGTCGGGCACCCCATCTCTGTGCCGCTCGCTGAGCGTTTGATGGGGGGCGCTGGCGCGCTGGATGCGTCCCTGGCGCCACTCATTCAGATGGGCGCCGCCGAGATGGGTGCGTACGACGTGCGCCTGGGCGCAAACCAGCTTCAAGCCGCGCTGCTGCAACATGCTGCGCGGGAAGACGTGCGTCTGGCGCACTCTCGCCTCGCACGCGCGCTCAGGGACGAAACTGCGCCAGACTGGGGATCGATCGCCCGGCACCACCACCATGCCGACGAACTTGATTTGGCGCGGGAGGCCTACCTGCGTGCCGCGAAAGCGGCGGAGGCGCGCGGTGACATCGAGAAGCGCTGGTTGAATCTGCGCGGTTATCTTGAGACCAAACCTCGCATCAGCGAGGACGTGTTCGACGCGTATCTCGGGTTTGCCACGCTGTCGCAGCGACTGGCCAAAACGCAGGACCTGCGCGCGGTCGTCGAAGACGCGCTGTCGGCCGCGCAGGCCGCCAATCGAGTCGACGTCCGGGCCCGAATCCTCGCCATAAAAGGGGCTCAGCTGGCGATTTCCGACGTGGCCTCCGCCTTGGCGATCCTCGACGAGGCACTTCAAATCGCGGAATCACTGGACCACTCCGAGATTCGATACCGCGTCCTCATCAGCTTCGGCCACGCGTTGCAAATCAATGGGCGTGGCCATGAAGCAGAGCCCTACCTGCGCCAAGCGAGAGAATTGGCCGTCAACTTCGATTCCCACATGCAGGCTCAGGCGGCGATGAACCATGCCGCATCGTTTCTTAATGCCGATCGATTCACCGATGCACAGGAGGCCTTGCAGGCGGCGCTTGAGTTGTCGCGTTCAGGTGACCACAAAGTCCTCGAAGGATATGTGCTCGGAAATTTGGGCATCCTTCAACGCGAGTATTTCGAGGACTTCCCAAAGGCGCTGACGCTGATCCGCGAGGCCATCTTGATGCACGAAGCGTGTTTTGATGTCCCCGCGACGGCTCAGGCCACCATCTACGAATCCGGAACGCTGTGGCGCATGGGCCGTTACGAGGAGGCGTTGGCAGTGGCCGAGCGGGCGATTCAGCTCAACATTTTGGCCGAAACCGGCGACGGCGCACTCTTGAAAGCCAGAACAGTCCTTGCGATGGCACTTCAGAGCAACGGTCGTTTTGAGGAAGCTCGAACGGTCTTCTGGGAAGGCCGGGGAAACAGTCCCCGGCTCATTGAGCAACGCGAACACGCGCTCCAAGCGGCCGCGTTCGAGCGGCGGATGGGGAATCTCGACGCGTGCGAGGAGTGGCTCAGCTGGAACGGCGTGGGCCAACACAAGACGGCGCCGGATGACGACCCCCGGTTGATGGCCGCGCGGGCCCATCTGGCCCTTGCGCGTGGCCAAACTCCCGAGTGGCCACCACGTCACGACGTGTCACACACGCACTACGCTCGGGCGGTGCAGCGCGCACTCGATGCCAGCAAACTTTGGTATGGTGAGGCGATCGAAGATGTGATCGCGATCATTCCGAGCATGGCCAACCGGATCAACGACACCGATTAATCCGGTTCGACCTCGCTGAGCCGCCGGTCCCAACCCTCGGCCGATTCTGACCAGATGCTTTTTGTGTCGCTGAACGAGGCGCGGTAGGCGTCAATGGTGGCTCGCATCGTCTCGTACTGCTGCGCCCGGTATGCGTGTCGCACAGCGACCTCAAATGACTGGTGGTCCAACTTGATCGCCCGTTCCAGCTCATCCACGCGCACGGCAATGCGTGTAAGTTCTGGAGGCAGCTCCGCCAACGGAGCAGTGGCCACCCGCGCCCTCGATAACGCGCGAAACTCGTCGTAGCGCGACGTAGGCGCGTCCGCGTTTCTGGCTTCGTCTGCGAGCCTAAAGTTCATGCGTGCGAATTCGATGCGTTCGGTGTCGGACGCGAATGTTGGAATCTCGTCAGGGAACCACACGACCGGCTCCGCCGGCGCCATCTCTCCCATGACTTCGTGGTGGCCTTCGCCAACCGAGAGAACATTAAAAGGGTTGAGCACCGCGACAAGCGGGTCCTGCGACATCGCGGCGATCCCAAGATGCAACGCTAGCGCCGAGCCGATCAGAATCTTGGTGCCGCGGCGCTGGCGCGCCAGCTGCTCGTAGGGATCGCCGTTGTGGACGATTTCACCATTTTTGGAAACAAAACGCACGCAGGGCGGCTTATCCCCATGCTCGGCAAGCAGTTTTGCCGCCTGCGAGCGTGTCATCCCGCTGAGGTTGTAGACGGGCTTGCCGCAGCTCTCGCAATCACGGCGCCGCGTGCCGCCACCTTGAAGGTCGTCCCACTTCAAGTCGCAAACAAACTTCATTTCCATCTGCACCCTCGCTTTTCGCTAGAGCCTCAGCATAACAACCCAGCCGCACACCGCCAACGGATTGTGCAATACGGCACCAAAAAAGCGACGAATTCTTAACGTCTTGTGCGCGTGCGGGAAGGCCGCCACAGCCATGCCATTGCGCCAAAATAAACCGCGTGAACAACCGCCAAGGACGCCATAGCGACCCACATTTGACCGGTGTACGCCGTAACCAGCACCGCGGCCGAGTAACCCAAGGCCCCAATGAACGCCAGCGCGCGACTTGAAGACAAGCCGATGGCAAAAGAGCACAACCCGTAGACGACAATCTCGGCCATCTGGATATAGAGACCGGGCGGGTCCAAGCTTTGCGCCGCAAGGCGTAACAAGAAGATCGCGGCGAGGCACGACACGAAATAACCGACCAATCGCCGATTTGCGACGTTTGCCATGAGCTTGCGCCAGAAAAAGGCGACGCCGATGCCCGCGATGACCGCAATGCGCCAGAATGAGGTTACAAGGTCGGCAATGGGTGTCGGCGGTTGTCCCGGTCGGGTGGCCCATGCGTGCCACACGCACAAACCCACGAATCCAAGGCCCATGATGATGACGGCCCGCTGCCTAGAACGCGTACCGGACCTCAAGTCGAGGTCTTTCTCGAGGCGTTCAAGGTAGCCCATGCGTTCGGCCTGCTCCGCGAGGCGCTGTTCAAGCTCGGCAATGGCGCGCGCAAGCGCGTCGTTGGGCGACGGCAACTGTGCCAGAGCCGCCTTGGCGCTCCCGACCTCTTCTCGGTTGATGCACGACTGTATGCGACGTTCGAGCGCTTGCTGCAAGCCTCGCTTCGCGTCGGGATTCTCTGCCCAGATGGCGAGCGCATGTTGAAAACCAAACTCCGCTTCCAGCACCCTCAGCCGACCATTTTCGTCATCCTCAAGGGTCGCACTGTCCTCAAGCGTTGCGCGAGCGGCATCGCTCAATGCATAGGAGGCTCGGTGCTCAAGATAGTCAGCCAACGCCTTGGCGAACGCCGCAACCGTGGGATACCGGTCCGACTTTTCGCGGGCCATGGCTTTGTTCGCGATCATCGCCAATTCCTGCGGGACCTCGGGTCCGTAGACTTTGGGTGCGGACTCGTAGGCCAACTGACACGCTCCAAGCAGGGTGTCGGAATGGTGCGGCGCCGAACCCGTCAGCACGAAGTGAAGATTCGCACCAAGTAAATAGACGTCTGTACGCGCATCGATCTGCGTCGGATCTCCGACCGCCATCTCGGGTGCCATGAACACAGGTGTACCGGCGAGTCCCGACGTGGAGAAAATCGTTGGGATTCCCTCCTCGGCGTCCGGATCCAGGCTGAGCGCGACACCCCAATCCAGCAGATACACTTCCCCGAAATCGCCAATCATCACGTTGTCGGGTTTCAGATCGCGATGAACCACACGTTTGGCGTGGGCAAAACGCAGCGCGTTGCACACCTGCAAAAGCACCCGCAAGTGCCACACCAAGTCCGCCTCGCCGCCGCCGGGCGCCTCGCTGCGGCCACGAAGCACGTCTTCCCATGACGTGCCCTCCACGCGCTTCATCACAAGGATCGGACGCCCGTTGTTGCGCTTGCCGAGCTCGTAGGCCGGCACCACGTTTGGGTGCTCGATCTGACCCATGATGAGCGCTTCATCGAGGATACGATGGTTCGCCGATGAATCGTTGTCCTCGCGGGGTTCCTTCACCGCGACCTTGCGGCGCAACGC
>JAWKQR010000032.1:0-69051 GCA_041390025.1 bacterium
GCTCTGCGGCCCGTGTCAGGCATGCGTTTGGCGCGTTTGAGCCGGTCCTCGATGTCGCGCGCATCACGCCGCGACCGGTCCAAAAACTTTGCATCTTGTTTCGATGTCGCCACGTCCAACCTTGGTGGAACAGGTGCGCTACGTTACGAGAATCACAGATGACGTCGCAAGCAGGACTCGCAGGGGTAGACGGGTGCAAAGCCGGTTGGGTCGTCATCTGGGATGAAACACCGCTTCGTATCGAAATTGTTTCAACCTTTTCAGAGGTCGCGTCGATTACGGCCTCGTGCGCGGTGGTCGCCGTCGACATGCCTATCGGACTGCCTTCGACTGCGGCCCGCGGAGGCCGGCCGTGTGACGCTGCCGCCCGTCGCGTTCTGCGCGGTCGTGCCGCGTCTGTCTTTTCGGCGCCGCCGCGCCATGTGCTCGACGCGAGCAGTTATCAAGAGGCGCTTGAACGGTGCCGACTTGACGGCGTTGGGCTGTCGATCCAAGCGTTTCATTTGGTCCCCAAGATTCGCCAAATCGACGCCGCGCTCGCCGGAAACGCCGGACGCTTTTTTGAGGCCCATCCCGAGCTGGCCTTTTTACAGCTGTCTGGCTCGGTGTTGCCCTCCAAGCACTCCAAAGAAGGCCTGGATCTGCGTAGGACGCTGCTTTCCGAAGAGTTTGCCATCCCTCCGACGCCTCAAGGCGCGAAAACCGATGACATGCTGGACGCGCTCGTGCTGGTCCATACCGCTCGACGCATTCACGCCAACGCCGCTGTAAAACTCGGCGGCGACCCCGACGAGACGGGGTTGGAAATGGCCATCTGGTACTAGAGCTTCGCCACCAAATTCTGCTCGAGCTCGATGGGGTAGCGTCCTGTGAAACACGCATCACAAAACGAGCTTTCGTTCTGCGCTCCCACGGCCCTTCTGAGCCCAGCCAGCGACAGATAGCCTAGGGTATCCGCGGTGATGTACTTTCGCGTTTCCTCCAGACTGTGCGTGGCCGCGATGAGTTGACTGCGCTCGGGCGTATCGATGCCGTAAAAGCAAGGATGGGTGGTGGGCGGACTTGCGACCCGAAAGTGCACCTCCTTCGCGCCAGCCTCTCGCACCATTTTGATGATCTTCCGACAGGTCGTGCCGCGAACAATCGAGTCATCCACGACAACGACCCGTTTGCCCTCGATCATCGACGCCACCGGGCTGAGCTTCAGCTTGACCCCAAAATGTCGAATCGAATTCGACGGCTCGATGAATGTCCGCCCGACATAGTGGCTTCGGACAAGCCCCATCTCGAAGGGAATGCCGCTTCGGACCGCATAACCCAGCGCGGCCGGAACGCCCGAGTCGGGAACAGGGATCACCACGTCGGCGTCCACCCGCGTCTCGTCGGCCAAGATCGCGCCCATCTGTTTGCGCGTTTGGTAGACGTCGCGTCCGAAAATTACGTTGTCAGGGCGTGAAAAATAGACCAACTCGAACACGCAGGGACGAGGTTGGACCGATGCAAACGGGTGACGCCACTGCTCCTGCGCGCCACGGGTGTGGATGAACATTTCGCCGGCGGCTATCTCGCGTTCGATCCGGGCCCCGATCAGCCGAAAACTCGACGGTTCGCTCGAAATGGTGGGCACGTCACCCAATCGCCCCAACACCAGTGGACGCACGCCGTGGGGGTCCCGGACCGCGATCATATGGTCTTGGGTCATGGCAATCAGGCTGAAAGCACCCTGACGTGCGTCAGAGCATCGGTCAACGCATCCACGATGTTCGGGGCCGAGCTGCGCGCCACCAAGTGCGCGATCACCTCGGTGTCGGTGGACGTGCCAAAGATACTCCCCAGCGATTCGAGTTCACGACGCAGCGTGTCCGCATTGGTCAGGTTGCCGTTGTGCGCGAGCGCCAGCGGCCCGTACTTCGTAAACACCGTCAGCGGTTGGGCGTTGCGAATGCTCGATTCCCCAGTTGTGCTGTAGCGCACATGGCCGATGGCACATTGCCCGGGAAGGGATTCCAACACGTCTTCGGTAAACCCTTCGCTTACAAGCCCCTCGTGGCGTTGTACGTGCAGCTTACCGGCTTGGCGTGAAACGATGCCGGCGCTCTCTTGCCCGCGATGTTGCAGCGCGTGAAGGCCAAGATAGGCGAGATTTGCGGCTTCGGAGTGCCCGGCGATGCCGAAGACGCCACATGCCTCATCGATTAGACCGTGACGTTCTTCTTCAAACATGGCTCAGCGTCCTGTGAGTTCACGCACGACGACACTCGCCGCCATCAAACCAAAAGTCCCGGTGACAAAACTGACGGTACCTTCAATGAGGTTTCGTGTCTCGCACCCGTGAAGATTGTTGCCCTTGGTGGGGCAGATGCACATAAACCCCGCGGTTCCGTCGTAGGACAGGCTTTGAGGTTCATGACGATTTTCGGCGCTGAACACAGTCTGAACCCCCACGCGCTTGGAGGTATCAATGTCGTACTTCTCGCGAAGGATGCGCCGAACCGCACGAGCCAGCGGGTCGGTGTGCGTCTTGGCGAGGTCGTCGATCTTGATCTGTGTGGGGTCGAGCTTGCCCGCCGCTCCCATGCAACTGACCACCGGAATCCCACGCTTCATGCACGTCGCGAGCAGGTGAACCTTCGCCGTGATGTTGTCGATCGCGTCCACGACAAAGTCGACCCTTCGGGCAGCAAGATGTCCGCCGTATCGGCGTGATAAAATGCCCGACGTCCGATGACATGGGTCTCGGGGCTGATGAGACTGCACCGTTCGGCGATGAGGTCGGCCTTGAATTTGCCGTATGTGCCCTTCATCGCATGCAGCTGTCGGTTTGTGTTGGTGCCGCAAACGCGATCAAAATCCACCACGGTCAACTTGCCAATGCCTGTGCGCGCAAGCGCTTCCGCCGTGAGCTCCCTACCCCGCCAAGGCCGAACACCACCACGTGCTTGTTGGCCAAGGTCTGCATGGAATCCTCACCCAAAAGCCGCCCCGCGCGGTCCCAACGCCGGTGGAGCTTCCAATCGCCATTCATGGCGCGGGCTGGGAACTCGACGGTGCCCTGGTCGTCCTCCCGCGGTTCGTGGTCGTGGTCGTGTGAGCACGACGGCGCCTTGGGCTCGGGCAAATCTTCGAGAATATCGGACATGTGCTGCGTCGACATGAGCAACCTCAATGGGCACGGTTTAGGTCCCGGAGTAAACGATTTCACAAACGATTCAAACTCCGCCTGTCGCGCCGCGACGGTATCCGCGGGGCCGACGAGCTTGAAAAGTAGAGCCCAACGGGCGATTCCACGATGGCTCCGAGCATGCGATGGTTCTCACGCGACACGCCGTTACCCGCCATGCCCGGGTTGTAGGTACCCGAAGCATCCACGCGGTGAACCTTCATGCCGTTGACGGTCTCTTCGGACTGGTTTGACGCAGCCGGCGCACCATCTGCCCCCGAAAACTGGCCGATCCAACGTTGCACATTGGCCTCTACGCCACCGCCACCACTGGCACCGAAGTAAAAGATCGAAATCTCGCCGGGCAGTGATCCGTCGGCGGGAGGCAGCGTGTACTCCGCAAGCCGCATGCTGCTCGCGGGGACGGCAGCGGTCCACGTCGCAGGGGCTGTCCATCGCAGCGGTCCTGTCGTTCCAAACTCGGAAGCGCTTGCAAACTTCACCTCGCCGGCGGCCTGAGCCATTGGCAGGGCCTGCCCACCGGTCGGCGGGTGATTTGCAGGCAAATTGGCCGGCTGAGGACTGACAACGGTGGGTTTGTCCGAAACCGGTGCAGCGACCGATGGCGCTTGGGCGAACTCGTCCTTCTGACAGGCAACGATGGTCGACGCGGCGATGATGATGAACAGGGTGTTTCGCATGGACTACTCAACGCAAAAGGCGCGCGGAGGATTCCAAACCGTGGTCGCGAAGTCAACGCTTGCCCACAACATCGCGCTGTTTTCTAACAAACTCCCCCGCCTTGGCCGCGTTAGCCCATTAACAGGTTGGACGCATCGTAGTAGTTCCCCTGCGCTTCACCCAAGATCGAAATACGCGCCGCGGTGTTCTGTCCTGTACGCATGTCGGTGGCACGAACGCTGAGCATGCCGTTGGTGTCCACCTCGAAAGCCACCTCAATCTGACATTCCTCGCGTGGGCCCGGCGGGATGTCGACCATCTCCAAGGAGCCGAGCTGTCTGTTTTCCTCGATACGTCGGCTGTTCCCTGAGTAAATCGGCAACACGACGCGCGTCTGGTTGTCCCGAGACGTTGAGAACAAGCGCGTCCGAGCAAGCGGGAGCGAACCGTTTCGCTCGATGATAATGTCCATCACACCCCCCACCGTTGCGATGCCGAGCGCGTGCGGCGTCACGTCGATGAGAAGCGGAGCAGCTTGGCGCTGCGGAGCCTGCGGGTACTGAGGCGGCGCCTGATGGTATTGGGGACTCGCATGCGGGGCAGCGTGGTGACTCGGTAGAGACGGCGGAGAATGGGGCGGCTCGTAGCCAACCGGCTGCCCGATGGACTGTCGCGACGTCGGCTCGTCGTCTTCGAGTTCCTCAAGCCACGACTCGTCTTCGAGGTGTTCCGCATAGTCGGCGGACACCGAAGGTGGCGCAAAGTTGGAAGTCGGCGCGTCGACAGGTTCCAGAATGGACGCACCAAAAATCGCGGCACCAACGCTGACGACTTCGTCGGGATTGACGCCATGCACTGGTTCGCGGCCAAAGAACTCGCGCACGCGCCGCTGCACCAGCGGAACCCGCGTGGTTCCTCCAACGAGCACGAGGTGATCGAGCTCGGCGCGTTGCAACCCAGCGAGCTGCATCGCCTCCTCGCAGGTCGCTAGACTCGTCTCCACAATGTCCGAGCAACGTTTATTGAAGGCGTCGCGCGTCAAACTGAACTCGAGTTCAAGCTCGGTCAGTGTGCCTGGGACCATCTCTGAAACCCGGGCCGTGACCAAGTCCTGATCGCTCAGTCGATGTTTGATGGTTTGAGCCACGGACTTCAGACGTTGGATGATGGCGTCTTCACCTGCCAGATCGTAACCATACTGCTTCTCGAACGCGGTCAACATCGACTGCACCAGCCGATTGTCGAAGTCGTCGCCGCCTAGGTAGCTGTTCCCTGCCGTCGAGAGCACCTGATAGACGTTTTGCCGAAGCTCCAAGATCGTGATGTCGAACGTTCCGCCCCCAAAGTCGTAGATGGCAACCTTTTCACGTTTTGACGACCCATGCCCATAAGCGAGTGCCGCGGCGGTCGGCTCGTTGATAAGGCGCAGCACGTCCAGCCCTGCGAGCTCACCCGCACGTTTCGTCGCGCGGCGCTGACCTTCGTCGAAGTTGGCAGGCACGGTGATCACGGCCTTGCCGATCGGCATGCCGAGGTACTTCTCGGCCAACTGCTTCAGGTACAAAAGCACGCGGGCCGAAATCGACTCAGGGGCGTGCATCGAGCCGTACATCGAGATACGCGGCGCGCCGTCACCGGACGCAATGATTTTGAACGGGAACGAACCAATCAGAACACGCAGATCCGGCGAGTCGAACGGGCGACCAATCAGACGCTTGGCGGAGTAGACGGTGTGTGAGGGGTCTTTCAACATGTAGGGCATCGCGTCGTTGCCCACGACCGTCTGCCCGTCTTCAAAAAAATAAACGATCGACGGATGGATGCGGTTTCCACGATCGTCGGGAATGACAATCGATTCATTCTCTAACATCACCGAAACCACGGAGTTCGAGGTTCCGAGGTCGATTCCTAGGACAACGTCGTTCATCGATTCGCTCGCTGGGAGTAGTTGACCGCAGTGTAACGCCATTCGCCCGCGGCTCAAAGCCCGGACCACGCGCGAACGCACCTCCCGGCATACAATTTCATCTACATAGGGGACCCGCAGAACGTCCGCAGTGCTGCTTGCCCTTGCGATGCACGTCGGGTATGAAGTTGCGGCCTTTTGGGGCACCCCCCGAAGAACCCCTGGCACCGATACTGAGGTACTCCGTGGACGACTCTCTGATCTATTTTCTCCGCGTCGGCGTCGTCGTCGCCGTATTCTTCATGTTTGCTGTCGCAGCACGCACCGTTTTCTGGCTCCTGCGCTACGTCGCGATGGGCGAAGGGCGTCCGCAGTTGGACCGCGTCCCCGAGCGCGTGCAAGGCTTCATGACCTATGTACTCGGTCAGCGCAGGGTCATCGCAGAACCCGCGGGCGTCCTCCATCTGTTCATCTTCTGGGGCTTCTTGGTCCTCCAGCTTGAGACCATCGAATACCTCATCCGCGGGCCATTCCCAGACTTTCGCCTGAGCGCAGTGCTTGGACACTCTGTTTATGATTTCACATTGCTCCTGCAAGATGTCTTCGGTTTGCTCGTGCTCACGGCGATCACGATCGCGGTCGTACGCCGTTTCATCGCGCGGCCACGACACGTAGTGGTCAGTATGGACGCGCTCGTGATCTCGGCATGCATCGCTGGGCTCATGGTCACGAAGTTCCTCGCGAACGGCGCCGAAATCGCATCGGCTGGCGCGGCGCTTGGTCACGACCCGAGCTGGACCCCAATCGCGCGATGGGTATCTTACCTGTTCTCGCCCGACTCCCAGTTCACCGTCATCGCCATGCATGCGTCTTATGCCGCTCACCTGCTGATCGTCGGGTTTTTCTCGATCTACATTCCGACCGGCAAGCACCTGCACCTCATCGGTGCGATGCCCAATGTCTTCTTCCGCAAGCTTGAGCCCCGTGGTGCATTGAGTGCGATGGACATGGAGGCCGAGGTCGAGTCGTACGGCGCAGCCAAGGTCGAGGACCTCAGTTGGAAGCAGTTGCTCGATACTTACGCGTGCACCGAGTGCGGTCGCTGCGAAGCGTACTGTCCCGCGTACAACACGGGCAAAGCCTTGAATCCGATGATGGTGATCCACAAGATCAAGGATCACCTCAAAGACAAGGGCGTTGCGACCCTGCGCGACAAGACCGCCAACGAGGAGACCGAATGGCCTCTGCTCGCTGGGGGCATCATCTCCAAAGAAGAGCTCATGGCTTGCACGACGTGTGGCGCGTGTGTCGCCAACTGCCCTGTGTTCATCGAACATGTGGACACAATTGTCGACATGCGCCGTTACCTCGCGCTGATGGAGGCTGACTTCACACCCGAGGTCAGCCGCACGTTCCGAAACATGGAGAACAACTCGAACCCTTGGGGTATCTCGTCGTCTTACCGCGGCGATTGGGCCGATGGTCTCGAGATCCCCATGATGAGCGAGCTGCCCGAGCCGCCCGAATACCTGTTCTGGGTTGGCTGTGCAGGCAGCTTTGATGACCGCCAGAAGAAGGTCACACAGTCGTTTGCCAAGATCTTGAAATCGGCCGGTGTGTCCTTCGCGATCCTGGGCTCGGAGGAAGGCTGCACGGGCGATCCCGCGCGTCGTATCGGCAACGAGTACCTGTACTGGATGCTTGCCACCCAGAACATTGAAACCCTCAACGGCTACAACGTACGCAAGATCGTGACGACGTGCCCGCACTGCTTCCACACGATCGGCAAGGAGTATCCTCAGCTTGGTGGGAAATACGAGGTGATTCACCACTCCGATTTCATGAGCCAACTGCTCAAGGATGGCCGGTTGAACCTCAAGCCCAGTGTCGCCACCCGCATCACGTATCACGACTCGTGTTACATCGGGCGCTGGAACAACGAATACAACGCGCCTCGCCACGTGTTGAACTCGGTGCCGGGCCTGCAGGTCCAGGAGATGGAGCTCAACAAGGCTCAGAGCTTCTGCTGTGGTGCCGGTGGTGGCCGAATGTGGATGGAAGAGCACGAAGGCAAGCGTGTGAACATCGAACGCACGGATCAAGCGCTTGCGACCAACCCCGAAGCCATCGCGGTCGCATGCCCGTTCTGCATGACCATGTTCGACGACGGCCTCAAAAACCGTGGTGCCGAGTCCATTCCGCTGCGCGACCTCGCGGAGATCATCGCGGAGAGCCTCGAGGACGACGTCACATCCATCCCGGCGGCTGCGGAGTAACACGATGAACGATTGGATGAGCGCAGTGCATGACGCGGACCCCGCCGTCTGGGAGATCATCAAAGCTGAAGAGGTCCGACAGGCCAAAACCATCCGGCTGATCGCGAGCGAGAACTACGCGTCGCAGGCCGTCATGCAGGCCACCGGCTCAGTCTTCACGAACAAGTACGCCGAGGGTTATGCCGGCAAGCGCTACTACCTTGGCCAAGAGTTCGTTGACAAGATCGAGACCCTCGCCATCGACCGGGCCAAAGCCATCTTTGGGGCTGAGCACGCCAACGTGCAGCCCTACTCCGGGCTCGCCGGCGAATCTGGAGATGTACTACGCCTTGATCGAGCTCGGCGATTCGATCCTCGGCATGGGATTGCCGTCCGGCGGACACCTGACCCATGGGTGGAAAGTCAATTTCTCGGGTCGGTACTACACGTCGCACGCGTACGGCGTGGATGCCGAGACCGAGCGTATTGACTACGACGAGGTCCGTCGTATCGCGAAAGAGACCCAACCAAAAATCCTTCTTTGTGGTGCCTCGGCTTACCCCCGAACACTCGATTTTGATGCGTTCCGTAGCATTGCCGACGAAGTGGGCGCCTATTTGGTGGCCGACATCGCGCACATCAGCGGCCTCGTCGCAGCCGGCGTCCACCCGACTCCCGTGCCGGTCGCAGACGTCGTCACGTCCACGACGCACAAGACACTTCGCGGGCCTCGCGGTGGCCTGATCCTGTGCAAAGAGAAGCACGCGAAAGACATCGATCGCGCCGTGTTCCCAGCCTGCCAAGGTGGGCCGCACGTGCACGCCATCGCGGCGCTGGCTGTGGCGCTTGAGGAGGCCGCTCGTCCAGACTTCCGCGTTTACGCACAAGACGTCATCGACAACGCCAAGGCCATGGGCGATGCGTTCGTCGAACGCGGTTATCGCTTGGTCACCGGCGGCACCGATAACCATTTGATCCTTGTCGATTTAACGTCCAGGGATCGGCGGCAAGCCTGCCGCTACCGCCATGGAAGCAGCCGGCATCGTGGCCAATGCGAACTCCATCCCGTTCGACAAACGGAAGCCGTTCGATCCGTCCGGCGTACGCATTGGCACAGCGGCCATCACCACACGCGGCATGAAGACGTCACACATGCCGCAAATCGTAGAATGGATCGATCGCGCGGTGGAGGCCCGAGAAGACGGCGCCAAACTCGCGGGCATCCGCGCCGAAGTAGAAGCCTTCTGTTCCGAATTCCCGGTGCCGTGAGCCTGAAATGATCAACCTTCTTCTCTCCATCGCCGCCGGTGTTGTCGTCACGATCCTTTTTCCTTCCTGCTGGGGTTCGGAGACTTTCGCCTGTTGTACGGGATTCTGCCGGGTTTGATCGCGCTCGCTGGAACCTATTTTGGCTTGCCCGCAAGGCCATGCGAGACCTCGAGTCGTACTTCACGCGCGCCCAAGAGGAGCTCAAAGCGCAACACATTGATCGGGCGGTCGACATCCTCAAGGAAGCCTACCCCCTTGGAAAGAAACAGTTCCTCGTCGCGCCCCAGGTCGACGGTCAAATCGGTACCATCCTGTTCATGTCGCGTCGATTCGACGAGTCCGAGCCGTATCTGAAGCGTTCGTTTAATCGGAACTGGATCCCCCGGGCGATGCTCGGCGTCCTGTACTACAAGCGAAAGAAGAACGAGGACATGAAGGCCGTCTTTGAAGACGCCGTGAAGCACAACAGAGCAGGCCCTTCTGTGGAACCTGTACGCGTATTGCCTGTGGAAGACGAACGACCGCCAGGGCGCCATCTCCGTGCTCAATCGGGCGCTGGAGGTGGTTCCCGACGACGAAAAGACAAAGGCCAATCTGAACGCGCTTCAGAATGACAAGAAAATGAAAATGCGCGGCTGGAACCTTCTTTGGTATCAGTTCCACCTCGAGAAACCACCTGCCCAACAACCACAATTTGCTGGACGACGAAGATAGTCCCAATTGGAAGAGCTACCGATGACAGAACTTAGTCCTGAAATGTTTAAAGATGTGGGCCGAAATGACGTGTGTCCTTGCGGCAGCGGCAAGAAGTTCAAGAAGTGTCACGAGCAGACGCTCAAGATCCAAAAAGAGGCCGAGAAGAAGACACGCCGCGTGGAGCAGCTCATCGGACCAAAGACGATCGCGTGGCACGTGTACAAGCTTCTCGCACAGATTCACTCGGATAACCTGCCCTCCCTCTTTTGGGAAATGGGACACGAGCTCGGCGAGTTTCGCGCCAAATACCCCACGATGGAGTCGTACTTGCTGGCGACCACGCAAGGGGCTGACAAGTTGGCCGCGGGACCGGCGTATGACCTCCGATGGATGCGCGTTGACGGCCCAGACGTCTACCTCCTGATGACCCGCGGTCTCAAAGACCCCAAGACCCCTCACGTCATGTTCGAGGTGGTCCACCTGCGGCCGAACGAATTCGACGCAGACCGGGCACTTCGTACCGTGTCCTATCCAGGGTTCCGCATTTGGAATGTCGCGCGTTTCGAGCGCTCCAAAGCCGGTCTGGACGACCAAGATCTGCGTTTGGCTGACCTTGGGTTTGAGTGGCAGCCCGAATGGAAGTCCCCTGACTCACCGACCCTCCCCACGCAAATGGCGACCGTCTAAGCATGGCCGACCGTCTCCCCTTGGCGGGACTACTGCTCGGTCTGGCGGGCTTACTGGTCGCCGTCGGACTGTGGGGCACCGTGTGGGCATCCTATCTGTACTGGGGCGGAGGGCTTCTTTGCTCGGTGTCGATGGCCGGACAGTGGCTCGTCGAAGACCTCGGAATGTCAGAGCGCTTGCCTTTGCCACGCGGCATCCGACGCCTTTCGCGACTCTCCCACCCGTTGTTTTGGATGTTTCCGTTGATGATGATCCACGCAGAACATCCTCAAACGGCGTGGGTGGTGGCGGCCGTCCTCGTGGTCGTTCAAACGATTACACGAGTAGCCATCAATCAACGATAGACTTGCCAAGCTTGGTCAAGAAGTCCGGGGCCAGATTGGAAGCCGCCCCAAACGCTGCTTTGTCCCAATCGCTTCGGTGTCCTCGCATCCACCCCATCGAGTCCAATAGCCATCGCGACGCGAGCGGATGCGCACTTGCGACATCGTTCTGCTCTGAGTGGTCATTGATGCGGTCATAGAGCTGGTACTCCCCGCGCCTCAGGTACAGCTTCCACTGCTGCATCTGCATCGTATAGTGAAGCAAGTACTGCGTGGCGATGGCTGGCTCGGGGTAATCGCCGGTGGCCTTGTGGATCAGCGGCACAAGGCTTTTGCCCTGAAGATCTTTTGGACGGTCGCGTTTCACGACGTCCATCAAAGTTGGGTAGACGTCAAAAATGTCCACACCCGCCTCTACAACCGTCTTGGCCGGGATCAGCGGCGGATAATACATCAGCAGCGGCACGTGTGTTTGGTCGGCGTAGATGGAATGCCCGTGCCCCACGCCGCCATGTTCCCAGAACTCGTCGCCATGATCGGCCGTAACGATGACCATGGTCTTGTCCCAGACACCGATTTCCTCAAGACCTGCCCGCAACTGTCCGAAGGCGCCGTCGTTAAACTCGATCTCGTTCTTGTACAGGTTGTGGATCCTTCGCTTGTCGCGCTCGTCGACCTTGATGCTTCCGCCCTTGATTTTTCCGAGGTCCTCGCCGTAACACGCGCGTTTGAAGCGACCGTTGTAAGGTTCGGTGTCGTAGTAGCCGATAATCTCTTCATGCTCTCGATAGGTGACATGGGGATCGACCGTACCGATGTATAGGAAGAACTTCTCGGTCGCGTTGTTCTTGGCCCAGTCCAACCCGGCCTTGGCCATCGACGGACCATCGATCCTGTAGTTGTCGCGCAGGTGATTCTTGAACTGATCCCATCCTTGCACAAATCCCCACGGTTCTGACACGTAGCCGTTTGCGATGAACGCAGATGTCTTGTAGCCGGCGGCCTTCATCGCTTCGGGCATCAGCTCAAGTTCCGGACGCAATTTGCCTTTCCCCACGACACGATGTTTGTTGGGCAACATCCCCGAAAACAATGAGGCGTGTGACGTCTTGGATTCGTTGCCCTCGACGAAGGCAAGCTTGAAACTCGCACCCTCATCCGCGAGACGCTTGAGGTTTGGCGCTCGAACATTGGTGTCGAAATGAATTGGCAGGTGGTCGGCTCGCAGGGTGTCGATCATCCAGAAGATCACGTGCTCGGGTGCAGGCACCTCCGGAATCTCAGGCGCCGTCCCGGGGACGGCCACCTGAAGACGGTCAAATCTCACTTCACAGTTCGGCAGCGCCCGGAGTGATACGCGCGCAATCTGGTCGCGAATAGCGTCCAAGGCAACAAACGACTGTTGGGTCGCCTCCCCGGCAAGCGCCACAACTTCCTGCGTGAGCACGTCCGTCGTGCCGCCCTTTCCATCCTCGATCTCAACGACCGCTTTGAAGCCGCAGGCTGGAGTGGTGGTCATCGAGAAATCGATGACCGAGTCCTTCAACCCCCAAACCAAGTAGCCAGCACCGTCAGCCTTTGAAAGCGTCAGTGGCCCCTGCCCCGCGGGAATCGCATTCGAAGGAGGTTCGGCTCGAGCCGTGCCCAACGCGAAGCCAAAAAACGCCCCCCAGCCAGGCTCCCGTCACGCGCGCGACATGTTCGAAAAGTCGAACTCTATCGTGTTTTCGGACCCGATTTTGTCGCTGGGAACCGAAATCACTTGCCAACCTTTTTCGAGCTTCTGAGGTTCGGCTTTGACGCCGTTGACAACAAAGGTCAGCGCGTTGTTGTCCGACCCGGACCAGACTTCAGCCTGAATCTCGGAAGCCCCCGCGTAGCCTGGCACCCACACCTTTCCGCTGCGCTTCTTGTTCAACAAAGCGCCGGACTTCTCGTCGACGGTCACGTTGAGCTTCCAATCGCTGGGATGGTTGCCATGAATGTAACGCACGAAGTCTGGCTGCAAGGTGTCCACGACAACCGTGGCGCCCTTGTCGCCATACTCCAAGCGATGGGCGTTTGGACGATTGGCCAACAAGTCCAGCGCCGTGTGGTAAGGGCCCGGTAGCTGTGCGAGTGTAGGCTTCGCCTCTAACTTGGGCGCCTCGGGCGCCGCCTCTTGTTTTGATGTCTGCACTGCGGGTTCATCCGCGGGGCGCTCGGTGGTCTCGGGAGACTTCGCATTGCAAGCGGCGGCAAACACCCCGACAACCAACAGAACAACTTCCGTGTTCTTCATCTGAGGGTCCTTCAAAAGAGTCTGAATGATGTGCTATCGCGCGGTCGTGCGATTGAATGCCGACGAGAATCCCGCGCGTCGCAGTCCCACACCTGTGGCTCTTGACGAGGTCGTTCATCGTCGAGTTCGTTTGGATGGCATCGACCACTACCGCACCTGTTGTGAATGGGTCCACCGACGAAATCGGGTAGCCCGGCACGCTGATCGTACTTGAGTACGTGCCCATTCCCAACGACGTCCCGTAGCTCCACACGTCCCACGAGCGGTCCGCTGTAATGAAACGAACGCGATACAATGGTCCCGCCGAGGACTGCACCGAGATGGATCGCGTCGCGTTGTCGATCTGAACGGTGCTCGCGTTGGGGAATGTGCCCAGGCTCAGCGCGGTCGGGAAGCTCTGCCCGTTCCAAAGCGCAGCGGAAAAATCGCCGGGAAGATTGAACCCATTGCCAATTCCGCCGCCGTTGCCAAACGCCAAGGCAACCACCGCATAACGACCATTTGCAAGCGAGCCCGAGGGCGGCGCCATCGACAGACGGCGGGTATCCGGGCGACCGTCACCGTCGTCATCCGCCGTGGCGCTAATGCCCAACGGAACGAGGCCAGGCGCATCCAACAACGACGCGCCGAGCAACAATGCGAACTGCGCAGGGCCGTCGGGAAGCGTTGGGAAATTCGAGATCGCGATGTCCGTGGTCAGCGACTGCCGCACAGAGGGCCGGAGGGTCTTGACGGGGAACTGGCCGTAGTTTGGAACCGGTTCGGTGGTATCGCCATCCCCATCGATGTCCATGGTGTCTGTGATGCGCGGGATTGCCGCGACCTGTATGGGCTGAGCGATGTGGTCAAATCGATTGAACAAGGGCAGCAGCGTGGCGAGCACGTTGCCTTGCCCACCGCCACCCATCCCAAGTTGGATGATGTCCCGAAGGGGGACTTTGCCCGCCAAGCCCCACGCCAGACGCGCACCCGATGCCGACTGAGCGTAATAGGTCTTCTTGAAGTCCAATGGGAAACCCAATGCAGACCCGTTGACGGTGAGGCCTCCGGGGAATGGGAAGTCGGTGTTGATCAACCCAGGAATATTGACGGGGGTTACAAACGACTCGCCCAAAATAGCTGTCAGATCGAGCTCAAGGAGCCCCCCTGCCAAACTTGCTCCAGCAAGGCCGAGGTTGATGTCTCCGGTGCTGCCAATCCCTGACGTGTCGAACTCGCCAGTAAAGCCCCCAATCGGTCCGTTTCCACGGCGTGGATAGAGGGGAAGCTTGACATCGCCGGTGTTGATCCCTTGAACGGTAATCACGTTGTAATCCGGATGAATTACGGTGACGTCGAACGCCGTTGTTGGACGCATGAACGTCGACAATCCACCGTTGGCGGTCGTCTGCTGAGTCATGCCCAAGTAAACGGTCGCGCCATCAACGGGCGCTCCAGTCTCGCCGTTAATGACCGAAATCCGCAGATTACCTGCCATTACGGGACCTTGATTGACCAGCGAAACTGTCCCAGTACACATCACCGGATCGCCGGTCGCTAGCGTCGCGGCGAAATTCGCCGTTCCGGCCGCGGCCTTGCCCACAGCGTTTCGGCCCGTTGGGTCAACGACCGCAACGGCAGGGTTGTCTGAGGTCCATCGGAAGATCGCGGCGACGCCGTTCCCATCGGAATCGAGCGCAAACGCTTCAAGGGCAACGGTCTGGCCGTCCGCGATCGTTCCCGAAGGCGTCGCAACGAAACAGCTGAGCGCGGCGGGTGGCACGACGCACTCACCGGCATCACACACCTCGCCGCGGTCGCAATCCTCCGCCCCACGGCACAAGGTCTCGAAGCAATTGCCGCCCACACACTCGAAGCCATCCGGACAATCTTGGGACTGCATGCAGGCGGGCGAGTTCACACACTGACCGCCGATGCACAGCTCATTCGCGTCGCAGTTGCGATCCAAGGTGCATTGTGGGCGTGGTTGGCAAAGCCCCTCGGCATTGCACTCCTCGTCCGCACCACAATCGAGGTCCTCGACACATCGTGTGGATTGGGCGCAAACCCCCGAAGGCAAACAAATCTCGCCATCTGCGCAGCTTGCGTCGTCCGTGCACGGACTGCAGATCCCCGACGCATGCGACACCGCCACAATCGTCGGCGGTTTCGCACGTCACATCCACACATTCACAGCCGCTCTGCGCGGTGCCAGCTCCGCACCCCACGTCGCACGGAATATCGGCGCAGCCATCGGCATCGCATATCGATTGGACACAGAGATCGCCCTTGGGCACACACTCACCGCTGACGCACTCGCCGCTGGCGAGGTTGCAGGTTTGGCCTTCCTCACAGTCGCCATTGTTGGCGCAATCTACGGTCGCGACCTCACACGCACCGTTGACGCACGCCAGCCCGTCGGCGCAGTCACCGCTCGTGTTGCACGTCCCAAACTCGGCACAAAAGCCCGAGATGCAGGACTCACTGTCGCGGCAATCGCTGTCGAGCGAGCAAGACGGGAAAGCGCGTCGCGGCCGCACGCTGAGAGCAACGAGCTCATCAAACCAACATCAACAACACAAGTTCGCATCGCGCCCTCGCAAGGATTAAGTGCGCAGCAATCTAGCAGGTTGTGATCTGCTTTTCGAGCAGCACCGCTCAGAAGGAGTGCAGGCGAGGGGCATCGGTGGAACACGCGAGCGCTTCGGCCTCCAAACGCGACAGTTCGGAAAGGCGAGCCTTCACCCGATCGGCTGGAAAAAACCGCCGTGCCAAGCCAGTGTACAGAGTGTGGTGGCGGGCCTCACTGGTGAACAACTCCCATAGAACTTAACGAGTTCAGGGTCATCTAGTCGCTCTTGCAGAATCTTGAACCGCTCTGCGCTGCGCGCCTCAATCAACGCTGCAACGAGGAGCTTATCCGAAACGCCGCGGGCTCTGCTTGGTCGCACCCTCGGAAAGTTTCGATGCGTACGTCGATGGCGAGACGAACGAACTCAATGTTCCGGGCCTCAAAAATATCGAGCATCTGCGTGAAGTGGTCCATCTCTTCCTTGACCACCTCGGACAGCTCACGGGCCAAACCGTCCCGGCCGGTGTAGCGAAAAATGAGGTTCAGCGCGTTTGATGCCGCACGCTTCTCGAGATGGCAGTGGTCGATCAGAATCACGTCGAGGTGATCTGCGATCCGGTCGAACCATCCACCGTCGGTCGGAACAGCCAAGGACAGCATTACGGGAACCGAAGGCTTCTGGCGATCTGACGCTCGCGACGCAGCGCGTAGCGAATGATCGCTTTGCTGTGGGCCTGAGAAATGTAGCGAAACGCGATGCCTACGCCGACTCCGTCCTCGCCGCCACCCACGCGCACGACCTCGCCCACGGCGAGGATCTCCGGGGTTTGAAGATTGGGAATCTGTAGCCGAACTTCACACGGAGCGCCGACCTCCCAATCGTAGTCGTCGGGGATCGAGGGCAAGAACAGACCGTTGTCGTTGAGCACAACCCACCGGGGGACGAGTGGGTTTGAGCTTTGGGACTGCACCAAATGCTGAATCTCGGCGATCTGTTGGCGCAAAGCGCGCATCTCGCTGAGCACAAAAACGATCTCACGGCTCAGCTCGTCGGTGCGCTCGCTCCAGTCTGCCTTGTCCGACAAAATACTGTCGGACTCCAACACCGCGACGTCCAGAATCCGCGCCTCGACGGCAGGGATATCTTCGGGGTCAACGGGACGGACACCACAGGCGAGTAAGCTACGAACACGGACCGAACTTCTCCGCTCGGCCGATGTCGTTCGAGTTTCGTTCATGACGCACCTGCTTTTAGAAAGACGACTCTAGACCGGCCCTGTAGACCTTCGAAACTTCGGACTTGAACACCACAAAGGTCATGTCACCGTTGGAAGCTTTCAGCTGGAAGAGCGCCGGCGATTCCTTGTCGTCAGAAATCGTCCCATTCAACACGTGGCCACTCTTGAGCACGATCTGGTCACGGGAACTGAGGTTTGACGGCTTGGCGCCTTGCGCGAACTCAATCGCCTGCACTTCGTTCTTGGGCAGCGCGCGAACCTCGCCGAATCGGAGCATGACGTAAAACACGTTGTTTTCGCCGATGATCTGCCCGGCGACCTTCGACCCATCGGACATCGTGGCCACATCTGCCTTGGGCTGTGTGCACGTCGGGCACACATTATTGACGACGGTGAACGGTGTGTAGGCCACCGCGTCAACAGCGACAAAGGCCGACAGCACAAACGTAGCAATGAGTAGATGTTTCATTCGGCGTTTCCTACTTTCTGGTCGAGCTGGTCCTCACGGCCATCGGCCTGATTCTGAAGGTCGCTCTTCATGGTCTTGAGATCGTCGTTTACTTGGTCGATGTACGGCTGCGCGGCTGTTTGCGTTGCAGTCTGAGGTGTCTGGGACGCTCCTTTTTCGCAGGCAACGAGCCCAATTGCCAAGAAAAACAACCAAAGGTGCTTCATAAGAACCTCAATTGAGCGCGTGAGGGGCGTAGAAAGTGTAAACGTATCCACGCGCGCATCAAACTCCACGCCGTCAGGCGTGATCATGTTGAACCACCCTCCATCGTTCCGACCGACGTATCCAAAGGACAGAAGCTTGTGTACTCGAACGTCATGCCAGGATGAATGATGGGCTGTTGGCCGACGACCCCAAGGCCGCGGACCTCTTGCGTGGCCCCCATGCCGTTGGTGATGATCCAGTGGCGCGAAATCAGTTGAACGGCCTCGTCCCCTGAATTTCGGATGGTCACGTGGTAGACAAAGAAGAACTGACCCGAGGCTTCGGTGGAGCGCTCCGGCACAAACGTGCTACGAACGCTGACCGTCACTCCCTTGTCGTTGCTTCTGATGTGCCTGTTCCCATGTCGACTCCCAGCCTGTTTTATCGAACATGCGCTGCGAATGAACACCAAAAACAAGCTGAAGAAAGTACCGGAGGCGGGACTTGAACCCGCACGACCGCAAAGTCAACGGATTTTGAATCCGCCGCGTCTACCATTCCGCCACTCCGGCGCGGAAAAGGAAGCTATACGAGTTCCCAAAATCCGGCAAGTCACTTTGTCCAGTCTCCGAGATAGTTTCCGGTGTCCGGATGCGGACGCCCACTATCAACCACAAAAGCCGTTGAAAATCTTGGAGATTCAAAAATCGCCACCGTGACGTCCTCGGCGGGCTCAAACTCAACCTCATCGCCGAGCCCGGTCACCGAGTACCGTTGTTTGGCGCCCTCGACCGGCAATCCAAACGCATCTTCGGCCTGGTGGTAAAGCTCGTCCCAGCGCGCAGATGCAGGGTGAAACGAGAATTCCGAGAGTTCCCGCAGGTCCAAAGCTGTCCCATCTCCGAGTTCGTGAAAGCTCAGTCGACTGAACAGATCTCTGCGCTCGCCGACCAAGTGCCTCTCGGCGAAGTTCCTCGCGACCCGCGCCTCGTGACGGTGATACGCCAAGCGCCCTTGAAGGCCTGGTTCGGATGCCAGATCGATCCCGCCCATCGCGGGCACGTCATCAAACACTCTTGGGGAAAGCGCGTTGGGACCGGCACCGATCGGACCTGCATCGTACGCGCCGATGGAGCCCAAGGGGCTGATCGCCGTTGAGTCCGCTGCGATGGCGAACAGCGTTCCAGCCGCCGTAACATCCCCACACACAACCACGTCCACCCGTTGGTAGACGGACCGAAGCGCTCTCAGACCATGGTCTGCGAACTCAGCGAGACCACCGCGCCCCGCCAGCGCCACCGTGACGGTGTCATTGCGCTTCGACGCGACAGCACACCGCTTTAACGCACGGGCTGCCGAACGCGCCGGATCAAAGGCATGCGGAGGGACGTTCTGCCAGAAAGCCAAGATCACGTCCCCTTGGGTTTCGCGCTCAAGCCGTGAGAGGAGTTTTCGCATCGACACTTAGCGCTCCCAAACCGGCGACGTGTAGCCGGACCCGGACGTCGTCACCAGTTTTTGAACCTCACCATCGGAGGTCATCAACCACACGCGATCCCCCTTCCCGCCTCGGTCCGATGAAAAACACGATATAGCGTCCGTCGGGACTGAAGCTTGGGTCCTGGTTGTTGCCCTGATCTTGGGTCAGCCGCTCCATTGTCCCATCGAGTGCGACCGTGAAAATATCGAATCGTGCCCGCTCATCGCGGGCTGTGAATGCGATGACGTCTCCTTTGGGGGACCAATCGGGCGATGTATTGTAGGTGCCTTGAAACGTCAAACGACGCTGATCGCCGCCATCTCCATTCATGACGTAGATTTGTGGGCCACCCGAACGGCTGGACACAAACGCGATCTTCGAGCAGTCCGCATTCCAGGTCGGGCTCGTGTCGATCGCCCAATGATCGGTCAATCGTTTGACGATCGTACCGGCCTTGGGGTCGATCAAATAGATGTCCGCGTTTTCACCCCCCATCGACAGGGTCACCGCAAGTTTGCCGCCACAGTACGCGGCGCCGCTGTTCTGGCCACGTTGTGACGAGAGTTTCGAGACCTTGCCGCCGCTTACCACCCAAAGGTCCGGATTTTGGTCGGCGTAGCTGGTGTAATAGATCGCGCCACCGGGTCCCCACGTCGGCAGGATGTTGATGGCGTTGTGTTTGGACACCTTCGAGGCCCCGGTTCCATCCACACCCATCGTATAGATGTGTTTGATGCCGCCCTTTTGGCGCGCGACGTAGGCGATGCGTGTCCCAAATATCCCAGGCGTCCCTGTGTAGTACTCAATGACCGCATTGACGAAGGCGTGAACGTTGGCCTCGACATCGTCCTTCTTTCCTGAGGGCGTCCACTTCAGCTTTACGGGTGTCCCCTTGTCCACTTGGTACAACCGCAAGTCGAGCACAACGCCCTCGCCGCTCGTCTTTACCGAAGACTTGATAAGCGCCTGGGCCCCTACATTGAACCAGTTTTGGAAGTTGATGTCCGCGGGCGTCATGCCTTCTTTGGACGGATCAAAGAAGAAGCTGTCGTTTGGCAGGACTTTGAAAAAACCGCTGAACTCAAGGTCACGCCGCAAAATGTCGTTGACCTTCGACGCCACGCCCTTGGTCGCACCGTCGGGCTCTAGCGCGTCGGGCACGGCGATGGGCATCAAAACCCGGCGCGCGCCTCCCTTGACGTTGATGTCGATCCCCTTGGGAGGCGGCGGCGGTGTGTCCTGAGCCAAGCCCGGCACGGCGACGAGCGCCAACATCACGATGAACAGCGTATTTATTAGATTTCGTATCATTTCGACCGTGTCCTTATCTTCCCGTGTATGCCCATTCCTTGAGATTCAATCCCTCCCGAACCACCGCGTCACGCACCGCAGGGTCATCGGGCAACGGAAGGGTTCGGCCGCCGTAGGCCACCATAAATTTCTTCAACACACGCTCGATGCTGTCGTTGAATTGGTCATTTGAAGACTTCTGCCGAAACTGGTAGCTGACCACATTTCCAGAACCCGACAGTCGTACGTAGACCTCGACTTGGTTCGAGAGCGTGGCCACTTCCGAGGGTGCGATGGTCGTGGGCAGGTCCCACACGCTGCCCAATTCCCCGACCAACTTGGTGGCGTATGTGCCCATCAGGTTGGCAAGCGCGGCATCCGAAATATCGCCGCCAATAACACCTTGGTCGCTTCCGGCCGGAATGTCATCGTTCGTGGGACGGTCTGGGTTGTGCAGCGCACTCAGGGCTTCCAGCATCTTCTTTTTCCGGTCGTTCTCGTCCTCTTTGGCGTCTTTGGGCTCGTCCGTCTTCAGTTGGACGACAGGCTCATCCGGTTGTTCAAGAATAACTTCGTCAGGGGGTTTGGTGACCGGCTCAGGGTTCGCGATGCGCGGCAGCGCTTCGGGTGGCTTTTCCTCGCCTAGGGCGAGCAACTCGACGCGCTCGAATTGAAGCATTTTCGGCGCGATCTCCTCCTCCATTCCCTTGTTGCTGCGCATCGTCGCAATCACGATCGACGTGACGATCGCGGCGTGCAGAAAAAACGAGACCAGCAACCCGGCGGTGATGTCACCCCCGTGTGCGGGACGCTCCCCGAGCCGATACGGTTGACCCTCGTTCACTTTTTGCCCTTCGTGGGCGCCGGCGGAGTCTCGTCAAGGTATTCAGGATTCGTGACCATGCCAACCTTGTTGACCCCAGCTCTCTTGATCCGAGCCATCGTGCCCACGACAAACCCATACGGAATGTCGGTGTCTGCCAGAAGATATATCTCGCCCTGTTCTTGAAGCTTCACGTTTGTGGCGAGCTTCTTTTCGATGTCGTCGAAACACACCTCAAAGCGATCTTTATTCTTCTTCTGCGATGCCGCGCTGCAATCGGTGATGACTTCCTCTCCGATTCGCACAATCAGCTGGTCATCGATCTCGAGGATGAGCTTATCGGTCTGCTTGGGGTCGATACGGTTGGCGTTGTTGCGCGTGACGGGCAGATCCATGTCGACTTTGCGCTTCTCCTCGTCCTCTTGAATCATTGGCGCCGTAATCATGAAAATCGTCAACAACACCAACATCACATCGACCATCGGCGCGACGTTGATGTCAGCGTTCATTCCCCCGGAGCCGCCTAGTTTTGCGCCCACGAGGACCTCACTTAAAGAAGTGGCGTTTGACGATGTTCAAAAAGTCGTTGGAAAAGTTCTCCATCTCCGCATCCACGATGCGAATGCGACTCACATAGAAGTTGTACGCGACGCCCGCCGGGATCGCCGTGACCAATCCAAAGGCCGTCACGATCAAAGCTTCCGCGATCGGTCCCGCGACGACGTCAATCCCTGCTGCACCTGCAGCCTGGATATTGATGAACGCCACCATGATGCCCCACACCGTCCCGAACAAACCGATAAAGACGGCGTTGGACCCCACCGTGGCCAGAAATGGGAGCAGGCTCTCAAGCTCTGTCGTTTCGGTGGTGATGGCACGGCGCAGCGCGCGCTCGACGTTCTCGATGCCACCAAGCTGGGTCTTCATCGTTCCGGTCTCTTCGGTCTCGGCGTTCTTGAGCTTCGTCAACTCAATGTATCCCGCCTTGAAGACCTGACTGACCGGGGAGCGCGAAAACTGCTCCGCCGACTGGTAGATCGCGTCCAAGCGTTTTGACTGCCAAAACGTCTCAAGAAACCGCGAGCTGTCGACCCGGGCTCGCCGAAGATACAGCGCTTTGTAGCCAATGATGTACCACGTCACGAGGCTCATGATGACGAGCACCACGATCACCGCGGTCACAACACCGTCGGCCTCCAAGAGGATATCGACCACTCCGCGCGCTTTTTCGGGGTTGGCGGTTTGTGCGGTGACAAGCTGCACCCACATTGTTTCGAGCATTTTCGCCTCACGTACGATTCGAGAAACAGATAGCACGCTCCAAAATGTCCACGCAACGACCGACGGTCGCGCAGCACCTTCCCGCGTTGCCAATGGTGATCACCGTCTGATACCATCCGGCGACTTCAGACAGCCTTTTGTCAAACGCCATTTATTCCTCAGCCGCACAGGTTAAGGTCGATGACTACGGATCTACGAGATCTTCAGATTCTCTGGCGGGACCAACCCGGCAATTACGAACTTTTCATCAGCCTCGGCCAAGCGTACGTCGATGCCGTTCGATGGAGGGACGTATACCATTTGTATGTGGACTCCCGAGATCGTTTCGGAACCCTGAGCGGCTACGGAGCCCAACTGGTTGGCCACCTTCGCAGCATCGCGGAAATCCTCGATGACGCAAAGGAGCGCGGCGAGCTGCTCGTGGCCATCGGAGACGCCCTGTGGGAGTTCGATGGAAACCGCGACGAGGCGATGAAGGCGTTCCAGGAGTCGTACGTCGTCTACCCCGAAGACACGACATGCCTTGACCGTGCACGCGCGATTTACCGGCGTTCCGGCGACTTTGAGCGGGTCCTGCTGCTCTTCAAGCTTGAGCTAAAGAAGAAGACTGACGCCCGGGAAAAAGCCCGAGTGCTCACGCGCGTGGCGCAGGTGTACGGCGACGACCTTCGCAACCATCAAAAAGCGGTCGAAGTGCTCGAACAGGTGATCGAGCATGACCCTGAAAATCCTGACGCGGAAGAACTCTTCGACCTATATGCCGAGGGGAAGACGATTTTTGGAGTGATCCAGGAGCTCGTCAAGGACGCCCGGGAACACAGGAAGACCCATCCCGGACGCGCGGCCGAACACTTCGTCCAGTCGGCGCACCTCGAACGACTTCGCGACGCCGGCACACTTGAGCAGGCCCTAGAATACGCGTCAGAGGCAGTCTCGATTGACCCCAACCACGACGAAGCTCAGTCGTTGCGCCGTGAGATCCTCGCCGAACTTGGGCGAGAAGACGAATCTTCTGGGGTGTCTGTCGTAGGCTACGTCAACGTGATCGAAGAGGCGCGGGAGCCCGAAAATACCCAGGACGAAGCGAGAGAACCGTCAGAACCCGAAAGTGTGCAAGGCGAGACGCCACAGCAAGACGACGCAGCGGCGGAAGAAGCAGCGGCGGAAGAAGCAGCGGCGGAAGAAGCAGCGGCGGAAGAAGCAGCGGTCGTGGCTCATCCCGAGCCTGATGAGAAGGCCTCGACCGATGACGATGGTGCGGTGGCGCCCGCGGCGCAGGAGGACGACGACCTCTCCGAGGACTCGGATGAGGATTCTGACGCCGAAGACATCGGCGCCACCCGAATCCTATCGGCTGCGCAGCGCAGCCAGATCGAGGAGCAAGATAGCCAAGCGCCCGCTTCGGCAGAGGCAGACTCGCTCGACCGAGACCCCACGAACCTGACCTTGCTTCGCGCGTTGCGTGATGAGGCGGTGTCCAGCGGTACGCTCGATGGCGCCATTGCGCGCTACGAAGACGCGATCAAAAAGCTCAGAAAAAAAGACGGCGAGCTTGAAGCGATGTCTGACCTGGCGGCGTTGCTCTGGGAGCAAAAGAAAGACCTCGACGCCGCTGAGTATTGGTACAAGCGCATCAAGCTCCTCGACGCCGAAAACCCCAAGATGCTCGACTTCTACGAGGCATGGTTCGAGCGCGAAGAAGAGTGGCCAAAGCTCTTCGCGCTGCTCAGCACCGCTCAGCAGCACGCCGAATCCGATGAACGGCGGCTTGCGATCACCCAACGCCTCGCGTCGTTGGCCGAAAATGAGATGGAGAGCGCAGACAAGGCCATCAACGTCTGGAAGGCGTACGTTCGCCAGACGGGCGATGACGCGGACGCGCGGGCCGAACTCATTCGCTTGTATCAAGCACACGAGAAATGGAGCGCGCTCGTCGACATTTACAAGGACGAGCTGGCCGACGCACAGACGGATCGCAAACTTGAACTGCTGCATGTAATGGCGGACCTTTACGAGACCAAGCTCAACCTTGAGCCCATGGTCATCATGTGCCTGCAGCAGACGCTCGAGTTGGCACCGTCTCATCAAGAGGCATTTTCGCGCCTACGATCCCTCTTGGAGAACAACCGGCGTTTCAATGACCTCACCCACTTGCTGGCAGAGCGCGCCGAGTCGGCCGCCCAAGAGGGCGACGTCGGGACCGCGGTCGAGCTGTTCGCAGACGTCGCGGCGATTTGGCAGGATCAACTCAAGAACGTCACCCAAGCCCTCCCCTATCTTGAGAAGATCGTCGACCTCGACCCGGACAACGAACAGGTGATCGCACGTTTGAAGGACGTCTACGAACAACGCCGTGACTTCAAATCGTTGTTCGAATTGATGCGCAAAGAAGCCGCGCGACTCGACGGCGACGAACGGCTCGAAAAACTTCAGGGAACGCTGCGGCTTGCCCAAGACCGCGTCCGAGACCCCGAACTTATCGCGCCCCTTCTCGAAGAGATCTTGGAGCTCGACCCACAGAATCTGGACGTGATCGACCAGCTTGAGACCCAGCTTCGAAAGGCGGGTGATGCGCCAAAACTCGCCGACCTCTTGCTCAAGAAGGCAGACCTTACACAAGGTTCGGACCGCGATTCTATTCGTGCCGAAGCTGCTTCATTGCTCGCGGCGACGGACCTCGACCGTTCGGTCGAGATCTGGCGTGACGTGCTGAAGGACGATCCGACCCACAACGATTCGTTCGCGTCGCTTTCCATGGTGCTGGTCGACGGCAGCGACTGGGATGGACTTCAGGAACTGTACGCGTCCGCGAAACGATTCGACGCGCTTTGGGACCTCTTTGATTCAGCGGCCGGAACCTCGGATGCGTCTCAAACGAAAACGGAGCTCTATCGCCGCATGGCGACCATCGCCGACGAGGAGCTTGATGCCCCTGATCGCGTGATCCTCAGCCTTGAAGCCCTTCGCGCGCACGTCGACGATCCCGACAGCATCGCGCGCGAATTGGTCCCATGGTACCAGCGCATTGGCGACGTCGACCGCGAAATCGCGATGCATCGCACGTTGTTCGAAGCGTCCGACGAGCCCGGGACCCGCTTCAAGGAAGCCCTCAAGATTCGATCCCTTGAAGTGTCGCGCGGTGAGCATGGAAACGCCCTTCAGTGGTCGTTGGAAGCGCTTCGCATCGACCCGCTCTCCAGCGACGCGCTTGACGCGGCGGATGAAAGTGCGCGCGCCGGTGACACGTTAGAATTGCTCGTCACATCCATTGACGATCTCGCACAGACATTGGCCGATCCCACCGCGCAGGAATCACTCTGGAAGTACCTCGCCAAGGTCGAATGGCACGACCTGAATCGCTTGGATGATGCGGTGGCACACACCGAGTTGATTTCGGAACGCCACCCCGACGACCTCGAGCTGCTCGGAAACCTTGAGCAGCTGCACGCCTTGATGGGCCATGGGTCCAAACGCATCGATGTGTTGCGTCGTCAGATTGATGTGCTGACCGAACGGGGCGCGACCCGCGCGGACCTCATCGACGAATTGAGCAAGATTGCCGATGTGCAACGTACCGAGCTCAACCAGAAAGACGACGCGCGCGCGACCTACTCTGAGATCTTGGACATCGACCCCTCGCATCTGGCGTCATTGCGTGGACTCAAGGAGCTCTATCGTGAGGACCAGCGGTGGGAGGACGTGGCGGAGTGTTTGATCCGTGAGATCAACCTTTCGGCGACCGAAGCCCCTGAACGTCGTGTGCAGTGCCTCATGGAGCTCGGCGATTTGTACCGCACCGAACTTGGCGACTCAGCCGAGGCGCTGCGCCAGTACGCGACCGTGCTCAGCGATGACCCTTCAAACGACGAAGCCGTGAACGCGCTGGAGGCATTGCTCGCGGAACCGGATCGGGCGCGGGATGCTGCTCTATTGCTCGAGCCCATCTTCCGAGATTTGAATCGGCCAGCGGAACTGATCCGGGCGTTGGAAGCTCGACGAACCGCGACCAACGATCGCTTTGAGGAACAAGAAATCCTCGACGAACTCATCCCTCTCTACATCGCAGAAAACGACAACACGACGGCCTTCGAGCGCGCATGCCGCCAAGTGGAACTTGACGTCGAACGCTCCGAAATTTGGTTGCGCTTGGAGCAATTGGGGGCCCGGCTCAATCGCTGGGGTGACATCGAGCGGGTGTTCAGTCAGTTTGCCCCCACCGACACCACCGCGAGTGCCACACGTTTTGACATGTTGCGCCACCTTGCGGCCATTCGCGAATACCAACTCAACATGAAAGCTGACGCGCTCGCCGCGTGGGAGCTCTTGTACGAGTACGACCCCATGGAGTCGGCCCACGTCGAGGCGTTGGAGCGTCTGTATCGGCAGCTTGGGCGCCACGCAGAGCTCGTGACCATCCTCGTCGCGAAGGCAGCGTTGCTCGACGAACCGGAGTCCAAGGCCCTCACGCTCGGTGAGGCCGCGCGTGTCAGCGACGAGGTGCTCGCCGATTCGCCTCGCACCATCGAGATTCTGCAGAAACTCATCGAGGTTGACCCAGACAGTGAGGCCGCGGTGTCTTCGCTGCGGCGCTTGTTCGCAAGCGAGGAGCGCTTTCAGGAGCTGGCGGACCTGCTGGCCGATCAAGCCGCGAGCTCCAACGACCGAGAGAAACGAAAGATCTATCTCGCCGAGCTGGCCCGCACCCGATTTGACCACCTTGAGGACCCCGCCGGCGCCATCGAAACGTTAGAATTGGTTCTGTCAGAAAATCCCTCGGATTCCGACATCTTGGCGCTTCTTGAAACATTCGACGCCCAACTCGCGGAACGACCCGAGGCGATCGCGACGCGACTTGACCTTCTTGCCATCGCTGAGCCGCTTTACCGCGCCGCAGGCAATGACAACCGGCTCATCGAGATCCTGCGCGTCAAGCTCTTGGCCGAAGAAGCGGACTATGAACGGGTCGCGCTGCTCGATGAGTTGACCGAAGCGCTTGAACGCATCGGTCGCCTTCCCGAGGCGTTCGACGCTGTCGCACTTGCCGTTGAAATGACGCCCGATGATCACGCCCGGCGACTGCGCCTTGAGGAAATCGGTCTGGCAGCCGATCGTGGACTGGACGTTGTTACGGTTCTCCGCACCGCTGCGAGCAACGCAGATCCCGTCACAGCGGGGGAAATCTATGTTCGCATTGCCGAACTCCTCAACGCGGTCGATCACGACGAGGAAGCGATTGAGGCGTACGAGAAAGCGCTGTCGGTCAACGAGTCCGACGAACGCTCACTGCTCGCGCTTGAGAATCTGTACGAGCGCGCCGACCGTTATGAAGATCTCGCTTCGGTGCTTCATCGGTCGAGCATTTTCGGCGATCCCGGCCGCCGCGTTGACGTCCTGCGTCGACTCGCCATGGTGGAAGACGAAATCCTCAACCGGCCCGAGCAGGCGCTTCAGGCTTGGACCGAGCTTTCCGAAGCTGAGCCGGATGCTGCCGACGCCTTGGACGCACTTGAGCGACTGCATGAGCGCGGCGACCGCTGGACGGATGTCGCTGACGTGCTTGAGCGAAAGGCAAGCACGGTCCTAGACCCCGACGTCCAAGTTGCCTCGTGGCTGAAGCTGGCTCAGATTCGTGAGACCAAGCTCAACGATGTCCCGGCAGCGATTGAAACACTGAATCAGGTCGTGGCAGCCGACCCAACGGCACGGCAGGCCCTTGACGAGCTTGAACGGCTGTATGCCGAGCAATCACAGTGGAATGAGCTAAGCGATATTCTTCGGATGAAGCTCAGCTCAGCCACCGATGGCGAGCAGATCAACACCCTTGAGATCAAACTCGCCAACGTCTTGGCGTCGGAGTTGTTCGCCACGGAGGATGCCCTCGCCCTCTACCGTAGCGTACTTTCGCGTCGACCCGGCCACCCTGAAGCCATCGCGGCGCTTGAGGCCATGGCCAGCGACGACACGCTGTTGACCAGCGTCGCCGAAGACCTCGTCCCGCATTACGCCAGCACCCAGAACTGGGCCGAGCTTGTGGATCTTTACGAGCGGCTGCTGGAGCGGGCGCTGGACCCGGCCGAACAAGCCACGTTTGCCCACGAGATCGCTCTCGTGCAACGCGACGGACTTGAAGACATGGCGGCCGCCCGGAAGGCATTCTCGCGCGCTTGGCTGTTGGATTTGGACAACACAGAACTGCGCAACGAACTCATCGAGCTTGTTGTACGCGATTCGGATTGGTCCTCGTTGGCTCAGACTTACTCTGATGCGCTCATGGAGGCCCAGAATCCCGACGTGATGATGGACCTGCACATGCGGCTCGCGCAGCTGCAGCGCGACCAACTCGGCGACGACGAGGCCGCCGAGCGGCACCTGCGGGAGGTTTTGCTTCTCGACGAAACCCACGCGGAGACGTACGAGGACCTTGAACGCCTTCTATCCGCCCAGGAGCGCTGGTTTGACCTCGCTGAGCTCTTGGACGCGCGATACTCGGCGTTTGCATCCGAGCCGGACGCGCACGAGATTCTGGTCCGCTTGGCCACCGTCCAAGATGAGTTTCTGGGTGACGCTATCGCCGCCACCGACACGTACGTCCGCGTCCTGCAGACCGCGCCCGACGATTCCCGCGCATTGCGCGCGCTGAATCGACTGTACCGGGCTCAGCAGCGCTGGGACGACCTAAGCCAGTTGTTGATTCAGCAAGCCGCGTACGCGAAGACCGAGGAACAAGTCGCACTGCGACTAGAGCTGTGCGACTTGATGGCCCATCAGGCCGAGTCGCCCGCACTCGCCATTGACTACGCCCGCGAAGTCTTCGACCTCGACCCTGAAAACGCCGACGCCCTGAACATCATGGAGTCGTTGTTTGAGAATCCGATGGTGCGCGCGGATGTGGCGGCGCTGCTTGAACCCATCTACCGGCGGCGGGGTGATGTCGATGGCTTGCTGCGCGCACTTGAGGCTGCCGCCGACTCGGCCGACGAACCGGCAACGCGCGCCATGTACCTGCGTGAAATCGCGGTCATCCACGAAGACCAACGTGGTGATGCTGACGCGGCGAGGAGAGCTTACGCCGAAGTGTTCGCGGTCACACCCGACGACAGCGACGTGCGCACAGCGCTTGAGCGGCTGGCCGCCCGTAACCAAGCTTGGCAAGGCTTGACCGACATCTATCAGCAGACACTGCGCGACAACTTCGACATTGGCGACGAGCTGCGGGTGACTCTGCTCGGTGACCTCGCATCGATGTTCGAGTCGCGCCTCGAGCAACTCGACGACGCGGAGCGCACCCTTCAGGACCTATTGTTGGTTCAGGCCGACAACGAGCACGCCTTGGATGCCCTTGAGCGCATTTACTCGCGCACCGAGAATTGGCACGGACTTGGCGATTTGTATCGGCGACGTGCGGATTTGGCGCACGATCCCGATGCGAAACGTGACTTTTTGGAGAGCCTCGCCGGCCTTTACGAGGATGTTCTTGGCGATTCGGACGCGGCAATCGACGTCTACAACGAGATCATCGGCAGCAATCCCGACGACGTTCCAGCGCATCGCGCCTTGGAGCGACTCCTTCATTATGCGGCGCGCTGGTTGGACCTTGCCGACCTTTACCGCCAACGTTCGGAGTTCACGAACGACCCACACGAATCCCTGGAGTACCGATTCCGGCTCGCGCAGCTCCTCGACACCGAGCTCGACCAGCTCGATGAAGCCCTCGAACTGCATCGTGAGATCCTTACCGCGGACCCCCAGCACGCCGAGTCACGACGTGCCCTAGAGGGCCTCAGCCGCGACCTCGCGACCCGTGAAGGGGACTGGGCAGAGCACCGCGTTCAGATCATCGACCTTCTGCTGACAACGTACGACCCCGTCCGAGATCGGGAACGCATCCTCAGCTTTCTGGAACAAAAGGCCTCTTTGGTTGAGGACGCGGCCACACGCGTAGCCCTCTTTGTCGAGTTGGCGACTAACTTGGAGGCGTCGAGTCGGTCCGAGGATCGGTCACAAGCGGTCACCTTCTTGGCGCAGGCCTATCAACTCGATCCCTACGCGGACGACGTGCGCCGCCGGCTCGAAGCGCTCGCGGACGAGACAAATGCGTGGGAGCGCCTAATCCCAATCTTCCTCGCAGGGCTTGAGTTTACCGACGACGTTGAAGCGCAGATTCGGTTGCTGCGGACATGTGCCGACGTGCTCTCGGGTCCCCTTCGTGATCGGGAGAGCGCGATCGCCGCGTGGCAACAGATTCTTGCGATCGACCCCAACCACGAAGACGCAATGGCCCAGCTTGAGCGCCTGTACGGAGAGCTCGAGCTTTGGAAGCCGTTGGTCGACATTCTGACGCTTCGCGTCGACGCCATCTACGAGCAAGATGCCCAAGAGCGACTCCTGCGACGCATCGCATCGGTGCAAGTCGACGTTTTGGGCGACGCGCACAGCGGGATCGAAACGTGGAATCGACTGTTCGAGATGAACCCAGCGCGGCTGGAGTACATTCAACAGCTTGAAGGACTCTACGAGCAAGAGAGCATGTTCGAAGAGCTCGAGGAGTTGCTGCGCGCCAAGATCAATTTGGTCGACGACGGCACACCTCGTCTGACGGTGTTGCGCAAACTCGCGCACATCCAGGACGAGATCTTGCGCGACAACGAAGGCGCGATCGAGACGTGGGCGCAGATTCTGGAGACCGAACCCACCGACCTGTCGGCCGCTCAGGCTCTTGTGCGGCTTTACGAGGCCGTGGAGCGTTGGCCCGAGCTGCTCGACGCCTTGGAGGCTTTGCGCAAAATGATGCGCGATGAGGTCACGATCGCAGGCCTGGACCTCAAGACGGCGCACACGCTATTGGTGCATCTTGAGGCACCTTACGACGCTATGGCGCATGTGGCCAAAGTCCTTGAGCGATTCCCAGATTCCGAACAAGCCCGAACGGCGATGGCGGCGCTTCTGGAACGCCCAGAGACGCGCGAAGAAGCGGCGGCGTACCTCAAGGCCGTGTACCGCAAGACCGAGGAGTGGCGAGAACTCGAAGGTCTGTTCGAGAGGATGCTTGAGGTCACCGAGGATTCGCTGCAGCGCGAGAAAATCTACCTTGAGCTTGCAGACGTCCAGCGCGACGAGATCGGGCAACCAGCCGTCGCCTTTGTGACCTACGGCCGCGCACTTCGGGACCTTCCAAACTCCCCCGATGTGCGCTCACGCATCGAAGTCATCAGCGAGGAACTTGGCAATCAGGACGAGCTCATCGCCGTATACGAAGACTGCCTGGACGCCATTGGCGACGACATCAGCGCGCGCCGCAGCCTGTCCGAGCGCCTCGGGGTGCTGTACTACCAGCTCGAGGAACACGCCGATGCCATTCGGCACTTTGAAGCCGTGCTTGAGGCTGACGCGTACGATGGCGCGGCGCTGGACCACCTGGACAAGCTGTACCAGATCACGCGCAACTGGACGGCACTGGAAGGCGTGCTTGAGCGTGAACTAACCATCGCCCATCCCGCCCGCGTCAACGACGTCCGCTTCCGGCTCGGATACCTGCGGGAGGTGGTGTTCGAGCGCGTTCTGGACGGGTTTGACCTCTACCGTCAGGTGGTCATCGATGAACCGACACACGCGGGTGCCGTCGATGCCATCAATCGATTGGCCGATGTTCCGGACCTGTGTCAGGGCGCATGTGCTCTGCTTGAGCCCATTTTCCAGGACAGTCGCGATTGGGAACGCCTGTCGAGGATCTTGATGCTCAAGCTCGAGACTCAGGATCACGCGTCGGAGCGCGCGATGACCCTCGAACGACTCGGCGATATCGAAGCGAATGAGTTGGGACGCCCATCGGTGGCCTATGCCTACTATGGCCGTTCCCTGCGCGAGGAACCCAACAACACCGACGTGCAGGCACGGCTCGAAGCCCTCGCCGCTGACAACGAGCTGCATGAGGAGTTGGTGGCGTTGTACGAGGACATCATCGCCGAACTCAACGACCCCATTCGCATCGTGGAGTTTGCTTTGGTGGCTGGTCGGGTCGCCGCCGAGAACTTGGGTGCCTTTGAAGAGTCGATCAAACTGTACCGAAAGGTGCTGGACCTTGACGTCGAGAACCGCACGGCCATCGAAGCTCTGGAGGCCATTGCGCGCCACCAAGGCAACTCCGAGGCCCTCGCCAACGTCTTGCAGCGCAAAGCCGATGTGACGTTTGAGCCCGACGAGCGCTTTGCCGTGCTCGTTGAGCTCGGGCGAGTGCGGAACGTCCGCGAGGAGTTTGATCTCGCCATCGACGCGTATCGCGACGCGCTGCTCATCGACGAAAGCAGCATCGATGTCATGATGGCGCTTGTGGATCTGCTCGAGATCACCGAGCAGTACGCCTCGTTGGTGGAGCTGCTGCAACGGCTGGTTCAGTTTGTGGACACCAATGAAGAACGGTTTACGCTGTTCGTGCGCACCGGCCAGTACCAGCGGGTGCTGCTCAAGGATCCCTACGGGGCCCTGGACGCGTACCGCGCTGCGTTGGACTACCAACCCGACAACACCGATGTGCTGGTCTCCTTGGACGAACTCTATGTGGAGACTGAAAACCACGAAGCGCTGCGAGAGGTCTTGCTTCGACGCCTGGAGCTCGCGGAACCCAGCGAGCGCCTTGGCCTGCTGGTCCGGAGCGCGACCCTGAGCTACGAGAAGTTCTCGGACCTCGCCCGGGCCATCGAGGACTTCGAGGCGGCCATGCAGATCGACGCCAACGACCCCGGCGTGATCGCAGCGCTCGACCGATTGTACCGCGCCGAGCACCGCTGGGATGACGTCCTGGCACTCTACGATCGTGTCATCGCCGACGCCTCGCACGATCTCCATCGCGTGTGTGAGCTTCGGGTCACCATGGCGGACATCTACGCGAACCACATGGGGCGGCCCGACGACGCCATCGCGCAGCTGAATGCCGTCCTAGAGCTAAACGCTGGCCATAACGGCGCGCTGACGGTGCTCGCGGACTTGCACGAGAAACAGGGAGACTGGAGCAGCGTTCTGGAGATCCTCAGCCGCCAAGCGGCTGCGTCACCAACCAACGAGGAGCGAGCGGCAGCGTACCTTCGTCGCGCGCAGATACACGAGCAGCTCAACGATCCGGCCAACGCAGCGACCGATTACGTGCGTGTCATCGAGCTGTTCCCCACGCACGAAGTTGCTATGCCGTCCTTGAAGGCATTGTACCAACGGCTGGAAGCCTACGAGCAGCTCTACGCGATGTTGGAGTTCGAAGCGGCGTATCGTGCCGATGCCGAGAAGATCCCGCTGTTTCGAGATGGCAAAGCTGGCCCGCGAGAAGATGAACGACCCGGCGCGACGTGTTAGCGCGCTTGAACGTGCGAGCGCTCTCGCACCGGGAGACCTCGCGCGGTCGTTGAGCCTCTCTTGGATGCGTACATTTCGGCAGGCGCCTTTGACCGAGCGGAGCCGTTGTTGGTCTCGATCGTCGCGCAGCTTCGCGAAGATCGGAAATTGAAGGACGTCGTGCGGTTTCTGCACCTTCAGGGCAAACTCGCCGAGCAGAAGGGAGACCTCGACGCGGCATTTGAGGCGTATGAAGGCGTGCACAAAGTGGACGCCTCGTACATTCCCAACCTGCTCTCCCTCGGCCGAATGTTGTACCGCCGCGAGGACTGGGACGGGGCACTGAAAATGTTCCAAACCCTGCTGTTGCATCAGATGAACATTGACCAAGACCAAGATAAGGTTGACGTTTATTACCACCTTGGAATGGTCCGTTGGCATCAAGGCGACCCCAGACGTGCGAAGGACATGTTCTCACGCGCGCTCTCGATTGACGCGAAACACGAACCGACTAAGCAGGCATTGAGCCAACTTTAAGAACTCACGAGGAAGTTGCATGACTACGGAAGAACTCGTCGACGCTGGATTCCCGACTGAAAACTGGCCCGAAGATTTGCCGATGCCCGGTGAGTCAAATATCGGGGAGGCCGTCTCCGGAACGCAGAAACTGTTTCGGTACCAAACTCAGGCCGACGGCCGCACGTTCGCCATGGAGGTCGTGGTCGACCTCGCAACAGTCCCCAATCCTGCGGAAGGTGTTGGGTTCATGCTCAACCAGTTCGCGTATCTGTGGCGCACCAACAAAGACGGCATCGCGGTACAGCCAGACGGAAGTTGCCGACGCGTTAACTTCTGATGGGGCGCAAGAAAGTAATGTTCTTCTGTTTGGGGAACATCTGTCGATCACCGGTGGCCGAAGGGGTTTTTCTCCACCACATCGAGCAGCGCGGCTTGGGTCACACGTTTCATGTCGAATCCAGCGGAACCAGCGCCTACCACGTCGGCGAGGCACCAGACCCTGGCAGTCGTGAGGTTGTCGCTCGTCGGCTCGGCGCTGATATTTCTGGGCAGCGCGCACAACAGCTGACCCGCAGACATCTCGATGAATTCGACGTCTTGGTCGCCATGGACGGCAACAACCGTCGAGACGCGCTCGCGATGCGTCCGAACGCCAAAATCTTGTTACTCCGGGACTTTGACCCCGCGGATCGCGGGGCAGATGTGCCTGATCCATGGGGTGGCGGAATCTCCGAGTTCGAACGCGTGTTCGACATCGTCAACCGCTCCACCCTCCACCTTATTGAATGGCTGCTGCAGCCTGAGGAAGACCGATGAACAACGAAAAACTCCTGTCCATGCTTAACGATGCACTCGCGTTCGAGCTGCGCGCCTCCATCATGTACGCACATTACGCGGCTTATGTTTCGGGCATTCATCGATTGCACCTCCAGCCTTACTTCGAGGCCGAGGCCACAGAATCCAACATGCATGCACAAACGGTACGCCAGGCCATCGTCAAGCTCGGCGGCGAGGCCGTCACAGACCGCGATCCACTGACGATTCAGCACACCAAGGATTATCGCGAAATCCTCCACGCCTGCCTCGAAACCGAGAAGCGCGCGGCGGAATCCAAACTATGGCGGCATCCTTGAGATGCTCAAGGACGACCTTGAGGAGCTGTACGACTCGCTGCAGCAGATTTGCTGGCACAGGCTTCGCGCCGTCGAAGGCTCACACACGCCTCACATGTGACCTACCACTGTGGCAGCGGCACCGAAGCAGTTTGCTGCCGTCAACGGTCACCATCTCGACCTCCCCTTCTGCACACAGCGTGGACCTTTCCAAGCCGCTTGGTGAAAAACCACGCGGTACTTGGATTCGTTGCGCCACAGGCTGCGAATCTCCAACACATCGCCCAGCCGCGCGCCTTCTTTATTGGAATGTCAGAGGCGACTTTGTTGCCACCTTTTCAAAGCTAACCTTGTGTTCTCGGGTAGCTCCACAGGGTTTTGCCGCAATCGCGGCGTTCTGGCTTGCTCGAAGTACTTTAAATAGTTGGCGTGGAGTGACGCGCGACGCCGCTGAGGTATTGAAAAGCTGTCTTCTTCATTGGTAAAGAACTGGAACCGGGTGCGTGTGCATCCCAGAGAAGAGTTTTGCGAGCAAGTTCGACAATGAATTTATATCATTGTCCCCTTCGGCGCAGTAGGGCACACGACATGCGGCGGCGTCGAACAACCAATCCAGCTGCTACGGCTTCGGTCTACCGCTTTCCGAAAATGACGTCAGCGAGCGAAGACGAAGTAACCGACGCCTAGTTCGTGATGCAGGAAATCAGTCGATACCACCATCGGCTGAGCTTCGCTCGATCAAGTGGTCCCGCGCGGTCAGACGCTCGACCTCGCCGGGTGCGAGCCGGATCATTCTGGTAGCGCTTCAGATTTCACCGTTCGTTATTGGCGCGACGCCCAGACAAAGCTGTCCTCCCCGATCCGCATGCTGTGGGCGCCCAGTCCAACCCCCAAATGCCTCCCCACCCTCCCCAATAATTGCGGTTGTGGCTGTTACCCGGCTCTCGTGACCCAACGCGGCATAATTCGACACCTCGTATTTCCGCAAACCCAGCTGTTCGAGGTGACGGGCGACATTCAACATGTCGGCGGTCGCGTCATCGTCACCTGCCGCAGAGTTCCTTGCCGAGCATCGGCGACCAAATACGGTGTTCGGTTTCGATCGTCAGCTCGTAGACCGACGCATGTCGCAGCCCCAGGGCCGTGACGATTTCGAGGTCAGCCTCCAGCTCATCTAGGGTATGGCCGGGCCCGCCAACAATCAGGTCCATTGTGACGTGTTCAAACACATCCAACGCCAACAGCGCCAACGACGTCCGCGCGACGTCAAACGTGTGGTTCGCCCCAACGTTTCGAGGTAACGCGCGCCTGAAACTGAACACCCAGACTAACACGCGTGACGCCGACGGTCAGCGCCAGTGTGCCAGCCGCGCGCCGTGACGTGGTTGGGATTGACCTCCAGGGTCACCTCACGCGATTGAGGTGCCAGCGCGCTAAGGCTGCCTGAACGACGCGCTCCAGATCCGAGTCTGAAAGCGCGGTTGGTGTTCCCCCGCCCAGGTAAACGGTTCGAAGGTCACGCCCGTCCACTTCTGGCGCCCGCGTTGAAAGCTCCCAAAGCAGCGCATCGACGTAGCTTCTGTGAGATGTGGCCGGGCGGACGACGACTGCAAAGTCGCAATACGGACACAGACGGTCGCAAAATGGGATGTGGACATACAGTCCGGCAGGAGCGCCCGAAAGGCGTTTTATGGTCATTTTGCGAGGCCAACCAAGTCGATGTCCAGGCGCCCTTCACGCGCGCGGACCTCAAGCAGCTCGGGCTTGATGTCTTCGGTTCCCTTCTCACCCGGACGCGGCGACTTCTCGAGCTGCTCCCACTCGGTACGTCCCCATTGACGCGGAATCCAGTAGTAGTACTCGAAGTCCTCGGACTGCAGCACCATGCGTTTTCCGGCGGGCACAATGTCAGTCTTGTAGAGAAAGTTCCGGTTGAGCACGACGCGGACGTTGGTCCAATCGTCGTTGCTGCGATTCTCGATAAAGAATATCTGACGGTCCAAAGGCTTGATGGTGTCGAATCCATAGGTCGCGCCGAGTTCGTTGTCTGCGCTTCCACCGGATGCCACCCACGCCAACGTCGCGACGCAAATCACGGCGTAGACCACCAACGTGGCGACCTTCTCCATTTGGTAACGGGACCCACCGCGCAGCAAACTCTCCATCTGCGTTCGAACTTGGTCCAAAACCTGTGCGGCCACGTTTCACCTGATCGTGTTGGGTCTACGGGGAGTGTAAACCACAACGGTCCAAAGTGGCCAGCGTCGACCGGCTTCCAGTGACAGCCGGGTGTCGACCAGACCAACGTGCGGTCGTTCCGACTCGTGACTCACGAGTCATTTAGAATGCCGACTTGACAAGCATTTATGCGGTCCTTATCAAGTTCACCCTGCGCGTGACCGGTTTCTTTTTTGGTCGTTGATTTGTTTCGCGCGCTTCCATGGAGTTACGAAATGGGCCATCAATCGACCCGTGGTTCCGCGGCGTTTTACGATGTGGACGGCACCCTGATTAAGACGAACGTGGTTCACGCTTACGCGTACTACGCCGTCAACGCTCCGAAAATCTCGGACCGCATCGGCCGTACAGCCTCTCTCGTCGCGAGCCTTCCGCTCTACTGGGTCGCCGACAAGTACGACCGAAAATGGTTCAACGACGCCTTCTACAAGAACTACGCAGGATTTACCGAAGACCGGCTGATCGTGTTGGGCGAAGAACTCTTCGACAACGTCATTCGACCGAACCTGTTTAAAGGTGCGAAAGATTTGATCCAACGGTCTCAGGGTCAAGGACATCGCCAAGTGCTCGTTACAGGAGCGCTGGATTTCGCCACCAAACCGCTCGCTGACTTTCTAGGTGTGGACGATTTCGTCGCCAATCGCCTGGAATTCAACAAAGACGGCATCGCCACGGGCCAGCTCAAAAAGCCAATGTTGGCGGGCGCAAACAAGGCGCTGTGGGTGCGACGTTACGCCGAAGAGCACAACCTCGATCTCGACCGTAGTTTCGCCTACGCAGACAGCGGAAGCGACCTGCCACTGCTGTCGGTGGTAGGCAACCCCTGCGCGGTCAATCCTGACTTTCGGCTTCGAACCACGGCGAAAGCCTACCAGTGGCCGATTTTGAACCTCGACTGATTTTCCTGTCACGAAAGATAAAGCTTCGATGGAAGAGAAAAACTACAATTGTGTTCGCATCTTGGATGACGACTCGGTCCCGCGCTACATGCACTACGCCGAGGATTTCCTCAGCGTGAAAATGCCGGCGGGCACGCGTGTCGTGTATCCAAAACCTCCGATGAAACCCATCGAGAATCGCAAAGCTGCGATTCGGTATGCGTTAAATCATCCAGAAGGTGACGCGAAGCCGCTCTACGCCCAGCTCAAGCCCGGGATGAAGGTCACGATCGCGATCGACGACATCTCCGTGCCGCTGCCGCCCATGCGCACGCCTGATCTCCGTCAGGACATGCTTGAAATCGTGCTGCAGATCTTGGAAGACCACGGCGTTGAAGACTACGAGATGGTCGTCGCGCTGGCGCTCCACCGCCCAATGACCGCCGCCGAAATCAAGCGCATGGTTGGGTCGGACATCTTCAACACCTACTACCCAGACCGACTCTACAATCTGGACGCCGAAGACCCCGACGGCATGGTGATCTTGGGCCAAACGGACCACGGTGAAGATGTGCAGATCATGCGTCGCGCAGCCGAGAGCGACCTGCTGATCTACGTCAACATCAACTACGTCCCGATGAACGGTGGTTTCAAATCCATCGGCACGGGTTTGTCGGGTTACGCCGGCATTCGACACCACCACAATCCAGACACCATCCTGAAATGCGACTCCTACATGGATCCCGAGAACTCGGCCCTGTACGCGTCCAATCAGCGCATGGGCAAGATCCTGAAGGAACATCTCAACGTCTTCCACATCGAGACGACGTTGAACAACAAGATGTACGACGACAACTTGATGTTCCTTGCGGTGCCCGAGGACGACTGGACCTCCACCGACAACCTCAAGTTCAAGGCGTTTCAAGCGGCCCTCAAGCGCGTCCCGCGTGCTGGAAAACGTGCGCTTTTCCACAAGGTACCAGCGGACTACGGCTTGCTTGGCGTTCACGCTGGCGAAACCGAGGCGGTGCACGCCAAGACGCTCGAAAAATGCTGGCAGCAACATTCGGTCAAGGTGGACGGACAGTGCGACGTGATGGTGTACGGGATTCCGTTTGAGAGCCCCTACAACGTCAACTCCATTTTGAATCCCCTGCTCGTTCACGTCATGGCATTGGGCTACTTCTTCAACATGTACCGGGGAAAGCCGGTCATCAAGAAGGGCGGAACGCTCATCATCACACATCCGTGTTACGACGAGTTCGACGCCGAGCACCACCCCTCGTACATCGAGTTCTTCAACCGATGTCTGAGCGAGACACGCGACTCGCACAAGCTGGCCCACAAGTGGGAGAAAGAGTTCGCGAACAACCCCAACTACGTCGAAATGTACCGACGGGGCAACGCCTACCACGGCGTCCACCCCTTCTACATGTGGTACTGGGGCGAAAACGGTCGCGCCCATATCGGACAGGTCATCGTGGTCGGGGCGGAAAACACCCATGTGCCCGAGCGCCTCGGCTGGAAAACCGCGGCAACCATGGAAGATGCGCTTGATATGGCCCGCGACATCCACGGCCCAAGTCCCGAGATCACGATGATGCATCATCCCCCCTTCATGATCGCGGACGTGACCTGATCGTTGGCCCAAAGAGGTTCGGAATGACCGGAAAAAAAGAGAAGAATGGCAAGGCGAACGGCACGAATGGCACGAACGGCCACGCGAAACAGCACTTAAATGGGCTTTGGCCGCCGAAAACCTCGTGGCACGGACGACCTGCATCGGTCGCCCTGCCCGCGTCCGTGTATGCCGAACCCTCCAATTTGCTCTCGGTGGCGGACACCCTGCGCGGCGCGAAACTGCTTGTGACCGGAACCACAGGATTCCTAGCAAAAGTGTTCGTCGCGCAGCTGCTTCAGTTTCATCCGGACATCGACCAACTCTATCTTCTCATCCGCGATCAGCGTACACGCACGGCCGAACGTCGATTCTACGAGGAAATCGTTGCCTCCAACTGTTTCGACACCCTTCGCCAAACCTACGGAGATGGCTTCGACGGCTACCTGCATGAGAAGATCACCGTCCTTGGCGGCGACATCACGGAGGACCATCTGGGACTCCCAGAAGACGAAGCGCGCGCCCTTTCCGCGACCTTGGATCTGGTCGTAAACTCTGCGGGCCTAACGAACTTCAATCCCAACCTCGAGAGCGCCCTTCGGATCAACACGCTCTCGGCGAATCACATCCTGGATTTCATCCGGCTCGGAGGCTCGCGCGCAAAACTGCTGCACGTGTCGACGACATTCGTCGCAGGGCGCACCCAGAAAGCGAGTCCCGAGATCCTTCCGGGCCCTACGGTCTACCCCGCCTACGACGACGTGCAAGTTGAGCTCGACGCGCTGCGTGAAATCGCAGACTGCATGGCGCTCGTGGAACACGCGCGCACCCTCAGCCTCGACCAAGAGAGGCAGAGCATTTTCCACAAGGCCGCCCGCGATTGGCTAAAGGCCGAGAACATGCGCCCCGACGATCACACCGCGTTTGAGCGGCGTGTCAAAGTCGAGCGCGCTGCCTGGGTCAAACGATGGCTATCCAACGCCGGGCGCGAACGCGCGAACCACTGGGGTTGGGTCAACATCTACACGTACACAAAATCGCTTGGCGAACGACTGCTCGTCGAGACCGCAGGCGATGTCGAGTACGCGATTTTTCGCCCAGCGATCATCGAAAGCTCGATGGCGTACCCGTTTCCCGGGTGGAACGAGGGCGCGAACACCTCCGCGCCACTCTCGTACCTCATTACAAAAGGCCACCGCCTTATCCCCGGCGGTGCGACAAACGCGTTGGACGTCATCCCGGTAGACTATGTGACCGGAGCAATGCACGCGATTTCGGCCGCGCTCATGACCGGGCGCCACGAAAAGATTTATCACTGCGGCTCGAGCGATCTGAATCCGATCTCGGTCGGCCGCTGCGTTGAGCTGACCCAGCTCGGCGCGCGCAAGCTGATTGATCGCGAAGTCGCCACGCCCCAGTGGAAAAAACTGGTCCTCAAGTCGTTGGACTCCGTCGTGGTTGACGACAAGACGTTCCAACGTCAGTCACTCCCTGCGCTGGCGAAGTCGGCCCGCGCAGTCTCGGGCCTTTTGTCGAAGCTGCCGACCAAACAGATGGGAGGTTTGGGGTCGGCACTCAAAGCGGCGCAGAAACAGGTCGACACCGTCAGCCGCATGGCGGCAACGGGTGAGAAGATTTTTGAACTGTTCCTGCCGTTCACCCACGACAACCGATACACGTTCATCGCGCAGAACCTAAAGAACCTGGGCGACTCGCTCGTGGTCAGCGAACGCTCACGTTATGGCTGCCCCATCCAAGATCTGGACTGGCGCCACTACTGGATCGACGTCCGGGTAGGCTTGAACAAGTGGGTTTACCCGGTCCTTGAGGACAAGCTTCGCCAAGACCCACGCGAGACCTACACCTACACGGACCTCGTCGATTGTTCCGACGCCACGGCGGCCAACTACGCCACCAAGGTCGCGCTGCAACACCATGATCACGGCATCGTGGAGCGCTACACGTACGGTCAATTCAAAGAACACGCGGAGCGTGCCCAATCGTACTTCCGAAGCACAGGAATCGGCGAGGGTTGCTCGGTGCTCTTGGCATCCGAGAACCGCCCCCAATGGGGCATGGCGTACTTCGGCATGCTCAAAGCTGGCGCGATCGCCGTCCCTGTCGACGCCGAATCCAACGCGAAGCAGTTGGCCAACATCATCGCGTCCTCACGCGCGGCAGCAATCGTTGTCTCCGAACGCGTGTTCGAACGTCTTGGGGCCGAGCTGGAGGAACTGCTCAACCAGCGTGAACTGCCGACGCGGATCGTGTTGCTCGACCACCTCTTCACGCTCGCGCTTCCCGCACCGGAGGACGCCGGGGTGGTGCTGCGCACGTTCGACGAGCCAACGGAGGTCGCGAGCCTTATCTTCACGTCCGGCACAACGGGCGACCCCAAGGGCGTGATGCTGTCGCACAAGAACTTCACGTCCCTGATTCACTCGTTGGACGGAACGTTTCGCATCACCGACCGCGATGGCTTCTTGTCGGTCCTGCCGCTTCACCACACGTTCGAGTTCGCTGCCGGCTTTTTGGTCCCCATTTCCAAGGGCGCGACCATTACCTACATGGAAGAACTCTCGGGAGACGAACTGCGCGGTGCGATGAACTCGACCAAGATTTCGGCACTCATCGGGGTGCCGGCGCTGTGGCAATTGCTACACCGGTCGATCAAACAACGGGTGGACGCCAGCGGCCCAATGGCTCAGACAGCGTTCAAGAACATGGTCGCGCTCAACCGGAATCTTCGCGATCGGGCAGGCGTAAACGTCGGACCGGTGCTCTTTGGTGCGGTTCACCGCGCCTTTGGAAACCACCTCAAGTACATGATCTCCGGCGGAGCGAGCCTCCCAGAGGACGTGCTCGAAGCGTTCCATGCACTCGGATTCGACCTGTACGAAGGATACGGACTCACCGAAGCAGCACCTGTGCTGACCGTGTCGCGCCCCCAAGATGGCCTCAAACCAGGCAGCGTTGGCAAGGCCATCCCAGACGTTGAAGTTGAAATCCTCAACGCCGATGAAAATGGCGTTGGCGAGGTCGTCGCGCGCGGGCCCAACGTCATGTTGGGATACCTAAACCGTGAAGACGAAACACAAAAGACTGTTCGAGACGGTTGGTTACACACCGGCGACCTCGGAAAGATCGACCACAAAGGCCGCCTCACCATCGTCGGCCGACGCAAAGAAGTTATTGTCACCAGCGGCGGCAAGAATGTGTATCCAGACGAACTCGAAGACGTCTACGGCAAGGCGCCGCACGTTCTTGAGCTCGCCATCGTCGGGCTGCCCGACGGTCACGGGTCCGAGCGCGTAGCGTGTTTGGTCCGGCCTGACATCGACGAGGACGCCTCCGCGACCGAGATCGCCGAGACACGCAAAACCATCCGAGAGTGGTTCCGCGTCGAGGGACAGCGCGTGGCCGCGCACAACCGGGTCCAGGTGCTTCGCTTCTTCGACGACGAACTCCCGCGCACGTCGACGCGAAAGGTCAAGCGACGTGAAATCGTTGAAATCCTCGAGCGGCTTATGGCCGCCGAAGAATCAGACGTCGACGCCGGCAAATCCGATTCGGCGTGGAACTGGCTCGAAAAAGCCGTCGCAACACTGTCCGGATTCGCCGTTTCGAAGATCAACCACAACACCCATTTTGTGGACGACCTTGGATTCGACAGTCTGATGTTTGTGGAGCTGTCGAGCATTCTGGAGGCACGTGATCTCCACGTCCCAGCCGAGACGCTCGCCAATCTAGGAACGCTGGGGAACTTGCGCGAAGCGCTCGAGAACTCGGGAAGCAGCCAGGTGACCGCGCTCGTCAAGGCACCCAAGTCAACCTCGGAACGCGTGGAACCCTACCCGGTTCCTGAGGTCGTCTCGTCGGTCGGAAAGAAACTGCTCCACGACGCGCAGATGCGCACGTACAAAGGCTTTTTCGACGTCGAAGTGCTCGGGCAAGCAAACATTCCGTGGCACGACCCCAACGTCATCGTCATCGCGAATCATTCGAGCCATCTCGACATGGGCTTGGTCAAGTTCGCGCTTGGCGACTTTGCTCGCGATATCCGTGCCCTCGCGGCAGCGGACTACTTCTTCAGCAACCGCGCACGCAAAACGTATTTCCAGAACTTCTCGAACCTCATCCCGGTGGAGCGTGCTGGGACACCAGATGTCGCCCTCGCGGGAGCCATTGGCGCCCTGCAGCGCGGCGAGATGCTGTTGATGTTCCCAGAAGGAACGCGGTCGACCGACGGGAAGCTCCGCACGTTCCGGCGCGGCCTGGGCTATCTCGCGTCCACTCAGAAGGTCAATATTTTGCCCGTCTGGATCGAGGGAACCCATCGCGCCCTTCCCAAAGGACGCCCGTTGCCCTCGCCCACCTCGCGAAAACTCGAGGTTCGCATCGGGCAGACCATCGACATTTTCGACGTCATGGCACGCGCCGGCGACAAGAAGAACAACGAACTCTGGGACTTTGTCTCTGAGCAGGCTTACCAAGCCATCGCCGATCTGCGCGACGCGGGCCAGCCTAAACGCCGGGTCGGTGAGGAGCTAACGCCGATTTTTGAGGCCCTTACGTCCAAGTTCGAAAAGGATCAGATTGACCAGAAGGTCACCTACTACTGGTCGCTCGGCAACGCGGACGATCAGAAGTGGACCGTGGAAGTCACCGCGACCGATTGTCGTATCAACCTAGGCAAGCCGGAACAGGCGGATTGCGTCATCAAGACGTCGCCCGAGATCTTCCGCCGCATTGTCCAAGAGAAGTACATTCCGTCCTTTGACGAGTTCATGAACGGAACGATCAAGACAAACGCACCGGAACTGCTGATGCGTTTCCAGTCGGTGTTCAAACTTCAGGGATAAAGGAGTACCCATGAAAACCCTCGTGACCGGAGGAACTGGATTCCTTGGGCGACATCTTGTGCGTCAATTGGTCGACGCCGGTGAGCAAGTCCGCGTGCTTTCACGCCAAGTCGACCTCGAACTCGCCGACTTGGGAGTGGAGTTCGTCGAGGGGTCTTTGAACGACTCCGACGACGTCAAGCGAGCCGTGGATGGAGTCAGCCACGTGTATCACTGCGCGGGTTTGGTCGAACGCGACCCCAAACACGCCCATCGCATGTATGAGCTTCACGTGGACGGTACGCGTCGTCTGCTCGACGCCCTTCGTCATCAAAAGGTCGAGAAAATCATCGTCGCCTCGACAAGCGGCACGGTAGGTGTGGGAACCGAGGCTTCTTTCTTAGCCGACGACGACTCACCGGTCGCCGAGAATTTGGTGCGCCACTGGCCCTACTACCTCTCAAAAATCTACCAAGAGCGTGTGTGCGAGCGTTACTTTCGTGACTACGGGTTGCCGATCGTACTGATGCGCCCGACGCTTCTGCTTGGTCCAGGTGACCTTCGAGAGTCATCCACCGGTGACGTTGTGTTGTTTATGCGCAAGAAGATCCCCACGGTGCTGCAAGGCGGCATGTCGTACGTGGATGCTCGGGACGCGGCAACGGCGTTCATTCTGGCGATGCAACACGCAGAACCGGGCAGCAGCTACCTGCTTGGGGCAGCAAACCTTACGATCGCGGACTTCTTCAAACGGCTCGAAGACATCACGGGAATTCGTGCGCCGCGCATCCCCTTGCCGCGTGAAGCCGCGATGGCCGGCGCAAAGCTGATGGACACGGCCATGCGTGTGTTCGGACAACGAGCAAGCGTCGACCCCGTCTCGGTGGATATGGGCGGACACTACTGGTACATCGACTCCTCGCGCGCCAAACGAGACCTTGGGTGGGAACCCCGCGATGCGTTTGCTACGCTGCGGGACACGGTTCGGTGGATCGAGCAGTATCACCCGTCATTTGCGGGCAATATCGATAGACCCACCCCGCCCGAAGGCTGGGTGCCGCGCGAGACATTGGAGTGGGCGGCCGCACAACGTGAAGACCGTCTGAGCTAGACTAGAAGAACTGAACGATTCCAACGCCGATGTTGTCGCCGCCGCCGCCCCGGTTAGCCAACAACACGAGCTCAAGGCACGCGAGGGCCGGATCGGGCTCGGAGGACAGAACCGCGTGGATGTTGTCTTCGGCGGCAAAGCTGTTGGCTCCTGCGAAGTCAATCAAGCCGTCCGTTGTAAGCAACAAAGTATCACCACGCGTCGTGGAGAAGCGGAAGAGATCCGCTTCCGGTTTGACCGCGTTCAACACGCCTTCGGAGATGGAAAACGTCCCCAAGCATCGGGCCAATGCGTCCCCATGCGGCATCGCCAAAGCGTTGTCCGCGGGTACGCCTTCCAAGATACTCAACGACCACAGATTGTGGTCCGCCGTCACCTGTTCCATGCCGGTGGCGTTGTGGATGTAGGCCCGGCTGTCCCCGAGCGACGCGAGTGTGACGATACCTCGATGAATCACGGCGACGAGCGCCGTGGTCCCCATCACCTCGTGCGGGTTGCCCGCGAACGGAGTGTGATGTCCGTTGACGTACTCAACGATGTCGGCATTCGCGCGCGACAACAGCGTCGAGATGATCTCGATCTCGTCGATTCTCTCATCCATCAAATATGCGGGAAGAATCTCCTCCCACGTCTCGGCTGCGCGGCGAGACACACATGCGCTCGCAAGGTCACCAGATCCATATGACGCGGTAGAGACGCCGTCGGCGATTACCACCAAACCGAAGCGACCGTCGTCGGACATCTTTCCGAAAACGGCATCTTGGTTGGTCGGATTACGCCGCCCTTTCGCGATGCCGATGTGGGTGTCGACCGCCAAACGAAATCGCGGGGGATTCTCCGATCCCACGTGGCTTGCGCGGCGCTCGACGATGGCGCATGCCTGAAGGAACGCCTCAGCCATGGCCTCGACCGTCTGGAAACGCTCGTCGGGGTTGGGACGCGTCGCACGCGAGATCACAGCTTGCAGCCCTGGTGGAAATCCAGGCCGGAAGTTGCGCGCCGGCAATGCAGGGGAATAACGCGTGTACACCGACGCCGGTGGAACACGACCTGCCACCATGAAGTACAGCAGCATGCCTAACCCAAACACGTCCGTCGCCTCGGTGACGTCCGCTCGGACGCGCCCAAGCAACTCAGGCGCCGAGAACCCCATAATCACAGGGACTTCGTCGGGATTTTTGCCAATTGGATACGTGCGATCCAGCCCCTCAAACGTGCAGACGAGCTCGACAGGTTCCTCGGGCGTAAACAGCCCCGCTGACAAGATCCCCGTGTCGCTCAGCGCGTCGACAGCCGCTGGTCCCTCGTCCTCAAGAATATCCCACGCACTCAAGCTCGCTTCGTCTTCGTTCAAAGAGTCGCTTAGCGCCTCGAGAATACTATCCGACGCGGGCTCCTCGATATCCTCCAAGCTCGCGACGAGCTCATCTTGATGTTGTGATTCGACCTGAAGCCCTTCCACACGGACTGTCCACGGTGCAATGGCGAGTACCATTTGCCCGGCGTTGTGACACTCCATCACCGTTTCGCTGACGACCTCGAAAATGTCACGGATCTGGGTGTAGGGCATCTGACCGTTGTTCATCACGACGATGTCCTCCACCGTCATGCCGCCGACGTCGCCGTAAATCTCGACCACGTGCTCGCCGCGGCGCAGCCGTGCGAGCGGCTTTCGAAACACCGACGCCACTTCGCTCGGAATCTCTCCGGGATCGCGACCATCGTCTTCTGTCTCTTCGACAAAAAACAACGGCCCGGCCGCGTCTGCTTTCGCGGTGAAGACCTTTCGCGTCGAGAAATTCTCAACGACCTCTTCGATCACCAATTCAATGGGTTTTTCGTCTCTGACGAAGTGCACCTTCGCACCAGGAGCTAGCCACACGGTTTCCTCTTCTTCCCCGGACGCGACGAGACTGGCACCACAGTGCTCACACCACTCCGTGTCTTGGCTTGCTTGTCCACATTCAGGACAGCGAATGGCAATTTCGGACATGCCCTCTCCTGGCACAGCCGCCGCGAAGTGCTTGGGCTCCAAATTCCCCGTATGATACTCGTGGAAGCAGGGCTGGCGAATAAAAAAGCGTTACTGAATCTGGTAAAGCGCCTGATTCGTGCACAATCCGCTCGTCGCCATCCCTGTCGTCACCGCCGGGTTTGTTGCCGTCGGCGGCGCTTCCAGAAGGTTATCGACTTCATACACACGGCCGGAATCCCAGTGAATCCGAGCGACGTCCCAGAATTGGCCGCCGCGGACCATCGGTTTGTTGATCTTCTCAAACACGAGGCCAGTGTTGACGTAGATGCGAATCGTCACATAGGCCGTCCCAAACAATTGTTTGTAGTAGTGCACGCCAACGGCGTACCACTCGCAATTGGCTGGATCGTTCATTTGTATGTTCTCGGGGCCCAAACCGTCCCGGTCATCGATGTCCAACGAGGGGCTCTCGGGAACCCAAATCCCCAAGCCGTCGCTGCTGTTGTTCGGGTTGCGGAAATAGATGTCGTAGGGCGTTTCAAACCACTTTCCTGGGCCCATCTTCACAAAGTGGAGATCGACGTCACTGCCCGTCTGGTCGGATTCGTTGGGGTCTTCGGGATTGGTCCACGTCAACTCGACGAGGATTTTCTCGTTCGGGACGGCAACCACCGTCACGCGCGCGGGCTCGCCGCACGAGACAAACCCGTCGTTGTCTTTGACTTTGAGTTCCGCCACGTAGGTGCCGGCCGTCAACAAGCGAAACTCGCGCTTGGACTTATCAAGATCGCCGGGATCATTCTGGGTTGGGCCCAGAACCGGAGCAACACCAGGGGGCATTTGCACAAGTTCCCACAGGTATTCAACCACGCGACCGTCTTCATCGCTGCTGGCAGTCCCGTCGAGCACGATGTACTGAAGCGGGGTTGCCGTAATGCTCGGACGCGGCGTCGAACTCACCCCCCGAATAAACGCGCCCGCTGCAGCGACAGGGCAGATTCCATCGGACCCACGTCCTGTGAGGTCGAGTTCCAACTCCGACTGAAGCGGATCGTTGCTCACGATGACCATCGTGCCCTTGTCCGTGCCCTGTTGTACCGGCGTGTACTTCAGCAAAACGGTCTGTTCGCCGCCTGGTTGCAATGTGAGGTCCGAATCCAGCTCGTCGTCTCGATTGACATCAAGGCCTCCGAGGTCGAGCTCGAACTCGTTGTCCGCCGAGTTGCGGTTGATTCGCATACCCGAGATCACCAGCGGCTGTGTCCCACAGTTCGAAATTTTGACGATGTCGGCCGCAGCCGATCCGATGGGCACCTGTCCAAAATTCCGGGAGGTTCCGTCGACCAAAATACACGGCGAGTCTGCGTTGGCCGCAATGTCGACAAACGTCGTGAACTCTTCGTCGCCCGTCGACTGCTCGCCGGCTGGGTCGTTTGAAATGATCACCACCTCTCCGCTGTCGCCACCGTTGCCAATCGGAGCGTATTCCACGGAGGTCAAGAGCTCGTACTTGTCGGGCTCAGCGGCGGCTAAATCGGCATCGTAGACGGGGAGCTCCAGTGGATACGTGCGCGGCGGCACGGTTAGACGAAAGTCTTCACCGCCCCCGTAAGCGGGCTCCTTCCAAATCTTGAGCGGCGCTGACCCAATGTTTCGGATGGCCAACGCTTGCGTCTCGCGCGCTCCGGGAGCCTGTCGTGCGAAACGAACAGGGTTGGGGTCCACGAGTACACGCGGCCGATTCGCCAGCGTGTCCACAGGAACGGTCAGTGGCTCGTCACGTGTGTACCGGTCGTCGCTGCTTTCGAATACCAACTGCGCTCTACCGGCCGGATCCCCCACCCGAGGCGTGTAACGAATCTGAAAACCGGTCGACCCATTGCCTTCGATGTCAAACTCACCAGTCGGCGCGTCGATCAGGTCAAAACCGGTGGTCGACCCCGAGCTTCCCCGCGGCTCTAGTCGGACATCGTAGATGCGAAGCCGGTCGTCCGACACGTTGAAAATCTGAACCGGGATCGTCTCGCTGTCCCCAATGGGCACTTGGGCGAATGCAACAGGATCAGGCGTCACTTGAATGCGTCCAGAACGAACCGAGGACACTTGTCCGTTGTCTGAACAACCAATGGACGCGATCGCAAAGGTCAGCGCCAAGACACCTAAAAATCGGGTTATTTGCATCGAGATTTCCGCGCAACGTGTGACGTAAACAGCCTTCCACGTGTAGTGAAACACCGCACCAGAGTCAACCTGAGCCCCCTCCCCGGCTAACTTAGGATGTCACCTCAGACGCGCAGATTCGAAACGATCGCCTTCTCGGTGTCGTGGGTCGCTTTCATGAAGTTGGTCAGCATCGAGAACAATTGGTTGTTCTCTTGAACGCCTTGTTGAAGCTTCATCAACGCAAACTGCCGGTCCTCGGGGGTCAGCTGACTGAGTTTGTCCCACATGCCTTTGGGGTCCGCCCCGAACTCTTTTGCGATTTCACCAGCATCGCTTGTCCCAACGTGCTCAAGGAAAGCCTTCAAATCTGTGTCAGACATCTTCCCGGCAGAATCCACCGCCCCCGTCGCGGCCGAAAGATCCTTCGCAGACTCCGCTGGGACATTCAGTAAGCCGCTCTGGTCGTTCTCGCGCAAACTCGCCACGACGTTACTCAGTGCCTTCTCAAGCTGCTGTGCAACGATCGACGTTGAGTCACGCCCCATCACCTGAAAGGAGTCGGCCCCCTCCACACCGGCCTTGAGCTTGGCGAGCGCGCCATCGAGCTTCGCAAGCTGACCCTCAAGGCTTGCCGCTAGGTTGGGCTGCCCTCCATCTTTGGCGGCTTGAATCTGCCCCATGAGGTCGTCGCGCATGGTCGCGGCGTCCTTGAGGGCAGGAAGGAGTTTGTCGATCTCCGACTGTGGGATGTTCCACGCGAAGTTCGTATCGACGCTGCCGTCCGCCCTGACGTTGACGTAGGGGGCGGCGCCCTTCTCCGCCGCGCGGTCGTATCCCACTGCATCCTCGGCCGCGATGTCCCCAGTCGTGTTGTTAACCTTCATGTCTTCCCCTCGTTCTGTGTCTGTTCGGTTGTGTGAGTTGCTCGTCCGTCATCGTTTCCAGTAGGGTTATCGGTCAATAGCTCGAAATGTTGCGACTTTTCGACAGACCGACAAACACCCAATACTTTCAATAAGTTGCCATCGTGAGGAAATACACCCTCAAGTCCGAGACCCCCAAGGCTCGCCCAGAACCCGACTACCTCAAAGCGCTCAACCCCCAACAGAGGACGGTTGTGACCGCGCCCCCGGGTCCCTCGTTGGTGATCGCCGGGGCCGGGTCGGGTAAAACCCACACGCTCACCCACCGCGTCGTCTGGCTGTTGGATCAGGGCGTATCGGCCGACCGCGTGCTGTTGCTGACGTTCACGAACAAGGCGGCGCGTAACATGACCGACCGCGTTGCAGCGCTCATTCAGACGGACGCGCGAAGAATCTGGAGCGGCACCTTCCACAGCATCGGAAACCGTATTCTGAGGCAGCACGCGGGACGGCTCGGCTACCCCGAGGCATTCACGATCTTGGATACCGAGGACTCCGGGACGCTGCTCAAAGCGTGCATCGCGACGGTGACGGACGAGTACCTGCAAAAGCGGTTTCCACGCGGCAACGTGATGGCCGCAATCTTATCCAAATGCATCAACACACAGCGCACGGTCGCCGACGTGCTCGACGCCGAGTACCCGCAGTTTTCGGCCCTCGCAGAACCCGTGCGGGATGCATTCCACCTGTATCAAAGTCGCAAGCTCGAGATGGGCTTGATGGACTTCGATGACCTGCTCCTGAACTGGAAGCGACTTCTCGTCGAATTCGAGGATGTCCGTGGCCAACTGACACAGCGTTTTGAACACATCCTCGTCGACGAGTACCAAGATACGAACCATCTGCAGGGCGAGGTCGTGGACTTGATGGCGTCGGGGCACGGCAATTTGATGGTTGTTGGCGACGATTGTCAGTCCATTTACCGCTTCCGAGGTGCGGAGTACCGCAACATCCTTGAGTTTCCGCAGCGCCATACCGGAACCAGGCTTTACAAGTTGGAGACCAACTACCGGTCAACGCCGCAAGTCTTGACCCTGACCAACGCGTCGATTGCTCATAACCCTCATCAGTTTCCCAAGACATTGGAAGCCGCACGACCCGACGGCCCAAAGCCGGCGTTGGTGCAGGTCGCCGACGTGTACCAGCAGGCCGAGTTCGTGTGCCAGCGCCTGCTCGAACTCTGTGATGAAGGTGTCAGCCTCAATGAGATCGCAGTGCTCTACCGCTCCCACCACCACTCGATGGAGCTGCAGGTCGAGATGGGCAAACGTGGCATCCCGTTTGTTGTGCGCTCTGGCGTGCGATTTTTCGAACAAGCGCACATCAAGGACGTGTTGGCCTACCTGAAGTTCATCTTTAACCCCAAGGATGAATTGAGCTTCCTGCGACTTGCCCAGCACTTTCCGGGCATCGGAACCCAACGCGCGAAGCAGCTCCATGACGTTATCTCGAGCGCAGGCGACCCGCTCGCGGCCGCCACATCCTGGGACATGAGTGAGCAGTTGCCCCCACGATCGCGCGCAGGTTGGGACGCTGCTCGCGAGCTTCTGGGAACTCTGAAACGTCGCCGCCTCTCGGCGCCACCCTCGGAGTTGGTCGACGCCGTTCGAACCGGCCCATATCGGGATTACATGGAGCGCACGTTCGAAGACCAGTTCGACAACCGCATGGGAGATCTTGAACAGCTGGCGAACTACGCGGCGCAGTTTGAAGACCTCGACCGATTCCTCGGCGAGTTAAGCCTCATGTCATCGGTCTCTGGGCAAGACATTTTGGTCGGTGGGCAGACCCCGGATGAGTACGTGACCCTCTCGTCCATTCATCAGGCCAAAGGCCTGGAATGGTCGGCGGTTTTTGTCCTGTGGTTGTCCGATGGTCACTTTCCGAGCGCTTCCTCCATGGCGGAAACCGACGGCCTCAAGAGGAAGAGCGACGGCTGTTTTATGTGGCCGCCACGCGGGCAAAAGACGAGCTGTACCTCAACCACGTGTATCGTCAGTTCACACGCGACCGGGGGCCATCCTTCTTCGTGAATCCCCTATTTTGGCCGAACTGGCACGGGAACGAGTCCACGCAAGCGTTTGAAGACTGGGTCCTCGTCGACGACTAGGTCACACGCGTAGGTTGGACACAATCGCTTTCTCGGTGTCGTGCGTTGCCTTCATGAAGTTTGTGAGCATCGAGAACAACTGGTTGTTCTCTTGCACGCCCTGCTGCAGCTTCATCAGCGCAAACTGCCGATCTTCGGGGTTGAGCGTACTCAACTTATCCCACATGCCCTTGGGATCCGCCCCGAACTCTTTGGCCAACTCACCCGCGTCCATCGTCACCACACGCTCCATCAAGCCACCGTCGTCCACCGTTGACGCCGACGCGTTGGATGCATCTCCGGTACCCGCGGGTGAGGTGCCTGTCGCCTCGTTGAGGTCCTTCGCTGAGGTCGCCCCCGATGGTTCCCACGTGTTCGATTGAATCTCATCCAACCCGCGTGCGAACGCCTTAGACTTGGCTGCGAGCGGCCCCTGCTCCATCGATCCGCCGCTTGTGGCGAGCCTCACAACATCCGAGATCTGACCTTCGATGTATGCGATCTCTTTGCGCAAAAGCGCAACCCCTTCCGTGTCTCCCGACGCCTCGGCCGCGTGCAGCTCGCCGGAGAGCTTCGTTTTTGTCGCATACGCATCCTGCAGCAATGAGTTAAACTCTTTGTCACCCTCGTTCGAAAGCCCCCAACTGGGTTCTGCTGAAGGTCCGTTCACTCGTGTCATCTTCCCACCTGCGCGTTTGGTTTGTGTCGCAACCGGTCTTCACAGCCGGCTCCACAGGTTATCGGTCAAAGTTTGAATTTGTTGCGAATTACTTTGCGCCCCCCTGAAATCCGCCGCCGACTTGACACGAGAACATCCCTTGGTTCAGTTACTGACACCTTTGTGAGGTGGAATCATGCAGTTTAGCGGCGCGTATACAGCACTCATCACCCCCTTCCGAAACGGCGAGGTCGACCGGACCGCACTCGGCGAACTCGTGGAGCGACAGATCGAAGGGGGAATCGACGGACTGGTGCCGTGCGGTACCACCGGCGAGTCGGCCACGATGAATGAGGCGGAACGCCTTGATGTGATACGCACCGTCGTGGACGTTGCGAATGGCCGGGTGCCAATCATCGCCGGCACGGGCTCAAACGACACAATCAAGTCGACCCATTTCACCCAGCGCGTCGCGGAGATCCCCGGCGTCGATGCCGCGCTCGTCGTCGTGCCTTATTACAACAAGCCCGGCCAGCGCGGGATCATTGCCCACTTCGAGCACGTGGCAAACCATGGTGGGCTCCCGGTCGTGATGTACAACGTTCCGGGTCGAACGGTCGTTTCGATGACCGCGGAGACCATTTCCACGCTGGCTGCGCACCCCAATATTGTCGCGATCAAAGAAGCGTCGGCGGACATGAATCTGGACACAGACATGTTTGCGCGCGCCCCTATGGGGTTTTCGATGTTGTCAGGAGACGACTTCACGACGTTTCAGTTCGTCGCGATGGGAGGGCACGGCTGCATCTCAGTGGTCTCGAACATCGCACCGAAGCTGGTGCACGAACTTGTCGCGGCGACGGCGCAGGCCAATCTGGACACCGCACGTCGTTTGCACACACGCGTCCATCAGCTCGCGCGTGTGCTCTTCAGCGACGCGAACCCCGTGCCGACCAAGTGCGCGGCGAAGCTCCTCGGTTGGTGTTCTGATGAGGCGCGATTGCCGCTTTACCAAGCCGACGGAGAACTCACGGCACGCGTGGAAACGGCGTTACGCCAGGCGGAGTTATTGAAGTGATTCGCGCAGGGCTGGTCGGTGCTTCCGGACGTATGGGGACCGCGATTCGTGAGGTCGCCTATGAGTTTTCGGGATTTCGGATCGACAAGACGTTCGAGAAGGGAGACCACCTCGATTTGAGCGCGACCGCGCACCTGGATGTGATCGTCGATTTTTCGACACCAACCGTGACGATCGACTACGCCAAGGCGTGCGCCGCCCACGGGGTTCCGTTTGTTTCGGGGACCACCGGGCTGAGCCCGGCACAGGTTGAAGAACTCACGGAGCTTTCAGGGCACGTCGCCATTCTGCACGCGGCGAATTTCTCGGTCGGCGTGAACATTCTTGAACACCTCGTCGAGCTCGCGTCGGCCGCCAGCCACGGGTTTGACATTGAGATCTTCGAGGCTCATCACCGCCGTAAAGTCGACGCCCCGAGCGGCACGGCGCTCTTCTTAGGACGTGCTGCAGCGAAAGGGCGTGGGCTGGACTTGGAGGAGGTCGCAAGAACGGAGCGAAGCGGTCAACGCACGGACGAAGAAATCGGATTCCAAGTGCTTCGCGGTGGCGGAATTGTTGGCGAACACACAGTGTACTTCGTCGCGGAGGGTGAGCGTATCGAGCTGACGCACCGCGCCCAAGAGCGGGCCATTTTTGCACGTGGCGCCGTTCGAGCCGCCCTTTGGCTGGCCGGCAGACCGAGTGGCCAGTACACGATGAAGGACGTGCTTTTTGCCTAACGGCCTTGCCATTGCGGCTCTCGGCGTTCGAGGAACGCCATGACGCCTTCGGTGGCATCTTCGGACATGACGCACAGGGACAACTCGGCGTGCAGGCGTCGCAGCGATGACTCGAAGTCCATGTCCTGGGTCTGGTAAAACGCGCGACGTCCTAGCTTTAGAATCGCCGGGGAGTAGCTCGCCACTTGGTTCGCGAGTTCTTCGGTCACGCGATCGAGTTGCCCCTCAGCCGCGACACGATTGACCACCCCCATCGCGAGGGCTCGCGCGGCATCGACGCGCTCGCCGGTGAGCATCAACTCCATGACGTCTTTTCGCGCAAGATTGCGGGACATCACGGCCATGATCATCATTGGAAAGACGCCAATCTTGATCTCAGGCGTACCAAACTGAGCCGAGGGCGCTGCAACCGCGAGGTCACAGTTCAAGGCCAAACCAAAGCCACCGCCAAGAGCGAGTCCGTTGACCTTCGCAATGGTGGGCTTGCCCAGATTGTTCATCTCGATGAGAAGATCCGCAAAGCCCTCGCGCGCCCAATGCATGCCCAACATGCCACCCTCGTTGGACATCGAGCTGACGTCGCCGCCCGCGCAAAACGCCTTTTCGCCTGCGCCGGTGATCACGATGGCGCCGACATTGGTGTCGCGGTCGAAATCCCGCAGACCGGCACGCAACCCCTCGATGACCTCAGGGCTCATGGTATTGCGACGATCTGGTCGATTGATGGTCAACGTCGCGATCCGTCCCGATACCTCTCGAAGCACTTCTGACATGTGTCTTTCCTCCAAAGTTAGTGCCCACTAACTACACGTTCCTCCACCAAACCCGCAAGCCATGGTTGACCGCTGCAAGCCGCAGAGTAAATTGGGGCTCCTCGGAGCCTGCCTCATGCCATTGATTTTTCTTGTTCTCATCCTATCCACCAGCCTGCTCGGTTGCCGAAGTGAAGAGCAGCGCGTTCGCGAAGTGACGTTGAACTTCGTGGAGTCCCACGAGACGCTCAACGCGCCCGTTCGCGCCTACACGTTCCTGACCGAGGCAGACAAAGCGGCTGTGTCCATGAACAATTTCAGGGCGGCGTTCCCGCCCACAGAGGGCTTCCTAAACGGCACCGTCGCGGTCTCGAAAGTTGACGTGCTCCAAAACGCCTACGACGTCACGGTTGAGCTTCGAAACCAGGCCAAAGATGCGCTGGTTGAACACCACTACCTCATCGTTCGCGATGGAGACCGCTTGCGCGTCAAACTTGGCCTGGGTGAGCGCAAACAGATCCTTGATCGCATCGCCCAAATCGAGCGGGAAACCGATCTTGTTCGCGCTCGCACCGAGCTCGACGAGTTGCTTGCACGGCCCACGACGTTCAGCCGTCCTCAAGCCGTGATCGATGCTCTTGAGCGTGTCGATGTAGAGCTGCAGGAGAAGGAACGTGTCGCTGACCTGCAACGTGATGTCGATCGTTTGCGTCCGTTAAACGGCGATGACCTCCGCTCGGGGCTTGCGGAACTCAAGCCGTTGATCACGGAAAAAGACGCCAAAATCGAACGGCAGTGGCAAGAGCTCTTCGCGGCATGGAAGCTCAATCAAGCCCAAACTTACCTCGCCGCGCTCGACCCTCCCAAGTTTCGGATGCGCCGCGTCAATCGGGACGGGACACTCAGCCGCGAAGTGCTCGTCTGGCTGACCAACAATACACCCGTCGCACTTGAGAACGTCGTCTTCAACCTCGCGTACAAGAACGAGGAAGAAGGCGAGCCCCTGGGCACCATCCAACAGTCAGCGCTGAAGGACGGAGCGTTGCCAGCGGGCGAAGAGCGTGAGTTTGTGTTCGCGCTCGACCCGGGGCCCGAGGGTTGGAAAGGCCGTTTTGTTGGGGTCTCTGTGGCCTCGTTGAGTTTTTTGGAGAAGCAATGACAGAACCTGTTTGGTACCGGCTTGAACTCATGGTGGATGCTGACACGGCAGAGGATGCCTCTGGCGTGCTCTGGGATCTTGGCGCCGGAGGCGTCGAGGTTCAGGACGAGACCACATTCATGGAGGGCAACAAGATCCCCCCGGTTCCAGAAGGTCGTGCTCGCTTGGTTGGTTTTTTCGAAGGCGATGACGAGGGACCTGCGACAGCCAATTTGGGTCACGCTGCGGCTGCGCTTGGCGACGTGGTATCGCTGGAACGATTTGATGACCGTTCGTGGGAAACGGCATGGAAGGATTGGTTCAAGCCCCTTCGCATGTCCGATCGCATTGTCGTTGGCCCGCCATGGGAAACGCTTGAGGTGCCTGAAGGCGGCGTTTCGGTCATCATCGAACCTGGGATGGCGTTTGGAACCGGCACACACGAAACCACGCAACTGTGCTCGATCGAGGTCGACCGGCTGTTGGTCGAGCGTCCAGGCGCTTCCGTGTTTGACGTCGGGTGTGGCAGCGCGATTTTGGCGATCGCCGCCGCAAAATTGGGCGCAAACCCAGTGGCAGGGATGGATAACGACCCAGTGGCCATCGACGTGGCCAAGACGAACCTAGAGGTCAACGCGACGCCGCACGTACAACTGGGCACCGACTCCCTCGACACATGGGGACAGTTTGACATCGTCGTGGCGAACATACTCGCCCCCATCCTGATTGAACTTCGCGAGCAGCTTCTGGCGCGCATCAAGCCAGGCGGCGTGCTGGTGCTCAGTGGCGTGACCACCTCTCAGGTCGCGGACTTCTTGCCGCACTTCGACCAAGCACCGCTCACGCACGCGCACAGCACCTCGCGTGGCGATTGGGCGTGCATGGTGTTGCGCCACGCATGACGCGACGAATTCCCGTGTCGGTGGGTTCCATCGCATGTGGCGTCGTACCTCTGGACGCCGATGCTGACCACTACGTGCGCCGCGTGCTGCGTTTGGCAGTTGGAACGCCGGTTGAGGTGTTCGACGGCGCTGGAACGGTGGGCATTGGACACTTAGACGATGCATCGGTCACGGTATCGGAGGTGGTGGCACATCGCCCCCCGACTCCGTTTATCACACTCTACCAAGCGATTCCGAAAGGTGACCGGTGGGATTGGGTGGTCGAGAAATCCACCGAGCTGGGCGTCGACTGCATCGTCCCCATTCAAACGCAATGGAGCGTCGTTGACACGCCGCCACACAAGGTCGCGGCCAAAGTCGAACGGTGGCAGAAGATCGCGACCGGAGCAGCACGCCAAAGTGAACGGGTCTTCACGCCAACTGTCATGCCACCGGTGGGGCTGCGGGAAGCGCTGAAGTCAGCGAAGGGACTGAACCTGCCGCTCACCCGGGTGGTGTCGCGATGAAAGCGGCCGTCGACGCCGCGGTCGCGCGCATTGGATTGTGGGTTGGTCCCGAGGCTGGGTTCGCGCCCGACGAAGTTGCGTTGTTCCCCGAGGATTGCCGGATTGCCCTGGGTCAGAACATCCTCCGCGCGGAAACCGCCGGCGTGTTTGGGGTCGGACTGCTCGTCCACCTAACCCGAGGCGCGATGTGACGGCCGGTGCAATGCGTCGATGCCTCGCTGGCATGCTTGACGCCTCGCCGGCGGCTGGCGTGACCTGTTCCTTGCGAAGTTGGATGTGGTGTCGGGAGACGTCTTGAAACCTGAACCCGGTTGGTTTTGGACGGATTGGTGGGTCAAAATGTGGCTGGACGCACCCGCAGAGATCTTGGGCATCCTCGCGACTCTGATTCTGATCGTGTGTCTGACGTACAGTATTTTCGAGCGGCTGGACGTGGGCGCTGCTGCGTGGCTCTTCGGGCTGCAGACCGTCGATGAAGATGGGCATCCGCCATCGTGGACCCAAACCGGGTTACGATGTCTGGGGAACATCGTGTGTTTTTGCAGCCTTGGATTGGGCTTTTTTGGGCGCTGGCCAGTCGCCATCGACGCACGTGGGCCGACATCCTTTCTGGAACCTGCGTCACTCGGACCCATTAGCGTCAGACCTTGTATTTTAAGGATATTTCGCGCGAGACGTTGCATTCAATGACACATCGCGTTACAACGCGTGTCGGCTGCCCACACAGGCACTGAGGTCGAAGTGAAAAGATCGAAGCTATCGTCAAACCGTTCAAACTCGACGACATCAAAGATGCACTCGATGAGATCGGGATACGCGGCATGACCGTGACGGAGGTCAAAGGTTTTGGCCGCGGTGGAGGAAAAGCTCCGATCTATCCCGGCGCAGAATACGTCATCGACTTCGTGCCAAAACTAAAGGTTGAAATCGTGGTCACCGACGACCTCGTTCACGCCGCAATCGAGGCGTTGACCGAGGGAGCGCGGACGGGTCACGTGGGCGACGGGAAGATCTTTGTCCTTCCCGTCGACGAAGCCATTCGAATTCGTACTGGGGAGCGAGGGCCGGACGCCCTGTCCTAATTTTTCATCATCCTGAGGAAAACAACATGACCAAGAGTCGAAATCAGGCCGTCAAGGACGCCATCAAGTTTGCCAAAGAACACAACGCCCGCATGGTCGACCTGAAGTTCCAAGACTTCCCGGGCACGTGGCAGCACACGACCATTCCAGCGCATCGTCTGACCGAAGGGCTTTTTGAGGAAGGACTTGGATTCGATGGAAGCTCGATTCGCGGTTGGCAGGCAATCCACGCATCCGACATGCAGCTGACCCCGGATCCGGCCTCCGTTCGGATGGACCCGTTTCCCGAGGTCCCAACGGTCAGCTTCATCTGCGACATTTCGGACCCGATTACGGGCCAAGCATACAGCCGTGACCCGCGTCACATCGCCCGCAAGGCCGAGGCGTACCTCAAGTCGACTGGAATCGGAGACACGGCTTACTTTGGGCCGGAAGCCGAATTCTTTATGTTCGACGACGTGCGTTACGACCTCAAGCCACACGCTGCGTTCTTCTCGGTGGATTCTGTCGAAGGCGCGTGGAACACCGGGCGTGATGAGCGTCCAAACCTTGGGTACAAATCGCAGATGAAGGGTGGCTATTTCCCAGTGGCACCGTTTGATCACCTGCACGACATCCGTACACAGATGGCGATGACGCTCGAAGAAGCCGGCATCGAAGTCGACGTGCACCACCACGAGGTGGCGTCGGGCGGCCAATGCGAAATCGGCATGCGCTTTGACAGCTTGCTCCACATGGCTGACAAGCTTCAGTGGTTCAAATACATCATCCGCAACACCGCGCGAAAGAACAACAAAACTGTGACATTCATGCCCAAACCTATCGTTGGCGACAACGGCAGCGGCATGCATATCCACACGAGCATCTGGAAGGATGGCGTCAACCTGTTTGCGGGCGACAAGTATGCAGGGATGAGCCAGACCGGCCTGCACTTCATCGCCGGCGTCTTGGAGCACGCACCCGCGCTCGTGGCTTTGACCAATCCGACGACCAACAGCTTCCGCCGCTTGGTACCTGGCTACGAAGCACCCGTGAAGTTTGCATACTCGAGCCGTAACCGTTCGGCGGCGATCCGCATCCCGCTGGCTGGCGGCAGCGCAAACGCGCGCCGCATCGAGTTCCGCACGCCAGACCCAAGCTGCAACGGCTACTTCGCCTTTGCTGCGATCTTGATGGCTGGGCTTGACGGCATCGAACGCCAGCTTGACCCTGGCGCTCCGATGGACAAGGACATCTACAACCTTCCGCCCGAAGAGCTGGCGTTGATTCCCTCAGCCCCGGCGAGCCTCGAGGAGGCGTTGCAGTGCCTAACCGATGACCACGCGTTCCTCTTGAAGGGCGACGTCTTCACCGAAGACGTGATCGAGACTTGGATCGAGTACAAGTTTGAGAACGAGATCGTTCCCACGCGACTTCACCCCACGCCGCTCGAGTACAAACTGTACTTCAACGGCTAATCCCCACGATCGACGAATTTAAAGGCCGCTACCGCTCGTCGGGGCGGCCTTTCTCTTGCCCTTGCCACGCCTGCATGGAATATTCGCTCCCCCGTGATGAGGTGTGATGTGCGAATTGTGGTTTTCATGGTGCTGGCGCTACTGGCGACGAGTTGTGATTCAACGCCCAAAAAACCAGAACCTGCCGCCCCACTTGACTTCAAAAGCACCGTTGCCCCCTACACCGTGAAGTTGTCGAGCCCTTGGACACTCACGACCGCCGACACGCTGAACACGCACGCGGACCTAGCTGCCACATACGACGACACGCTCTACCTCATTGTTATTCCGCAGAAGCTCCCAGCGATCCCCGGTGTGGATCCGCCCGATGCTTTGGCGCTCAAACGTGCATCACTTGCGGTGCTGGAGGAACGCCTGAAGGGCTTCCAAATCGCCCGTCAGGGTCCCATCAAGATCGACGACGAAATCGGCCAAAGTGTTTTTGCAAGCGGCGAAACCGAGGGTCAACAGATCCAATACGTCGCGACCTATGCAACCCGTGGAGACTGGGGCTTCCAAGTGGTGGGATGGGGACCAAAAGACAAGGCTTCGCTGCTCACCGCCGAGGTAGACCGCGTCTTGAGCTCGTGGAAGTTCCTCGCGTCAAAACCGTCCGAATTGCCAATTCCTTCTGAAACCGAAGACGCTCCCGATGCGTCTACCGACTGACCAATTTCGAGAGCAAATGTCATGTCCGCACTCAAGAAAGAAACATACGATGTAACCATCATGGGATCCGGCCCTGCCGGTCTGACCGCTGCCATCTACGCAGGCCGCGCAAACCTTGAACCCGTGTTGTTCGAGGGACCACAGCCCGGCGGGCAGTTGACCATCACGACCGAAGTCGAGAACTACCCGGGCTTTCCCGAAGGCATCATGGGCCCTGAGTTCATCGAACGCACACGAGCGCAGGCCGAACGGTTTGGTGTCGAGATTCACCAACTGCTCATCCACGAGGTCGATTTCACAAAGTCCCCATACGTTGTGACGCTTGAAGACGGCACGGTTTTCAAAACCAAAACCCTCATCATCGCCAGCGGGGCGCGAGCGCGTTTGCTTGGCCTTCCTTCGGAGAGCGCGCTGATGGGTTATGGCGTGAGCACATGCGCGACCTGCGACGGGTTTTTCTTTCGTGGAAAAGAAATCGCCGTCGTCGGCGGTGGAGACTCCGCCCTTGAGGAAGCGAACTTCCTCACACGCTTCGCGTCGAAGGTCACGGTGGTTCATCGACGCGGCGAACTGCGGCCTCGAAGATCATGCCAAAGATCGTGCGCTGAAGAACCCGAAGATCGAGTTCGCGTGGCACTCCGAAAGTCGAGGAAATTAAAGGCACCAAAGAAGGCGGCGTGGAAGCGCTGGTGCTCAAGGACGCGCGAAACGGCGATATGCGTGAACTGCCCGTACAAGGCGTGTTTGTGGCCATCGGTCACATCCCGAACACGCACATTTTCGACGACACGCTCGACATGGACGAGAACGGGTACCTGATCACCCAGCCTGGCTCAAGCAAGACGAATATTCCTGGCGTTTTTGCGGTTGGGGACGTCCAAGACCACGAGTACAGGCAAGCCATCACTGCCGCTGGCTCCGGATGCATGGGGGCGATCGACGCCGAGCGCTATCTTGAAGCGCTTGAAGATGACTAGTCCCCCACACGAACAGCCATTTTCACGGCACGATAGGTTCCGTAGAAGATCCACCCAATGGGGCCCGGGGACACAGACTCTTCGACAACAGTCATTGATGGTCGCGTAGCCAACTTGATTGTTGAGCAGCCGCATTTGCCCCTCGAGTTGTTCCAGCTCGCGTGACCCGTGCGAGCTCCTTCTCAACTTCCAACACCTCGGTGACCGTCTTGCCTTGGACCAAAAGCTCCGTCAGGCGCGTGCGGAGCCGCTTCAGGTTGTCGATGCGTATCTGGATGTCCACGTACTGCGCGGTCACATCGTTGACGTACACGTTCTGGTCGGTGAGGTCTCCGAGCGCCTTGATGCGTGTCAACACGGCGTCCAAGGCTGCGTTGGGGACTTTGATCGTGATGACGTTGCGTGACTCGTTCGCCACGTAACCCTTGTTCGCACGCGCGAGGTCACCGATGGCCTTCACGGTCTTGGGGATATCTTCGTCGTCAGACACCTCGAGGTCATCGACGCCGTCTTCACGAGCTTCTGGTCGAGATCAACCTCTTTGGCCTTCTGCGTGGGCGCTTTTACCAACGGTCCGTCGGCTTCAACGGCGTCAATATTCACGACCTCCCCGGAGCGCTCGGTCTCCAGACCGTCATCACAGCGTAATAACGGAGCCGACGGCGGCGAGTAGGATTGAGACGAACCACCACACCCGATGGCAGCGAACAGCAGACAGAGGACCAGCGTTTTCATTCTTCTCCTAGTGGCGGAATGTGGGTCCAAACGGATGACCGCGGGATCGGATCTAAGTTTTCACCACATTCGCTCGGGCTTGACCATGGGCCCATTCGACGTCGCAACACGTCGCCCAACGCCCAAGAAGTCTTCGTCGTGCATGAGCACCAAGAGCTCTTCCAGCGGGCCCGGGGCCCCAACAATGTACTGCCCCAAAGCCAACCGGCCCCGGTCCTCCGACCCAACGGCGAGAGACGGCAAATGTCTGACCAACGTTCGGGTCGGTTGGCAATGGTCTACGGGACTCGCTTCGATCTCCTCAAGGCTCGCCGACTCCGCCAGCTGAACTCCCCGATACCGTTCGCCGAATGTTATCGGCGTGCCCATGGGTGCCCAGCGCCAGTCCTGATCACGCGCCAACGAGCGCACGTACGTGCCGGACCCACACCGGACACTGAGCTGCGCCACGCCGGAGCAAAACCGCGCAATTCAAGCGCGTCAACACGGACGTCCCGGGCCGGAATGTCCACCTGCTCCCGGCCCGCGCCAACGCGTAAGCTCTCTTTCCGTCCACGTGAATGGCAGAAAACGCAGGGAACTTGCGAGATCACGCCCAGAAAGTTCGGCAAGATCTGCTCAATCGCCGCTTGATCAACGTGATCGTACGACGATGTGGCGATCACCTCACCGCCGGCGTCGTCTGTGTTTGTCTGAGTCCCTAAACAAAAGTCAAAATCGTAGGCTTTGGCGTCCGACACCAGGTATCGCAAAAAACGCGTAGCTCGCCCGACCGCCACCACCAGAACACCCGTGGCGTCTGGGTCAAGCGTGCCTGCGTGGCCGACCTTGCCGGTCTTCGCGCATCGCTTCATGCGACGCACCACGTCGAAGCTCGTCTTGCCAGGCGCTTTGTCGATGATGAAGAGCCCGTCCATCATGCGTCGAGCATCGCGACGAGGGCTTCGCTGAGGTTTTGCCGCACCTGTTCAGCCGTACCTGACACGCTGCATCCCGCGGCGTTGTGGTGGCCTCCGCCCCCAAATCGCGATGCGAGCTTCGAGACGTCCACCGAACCCCTTGAGCGGAAGGAAATGCGCCACCCGTCTTCAGATTCCATCAGTTGCGTGGCCACCTCGACGCCCTGAATGGAGCGCGCGTAGTTGATGAAGCCATCGATGAGGGCCAAATCCGTGTTGGGCGGAAAATCTGACGCCTGAATCGTCAGAAATGCGAGGCGCCCGCACGGCGAGAACTCCAGCGTACTCAGGACGCGCCCAAGCAACATAAGCCTCTCGCGCGGCTGACTCTCGTAGATCTGACTCGTCATGCTCCAAGGGTTGACCCCAGCGGCGACCAGCGATCCCGCCATTGTGAATGTCTGTTGAGATGTATTCGAATACCGGAAACTCCCGGTATCCGTGACCAAACAACAGTACAGGTTCTGCGCGATATCTGCGTCCATCACCCCAAAATACTCAGCGATCTTGAAGATCAACTCCCCAGTCGCAGCGGCTTGAGTGTCCTGAAGATACACCTGAGCGAAGGTGGGATCGAACGTCTTGTGATGGTCGACCACCGCGATCGTCGTGCCCCAACCATGCCTTGGCATGTCGCCCACCCGGTGCGGCTCGCCGCAATCCAGCACGACCGTGACGTCGTATTCGCCCTCGGGGACCGTCTGAACCCAACGGTCGGCTCCCGGAAGGAACCGGAAATTGTATGGAATCTCATGCTCGTTGTAGAACACGACGTCTTTGCCAAGTCGCTCAAGGACGAGTCCCATCGACAACGTCGATCCCACCGCGTCACCGTCAGGATGAACATGCGACACGACCAAGAATCGCTGGTTGTTTTCGATGGTTGACACCAAGGCCTGAAAACCGGCGTCGAAGGGAAACGGCGCGTTCACGGCTCTTCCTCCGCGGGCGTGTCGATGGTCCGGAGCAGCTCGTCCATTCTCCGGCCCCGCTCCACCGACTCATCGTACTCAAATCGCAATTCCGGAACATAGCGCATCGTCAGTCGATCACCGAGCTCACGACGCAAGAAGCCGCCGGCGCGCTCGAGGCCATCCTGGGCATCGTCATCGGGCTCGCGCTTGTCGAGCAGGACATAAAACACCTTCGCGTAGCGCAAGTCTGGTGTGACATCGACCGCGGTGATCTGAACGTTCTCCACGCGTGGGTCCTTGACGTCCGTGATCAGCAGGTTCGCCAGAACCTCGAGCATGTTTTGGCTCACCCGATCGGTCGTTTCCATGCTTTTTCTGCTTCGCGTGCTCCTCACGAAAACGCCCACGGAAGTCGTGAGCGCGCGTGCCACCAAGTGCTTTTGGACTTAAAGCGTTGCAGCAACTTCAGCAACAATTCACGAAGGCTCAACGTGTCGCAGCCGATCTTGATAATACGTTGTAGTTGTCCATCGACAAACCGCACTCGTAACGCGCGACTTCCACGCTAAGCTGTCGTCTTTGGAAGCGACGCAGGAACCAATGCTTGACTCGTAAATCACACGACCGTTCCGCAGCAATCGCGCCTTTGCGTTGCGACGAAGCATCCCGTCATTTTGACATAACATCCGGCGATCATGCCAATCTTAGGCGCCGAGAAGGTCTCGCGAACTTCACACGGCGTGGCCCAACACGTGCTCCTCGACGATTGGTGCGAGCATGCCTTCAAGCAGCTGACGTACGCGTTCGATCGCGTCGTAGATGACGTTGAACGTCGCAATGCACACCGTACTTCTCGGCCTGGTCCACGCTGCGCGCGCGAGGTCGAGGCGCACGTTGGAAACCGATAACAATCGCGCCGGCCTCCGGATGAGGCAGCGAGGTTGACGTCGTTCTCGGTGATGCCACCGACTGCGGAGTGTATGACCTTGACGCCGCGACTGGCGTTTCCAGCTTCGTCGACAACGACTCACGAAGAGCTTCCGTAGAACCTGAACATCACCCCATGATGATGACTGTCCGCGCGAGCTCGCCTTCGCGGATCATGGCGGAAAGGTCTTCGAGGCTGAGCGATGCAGATTCCTTCGCACGCGATGCCATCTCTTCTTTCTTGCGGCGGTCGTAGACGAACTGAGTGATGCGCTTTGCATCCTTTTCGTCGGCAACCTGAAAAGAATGGCTCGCCAGCATCGGGCACACCGCCCAGACCGGTGATTTCCACGGGTTGAGAAACCGGAATGGCCGCTTGAACTTGGCGCCCTCGCTCGTCGTGCATCTGCGTACTGGCCGTAGAACGGCTTGAGACGATGATGTCGCCCTGCTTGACGTTCCGCGCTGGACTGGCGCACGGTAGCAACAGGACCACGACCGACGTCGAGCTCGCTCTCGATGACGACACCCTGAGCGTCGCGATTCGGGTTGGCTTGGAGCTCAACGCTTCGGCTTCCCGGACTGAAGAACGATCGCGTCGACCAAGCCTTCGATGTTGATACCGAGCCTTGGCGCTGACTTCACGACGTAGAGCGTCTTGCCGCCCCGCTTAACACAGGCAACAGCTCGTATTCGCTGAGCGCCTGTTTCACGCGGTCGGGGTTCGCTCCTTCTTTGTCGATCTTGTTGATCGCGACAATGATAGGCACTTCCGCGGCGCGCGCGTGATTGATGGCTTCCACCGTCTGAGGCATCACACCATCATCGGCAGCCACGACGAGGACAACGTCCGTCAGTTGGCACCACGCGCACGAAGCGCGGTAAACGCCTCGTGGCCCGGTGTCGAGGAACGTGATCGAGATGGCCGCCGGCCTGCACCCACAATGGCACCGATGTGCTGCGTGATGCCGCCTGCTTCACCGGAAGCCACCGAACTGCTTCGGATGGCGTCGAGAAGCGACGTCTTACCGTGGTCGACGTGGCCCATGACCGTGACGACTGGAGGACGTGGCTGCAACGTTTCTTCGGGGTCGGCACTGGTGTCGTAGAACTGCGTGATGTCGAACGCCACGTTCTCGACGGTGTAACCGAACTCTTCGGCCATCAGCGTCGCGGTGTCGAAGTCGAGCATCGTGTTGAGGTTGGCCATCATGCCCATCTCAACAAGCTTCAACGCGACCTGACCGGCCTTGGTTCCCATCGCGTGTGCCAAATCGCCCACCGTGATGGCGTCCTCGATTCGGATGACGCGTTTATGCTCGGCTTGCGGCTGCACCACAGGTGCTGCGACTTGCTGACGACGGCCGCCGGTCGCTTTGTCCTGACGGCGTTTGTTGCCACGACGCGACTTCGCATCGTAGAGATCACGTCCCTCAACGACGCGCTTTCCTCGCGCGTCGCGCGGTTCTTCACGGGTCGTCTTTCCGCGGCCGTTCTTGGGCCCCGGTGAGAAATCCTTCCCTTCGGCCTGCAAACGCTCGATCAAAACACTTTGGCTGATCGCACCCACGATCTGGGCACCCCCCTTAGGGGCTGCTGGTCGACGCGCTGCTGCAGCGCCAGCGGCAGCAACACCCGCCACAGGAGGTCCCGCGATGATCGTCGCCCCGGTTGTCTCGGGCGTGCGTCGCTGCGGAGGTGTCACCACTTCCGGTTCAGAATCGGACGCGACGTCACCGACTTCCGCAGCAATTTCGGGCTCCGACTCGGGCTCAACAACAGGCTCCGCTACAGGCTCTGCAACCGGCTCCGGAGTTTGTTCGGGCTCGGGCTCGGGCTCGGGCGCTTGCACCGTTGCCGGTTCAGCGGGTTTCGACTCTTCCTCGTCCGCGCCGCGGCGACGTACGAAAGGCATGACCGGCTCCGACGCTTCTTCTGCCACGGCAGCGGCAGGCGCAGGCTCGTCATCCTTCTTCTTGCTCGAGCGCCGACGAACAATCGTCGTGGGCACTTCGGCGAGTGGTTCGGCCGGAGCCTCCACCACGGCAGCAGCTTTACTGCTGGGCTTGAGCGCGACTCGAATCGCCTCAACATCGGCTTCGGTAAGGGCAGTCATCGGATTGCTTACCGTGAACCCAAGCCCAAGTCCGTTAATCTTCGTAACGAGCTCGTACTTG
>JAWKQR010000033.1:0-66239 GCA_041390025.1 bacterium
GGCGGCCATGGAGCCGGCGCGGCCGCGAAAGACGGCGCAGGATGCGGCGGCGGTTGTGGCGGCCATGGAGCCGGCGCGGCCGCGAAGGACGGCGAGGGATGTGGCGGCGGTTGTGGCGGCCACGGCAACGGCGAGGGATGTGGCGGAGGCTGTGGGCATCAGTAGTCCGGTTCGGCTTCGCCGAATTCGGCAGTCGGAGACTGCCGACCCACCAGGCCCGTTCCCCACTTAAGGCTTCGCCACCATGTCGTTCACGACCGACGGCTTCGCCCAATTCGGTGAATGGCGACCCAAGACCCAGATCAAAAAAAGGCGACCCGGAGGTCGCCTTTTTGCGGTGTTGAGCCGGCGTATCAGCCAGACATCGAAGCGAGGAACTCGGCGTTGGTCTCGGTGCGACCGAGCTTGTCGAGCATGAATTCCATCGAGTCCACGACGTTGAGCGGGTGGAGCAACTGACGAAGAATCCACACGCGGTTGAGCTGGCCTGGCTCCATGAGAAGCTCTTCTTTTCGTGTGCCCGACTTGTTGATGTCGAGGCATGGGAAAATGCGCTTTTCCATGAGCTTGCGGTCCAAGTGGAGCTCGGAGTTACCGGTTCCCTTGAACTCTTCGAAGATGACTTCGTCCATGCGGCTACCGGTATCGATAAGCGCAGTGGCGATGATCGTGAGGCTTCCGCCTTCTTCGATGTTACGGGCAGCACCAAAGAAGCGCTTGGGCTTGTGCAACGCGTTGGAGTCAACACCACCGGACAGAATCTTGCCCGACGGAGGAACAACGGTGTTGTAAGCACGTGCCAGACGTGTGATCGAGTCGAGTAGAATGACAACGTCCCGCTGGTGCTCCACAAGGCGCTTGGCCTTCTCGATGACCATTTCGGCGACCTGTACGTGACGTGTTGCGGGCTCGTCGAACGTCGACGAGATGACCTCGCCTTTGACCGAGCGCTCCATGTCCGTGACTTCCTCGGGTCGCTCGTCGATGAGCAACACGATGAGGGCGACTTCGGGGTGGTTGTGCGCGAGCGAGTTCGCGATGTCCTGCAACAGAACCGTCTTACCGGTACGAGGCGGCGCAACGATAAGCGCGCGCTGACCCTTACCGACCGGCGAGAGCAGGTCGAGGATGCGCATGCTGAAGCCCGTACGCTCGACCTCGAGCTTGAGGCGCTCTTCGGGGTACAGAGGCGTCAAGTTGTCGAATAAGACCTTGTCGCGGAGCTTCTCGGGCGCGTCCTGATTGACCTCTTCGACCTTAAGCAGGGCGAAGTAACGCTCCGAGTCTTTCGGTGGGCGAATCTGGCCGCTGACCGTGTCACCCGTGCGCAGGTTGAAGCGCCGAATCTGGCTCGGCGAGACGTAGATGTCGTCTGGGCCGGGCAAGTAATTGTAGTCGGGAGCGCGAAGGAAACCGAAACCGTCTGGGAGGCATTCCAAAACGCCTTCACCGTAGATGGGCTCGTCCTTTTCGGTCTGGGCCTGAAGCAGTGCAAACATGATTTCCTGTTTGCGCATGCTTGAACCGCCCTCAATACCTGCCTCTTTGGCAAGCTTGAGCAGTTCGGCCATTTTCTTCGCTTTAAGTTCCTTCAGATGCATCGCGTCTCCGTATAACCACTGACTTCACGAGTCAGTTGGCTGGTGTTCTCCTGCAACACCAATAATGCTGGTAGGTCAAAAGATGTTGGGTGGGATCTAATCTTGGCGGTCGCCTGGTTTTTGCAGGGCCCAGACAATGGCGTAATGGATTGGGAATCCGAACACTGAGTGTGACGGTGGTAAGATAGTGGACATCCCGACCGAGGTTGTCAACCCCGGACTTGGTTACCCTAAACTTTTGAGTAAGACCAACAAATCGGTACAATTGAGGTCGGAACGGATGCGTTCGAGGAGGTATGTATGTCTGATCCTCATTCCATCCCCGAGTTTTCAAGCCTTATGGCGTTCTTTCGCGAAGAGCTCGTCATCGCGCTCAAGGAGACCGGCACCCAGACCTCGGAAGAGACCGAGGCCTACCTTGTCCACATGCTCGATGGGTTTGGGAAGCTGACCCCGGAAGTCGCACCGGCGCTGGGCTTTGACCGTCCCACCGCTCACATGCTGCAGGAAGCGATGGAGGCCCAAGGCGACCGTCGCATCGAGATCTACCGTCGCCTAGGCGATGTCAGCTTGTACTCGTGTGGGTTCTTTGAAGCGAAGCTAAAGCGTACAACGGTCGGGACCCAGTACTACCACAGCGTGGGGCGCACCGCGTACAAGAGCTTGAGCACGATGATGGCGTTCAAGCAGCCCGGTGGCGCGTTCGACGGCATCTTCACCGAACTGTCCGAGAAGTTCGACGAAGTCGTCTCGGCGCTGCGCGTGCTCTCGGGACGAGGCATCGGCAGCTCGATCGATGTGTTGGTCGGGAAATGGCAATCGGGCGATCTGCAGGCCGAATCGGCCTTGGCACACGGCCTACTGCCCGGGCGAGGCGTTGGACACACCTGAGAAGGGCAGGTCGATTGGTTTGTTCTCACAGCACCACCCAGTATCACACCCATCCTTCAACCAAAGCACGTCAACGAATGACGCTTCAGGTGGCACTGACGCGAGCAATGGCTCGATGTCGTTCGCGGTGCACTGGAAGCGTGTTCCGTTGACGAACTCGACGAAGAGACAGTTCTTCGCCACCGCCTCAATCAAAGTTGTTCTTGTTGGCTCTGGTACTTGGAAACTCGCGGAGAATTGGAAGCACTCGCCGTAACTCCACGGCTCCGCCGGCGCTGGTTCAACGACAGGTTCGGCGTTGTCGTCCCCACACGCGGCAAAAAGTACAAGGATGGTAAGCCAGCGCCTCATCGAACCACTCCACAGGTGACATTCAGGCGTTTTTCGTTGATGTCACCCGATCCAATGCGTAGCTCCTCCCACGGTCCGTCACACGATTCGAACTCAAAACCGAGAAAATCGATCACGTCGAACTCAAGGTCTGATTCCGAAAACTCAAACACCCAACTTCCGTCCACATACTCGCCGTCAATGAAATAGGGCACCACACGAGGGGTCGGCAGGGGATACGTGGAGAGCTCTCCTTTGATCATGGTTGAAATCAGTGGCTTCGAAGATTGGACGGTGATGCGTTGACCGTCAAACGACCACACGAGGTCGGCGCATGTCGGAGCCACACAAACCGGTGCAGCATCCTCGACGGCTTGGTCCATCGCCATGTCTGCGACGCTTGTATCGGAACCAGTGTCCGCCAGCCCCGAATCCACGTTCCCTTTGGGACTGTCATCACTGCAGGCGACCATGAACACGGCCACTACAAATATCCATCGTTTCATAGGATCCCCCAGGCAAGGACTTCGTTTTCACCACCAGGTTCGGGCATGTTGGCTGTTCGACTGACGCCGCAATCCGGGCCGCCGATTGGATACAAGCCAACCTTACGTTGGTGGTATCCAAGATTCAACCCCACAGCCCACTGAGAGAGGTAGAGGCTTACTTGCCCTTGGTGGCGCGCTCGCCTTCGAGCGTCAGGACGCTGCGGAGCTTGGCTTTCGACGCTTCGTCGAATGCGACGTAACCGGCTGCGATCTCGCGCAGTGAGTGAACGGCTTCTTTGTTCTTCGAGGGGAACACGCGTTCGTTGCCACGGCGAAGTTCACGACCGCGGATGCTGCCGAGCATGACGAGTGCAAAGCGGTTTTCGACTTTCTCGAGACAATCTTCAACGGTAACGCGGGCCATGTTCACTCCGGGGTTGCGCAAAGTTGCGCCACTTCAGGACCGCGAACCCTAGTAGTTTGACGAGGCTTCGTCAAGTTCGGCTTGATTCTGCGTGAGGATGTCGTCGACGCCACACGCGTGGCCAAACACACGTCCTTGCGCCCGTGACCAGCCTTGCGAGGCAAGCGTATCAGCCGACTCGTCACTTTCGACGTTCGTGGCTGTTGTCTCGAGCGCCATGGCGTTTGCCAGCGCGGACAGGCCCGCCGACATGCGTGAGTCGGAGATCACGCTATGGTGGACCGACATCCCGGCAACCCCGAGCTGCGCAAGCCTCTGAAGGTCAAGCAAACCGGTGACGTCGTGAAGCCAGATCGCGATGCCGCGAGCGTGCGCCTGCGATAAGACATCGTCCAGGCGACGATCTTGTGCGGCGACTGCATCGGCATCGAGAGAGATCGAAACGGCCCGGTCCTCAATTGACGCCGGAAACACCGAGACAAACGCGGGGTCGATCACCTGATAACGACTCGCGCGCACGATGATCTGTTGGACGTCGGAGTAGCACGCCAGCACGCTGGGTGCGTCGGTTTCAAGCTGTTCCACAAACCATGTGGTGAGCTCTGGAATCAGCCCCGCGCGCACCGCGGCATCCACCACGACGGAGGCGTCAAGAAGACCACGGTCGGGATGCGACCACTTGAGCTGAACCTCAAGTGCGCAGGTCTTCCGGGTCTTCAGGCATGCGACCGGCTGGAAGTGCAACAGGAGTTGGGAGTTGGTGATCGCCCGGATCAATTCGGTGCGCGCGTTGACCCGTCGCACTTGGGACAGACGTGTGGCGCCATCGAACGAGTACCATCCGCCGCCTTGGCGTTTGGCCGCATGCATTGCGACCTCCGCTGCACGCAGCGCATCCGCTGTGTTGTCGCCCGAATGCGGAAAAGCGAGCCCGATCGATGCTGAAACGCGGACGGGGTTTCCGTTGACTTCCTTCGTATCCGTGATCGCGTGGCTGAGCGCCTCGGCGACTTCCTCGCCCATGGTCGGGTTGAAGGCGCCTCGCACAACGGCCACAAACTCTACACCTGCCAGCCGCGCCAGAAACGTCATCGGCGTCAACACCTCGGACATGCGCGCGGTCAGGTGTGCGAGCACCTCGTCCCCGAACACGTAACCATAGGTGCGGTTGACGTCACGAAAATGGTCCAAGCTGATGAACAACACACACGACGGCAGCTCGGACTCAAGGGTGGCGTCAAGGATCTCGACGAAGGCATCGCGGTTGGGAAGGCCGGTGAGCCGGTCTCGAAACTGCAGGTCGTTTAGCGCGTTGGCCAAACCCTGCTCACGTGTCATGTCATTTTCGGAGACCACAACAAACCGGCGCTTCTCGTGGTAAAAGGCCGCCATTTGTACGTGCACCATCGACGTACCGAGCTGCACGTCGTGCTCCACAAATGCCCGAGACGCGTTGAACAATTGGTCAAGCTCTTCGAGAACGACACGGCCCTCGACCTCAGTCTCCATGGCACCAAGCCACTCGCTGGCTGTCGTGCCCAGCCCGTAGGCGATGCGCCACGCCTCGTTGGCCAGGAACACTTCTTTGTCGGAGGACAGAACCGCCACCCGGTCACGCAAAGAGTCAACGATGGCCGTCAGAAACGACCAGGCGTCGTGTTGGCGTTTGCGAACCTCGGCTTGGCGCACGGCAGCGATGATCTTGGTGGCCACACGATCGGGCTGCAGTTCGCCATGGGTTAGAGTTATCCACGACTCAGTGCATTCCTGCGACTGGGATAGTGTAATGGTCGGAATGTAGGGGAAACGCGCACCAAACTCGATGAGTTGCGCGTCGTGAACGCCGGTCACCCGCTTGTCAACGACCAGAACATCCACCTCGCCAGCGCGTGCAATCCGTCGAGCGCGCGTCAGCGATTTCGCGCAGGTCAGTTCGAACTCTGGTCGTCCAGCGAGAATCTCGTCGAAGTGAAAATGCACTTCGGGATTGTCGTCGACGAGCAACACACGAATCGGATTCACAGCGGTCACACGATCCCCAGTGGTTCAAACAAAAAAGCGGAGCTCCATGAGCTCCGCTTAAGAGTAATGTCCTATTTCGTTGGACGACAAGTTAATTCGTTTAAGTGAACGGATGATTCAACCGCAGCGCTTCGATGCCGGGAAGAGGTTTGCCCTCGATGAGTTCAAGGCTCGCCCCGCCGCCAGTGGAAATGTGATCAACCTGCTCTGCGATGCCCGCCTTCTCGGCCGCGGCGGCTGAATCACCGCCGCCCACAACCGTGAACGCCTGAGTGGTCGCCATGGCGTGCGCGATGGCCATCGTCCCTTTGTCGAACAAGGCGGACTCAAAGACGCCCATTGGACCATTCCAGAAGACGGTTCCGGCGGTCTCGATCACGCCGCGGTACAGGTCGATGGTGCGTGGCCCGATATCGAGCCCCATCATGCCCGCAGAGATTGTGGACGAAGCCGTCGTCGAGACCTCCGAGGCGTCCGTCGTGTCAAACTTCGCTGCGACGACGTGGTCCACCGGAAGCAGCAAGCGTTTCCCACTCTTTTGGGCACGCTCCAAAATCCCACGAGCGGTCTCGATGTAGTCGGCTTCAACGCGCGAGCCGCCTACATCGATGCCTTGTGCGGCAAGGAACGTGTACGCCATTGCGCCACCGACGATGACCTCGTCAACACGGTCGATGAGCGAGGTCAACACGCCGATCTTGTCCGAGACTTTCGCCCCGCCCATCACGGCCACAAACGGCTTAGCAGGCTTGTTCATCAGGGCACCGAGCGCTTCGATCTCCTTTTTCATGAGGAAACCCGCGCCCTTCTTGCCGCGACCGAAGTACTGCACCATCTGATAGACGGATGCATGCTTGCGATGCGCCGCGCCAAACGCATCGTCGATGTACACATCGGCGAGCGAGGCGAGGTATTTGGCAAACTCGGGGTCGCCCTTCTCTTCGCCTGGATTGAAGCGAAGGTTCTCGAGCATAACGATCTGCGTTGGTTTCATCTCGTCGATGAGCGTACGCACGACCCGATCGGTGGAATCCTCGGGCAAAATGACGTCCAAGCTCAGCAACTCGGCCAGCCGGCGCGCGGCGGGCTCCATGCTGTACTTGGGGTTCACTTGGCCTTTGGGACGGCCCAGATGGCTTGCCAAGATGAGCTGGGCGCCGGCCTCAAGCGCGAACTTGATGGTCGGCAGAGCAGCGGTGATGCGTGTGTCGTCGGTGATCTCGCCGTTGCCGTCGAGCGGCACGTTGAAATCGACACGCATGAACACTTTCTGCTCGGCGAGCTTCATCTGGTCGATGAACGAAATGCCCGTGGTATCCATGGCTTACTTCCGTTTGCTGTCGACGTACTGAAGGGCGTCGATCATGCGGTTGGAGTAGCCCCACTCGTTGTCGTACCACGCAATGACCTTGGCCATGTTGTCGCCGATGGTCATCGTCGCCAGCGAGTCGAAGATCGACGAGTGTGGGTCGTTGTTCATGTCCGTCGAGACAACCGGCTCGTCCGTGTAGCCCAAGATGCCCTTGAGCTCACCTTCTGACGCGGCTTTCATCGCTGCGTTGATGGCTTCGACCGTGACGGGTTTGTCGAACGTAGCGACCAAGTCGACGCACGAGACGTTCGGCGTCGGGACGCGGATCGACGTCCCGTCGAGCTTGCCCTTGAGCTCGGGCAACGCCTTGGTCACGGCAACGGCTGCGCCGGTGGTGGTGATGACCATGTTGACCGCAGCGGCGCGGGCGCGACGGAAGTCCGACGGGTGTGGTGCGTCGAGCAGACCCTGGTCGTTTGTGTACGAGTGAATCGTCGTCATGAGACCCTGCTGCAGGCCAAACGTCTCGTGCAGGACCTTGGCGACCGGCGCCAAACAGTTGGTGGTGCAGCTCGCGACGTCGATGACGGTCATGTCGGGTGTGAACTTGTCGTGGTTGACGCCCTTGACGAACGTCATGTCGAGGCCCTTTCCGGGCGCCGAGACGAGCACGAACTTTGCGCCAGCGGCGATGTGCTTGCTCGCCTGTTCCTTGCTGCGGAAGATGCCCGTGCATTCGAGCACGTAGTCGACGCCGAGGTCACCCCACGGAATGTTCGATGGGTCGCGCTCAGCAAAGACGCGCATTTCGTCGCCGTCGATCGTGATCGACTTTTCGGTGTGTGTGACGGTTCCGGCGTATTTGCCGTGCGTCGAGTCGTATTTGAAAAGGTAGGCGAGCTGCTCGGCGCTCGTCAGATCGTTGATGGCAACGAGGTCGACGTCGGGGTTTTGGGCCGCAATACGTGCGACGCATCGACCGATTCGTCCGAAACCATTGATACCAATTTTGATCGCCATGATGTCCTCGCGGGGTAAGAAGTGGAGTTCGCCCGCGTTCTATCGCAAAGCCCCATGGGTGTAAATTGGTATGGTGTGACGTGGAGCGGCGGGTGGGCTTCGCCCATTCGGCAATGGGACATTGCCGACCCAATCCCATGAAGCGGCTTCCAAGCTGGCGGAGCGGCCGGGGCTGAGACCCATGGGCCAGCAAACTCCGTTTGCCGGATTCGGCGACAGCCTGGCTTCAACGCTGCCGTAGGTGGGCTTCGCCCATTCGGCAATGGGACATTGCCGACCCAATCCCATCGTGGGCAATTGGAAATTGCCGACCCAATCCCGTAGAGCCAGCTTCCAAGCTGCGTAAGTTAGTTCGCGAAGCCTGGTGTCGCCGTAGCAACGGTGCGCACCGTTTCGCCGTTGAGCACCATCGCCTGATTCTGGCCGCCCTCTTTTCCGTACGCGAACGTCGTGACGACTTCACCGTTGCGGTCGAGCAGCGAGACGGTGTCTCCGGAGTTGTTCAGCGCAAGGCCGTTGGAGCTGTAGACGCCAGCTTCGGGCACGTTTGTGAAGCTTGAGACGTCACCACCGCCAAACACGACGACGTAACCGTTGGGCTCGATCTTGGCGCCAAGTGGGAACGTGAAACGCCCAGCGACGTTGTCCGAGAGGCTGAACCCTTCGAGGTAGATCTCTTCGTTGGTCAGGTTGTGGATCTCGACAAATTCGTCTTGGGTCGAGTGGCGAACACCGTCGCCGTTGGCGTCGCCGGCCAGACCGTCTGCGGGGTCGGCCAACACCTCGCTGATCGCGAGTGTTTGTCGCGGCGGTGCTGGGATGTCGTCACACGAGAAGGACGACGGCATGCAGTAGCTCGCCGAGAGCCAGCCGCTTGTGGATGTCTTTTGGCAGGTGTAGCCGTCAAGACAGCCCGCGTCGCTGGTGCATTCGTAGGTACAGGTCTTTCTGCCTTCGAGCGCCACACAACGGTTTCCTTGACCACCGCAGTCCGCGTCTTTGCTGCACGTGTCGCACAATGCATCGACGTTGGCGTAAGGGTGGCTCTGCGGGTTGTCGTCGATGCCATGGACACCGTACATCGTTGTGAACCAGCGGCTGCCCGAATCCATCGACTTGAGCATCTCGCCGTAGCGCACCGGTTTGTGCTGTTTGTTGGCGTTGGTGCCGACCAACGCACCCAAGAAGTCGGTCACAACCTTGGACGTCGAGGCGTTCGAGAAGCTGGTGGTGGTCACGATGTCGAGGTTGTTGCGGTCGGCCTTGGCTGGATTGGCCCAGAATGCCTGACCAAGCGCGTAGGTGTCACAGCCTTCGGCCAGCACGACCTGGTAGCGGTCGGCGGGCATCTCGAGGCCGGGAATCTCGGAGTCGTCGAGGTCGCCTTCAGGCGTTTTTCGCCAGTTCGCGAGGGCAAATCCGTAGAAAGGACCGGAGTGACCGCTGAACATGGTGACGTCGTTGGACTTGAAGCTCTCGCGCATTTCGGCTTCGAGCTTGCGCCCGCCAGCTGCCGTATCCGCGTCGGTTTCTGTGCCTGGCTCTCCCCACCAGAGGGTGATCGAGACGTCCACCTGCTTGCCATTGGCGTCCAAGGTGTAGGTCAGCGGCGCGCGGTTGGTGGCGTACTGTGCCCACGAGCTGACCGGTGACTTAAAGCCCTTGCTGATCAACCAGTTGTACGTCGATTCAGCGTGTTTTCGGTGGTAGTCGCCGTGGTAGTCCCATCCAAAGAATGTCCCGATGTCGAGCCGGCCGTCCGCAAACAAGCGGTTGTAGTCGAGCCAAGCGTCGTTCGAACGAGGCTGGGGCAGCACTTCGACCTCTTGGATTTCCACACGATCCGGGCCAGCGGCGGTGGGCGTGAAGTCCGACCACGGCGCTTTGCGGTACCACTCGGATTCATACTCGAGCTGTGTCATCTCCTCGTTCGTAACTTTGCCGATCGACAAGCGGAACAGCAGGCTTCCGTCTGCTTGGGTCGCGCCGTCGGCGTTGCGCGCAAGTTCTGCGAGAAGGTCGTTTTGGCCGCCAATTTCCTGCACAAAACGGAAGGTGTAGTTGAGGTCGTCAACCTTGACGATGTCGAGGTCTTCGTACGAGCCGTTTTTCGTCAGAGCCTTGAAGCCACCGTAGTCGGCGTTGCCGTCGTGGTCGGATTTGTCGATCAGGTAGGCGTTGAGGAAGTAGCCGATGACAACTTGTTTGTAGGGGATGAGCTCGGCGACGCGCTTGAGCCGTTCTTCCTCGGTCGCGTCCGCGTACTCGGGCTCAAGGGTCAGCGTTGTGGTGCCGCGCACGTAATACTCTTGGGCGCTTTCGGAGTAGAAATTGTCGGCCTTGTCGCCGGCCCCAAGGAAACTCGGGGTTTCTTGCGTTTCGGGCTGTGTGTCAGAACCACATGCGGGGGCGACCAAAAGACCGAGAGCCAACAGCAAACTTTTTTTCATCCGACTTCTCCGCTCAGGAATTCGGAGACAATAGAAGCACAATTCGGGCCAGATGGGCAGCACGCTCAGGCCCTGATTTCACGGTAAATGATGTGGTCTTGTGCCAGGTCGAGTGGTCACGGGAGATGGCAACCCAAGTGACCATCCAGGCCAGGCTCGTTCACGCGTTTTCGGCAACGATTCACGAAGCGGCCTGCTCCATCATGTCGCGGGCGTCATCCATTCGACCGAGTCCAACCAGTGCCTTGGCCATCCGTCGCCACGCAAAGTTCCGACGTTCGTCTAAACCCGCGGCTCGTGCCCACTCGGCGGCGAGGTACGCGTAGTGGCGGGCCTTTCGATAATCTTCGAGGCCAAGCGCAGCGTCGACCACCCACAGGCACACCTCACAAATGCAGTCTTTGGGCGGGTCGTCGACACGGCGCCATTCCAGGTACAAAGCCTCGGCAGCCTCGAGCATGTTGGGCTCACCGTTGATCTGAAGCTGCGGGTATCGAATCGCGAAGCGTTCCGGATCGGTTGCGTCAACGACCAGTAACCAAGAGGCGAGCAACCATAACTCGAACTCACGTGTGGTGGATGGCTTGAGCAAACAGGCCACAACATCGATCGATTTGAACCCTTGTTGCCGCCACTCTTCAAACGTCCCCGCCGCATAGAGTTGTCGCGCAATCTCAGCGTTCGGCTCCATCCCCTGTGAGATGTCTTGCAACAAGCTCCACCACGCTTTTGCGTCCCGTTCGACAAGTGCTGATTCCATCGATACCTCCACGCCCGTAGGTTACCGTCTCAGCGTGTGGCTTCAACGCATCACGGGCGATTGTCAGGTAGTGTCAGCGTGTTCGCCCATGACCGGCGACCTCACTTTCCTTGCCCCGCTGCAGTCCGAACCCTACAATCACCGAGCCTTCTGATAGGGACACAGATTCATGGCAATCGACTTGAACGACGCGACCGAACTCAAAACCGACGAACTCGATCTCAAAAGCCCCGAGTTCTACCTGAACCGCGAGTTGAGTTGGCTTCAGTTCAACCGGCGAGTGCTCGACCTCGCACTCGATCCAAGCATGCCCGTCTTGGAACGCCTGAAATTCCTGTGCATTTCGAGCACGAATCTCGACGAATTTTTTGAGGTCCGAGTTGCCCGACTCAAACATCAGATCTTGGGCGAATCGTTGGTCGCCGGCCCCGACGGACTGTCGCCGGCTGAACAGTTACGGTTGATCTCGCAGGTGACGCACACGTTCGTCAGCGAGCAATACAAGGCGTGGAACGATGTGGTGTTGCCAGCACTCGAAAACGCAGGGATTCGATTCGCGCGTCGCACGGCGTGGAACGAAAAACAGCGTCGCTGGATCAAGCGCTACTTCAATCAGCAAGTGCTGCCGGTGCTTTCCCCGTTGGGTTTGGATCCGTCTCACCCGTTCCCACGCATCCTGAACAAGAGCTTGAATTTCATCGTTTCGCTCGAAGGAAACGACTCGTTTGCGCGCGACAGCGGCATCGCGATCGTCCAGGCACCGCGCTCGCTTCCCCGCATCATTCAACTTCCTAAAAGCGTCGCACGCGGCGAGTACGATTTCGTATTTTTGTCGTCGATCATCCACGCGCACGTGGGCGATTTGTTCCCGGGGATGAAGGTCAAAGGCTGTCACCAATTTCGCGTGACACGAAACAGCGACCTGTTCGTGGACGAGGAAGAAATCGACGACCTTCGGCGTGCGCTCGAGGACGAACTTTTCCAGCGCCACTATGGCGATGCGGTGCGTCTTGAGGTTGCCGACAATTGTCCCGACGACATCACGTCGTTTTTGCGCGACCAGTTCAAATTGCAGCCCGAGGACTGTTACCAGGTCAACGGACCGGTCAACGTCAATCGCTTGATGGCACTCGCTGATATGGTTGCGAGGCCCGACCTCAAGTTCCCACCCTTTGTGCCGGGAATTCCGCGTGATGTGGCGCGCCGGGTCGATATTTTCGAAGCGATCCGAAACCGTGACATTTTGCTTCACCACCCGTTTGAATCGTTCACGCCGGTGGTCGACTTCATCAAGCAGGCTGCGGCCGACCCCGATGTTTTGGCGATCAAACTGACGCTCTATCGCACCGACGTCGATTCAGCGCTGCCCGAAGCCCTGATCGAGGCCGCACACTCGGGCAAGGAGGTCACGGCGATCATCGAATTGCGCGCCCGGTTTGACGAAGAAAAAAACATCAAGCTCGCCAACCGCCTAGAACACGCGGGCGCACACGTGGTCTACGGTGTGGTCGGTTACAAGACCCACGCAAAAATGTCGTTGGTCGTGCGGCGCGAAGGCGGCCGATTGCGGCGTTATGCGCACCTTGGCACTGGGAATTATCACCCCAAGACATCTCGGCTCTACACCGATTTTGGGTTGCTCACGGCCGACGCCGATATCTGCGCGGACGTGCACAAAATGTTCAATCAACTGACCGGGCTCGGTCGCGCCATGCGCCTCAAAAAGCTGAAGCAAGCGCCGTTTGTGATGCACAAGTGGTTGCTCGAAATGATCGACAGGGAAGCCGAGGCGGCGACGGCAGGAAAACCCGCGCGCATCATCGCCAAGATGAATTCGTTGACCGAGCCCGAGATCATCCGCGCGCTCTATCGTGCGTCACGCGCGGGAGTGCAGATCGACTTGATCATTCGCGGGGTTTGTTGCCTTCGCCCGGGCATCGCCGATGTCTCCTCCAATATCCGCGTGCGCAGTATTGTGGGACGATTCCTCGAACACTCGCGTGCGTACTATTTCAAGAACGGGGACCCGCAGGTTTACATATCGAGCGGCGATTGGATGAATCGCAACCTGTTCCGCCGTATCGAAGAAACCGTCGCGATCGAGGACCCTCGGTTGAGCAAACGCGTCTTGGACGAGGGCTTCAATCTGTACCTCAAGGACAACACACAAACCTGGATGCTCGGCGCGGACGGTCAATATGTGCGGTCGACCCCCGGCAACGCCACGCCGGTCAATGCTCAGCTTGAGCTGCTCGATGACCACGCCGACACCGAAACGTTGGCCCCTGCGTGAGTGCCGAACACGTCAGCGTTGTGCTCGAGGATCTGATTCGTCAGTTTGCGGATCCGCACGCTTTTTTCCGTGAGCTGATTCAAAATGCGGTGGATGCGGGCTCTAATGAGGTCGAGATCGAATTCGACTACGACCAAGAATCCCAGACCTTAACCATCCACATCAATGATTTCGGCGAGGGAATGACACGCGAGATTATCGAGACGCGGCTGACGCGCTTGTTCTCGTCGACCAAAGACGATGACCTGACCAAGATCGGACGATTTGGGATTGGTTTTGTGTCCGTCTACGCCATCGAACCGGACGCCATCGCCGTGGACACCGCACGGGGCGGCGAGTGCTGGCGAGTGTTGTTCAAACCCGACCGCACGTTCGAGCTTTACACCCTCAGCGACCCGGTCGAAGGCACACGAATTCGCGTTTTCAAGCGCATGACGCGAACCGACGCAGACACGTTTGTTTCCAAGGCACACACAGTCATCCAGAAATGGTGTGCGCATGTCGCGGTGCCGATTTACGTCAGCGGCAAGGACATCCGAAAACCGTTTGAGGTGGACGCGCCCATTGTGACGCGATTCAACGAAGAAGGGACAAGGGTCGTGGCTGGCTTGGTCGCCCAATCGGACGCGTTTTATGGCTATTACAATCGTGGATTGACGCTGTTCGAAGGCACTGAATCTCAGTGGCCGGGGATGACGTTTCGGATGGATTCGCGCTACCTCGAACACACTCTGACCCGCGACCGCGTGCTTGAGGACAAGAACTTCCACAAAGCGCAAGACATTCTCGACAGACTCTACACGCAGACCCTTCCAGACCTTCTAGTGGCCGAACTTGAGCAGCAGGCTGCCGAGCCGCCAACGCTTATGTACGCGCACAGGATGGCTGCGATGTCGGCGTACCTGAGCCACAATCCCACCACGCTGCGAAAGTTTGAGGATCGAAAAATCTTCATCGCTGGTGACGGCCCAGGGTCGATGCGCGACCTGGCCAAACGCCCCGAAGTTTTTGTTTCAGCCGGGGCCGATCACTTGCTTGCGTTGGCGTCGACGCTCGTGGGGGGCGCGGAAGCATCTTCGCTGCTGAAGGTGCTTCGACTCGGCGGCGTGACCGCGAAAATGGTTGAAGGAACGTTCGTGATGCCGAGCCAATTGCGTCCGGTGCCGGTTGATTTTGCCGATGCAGTGGTCGCGTTAGCGAGGAAAATTGGCTTCGCTCTGGAGACTGTGTTTATCGGCAATTTTAGCTACCCGTTTTCTCCCATCGAAAAACATCGGTTTTTCTTTTTGAGGCGGCACGAGAACTCCGTGACACCCAAGATCGCCCTCGATCGAAAAGACGCGCATCCCGGGTCGTTTGAGTCGATCATCATCAACCAACGCGACGAATTTGCGAACGATGTGATCTCCGCGTCCGAGCGTGATCCGCAGCTCGCGGCCATGGTGTTCATGAAGTCCTTGTGGCTTCCCGCCGGCATGTCTCTGGACGAGGAAGACCGCGTCTTACGTGCCGCAATTCAGATCGCAGAATGATTGGAGATGGCCTTTGCGAGGGCATGTTGCCATTCCAATTCCCCGTTTCGGTCGACGATCGAAAATTTGGTGGCGAGCGTCGAGAAAAACGACGATGCGGCGAAGCTCATCATGCGCGAGTTCCCGCGAAGAAGCTCGCTGCCCACCGGATGCATTGTGTCGAGCATTAGCGCCCCATTTTGACTGGAGAACAGGTATTTCCCGTCGGCCTCCCCGATTGTCAGCGCCATGGATTGCGCCTGAACGATATCGGCTTGTGGCCACGGGATTGTTTGCAGCCACTGGCGGAATTCGTTCAGCGCACGTGCTGCGTGGTCGCTCACCTGCTCCACGATCAGGGGGGCGGCGTCGGATACCGCGGCGGACCTTAGTGACACCACGTGGCGCCATGGAACGTGCGGAAACAGGGTGACCAGATTCCGTTGGCGTTCGATCACCACCACTTCCGAGGCGCGAACGCCGGACGTCGATTCCCCTCGCCCCGCCCACGGCACAAAACCGTGCCGTTTTGCCAGTTCCTGCACCGCGCGGTAGCCGACTTTGGAGCCATCGGCGAGTTCAAAGAAGGGCAGCTCGACCAGCAGTTTGTGTGCCTCAGGCCAGAAAGACACGGGGTCTTGGGACGCCGTTCTCCACATGTACCAAAACATGCCAGCGTCTTCGTGCCCGTTGTTTTTGAGGTACTCAATCAGACACGTCTGAGCCAGCTGTGCGAGCAGCTTTTCGAAGTCTTTGGGAATCTCCGCGACCCGGTCGAACGTGTTGACATCGGGGCGTAACCCGGTGCCTTGCACAACCGCCGAGAAACGCCCATAGCGCACCTCTATGGACATCTCGGTCAGCACACGCTGGGCAAAGACGACTCGGGTCGCGACGAAACGCGGTGAATTTGCCGGGTCAGCGTCCCGTAACAACCACAACGTCGCCGAAAATTCATCGTTTTCGAACGTTGCCGTGGCCAGCGCCTCGGGCGGTGTCGAGACGTCGACCACGGGCCGCTGTTGGAATCTGTGTCGATTGCGCTGTATGGCATCGACGATGTGCTCCCGAGCGGTGCAGTCGATCAGTGAATCCTCCGGAAAGATCGACTCGAGCTGGGTGCGACGTGCTCGGACGACGGGCACTCCGGTCGGAACGAATTCGTGCACCACTTGGTCGTTCTCGGTGAACGCGATCGTGTCGGCGCGACGCAGCAGCTCGTCGGGCGAGACGACCTCACCGTTGGTCAACTCCAGAAATTTCAGGGCACGCAGGCGACGCGGTTCATTGAACACAATCATGTCCAACGTATGCGATGCCATCGGATGTTGGTCCCTAGGCGCCGCCTCAAGCTGTGCGCGCAGCCAATCGATCAGGACTTCCCAAGTTTTATCGCGGATCGCGATCTCGATTTTCGAGATCGCCTTGGATTGGTTGACGTCTTGAAAGTCAAAACGCGGCTTCACCGGATTTCCCGTCACGTGGGCTGTAAACTCACCGAAGATCGCATGGAATGTGCGTTCGGCCAGAACGCGTTCCTGGAAAAAATATCGGACCAACAGCCGGCCCTGGCCACTGTGTGTGTCAGGCGGTCGCCATGCCAGCGACAGCGTCACATGGTGTGTTTCGAACTCTTTGTGGATCGCGTATCGCTCGATATCCGGAATGCCAAATGCCACACGAGGCCGCTGCGAGAAGGCGTTTTTGTAGGCTTGGGACGTGATGACGTCTAGACCGGGTTTGACCGACTTGCCGCACAGTTGCAGCAGACACTTGTCCAGTTTCGCGTCGGTCCACACAAATACGCCGTCGTCGGGCACCTTTGCGTTGATCGTAAACAAGCGGTCTCGATCGTCGTAGCTGACCACATAAAGCTTGGAGTTCTTGGTGGCGTCGATGATTTCGCGCAGCGAATGAGAGCCTCGACCGTCCACCCGCTCGAACACACGCACGTGCGCTAGGCCGCCCATGCGGTCGATAACAGAATCGAGGGTGACCCCTTGGGCTTCGTAGTTGAACAATGCAAACGCCGACGTGGGCAGCGCATACTTGTTCCAAAACTCGGCAGCGTAGTCGTCAAACCCCAACGACTTGAACAACGCGGTGTGAAACTCACCCGCAACAAGGGCCATGATCGCGGCGCGGGCTGCGCGGCGCACCACGTTGGAGGGTTCTCCCTTGGTTTTTGCGATGGGGTCGAACAATTGCAGCGTTGCAAGCACGGCCGCCGAGGCCAGTCCTCGGTTGGTGTCGTCTTCAGCGGGACCGGTGATCAACGCGTTCGCGGCCACACGGCCACTGATGTGAATGTCGAACGGCAGGGGGTTGGCCTTTTTGGCGAGCAAGTATCCCGACTGCACCCACGCCACCGCGGGTTCACCGCCTGTAGAAAGCCCCACTGAAATCGTGCACGCACCGATCTCGCGTCGAAAAATGTGTTGGGAACCCGAGGCGTTGAGCTCCACGGGCCAAGGCCTTTGCGACAATGCCTTCGCGTTCGCCGAGACAAGCCCTTGGGAGGACAGCTCTTCGGTCACGTCTTCGATGGGAAGTTCGAGCCAAGCCGAAACTTCGTCGAGCGTGAGGTTGAGAAGATGACGGTTGGTCAGCAACAAGACCGGTCGCTTGCGCTGAATGTTCTCTTGTCGGTGCTCGGTTTTTGATGTGTAGATCGCCCCGGTCTTTTTGACTGCTTGCATGCTCACAAGATTGCGAGGCCCGGCTTCGTACGACATCGGTTGCGAATCGTCGGGCCGATCGGCGAGTGGCCAAATCACAAAGGCATCAAGCAGGTCGAGCAGACGCTGAATGCCTTCGTCGACCGCGGCCCCCTGTTTTCGTTTCTTCAGCAGCGCTCGGATCACCTGAACGTAAAAATCTTCCAAGCCTGGGTGTTTTCGCCATTCCGATGGATGAATTCCGCTCAGATAAGCGTGGGCGGCTTCGAGCTGCGCCGCAGAAATAGCGGACTTGACCCGCTTGAACGCGTCGTCTCGGACAAAACTCGCGTTGGACATGTCGCGGCGAAGTTGGCTCGCCTCGACGACGGCACGGTACCCGAGATGGGATCGGTACGTTTCGTGTTCGACCAAGACGCCGTACTGCACGTAGTCGATGCGCGATTGGCCTTCGGCTGGTGCCGCGCGCACCATGCCGGAGACGCCATCCGACAGGATGGGAATCGCGGGCGTCTTGCCATCAAACTTGAGCCCGGTGCTTATGGCCTTTCCGTCCAACACCACGGTCGTCGTTGAAAACGTGCACAGCTCCCGCAGGTAGGTTTTCTCGGCGATGTTCCCGCGCAAATTGCGAAAAAATTCGACGATATGTGCCGTACGAAAGGTTTCCTTGCAGTAAATGCGTGTTCCTTTTCGCGGCGGAATCTGTGTGATTTCGCCGTTGCCGGGCCCGAGGTGAACGGCAATGGCGCCGGATTCGATCACCAAAACAGAGGGAGACAATCCTTCTGCAGCTGTAAAACCAATGGCAAGTTGGCGCACCGCAATATCACGCGGCGTTTTTGTGGTGCGGAAGGCGGAGTTGTAAAAGTCCGCGAGGTCTTCGGGTTGGAATTCGTCGCCATCAAAATGGGCCTCGACCTCGTCGGCATCGACCCGAAATGTGACCGTGTCGGCGCCCAGCAAGTTGGCCGCGGACACGATTTCAAGCACCCAACGGTGTGGGTCCGGAAGTCGAAAAAGGCGCAGTTTTTCGCGCGCTTTTTCGGGATCCAGCCGGAACTCACCCTCCTTTTCGAGGCGGTTTCCGCGGCGCAGTTCGTTGAGGATGTCGTCGGCCATGCCTCAGTATCGCACGGTTGTTCGACGCCGAAAACAGCGGCAACACCGTGGATTCTGCGTTATTCGCAGGTCTGGGATGTGCGCACGCACTGCATGGGCATGTAGAACAGGTCGGGATCATCAAACAACGCGATGCACTCGTAACCGGGACCACACGCGGCGTCGGTCGTACACGCCACCGAACACGCGGGGGTGTCGCCGTAGTTGACGCAGAAGTTTCCGCCGCCGCCGCAATCGGCGTTGTCGGTGCAGGACTGGCACAATGCGTCCGAACCGTTGGGGTTGATCTTGGGATTGTCGTCGATGCCGTGCACGCCGTAGTGGACGTCGGGGAACGAGTCGTTGACGCCGCGCAACAACGTGTTCCAGGACACAGGGATGTGGCTGCCGTCGCCCTCGGTCAGCACCAACCAGTGCACAAATCGGTTGATGATTTCGTAACCGGCCGAAAATGGGGTGGTGTTGACGGTCGTGACCACGTTGGTGTTGCTGTAGTCGCGGTTGGGGTTTTCCATCAACGCTTCGACGTAGGTGCGGTAGCTGTTGCAGCCGTCAAACACCCAAATTTGGTAGCCTTCTTTCATCTCGACGGTGTCGAACTCTGAATCGTCGAGCTCGTAGCGAGGCTGATAGTCTAGGATCATGCCCGCGCCCGCACCCGCATGGCCACTGTAGATCACGACGTCGCTACGTTTGACCGCGGCCTCAACGAGTTCGCGCAACAAGGATTGCGGTTGGCCAGCGTCGTCGTCCATTTGTGAGTGGATGATGTGCACACGCGCTTCGACGTCTTTGCCTTCAATCCGCACGGGCAACACAAAGGGCGCCGAATCGTATTTGAGGTCCTCAAACGTTGTCACTGAGTCGTTTTGCCAACCGCTCTCGCGCAGGAACTGTACGGTCCACTTCGCGGTCTCGAGGTCGTAACGCTCTTGGTTGTAGTCGCCGCCAAAAATGACCGTGATGTCGTAAACGCCGTCTTCGAAGATTTCGTTGTATTTGGGGAACGCGTCCGTCGAAGGAACCGGGGACACCAAAATCTGCGTCTGTGCTTCCGCTCCATCTTGGGTGTAGGTCACGCTGAGGTGGCTGCCGCCCTCGACCTGTTCGATGGCCTTGAGCAAATCGGCCGAACCCACCAATTGCAGTGTAAACGTCACACGAATCTGGTCGCCGTCGACCACAGATTCAGACGCGCTCGCCTTTTGATAGGCCGGCTTAACGTAGATGAAGAACTTCGCGTCTTCGTCGGTGATGTCGGTGTTCGCCGTTCGCAGAATCTCTTCGAGGCGGGACTTCGCCTTGCGCGACAAGGTGTCGACGAGCGCGTCACCGACGTTTTGAGCGCGCTCGGCCTGTGCGACATCGTCGAGCTCGGCAAAATCGGCAGGCAACGCAACCAAGACCTCTCCGTCGAGCATGTATTCAGCGGCGTTGGTGCTGATGTAGTTGTCCGACTTGCCAAATCCCGCGGGCAGATCCACGGAGGATTGTGACGAGGTGGGAGCGGCGTCAGAACAACCAACGGCGAGTAGGGCAACAAGGGCGGGCATCCAAAGTTTCATGCGAAAGCTCCAAAAGCGTTAACTGACAGTTACGCAAGCCGCGTACCAACAAAGTGAAAACACGTAACCATCCGAAATGTTGCCGTTTTGTGCAGAGGGCATTCGCTGGCGCGTGGGTGTATGCAACTGCAGTTGCCACCCAGCTCGGGTCGCCAAACCCCACTCGCTCCGCGATCGTTTCTAGAGTAGGATTCACGGCAACTCCCGTTGATAGACTCATAATGGCTAAGTTTTCCGTGTTTTTGGGTTCGCTGCTCAGCGTTGTGCTGTTGGGTTGCAACACGTTTGGGGACGTGGAATTCGCGCAAGGGAACAACCAGACCACCGGTACCAACAACCAGACCATCGCCACCAACAATCAAACCACCAGCACCAACAACCAGACCCAAGGTTTTGCGGCTTGGCGGGCGCGGTGTGAGCAACCTCGTGCGGTCGGCGAGCCCGACAAATTCGGGGGAACCTATGACGGCGCGCCAGCAGACTTCTCGATGGCGTGGTTGGGGACCGACGGGGAAATCGTCTTTTTGAAAGGTGATGCCGCCCAATTGATCCCACTCCAAATCAAAAACGCGAAGGTTGAATTCGGCCAGATTTCCGAGGGGTTGGGCGATAGTTTTATTTCGGCCGCGAGGGTGTTTCGGCGTGATGCTGACCTGATTCAATCGGCCACCATACCGACGCAGTGCGACGACGTGGACAAGGTGGCAGCGTACTTTGGCGTCGCTTCCGTCAAACTTGAGACGTGTGGGGCGGCACTGACAGATGTGGGTTACATCGGGGGATTCAATCCGGTCTCGCAGCGAAACGAGGTTTCGCCTTGGTATGCGGCGATTCGGCCGAGGGAATTCCTTGTGATCAACGACCAGCTGCTTTCAAATGGGAGATCACCGGAGTTTCAGCTTGGGCCACGCTTCGTCTCGAGCGCAGGTGAAAACGTGTTGGTATGGGATGTAGGCAACGGACGTTGGCATCTCTACGATCCGATCCGGGGGATGAGCTACGACACTGGCGCATCTCAAGTTCGCGCGGACCTGGTCTACATCGGACGCGACGGGCTCAAGACCGTGTACGCGCTGCTCAACGGAACAACGTTGATACAGTTGATCGAGAGCCAATCGGAGCTCCAACCCTTCGAGGTCCCTTTAAATCTCCCGATGGGCGCGGTGGCCGCGCTGACCGCAGTGCCGGGAGGGTTTGTTGTTGGGTATTCGAGCACGACTTCGATCGGGTGGCGTTTGTTCCAGATCACGTCGGATGGGGGATTCCTCCTTGCCTCAGCGGTGGACGACCCCGTCGAGCAGCCACAGCCGAAGGATGTGAAAGTTGGGGTGGCGTATCTGGACGGTTGTGAGGGGACCGTTCTGGTGGTTGCACTCGCCGACGCAAATGCGGGCTCGGTCGATTTTGAAGGTGCCTCGTGGCATGTGCCCGCGTTCTTTGGCAATTAGAGGTCGCAACGAACTGACTTTGCTGGAGTGCCCGTGAATACCGTTGAAGCGATCATCGACGACGTCGTCAACCAGTTTGCAGACCCACTCGCCTTCTTCCGCGAACTTGTGCAGAACGCCATCGACGCGGGCAGCGGAGAAATTGCGGTACGCGTTGACTACGAGCACGAATCGGCGGTGATTCGGGTCGACGACTTCGGCGAGGGCATGACCCGCGAGATCATCGAAAACAAACTCACCAAGTTGTTTGCCTCAAGCAAAGACAACGACTTCACGAAGATCGGTCGGTTTGGAATTGGCTTTGCTTCTGTGTTTGCCATCCAACCCTCGGTCGTCGTTGTGGACACGGCGCGCGCCGGCGAGCAATGGCGCGTTTTGTTTCATCCCGATCGTACGTGGGAGCTGATGCGATTGGACGAGCCACGCGAGGGCACGTGCATCACCGTCGTCAAACCCATGAGTTCATTGGAGTTCAATGCATTCAAACCCAGGGTCGAAAAAGTCCTGAAACACTGGTGTCGATTCTCGCGGATTCCGGTGTCGTTTCAGGGTGAAGATATCGGCGCACCGTTTGAGGTGGAGGCGCTGGTCACCGTGTCTGTGGACGATGAAGAGACCCGCATCGTCGCGGGGTTTTCGCCCGAGCTTGAGTCGCTGGCCGGTTATTACAATCGCGGGCTGACGCTCATGGAGCAACAGAGTTCGCGCTGGCCGCACATGACATTTCGCATCGATTCTAGGTACTTGGAACACACGCTCACCCGTGACCGTGTGCGCGAGACCGACCATTGGGCGCGGGTGGTCGCCATGCTCGACGACGTGCATAAAAACCTGTTGCCGAACGCATTTTTGGAGCAGCTGAAAAATGAGTCTGCCGTAGGTCCAACGCAGCGCTGGAAGGACCTTGCGGCGTTTTTTCCGGTTCTTCGCAAGTATCACCCCGAGACCTACAAACGGATCGACGACCTCCCGCTGTTCAAGGACACCAACGGCGTTGTTCACTCGCCCAAAACGATCAAGAAGTGGCTGCGCGAAGACAAAGTGTTTGTCCGCACCGATTCGCACGTCTGTGACGGGCTCGATGCGACTTTGTTGATGGCCGACAATGCGGCGATGACCCAAATCGCCGAGTCCCTCGGATTTCGGGTGCGGCGACCTCAAGATGCGTTGGTCGCCCCACTTTACCAACAACCCGAGGGGTTTTCGCCGCTTCACACGGCGCTGACCGCGCTTCATCCGGAAACACGGATTTCTTGGGCGGGGCTAAGCTACCCAGAGTCTGCAGTGGGCCAAGAGCCCGCAATCTGGCATTCGGCGCCACTTCGCCACATCCCCGTATGGCAGTGGAACCGGGTGCGCGAGGCCAGCTTCACCAAGTCCGCGGCCTTGATTGTCAACGTTGACCACGACGCCATTGTCAACGCGGCAAAACTCGCAAAGGTTGAGCCTGAGCTCGCGGCCTACATGGTCACAAAGCTGCTGACCGCCCGCAGCGGCATTGCGATCGAGGAAGACGATGTCTGGCTGCGTTCGAGCACCCAAAACCGCCTGGCGCGCGGAGGTGGCCAATGAGTGTCGAAAAGTGGCGAACCAGCGAGGTGGTGCATCAGGGGGAAATTACCCTAGACCCCACACAGGCGCGAGAGAAGCTGCGCGACTACCGTCTGCCTGACCCTCATCGATGGATTCTGGAGGTCATTGGTGCCGCAAACGCCGGTGGGGCGAACCGGATTGAGATCGACTTTGACAGCGACGAGTACCTCTTTGACCTGCATGGCGTAACGCTCTCGGAAGAAGACCTCGCAACGCTTTGGCAGGCGCCGTTTCAAAAGCACAGTCGGCCAACATTGCGACGGCTGGCGTTTGGGCTCATCGCTGCCGAAGCGCTGCAACCACGTCGCATTGTGATTCGCTCAGGCGGCCATGAAGCGGTGCTCAGCGGGGAGACAAATCGCAGCCTGGTCGAGCGCATCATCACGCAGAAGTTCCCTGAGGATGAACTCGCAGGAGGCACACGGATCTACATTCGGTTGCCATTGAGCACGTCGCGGATGTTCGGGACCGCGGGGTCAGCGCCGGAGTACCAGTTGATGAGGGAGCACGCGCGATTTTCGGACGTTCCCCTTGTGGTCGCTGGGAAGACCCTCACCGTGCACAACTTTGGTGCGGGAGCGCGCGGGTTTGTGTTCGATCAAGATGGGATGCGGGGCTCCATCGAGCCGGTGGTGCACGGCGCGACCATGGACATCCACTTTCTGAGGCATGGCGTCGAAACCGAGCGCATCTCGGTGCAAGGGACCATTCCAGCGACGGTTGTCGTGGACACGGACCGCGTGGATTACGACTTGTCGGGACTCAAAGTTGTGCGCAACAAGGCGTTTGATGAGGTTGCTGCCGAGCTTCAGATCTTGTGCCGGGAGGCGTTGCTTGAACGCATCAAGCAGGGTCCCATGCCCGACCACATGTTGGGCTCGCTTGGGCGACTGATGGCCGAACTTGCTGCCGAGGCGCACCGCGCGAGGCTGTTCTACGAGGACATCCCGCCCGTAACGACCGAGCTGCTCAAGGCGTTGCGCATCTTCCCGCTTTGGTTGTGCGCAGGGCGCGCTCCCGCACGAGCGCCGTTTTCGCGGCTTGAAAATTGTTGGCTCGTCTCGCTCGCCGACGCGTCGCCGGACGGCCGCGTTCACGTCGCGACCTCCCCTGTTCCGGGCCGATTCGGCGATCGCCCTATCTTGCTGGTCGACGGCGAGGAATACGTCAACCAATACGCAAACATACGCCGGGATGTGGCCGAAAGTGTCTTTCAGATTACGGCGACGGACGTCACCCAAGCGGCGCGGAGCACAAGCAAACGACTCCTGTCCGAGGAGCGTTGGCGAACGAACCGTTGGGGCGTCGACGTGGAACGTTTTGTCGAGCCCGGGACGTATTTAAAGAGCGACGACGCAAAGATCGAGATGGGCTATGTGACCAGCCGCACCGCGGGACGTTTCGACTTCCTGTACCAACGCAACGTGCTGCTGAGCGCTCCTGGCGTGGGCTCGCTGTACGTGGTGGTGCACGACGTCCATCCCAACAGCGATTTTACAGGCCCCGATGATGACGACACGACGCTTACGCGCCTCAATACATTCATCGCGTGTTTCCCAAGATTCCTGGCGAAGATGGCCGCGTCAACGCCCACACATCCCATGCAACAGGCAGCACCCTACAAGGACATGCACCTGCTCGCGGCCGACTACCTACGGTTTCTCGATTCGGCGGCGTTTCGCACCTTCGGGGTCTCAAAAGAAACGGAAAAGCCATCGATCGACGAATTGAAATCGACGCCCCTATTTTGTGACCTCAAAGTTGGAAAGTCGTGGGGAAGTCTTGCGCGAACGATGGCTGGAAAGTTTGGCCAAGCGGCCGCCACGTCGATCTTTTCGTTCGACGAACTTGCTGCGCGCAATCTTCCCATCGCGTTCTGCACGTTTTCGGAAGCCGAGCGTATGTCAGGCCCAGACACCGAGGTCCTTCTGGCGCAGTACACGGTGGTGATTGGGGACGACACGACGTCGGATCTGCTTCGAGCGATGCTGGGTCGTTCGCCGGACATGGCGAGCACGAAGCTGCGTCAGATCGAGGGGAAAAGCCGATTTGAATCCCAGAACAAGGTTCCGTTTCAGCTCCCGTCCATGCGTTATCTGGCCAAACGAGACCTCATCACGACGCACGGCAACACCATCATTGGTCTTACGGCCGAGCAACACATGTCGATCTCGATGGCGTTAACCTTCGAAAATCGGATTGTGGAGGAGGTCGAGCTAACCTCCCGCGGTGGTGCGTTTCAGGTCATCACACACGATTCGCGACTGACGATCTCGTCGACCTACGATGCGTTTGTGCACAACGACAATCGCCTCGCCCACGAACGTGAAATCATCCAAACCTGCGCTGACATTGCGCTCGAATATGTGGCAGACCACGCCAAGCCGATGTCGAAGGCCGCGGCAGCGCTTTACACGTCGTTGCTGACGTCAGGAGACCGAGCGGCCAGCGACCTTGAGGTGCTCTGGGACACACAGAACCGCGCGCATTCGTTCGCAAAGGTCAAACAGTGGTCAAACACGTATTATGTGCGCGATGGGTTCGCGGTCGCGGAATACGCCGCACCCACGAGCGCCCCGATTCTGGTGTTGTCGCAGCATCTGTCGACCAAGTTGTTTCAAAACCCCAAAGATGTCAGCGACAGCCCCGAGATGCGGGCACGGCGTGACGACGCAAAACGACGGTTTTACGACCAGCCGGCGCGGCCTGCGAAGCTCACGCGGGCGGTCAAGTCGGCGGCGCCGCCCGGTGTCGGAAACGTTCTCGCGACCGCCTCGTTTCACGCTGGGCGAGCCCACGGGGAGGTCGCGCTGACTGGCCTAGTGGGCAAGACTGCAATGATCTCGATGCTTCGCGAGGGACGTGACGTGGGCCAACGGACTCTGGCGGTGCCGTTTGGCCTGTTCGAGGTCATTTTGGAGTCGCCAGATATCATTCTGGACGGTTTTTGGAACCGCGTTGTCAGCGGCGCGGACGTTGCCGACGAGGCCATTTTGGAGGCGTGCGGCAGGTGCTTGCTGACTTGGTTGAAGATCGGCGAACACCACGCCGAGGTTCCCGCGTTGCTGCGCATGGCCAATGACGGGCTCAAAGCATGGTCGGCCGCACATCTAGAAGCCGGACAAAAGGCGAGTAAACGTCTGGAAAAGCCACCGGAGGCCGAGGCGGAAAAGCCGGAGGCGACGGTAGAACAGGTAAAGGTCAATGAGCCCAATCAGGGCGCGCAGCAGCGGCTTGCGCGTTTGATGGAGGAGATTCGTGGCAACAGTCAGGTCTTTGCAAACGTGGCGTTCCGAGGCTTCGTGCTCAAGGAGTTAGGCACAGGTTTGCCCGCGCAAGCAGAGGGCAATGTCGTGGACCTCGATCCCACGCATCCCACCATCGACCTCGCGCTCAAGACCGAGGACCCGGTTTGGCACGCCATGGCCGTGTCAACCGGCTACACCGCGATGAACCTGCATTGGCTCGCCATCACGGACGACCACGAGGCCGAGTTTCACGAGCGCATGATCGCGCACCTGGTGGGGCTATTGGGCGAGACGCAAGACTGAGAATGCCGCAGGGGCGAAGCCCACGGCGATGCATTACGACGCGACTTCCGCGATCGCGTTGTTGATCACCGCGACGCCGTCTTGGTTGACGACTTCGAGCCCGTAGGTGGTGACGCCGGCCGCGCTCGATTCCTTCCAGATGCGCGTCTCAAGCTCCCATCCAGGCAGGACAGGTTTCGAGAAGCGAACTTTTAGGCGTTTGAGCAGGTCGGGGTTTCCGCCACAGCAGCCGTCGACGACCGCGCGTGCCGCGAAGGCCATCGTGCACAGGCCGTGCAAAATCACCGATGGGTGGCCTGCGGCCTTGGCGACCTGTTCGTCGATGTGGATCGGATTGTGGTCGAGTGACGCGTCCGCGTAGCGACGTGGTTGGTCGGCCGACACCACTTGCTTTTGCGTATAAATCACGTCGCGCACCGGCGGTTCTGCGGCGGGCTTCTTCTCGCCACCACCCTTGCTTTCGCCGCGAATGAACAAGCCGCTGATGACTTCGGTGGTCATTTCTCCGTCGACCATCAGCCACTGGCGCACGTTCAACAGTTCGCCGGATGCCTTGGTTTCGATCGATGCGATCTCGGCACGTGGTGCGGCCAGGTCCCACGTCTTGAGATGACGGTGGAAACGCATGTCTTGCTCGCCGTGAACCAGACGCAGCATGTCTGCGTTGAGCTCGGGGTCCGCGATCGCGGCGTGCAGCATTGAAAGCAACGGACGGACAGGAAACACCGGTGGAGCTTGGATGCCGCCACTGCGGTGAACATCGAAATAGGCTGCGTTCGTCTCGTCGGTTGCCTTGGCGTACGCCACCATGTCGTCTTGCAGGACGTAGGCGGCGCTTCCGCGGAACCGCCGACCGACCATGTCCTTGTTCAAGCCTTTGGGTGCTGCCTTTGCGGGCGCTGCATCGCTGCCTCCGCCCAATGCCGACGCAGCCGCCGCAAGGTCAAAGTATTGGCCGAATTTCATGAGCGCGCCCATGTTGTCGGTCTTGATCTTACCGCCCATGAACGCTTGCTCGGGCGCCAGTTTGCCGGCGGCCATGTCCAGAATCGTCTGGGGGCCATCGAACGTGACCGTTGCGTTTGCACCGTCCACGGCACCGTCGACGAACTCTGTCTTTCCGCCGCCCACGACCAAAGAAAACGTCGCTTGGCCGCCGAGGTCGAACTTGAGTTTGGCAGCCCAGTCGCCCGCTTTCTCCGCCTTGTAGGTGGCTGGCACGGCCGCGAACAACGCTCGCGCTCCGCCGATCAAACCATCGTCGGCCGGCGGTGCTTCGGCTTTGGCCATCTGGGTGATCGCTTCGAATTTTTCGCTGATCGCGTCGAGCGTCCAGCGACCATCACCAAGGTCTACGCCTGCCGATTGGCCCATCACGTACTCAAAGTAGTGTGAGCCGTGGGCGCCAAAGATGCGTCCGGTGACGTCCTTGGCGGCGTCGGTAGCCAGCCAAACGACCAAAGGCGCGATGTCTTCGGGTTCAAAGGAATCGGGCACGACGTTGATGTCTTCGGTCATGCGGGTCTTGGCCACGGGCGCAATTGCGTTGACGGTGATGCCCATCTTGCGTGTTTCGAGCGCGACGACGCGTGTCAGACCCGCGATGCCGGCTTTGGCCGCGCCGTAGTTGGCTTGGCCGTAGTTTCCAAGCAACCCGGCGAGCGACGACGTGTTGATGATGCGGCCGCCGTTTTCGCCCATCGCGAGGACCGCTGCCTTGGTGACCAGATACGTGCCTTTGAGGTGCACGTCGATGACGAGGTCCCACATGTCGTCGGTCATCTTGACGAGCGTCTTGTCACGCAAGATGCCGGCGTTGTTGATGACGATGTCAATCTTGCCAAACGCGCTAACCGCTTGGTCGATCATGGCTTGAGCGTCTTCGGCGCTGGCCACCGAACCGTAGTTGGCGACCGCTTCACCGCCGGCTTCTTTGATCTCGGCGACGACTTTGTCGGCCATGGCGTTGCCGTGGCCCGCACCATCACGCGTGCCGCCCAAGTCATTGACGACAACCTTGGCGCCTTCTTTGGCCAACAGATGCGCGTAAGCACGACCAAGACCACCACCAGCACCCGTTACGAGCGCTACTTTTCCTTGTAATTTCATGCTCAACCTCGCTCGATAACGGTCGCGACCGCCATGCCAAAACCAATACAAAGTGTCGCGAGGCCGTACTGGACGTCGCGGCGTTCCATTTCGTGCAGCAGAGTCGTCAACAGACGCGCGCCTGAGCAGCCCAGCGGATGTCCGAGCGCCATCGCGCCCCCGTTGACGTTCGTGCGTTCTAGGAGCTTCTCAGGGTCGTTTGGCGCCATGTCTTGAGCCCACGACAGCACCACCGGGGCAAACGCTTCGTTGACCTCGAACAGACCGATGTCGTCCATGGTCAGGCCGGCTTTTGCCAGTGCCTTTTGAGTCGCTGGGATTGGGCCGGTCAACATGATGGTCGGGTCGACGCCAGCGACCGCCATGCTGCGGAACTTCGCGCGCGGCTTGAGGCCGAGCTGCTCGGCCTTGGCCTTGGAACCAATGAGCACCGCTGCTGCACCGTCCGAAATCTGCGAGCTGGTGGCCGCCGTCACGACGCCGTCATCACGGAACGCCGGCTTGAGGCTACTCAGCTTTTCGAGTGTTGTGCCGCGGCGAGGACCTTCGTCGGTCTTGAAGGTGATGTGGTCACCCTCGGGGCCTGGGATGCGAAGCGCGAGGATCTCGGCGTCGAAGTAGCCCTTGTCCTGAGCCGCGATGGCGCGCTCGTGTGACGCAAGCGACATGCGGTCGAGCTGCTCGCGGGTTTGGCCCCACTTCTGGGCGATGAGCTCGGCGCTGTGGCCTTGTTGGATGATGTCAAAACGATCGAGCAGCTCGTCGCTGAGGCCGCCGCCGTCGGTCCCCATGCCTACGCGGCTCATGGACTCGACGCCCGCACCGATCACGAGGTCGTGCATGCCGCTCATCACACCTTGGGCGCCAAAGTTGACGGCCTGAAGGCTGGAAGCACACATGCGGTTGACCGTTGTTCCCGTTGTCGTCACGGGGAAGCCAGCGATCAACGTCGCCATACGCCCGATGTTGAAGCCTTGCTCACCGATCTGGGTCACGCAGCCCATGATGACGTCCTCGACCTCGGCAGGATCGATACCACTGCGTTCAACGAACGCTTTCAGGGTGTTGCCGGCGAGGTCGTCGGGACGAGTGGTACTGAGAAGGCCCTTTCGGCGACCAATCGCGGAGCGGCCAGCGTCAAGGATATAGGCATCTTGCATGGAGAACCTCGATGTGAGTGATTACTAACTTGCGAGGTTTTAGCGAGTTGGAGCCATGGTGTAAAGACCCACTTATCTGTAGGCCGGCAATCTCCGATTGCCCGATTCGGCGAAGCCGAATGGACGGCGGGTTCGATGGTCGATGGTCGTGGGCCGGCAACCTCCGGTTGCCGGATTCGGCGAAGCCGAATGGACTGCGGGTTCGGTGTTCAGCCGGGTCGATGGTCGTGGGCCGGCAACCTCCGGTTGCCGGATTCGGCGAAGCCGAACCAACCATCTGAGATTACGTTTCGCAACTTTTCGATGCTTTGACCGATACACCACAAACTTGATCGGAGGTGATGCATGGTCTTTCGAAGCAACGGTCGACTCCCACATCTTGTGGACGCCGGAATAAGCACACAGTTGATTACGATTCTCTTACACGATGTAATCCCCAAGCAGTTGCGAACCGGCGAGGAAACAAATCCAATCGGGGGTTGCGCGCTGGCGCAGCCCGAAGTCGCCGATGTAGTGGTAAACGCCCTCAGATGGGCGTCGGAAAATAGGAGATTCTCGACATTTGCACTGCGGTTCAGTGTTCAGCCGGGTCGATGGTCGTGGGTCGGCTACCTCCGGTTGCCGGATTCGGCGAAGCCGAATGGACGGCAGGTTCAATGCTCAGCCGGGTCGATGGTCGTGGGCCGGCAACCTCCGGTTGCCGGATTCGGCGAAGCCGAATGGACTGCGGGTTCGGTGTTCAGCCGGGTCGATGGTCGTGGGCCGGCTACCTCCGGTTGCCGGATTCGGCGAAGCCGAACCAACCATCTGAGATTACGTTTCGCAACTTTTCGATGCTTTGACCGATACACCACAAACTTGATCGGAGGTGATGCATGGTCTTTCGAAGCAACGGTCGACTCCCACATCTTGTGGACGCCGGAATAAGCACACAGTTGATTACGATTCTCTTACACGATGTAATCCCCAAGCAGTTGCGAACCGGCGAGGAAACAAATCCAATCGGGGGTTGCGCGCTGGCGCAGCCCGAAGTCGCCGATGTAGTGGTAAACGCCCTCAGATGGGCGTCGGAAAATAGGAGATTCTCGACATTTGCCTTCGTAGTAATGCCAAACCACTTACATTTCGCGGCCACGTTCCACGAACCGCTCAGTCGGACCCTGAAAGCATTCAAGACGTTCACTGCCGGTCAGGCGAACACAGCCCTCGGAAGAACAGGGGCTTTCTGGCTCCGCGACTACCACGACGCACTGATAACAACGCCCGAACACCTCTCCAGAGCGTGTCATTACATCGAACAAAATCCGGTTAGAGCTGGACTTGTGGGTCAGGCGAGTGAATGGAGACATTCAAGCGCATTTGGAACGCATTCATGGCTGGAACGCGGATGAGGCACTACCCGTAGGCGCTGCGGGCTTCGCCCATTAGGCGTAAGCCGACATCGATGGGCCGGCAACACGAACCCAACGCGCCGTGGGCTTCGCCCATTCGGCAACCGGAGGTTGCCGACCCGACAACACGAACCGTGGGCTTCGCTCATTAGGCGTAAGCCGACATCGATGGGCCGGCAACCTCTGGTTGCCGGATTCGGCGTCAGCCGAACATCCGGGGAACACGTGTTTTCCGACCCGACAACACGAACCCAACGCGCCGTGGGCTTCGCCCATTCGGCAACCGGAGGTTGCCGACCCGACAACACGAACCGTGGGCTTCGCTCATTAGGCGTAAGCCGACATCGATGAGCCGGCAACCTCCGGTTGCCGGATTCGGCGTCAGCCGAACATCCAGGGAACACGTGTTTTCCGACCCGACAACACGAACCCAACGCGCCGTGGGCTTCGCCCATTCGGCAACCGGAGGTTGCCGACCCGACAACACGAACCGTGGGCTTCGCTCATTAGGCGTAAGCCGACATCGATGGGCCGGCAACACGAACCCAACGCGCCGTGGGCTTCGCCCATTCGGCAACCGGAGGTTGCCGACCCGAATACGCATTCGGCAACCGGAGGTTGCCGACCCGACAAGACGAACCGTGGGCTTCGCCCATTCGGCAACCGGAGGTTGCCGACCCGACAAGACGAACCGTGGGCTTCGCCCATTCGGCAACCGGAGGTTGCCGACCCAACTACGCATTTGGCAACCGGAGGTTGCCGACCCAAGTACGCATTTGGCAACCGGAGGTTGCCGACCCAACTACGCATTCGGGAACCGGAGGTTGCCGACCCAACTACGCATTCGGGAACCGGAGGTTGCCGACCCGACAGTACCAACCCTCACGGACATTAAGCGGTGGCGGCTTTCTTCGAGGCTTTGCGGGCGAGCAAGATGGCGCCGACAATGGAGCCCACGGCGAGCACAAGCAGAAGGATGCCGATCAGAGGGCGGTAGAAAATCCAGGCGATGGCGATGGTCACAAACGACAGGCCCGCTGCGATGAAGAACGACACGATCCCGGTCACAAAACCAACGGCGGTTCCCAGAAACGGAAGCAGGTCGGCCAAGACGGACAATGGGCGTCCAATCAGACGCAGGCCGAAGAACATCATCAGGAATCCGACGACACGCAACGCCCACGTCAGGAATGTGTTCGAATCCTCGGCATTCTTGAACATCATCTCGGGCGAGTGTGTACCGTGTTCGAGCAGCACCACTGGGTTGTTGAGGTCCTTGTTCATGTACGCCACGAGTCCTTGGCCCTGCTGTCCTCCCACCACGGACAGCGGTCCGGGCGGTGCGATTTGATACGAGATCTTGACGTCGACCACCGCCGGTGACTGCGGATTGGCGCCCAGATAGACTTCCTTACCGACCACCTTCGCGCCTTGTGGCAGCTTCGTGGGTGCGGGCGTGAGCGCAACACTCGGCGCGATCATCTCGATGATGTCGGGCGATAGACTGTAAGCACCGACCTTGATGTTTGGGGCGTTGAAGGTCGCCGCGTTGAAGGGCATGGACGTGGGGTTGTCGTGACCGGCCTGCCGGAAGTTCGACGACGAGATGACCTTGTCCGACCACGTTTTTTCGTAGCTGTATTCGGTGACGCTCTCTTCGGCGCCGCCGATTTTCTTTTCCTTCTTGGTCCGCGCCGTCTCGCGCCACTGGTACATCTCGACCTTGCGGGCCATGGTCAGTGCGGGCCCGCTTACGCCAAGCTCTGGGTCGACGGCCGGACCCGATGCGGTACCGGCCCCCGCGACATGCACCAATTTTCCATTCAGCTTGGCGTCCACGGCCGCTGCGTTGGCTTTGATGACGTTTTCCGCCCCAAACTCCAAATCTTGGGCACGCCGGACCGCGCGGCCTTCGTTCCAAAACAGCAGCGCAAACGACGCCAAAAACAACAAGAACCCGAAAATCACACCGCCGAAAGACTCGCCAATGCGCGAAAACCAACCCTTTCGTTCCCGAACGATCATATTCACGGCCATACCCTGTGTTCGAAGTTTGCCCAAGTTTGTCTGACCTTTTGCCAAGCGACAAGGTCAACGTTCTTCGACGAAGTCCATGATTTCGGAGCGCAGCCAACGCCCCTCGTAATCATTGGCCAAAAACAGCGTGTGGGTTTCTTCGTCGGTGAGCAGCGCCAGGTGTTGGATTGGCTTGCTGACGCCGATGGCGCGCTGAAACCAGACATCCCGAATCTGCGAGATAGGCCCGGACGCACGAATCTTGCGCCCGGCCCGCAGCTCCCAGCGGACCCCTGCCAAGGTCAACGTCGTGCCGCGCCGACGCTGCGCTGCGTCGTGGGCGGCCTTGAGCGAGATCACAAGGATCGGAATGCCAAGGCCAATGGCAACTGGCCACGCGAGCTTCGCGAGCAGCACGACCGCCAAGAAACACGGCGGCAGCGCCAAAAGAACCAAGACCTCGTGGCCAAACGTGCCCTCCTTGACCACACGCAGCTCGTTGGGCGTGCGATGGACTTGGATTGTCGTGTTGCTTGGCCGGCGCACGAGCGCACGCTCCTTGTCGCCTGGAAGCGCCGCGAGTGCCGTCGCGGCATCCGCGAATCGGTCGGCTGCGTGCGGCGCGATCAAGGTGTTGATGAACCGCTCGGTGCGTGGCGACACGGGCATCTTCTTGGCGTTTTCCCACACCGTTCGGAGCCGGTGTACCGGCAGTTCGTCGGGCTCTCTGCCCGTGAGCAACCGAACCATCGTCATCCCAAGGCCGAACAGGTCGCTGGACGGCTCGGCTCGCCCCATCAACTGTTCGGGAGGCAGGTAGCCCGAGGTGCCCACGATTGTGGAGCCGCCCTCGTCGGCCGGGGTGACCAACTGCACCGCACCAAAATCCACCAAATGGTAGAGGTCGCCGGACTTGACGATGTTGGCGGGCTTGATGTCGCGGTGGATGATCGGCGGAGAGAACGACTGCAGGTAGGCAAGGATCGACAAAACCTGGCGCGCCATTTCGATCACCGAGTTTTCGTCGGGAAAATCGCACGACCGCAAGTCCTTGCCATCCACCCACGTTTGCACCAACACAAACCGCGACGGGTCCTCGGCGCCAAGGTCCGACGCCAAAAGCCTAGGAATCTGCGGGTGTTGGAGCTGCTCAAGGGAACGTACTTCTCGCGCGAACAGTTCGATGCCTTTCCAAAGCGAAGGTGAGTCCAGCTTCAGGACCTTAACAAGCACCCAGGTACCACTCGCCACTTCACGACCGCGGTACGTTTCGGCTTGCCCCTCTCCAATCAGCTCCTCGGGCTCGAAGTCACGGATCGTGGTCATTTGTTGTTCTCGGCGACAAAGAGCCGGATGCGGTGCCTGACCCAGTTGATGTCCTCTTGGGGCACGTCGAGCGCGACCGGGACCGTGGCGCCTGAATCGATCTCCAAAATCAGGCCATGGCGCTTGCCTTGGTAGTCCAGAGGACCCTTGATGCTAGCGGTGTTGAGCACCGTGGTGGTCTCGCCGTTCTCGCGCACCATCGTGTGATTTTTGCCGAGCTCCAAGACGACGTGCTTCGTGTTGAGACTGGTCACGACCTGAACCGCCACACCAATCAGGATCAACACGCCCATCAACTTGTTGACGGCGATAAAGACAGCCGCGCCCATGGTCAGGATGATCCAGAAAAACGGATTTCGGACGTCGTCTGGCCAAATCGGGGCTTTGAATTCGAACACCACACCGTCATCTGAGGGACGCACGGTCACGCGCCCCGAGGGCGACGCGCCTTGCCAAACCATTTCGGTCGACGCTTTGGGTTTGACGGCGGGGACGTGCTCGACGGCGGTCTTTTGCGCATCGAGCCATCGTTTGGCCTCGTTGCCGTTGCGCGGCCGGTCCTCGGGCTCCGGCGAAATCAGGCGGTCGATCCACGCGACCAAATCGGGCCGGAGTTTGGTTCGGTCCTTCCACTGAATCTTGAGCCGCTCGACGGGCAGATCGCTGGGATGAATTCGGGTCGCGAGGTGAATCAGCAACGCTCCCATCGCGTAGACGTCACTCGATGGCACCGCGCGGCCAATCAGTTGTTCGGGCGGCATGTAACCCGAGGTGCCGACAATGGTGGTGCCACGCGAACCTTGGTTTTGGACCGCGCCAAAATCGACCAACGACACCCGCCCATCGTCGTCGAGGATGACGTTCGACGCTTTGATGTCGCGGTGCAGAACGGGCGGATTCGACGTGTGCAGATAGTCCAAGATGTCGCAAAGCTGCCTGGCGATCGATTCGATCGACGCAGCATCAAACAAATCGCCGCGTTCGAGCCGCAGCAGCAGGTTGTCGCCCGACACAAACCGCTGCACCAGGTAAAAACGCGTTTGATCGACGTCAAACGCCTCGACAAACGCCGGGATCCCGGGATGGTTCAGCCGCCGCAGCGTCTGGGCTTCGCGTTCGAACAGCTCGATGGCCTTCCATGCTTTGGCCGATTTGAGGTTGAGCATTTTGACCGCGACCAAAGCCTGATCGCGAAGGTCCCGCGCGAGGTATGTAAAACCCTGCGCGCCGTGGCCAAGCTGCGAAATCAGCGCGTAGCGGTCCCTTAGGACCGCTTCGAGCGTCTCGTGAGATTCCCCGCTGAGGATCTGGTGGGCGACGACCGCGCGAATGGCGAGCCATTCCTGGTCGTCCAGTGTGCCGTCTTGGTTGTGGTCAAACCGCGCCAAGAACGACGGGTCTAGCCGCAGACGTTCAATGCGCCGAGCAATCTCGTCATCAAGCGCAGACGACATGATTACTCGAAGGCGCCTACAAGGTCTTCGCCCTCAGCATACGCGCGTCCTGGGACAGCGAGGATATCGTACATCTGGATGAGGGCGCCGAGCGACATGGGAATGGTCACGAGCATGCCAAGACCACAGGGAATCATGCCGATGACGTTGATGACCGTGGCGAGGATGCCAAAGATGAAGATCGACATCTTGTGGCCGTTGGTGATGGCCCAGCTGCCCTTGAGCGCGTCAACGAGCTTGAGGTTCTTGTCCACAACGACGATCTGCGTCATGCAGAGACCAAAGGCCAAGATGACACCGGGGACGATGAGCGCGAGGTAGCCAAAGAAGATTGCGACCTGCATGAGAATGGTCGTCAGAACCGGCGGGATCACAAAGGGCTTGACCTCCATGATGTTGTTGAAGCTGACTTCCTCGCCGCGAACGATGCGCAGCCACATGATGTTGTAGCCGCCCATCAGCACCGCGCTGATGACGGTGATGATGGCGGTGGTGAAGAGCTGCACGATCACCTGCAGCACGGTCACGAGGGTCATCATGCCGCTTCCGGGATCGCCTGCCTTGGTCAAGACAGTCACGACAACGCCCATCACGAGGCCGGTCACGATCGCGAGGACGAAGTTGACGATCATCGTGAGCACCATCACGGCGACCATGCCGCCGACGGTCTCGGCGGGGTAGGTCTTGACCATTTCGAATGCATTTTTGAACGTTGCGACCACGTCAATGGACGGGGCATCAGGGCGCTGTAACAAGATGTCCGAGACACCAAGGTTTTGGCCAAGTGGGTTGCGTGCGGGCGTAAAAGTGGACATGGGGCCTCCTCATCAATCCAATGTATTCATGTTGTGGACGCTAACTTAGCGTGCTCAATCCAGAATTGCACACACATTTCGCGTCGTCGTTAGCGCGGTGGGCAGTCACGCTGATAAACCGTGGTTTGGACGGGGCCTTGCGGGCCATCGGGACGACAATCATTGATGAGCGTCGCCGATTCCACACCGGGTTCGCGGCACAATCGGTCGAGGTACGGCTCGATGATTTCGGGTCGATTTTCCTTGATGTTCGCGATCCAGCCGGGGTGAAGAATCGCGCGAAGCTCCACCGTATGCGCCTGCCCAAAACTCGTGGCTTGAACGGTGGGTTCGCAAAATTTGTGATGGGGATTGACGAACATGCGCCATGCGAAGCGCTCGTCGCGGTCGGGGTTGAGGTAGTAGACGAACGGCATCGCGACCTGAACGACCAAAAAAATGACCACAAAGATGCGCGTTTGAAGGCTCATCGTGGCAGCTCCGATTGGGCTTTGCGCAGGGTGTTCAAGACGTCTTGGTGGTCCTTTCCGGCCGGCGCGTGGTCTTGGGCATGTGTGTAGGCCTCGATGGAGCTTTGAATCGACGCGTTCATCGCGGTCGGTGTCGCCTGTGCGCGGGCGCTTCGGTAGTGCGTCGCGCCCAAAAGGCGCCAGTAGTCGTAGCGCGACTGCGACACGTTCGCTGTGACCGCAAAACACCCAGCGGCCATCATCGATACGACAGCGATGGTGCGCGCATGAAACCTCAGGCCCCACGCCACTGCGAGCCCGGCCGAAATCCCGACCCACGCGATGATCATCCCGGGAAGGTCGGCAGGCAGCAGAAACCCCGCCACCGTCACAACGGCAACAAGCGTCCATAGGGTCTCGGCGCGCCGCGTGGCGGCGTGAGGCCGGCGGCGGAGCACCGCGTCGGCGATCGTGCGGAGGTTTGGCCACACGGGCGTCAGGCACACCAGCGTCAGGGCCAACATGTAACACGAGAACCACTCGATCTCGAGCCCGAGCAGCTCGGCGCCGACATGCAGGCTCAGCCCCATCGCCACCCCAGACCATCCCAGCTTGGCGTAACGCCCGTTGGCGATGGCAGGGGCGAGCACCCAGATTGCGGCCAGCGCGACCTCGAGCACGATGGTTCCGATCGACAGCACCTGCCAGCCCGTCATCGAGGCCAGTCCCAACGCGGCAAACGCAGACTCCGCATACGGCTGCCGAGACGCGAAGATTGCCCGCAGGCGCTCGCCGGAGACCCACAGAGCGTCCGTCTTGGCGATCGCCGCGAACAGGTACATGTTGGCCACGGTCAGACACAGCAGGTGGTAACCCCAACGCCTGCCCGACGGGGCCTCGGCGGCTGGTCGCATGCCCAAAAAGCACACCACGACCAACACCAAGAAGTAGTGGTGCTGGTAACCGTCCAGATACGAGGCGGCCCACGCGTAACCCCAGCTGGCCAGAAGCACCACCACCAGCGCGCGTGTTGCGCCTAAGACCACGATCGACGCCGCGGCAAACGACGCGACCAGCAGCGCCGCCATGAAGCTGGCGGCGGTCGGGATGGGCAACACGGCGTCCAGCCACGCAAACTGTGCGACGTTGAAGTCGCCAAACCCCATGGAATGGCCACGGCGAATCGAGTTGGCCCACACATCAAATGCAAACACCAACGCGACCACACGCACCAGCACATCCGGTCGAGTCCCGACCGGCGTCTCAAAATACGAAAAAAACCGGGCCATCATGCCTTGCGAAACTCAAGCACGATCGAGCCGTAGTCGCCCGAAGGCGCGACCTCGGGCGCGTAACCTTGAATGACTTTGGCGCCCGGCCCCTCGCACCAGGTCAACACCGCAGGTTTGATGACCGGATCCTCGACCGATTGTTTGCCCTTGCCGTGGACGATGCGCGCGTAGCGATCACCGCGGCGCACGGCGATTTCGACGAAGGCCTCGAGACGCGACATGGCTTCGTCGCGGGTGTCGCCGCGCAGGTGAATCTCGGGCAGGCGTTTTTCTTTGGCGTAGAGTTTCGCACGTTTGAGAAGTTCGCGATGGGCCGGCGTGACGTCGACTTCACGCAGACCGGCCGGGTCAAGCGCGAGCGGTTCGGTGTTCAACGCGGTCTTGGCGGGTGTGACCTCCACGCGTGGTTTGGGCGGGACATAAAACTTGTCGTCGTCGAAGCGACGGTCCAGCTTACCCACCACCTGCTCGAACGTGCGCAGCTCACGCAGCTCCTCAAGCTGTTGGCGTGCTTTCTCTTCTTCCTCGGCCGAGAGTTTGGGCTTTTGTTTCTGCTCGGCCTGTTGTGGGCGCCAGCGGTCCATCGGGTCGCCGTATTTTCCACGGTACAGGACGCTGTCGTCGATGTTTTCGAGCGATTTTTCAAACAGCTGGGCGTCGGTCAGCTCGGCGTCGGATGGAACCGCCACGGCCACAGGCTCAGGCGGTTGGGGCTTGGGCCTTTCGGGCTTGGCCATCGCGGTGATCGCGGCCTTTTTCTCGGACTTTTCCTGGCTCTCGAGATCTTTTTTGATTTTTTTGAGCTGGTCTGAAAATGACATGACACCCTCGTTTGGCCACCTCCAATGTAGAGAGTTGACCTTGGGTCGGCAATGCCAAGCCCAGAGGCGCCCCGTTCTTTACGCGTGACGACGGCCGCCGCCCGACCTTGAAGTCAGGCTGCGGGTTGCGCGTGGATCAAACCCGGCTTAAACTCTCGCCCAAGCACTATCCGAGGATCCTATGCGTCGTTCGTTCATGTTGTTGGTGGCTGTGGCCGCTCTCGCAAACACAGGCTGTGAAGAGCCGGCAGCGACCACGACCCTGAAGGTTCAGATCCAAGGGGTCAGCCCCCGTGACGTTCAGCGCGGCCAGCTTCAAGCGCTGGTGCAGCTGGGCGGATCGTGCACGCTGGGCCCCTGCGACCCCAATCCTTGCACCGAAGAAGGCAAGACCCGCTGTCTGGCGCAGGGAACCGTGTTCCGCTGCGACTGTGCACCTGGGACCAGCCTCGATGCAGAAGGCATGTGCATTCCCGACGAAGGGTGCACGCCCACCACATGCGCCGGCAACGGTCAGTGCGACGAAGACGACCAAGGCGTGGCGTCGTGCATGTGTTCGACGGGATTCATCGGACCCAATTGCGACCAATGCGACGAGGCCAACGGGTTCTTCAGCGACGGCTTTGGCTCGTGCACTGACGAGCTCGAAGTCTGTCGTGCAGAACAAGGTTTCGAAGCGTTTCAAGCGTTCCTTGCTGAGGCCGAGTCGAGCCTCGGGCACCCACCCAACGAAATCGAGCTGACCTCGGCCAAGATGATCGTCGTCGAAGGCAGCACGTCGGCGGTGCGCAGCTGGCCCTATTTGTGGCCAGACGGCATCGACCTGCTGCTGCAGCCCACCAACGGCAACACCCTAATCGTGGGCGATGTGAAGTCTCCCTCCCAAACCGCCGGCTTGGTGCCCCTTACCTTTGATGTGACCGTCGATCGCCCCGAATTCACACGCGAGCCCAAGTACTTCGAGGGCGACTTCCTGTTTGGCGTGACCGGCCGCACCGACCGCATCGGCAACGAGCCGTTCGAGGCCGACCTCGAACTGTCGCTCGAGTTCAATGCGTACTGACGCGCCGCCCTCCTACACCGTCTTCCTCGTTTTCATGCTCAGCGCGTTCTCGATGATCGTGGTGGGCGGTTTCATCCAGCTCTTGGTTCCACTCGCGGTGGGGCTGATGTTGAGCGAGGTCCTATGCGTGATGGGGCCCGCGCTCCTTTATCGCCGATCCTACGATTTTGAGTGGTTGGCGCTCGGCCCGCGCGAGACCTGGCCGGTGCGCGCGTTCCCAACGTTCGTGGTGATTGCCGCGACCGTGGGGCTTGGGTTCATGGCCAACGTGCTCGTCGGGTTGTTGGTCCACGCGGTGCCGTCGTTGGGCGCGAACCAAGCCGATTACCAGGCATTGATGGCCAAGCTGCTCAACCCGCCGCAGTGGTGGCTCGCCGTGGCCGGTGCGGTGGCGATCACTGTGTTCGCGCCTGTGTGCGAGAGTTTTGTTTCGGGGCACGATGCTGCGCGTGCAGCTGCGCTACATGCCGGTGCCGTTGGCAGTGCGCTCAATGGCGTCATGTTTGGCGCGATCCACTTCAACGAAATGTCGCTGATTCCATTGAGCCTAGTCGGGGCATTTTTTGCGTGGATCACGTGGCGGACCGAGAGCCTGTGGCCCGCGATCGCGTGCCACGCGACGATGAATGCGGTCAACGGTGTCATCCTTCCGCGGATTGTCGGCTTTGACGCGTCTCCGCAATCGCCCCTAAACGACCTTCTGGTCGCGCTCGCCGTCTTGGGCGCGATTTTGGTGCCTGCTATGGTGGTGTTGCATCACAGACTCCCGCGGCCCATGGAGGCCCAATGAACGCGAGAATCCTTGGTCTATTGTTGATCTCCGGGTGTGCGACATCGCCTGCGCCAACGTCGGGCTCCTCCCCCGAGACCGACCCCACCAAGGTTGCGTGTGACCTGTTTGCGCCCGAGCTTTCGCTGCGGGTCTGGCGAGACGTCGAACAAGGACGCCTCGTGCGTGAGCGCATCGACGTTGGCAACGATGGTTCGATTGACCATACGGTCGAATACACCGCGAATGGCGATGTTATCGAGGCGACGAGCGACAACACCCGCGTGGCGTCGACGACTCGATTCGCCGACCGCGAGGAATCCGAGTGGGTGGACCCGCCCCGCAAGGACGTAACCTACTTCGAGTCCGGCCGCCGGGTGCGCACCGAGATCGACGACATGGCCGGGGTTTCTGCGGGAGCCGACGGCAAGATCGACGCCGTGCGCACCTACAGGTACGACGGCGGTGATTTGGTCGAGGAGCAACTGATCCGGGGCGAAACGGTCATGGAGCGCACGACGCACGTTTACGAGGATGGCCGTCGCGTGGCGACCACCGTTGAGGAGCTCGCCGTGAAACCACCTCGGATCAAGACCTTGCTCTACACCTACGAAAATGGGCGATGTTTGGCGACCGTTCAGCCTTAGGTCGGCCTAATCCATCCGCCGTAGAAACGCCGCGAAATCCTGATACAAATCCCATGAAACGAGGATGGTCGCGTGGCCTCGGTCGTACGCATCGACCTGGGTGATGCCTTTCTCGCGCGCGAAGTCACGCACTGAGCCTTCGGGATTCAACTGGTCGTAGCGGGCCAACTGAATCTGGATCGCGTCGCCAGGGGTCAAGCTCGTGTATGCCACGGGGCTAATGGCAAGGTAGGTCTGGTCGATGACGGCCCGAGACGTTCCCGCGGCCTCCAGCGCTTCCAACAACGGGTTCATTTCTGGGGCGAGCGTGATGGTGCGCCAGTCGACCACCGGGATCATGAGGGACATCAGATCGAATTTTTCCAGAGCGGATGCCAGCCACAAGATGGCCGCTCCCATCGATCCTCCCCACCCCCCCATCCGTTTGACACCGGCTGTTCGCAGGTAGCGCGCCATCATCCGGACCTCGGCCACCGACGCGAGCAAGATCTGCTGGTTCTCGGCGGTATCGTTGGTCAAGATGCCACGTCCCGAAGGGTCGGCCCGGGACACGTGATAGGGCGGCACCCACACCACGACATCGTAGCCGGCCTCGAACATCGCATCGTAGAAATGGCCGACAAACGGATACGCGATCGGACCAAACCCGTTGCCAGGAAGCCAGATGAAGGCCGGCGAAGCCCCGATTTCGCCGTGGCGAAGGACAAAAAACGTCGCCGGGCCGCCGCGGCGTGCAGGTTCAAACGTCCACGTCTCGGCGGTCGCGCCATCGACCTCAATGGGAGCCCCACTGCTGATGTGTGGCGTCAGGATTTTGGGCGAGGTCGCGCTGTCGAGCCACGCCAAGCTCGCGGCGGGCGCACCTGAAAGCGCCGGCGGCGTGGGCATTTGCGAGAAATCGCGCGCGTAGTCCTCGATGCCCTTACGGTCGAGCCAAGGCTGCCATACGTCACCCAACAGCACCACCGCTGCGATAACCGCGAACAGCGCTGTCGCACCCAGCACAAGCGCTTTGGGGGGTCGCCTGTTCATCGAACGCATCCGAGTGGCGCACGGGACACTACATCGCCCACTGCAAGACGCCGCGGCCCGTGGGTTTGACCAGCACCAAGCCATGGGCGTAAGCCTCGCGAATCCCGACCGTCAGACGCTCGGGCTCGGTGTCCACCCAACCTTGCGAGCCCACGTAATTCGTGACCAACGAGGCCCAGATGTCCGACACGCGCGGCGAGACATCGTCGTGGGCGCCGTAGGCTTCTTCGGCGTCAAACATGACGGGATGGTACCACGCGTTCCACGCCACGCGGCGTGCCAGATCGATGGCTTCGTCCTCGTCGGCTTCTTTGTCCCACGCTTCCCAGGCGGCCTTGGTGGCGGCGCCACACCATGTAAAGAAACCCTGTGGGTCGGTCGATGCACGCCGCAGCACCTCGGGAGACGGCGAGCGCACCAGCGACCAATGGCGCAGGGCGCGTGCATCAATGGCTTCGCGCAGGGCTTCTTCGACCTCGGCCGGGTCGGGTTTCGCAGGCGTCAGCGCTTGGCGCCACAACAACTGCTCCTCGAGCATCTCGGACTCGAAATCGACAAAGGCTGCGCTCAGTTTTTCGATGGCATCCTTGGCCGGCAGCTCCCGGTCGACCATCCACGACTTGGCCTGCATCCGCGCCCCGCTCGCCCGCGGTGTGTCGTCGGTCGAAAGCTCAAAAAGTCTGGATGTGTGTCCGCCCGGCCAGAGTCCGTCGTAACGAAGTGCGTCCTCGGCCGTCAGCGACACGTGCAACGCTTCGTCGTCCAAAACCGTGCCGCGCTCAAGCGCTCGGGGCCATGCAATGTAGCCGACTTTTTTCATAAGACAGGGTTCTCCGGGTCAGTAGACCACCACAAACGGTGAGTTCTGTTCGACTTCGACGGCCCACTTTTGGAACGCTGGGTAGGCGTCGACGCTCACACGCTGGATGGGCAGGTTCCCCGAATTCTCGATTCGCACGACGTTTCCGTCAACGCTGACCGTGCGCTTGAAACTGCCGAACTCCGAGGTGACATCGCGTGTGCCGAGAAGGCTCAAGACGCGCGGTGTACGGGGGAACGTCAGCTCCATCGACTGTTCGCCCTGCCGCGGGTAGCTGATCATCATTGGCACGGTGCGTGCCGCAAGCGACGCAAACACCCGCGCGATGGGTTCGTCGAACTGCCGGGTCTCGATGCCCATGCCACCTGCGTTCGGGCGCGCAAATCCTTGACGCACGACCTTCATCACGAGGGTCAGAGTCTTGTCAGGGTTGCCCTCTTCAAGGATCTCGTAGGCTTCGACGGCGCTGCCCGGCAACACCTGTGCCGCGATCGCACCCATGAGTTTGTCGCGGTTGGCTTGGTCGGTACGTGCCCGCAGACCGCCCCGCACCGGCTCGGCCGCTGCGCCCATGAGGATCACGCGCAGCTCGCCCGTCAGGTCGCCGGCATCGTCGACCGCGGCCTTGATCTCGATGCGTTCCGTGTTGCTCGGAAATCCAGTGGTTGGCACGCGAGCCTCGGCTGCTGCGGTGCACGTCACGCACATGACCTCTTGGCCCATGTAGGCGTCCTCGATGGCGCCAAACATCGCATCGGGCCCCGATGGCGTGAGCCAATACGCTTGGCCGTCGAGCTCCACACGCAGCACAGGTGTGTTGAAGTTTCCGGGCTCGCGGGTGGGGTCCTTGTCCGGGGCCGCGTAGGGGCTGCGGATGAAGTAAACGTCGGAGGGATAACCCGCCTGCGCCAACACCGCGCGCAACAACGTCAGGGAATTCCCCTCGCGCGTCAGCACCGCGTGGCCCACATCGGTGTTGAAATCGGCCAACGACGGTTCAGGGATCCAGGCCGCGACGTTGTAGAACAGCGATTTGACCCGCTCGAGGTCGTTGCCCTCGCCGGCCTCGGCGATCCAGCGTTGCGCTTGCAGTTTCAGGGCCTCACTCGGCTTCGAGCTGTCGACGAGCTGCTCCAGTCTGGCACGCTGCATGCCAACCATGCGGTCGATGGCGAGCCCGTTGCGGTACATCTGAATCCACGGCAGGTACTCGTCCACGCCCACGCTGAAACGCTCCTCGCGCGGGCGAGGATTGTCGACGGCGAGGAAGCGCACGCCCTTGATGCCGTTGATGGTGACGTCTTCCATTTTGGGTGGGTCATTTTTGAGGATGAACTCGGCACGGTCGCCCAGAATGACGTACTCACTGTGGAGCGTCGAAATGTCCTGCATCCGGAAGAAGAACCGCACGCCGTCGCGTGATGAGCTTGGGTAGGGGTCATCGTTGAACTGGATGTAGGCGAGCTCCACAAAGTCGCCCTCGGCCAAGCCGGGCATCGACAACGTTTGTTTGCCGGGGGTTTCCTCGGGTACTTGGACTGAACCGTCGGCCTTGATCGTGCGCACCAGCAGTACACGTGCGTCGCCTGGGACTTGGGTTTCGGCGAATCGGTCGATGGCGTTTTTGGTCAACACGCGCACGACCGTGTGGGTCAGCGTGATGTTCGCGCCGTCGGGGAAATACTGGCGGGCGGCGAAGTCGATGACGTAGTAGGCGTCGTCCGAGCTCAATGCCTTGGTTTTTGAGGCCGCCACGGCGTCCTTTGCCGCTTTCAGACCGTCGGGCATCGTGTCCATCAACGGGATCTTTTGGTTCAGGAGGGCCTTTTTCCACACGATCCAAGCCTGGGTGCCCACCACGTTTTCGGCGGCATCCAAGATGCTGACCGCGGCCTGAACACCCTGTGCTGCGAACGCCCGGTCGGCCTTCCACGACCACAGGTTTTGGGCATCGGGCATGCGCAGCAGCGCGTCGTCGATGACGGCGTCGGCCTCGTTCGAGCGGTTCATGCGCTCGAGCTCGTTGGCGTAGCGCAGCTGCGGCTCGGCGCTGTAGGGGAAGCGCGATGCGTACTTGGCGTATTGTGCGAGGTTTTCGTCGGCCATGTCGTTGCGCGCGTTTTGGTACGACTCGACCAAGGCTGGGCATGACGCAGGGTTGGGCATCAAAGTGTCGGGTGGTGTGAAGACATTGCGTGCCTGTTCAAGCCGTTGCACGGCTCGCACGACGTCGCAGTCGTTGGGGGCCAAGGTCGCGACCTTTCGCCACTGTGCCTCGGCGGCCTCGTCGTAGTTCTGGTCTTCCAGATATTTTGCCCATGCCTGCAACGCACCGAGCAGCTTGACGCGGCCGTCTTGGACCGCCATCGCGGATGCTTTTTCGGTCAGGTCGCGCACTTCGCGGTCGGTCGCGCTGCCTTTGATGCGTTGGGCAAGCTGGTACAGGTACAACACGCTTTCGGGGTCAAGCCGGTTGGCCTCGCGAAGCTCCTGAAGCGACGTCGCATCGCGCAGACGCGAGGGCCATTGCCACAGGGTCTGAACCTGCTGACTGCGCAGGGCGTGGCCAGCGGCAAAGTCAGGCCGTTTGACCGAAAGCGCCTGCCACACGCCGTCGAACGCGGCGTCCTCGGCCGAGAAATACGCGCCCAACATCGTCAGGTACAGCGACAAGTCGCCGACGTCGGCCTTGGCGTCCTGCAGGTGGTCGACGGGCACAAACACAGGCTCAAGCGCCGAGGGCAGCATCAAGTCGGTCAGCGGCTCGACTTCGGCTTGAGGCGATGCGCCACCTTCGTGGCAGTTGTCGACGGTGCGGTCGCTCAAGCAGCCGCTCTGAAACTGAAGCCCGGTGCGTGTCACGGGGCCTTCGGGGATGAATTGAAGGTCAAACCAGTCGCGGTAACCCCGCTGCAAACCAAGCTTGACCAGGATGCGGTGGGTGCCGGCCGACAGGCGGATTTTGCGCAGGCGTTTGCCTGTTTGGTAGTCGTCCTCGGTGCGATCGATGATCTCTTCGCCGTCAATGTAGACCTTCGCGCGGCCTGCGAAGTTGGCGTAAACCCACAAATCGCGCGGCTCAGCGGTCGTCGCGAACGTCTCCAAGTAATACACCCCATCGCGCTTCGCCGGCGGATTTAGGCTCAAACCCGTGGGAAATACGGCGTGTCTTTTTCGTAATTGACGTCCGTATCGACCGCAAACGCTGGTGAGATAACGCGCTTCGAGCGTCGCAGACGTTGCGGGGCAAATGCCTGGTCGAATTCGGTCAGGCGGAACGGCGTCATCGAAGGGTCATGTTCAGCGGTCTGGAAACCCAACGGTCGACCCTTCGAACGGCGTCACCGCTGCAGATTGGTCCCACGTGCGAAAGATGACGGTCTGTTCGGCCATGGCCACGTACGCGCGCCAGGGGTCGAGCTTTCGTGTGTCGGTCGCATCGATGATGGCGCCGCGCGCGTGAGGAAATCGAGCACGGTGTCACGCAGCGTGTACAACCGTGCCGCTGCGTAGCGCGCGAAGGGATGGTCGGGATGGCGCGACACAACGTAACCGTAGCGGTCAAAAGCGCCTTCGACGTCGCCGCGGTTGTACGCGATCTCGGCCGCCACAAACGCTTGTTTCAGAAGTCCGTGTGGGCGATTCAAGGATCTTCGCAGCAGCATCTTCGTCGCCCGCAAACCATGCCTCGGCGCTTGACCCGCGGGTGTTGACGCATCGACGTCGTAAAAACGCGGTTCGACCTTTTGGCTGCCGCCACATGCGATGAGGAAAAGCGCCGCCAGAGTCAGCGCGGTGCGGGCGATGGGGGTGTGGTCAACGTATCTCATGGCTGACCTCCGAGCGTGATGGTTTCGTTCAAAGCGTCGTTCATCTCAGCCACAAATTTTCGGAATTCGCCGTAATCCTCGACGGCCACACGTTGCGTATCGAGCCGGTAAATCACCGACGCCTCGATCGTGTCGCCCTTTTGTTTGTACGTGATGTTGAGCGCACCAAACCGACTGTTGAGCGCCACATCCTGCGGGATTTCGTGAAGTTTTGTGTCTTCGGAATTCGGTAATTCAACACCGTTTCGGACGTAAATGGGACGCGGATGGTCAGGGTCCTGCGTGCGTTTGGCCTGCCGGCGTGCGACCGAAAATCTTTGGTCGTTCCGCGGGAAGCAATTCACGCGCGCCATCCGGCGCCTCAGCTGAGGGCTTTCGGGCGTAAATTCGATCTTCACGTCGCTCTCGAGCGCGGGCAGCGGTGAGTATTTCGCCTTGATGAGTTTGGCGCCGGGATAGGTGGAGCAAAAGACTTCTTTCGAACTCTTCGTCTGGCACTCGGGGTCTTCAAGCACGCTTCGGAAGTACACGGCGTTGACGCCGGTCGCCACGAGCGACGCTTTCGCAGTGGGAACTTCGGCCGTCAGATCGACGTCCACGCATTTGCATGACGTTTTGCGGGGCTTTGTCGATGGGCAAGGTTTGGAATTTTGCCGCGCCACCGTCGCCGATGACCAGCGCCTGTGCGCCTTGGTCCATCGGGGTCAGCTCGCGGGTTCCGTTGAATTCCGCGGTGCCATCCAAGAACAGATTCAACGCCGGCACATAGGTGATGGCGTGATTAAGGCATTGCATCAGGCCAAGGAATTCGTCCACGGCGCCCAACGTGCGGGTGCGGACCAAGACCATCTCGGCCTCAACGCCAGCGGCTTCGAGCAACACCTTCAGCAACGCGGCTTTGTCTTTGCAGTCGCCGTAGCGGTTTCGAAACGCCGTGGTCGTGCGGTAGGGTTTCCAGCCGTGGATCCCAAGGCCGACGTGCAGGTAACGCGTGTTTCGGACCACGTAGTTGTGGATCGCGCGGACCTTCTCGTCGACGGTCTTCTTGCCCTTCGTCAGGCGTTTGGCCTCGGCGCGCATCTCGTCGTCGACGATCAGCTGCTCCTTGATGAGGTTCCACCACCGCACGCCGATCTCGTCCCAGGTCTTTTGTTGCTGACCAACAGGTAGTCGTACACGTCCGTGGCGCCGGGTTGGTCGGGGTCGGTCTCGACGTTCGGGACGCGCAGCTCAAACGCGGTCGCGCGAAATCCGTCAGGCAACGCTTGGCCGCAGGGAACAGTGTCTTCGGTGCGGGTATGTTTGAGACGAGGAACGCGGAAGAAGAGCTCCCACGATTTGGGGTAGAGCACCGCGTAGCGCCAATGCGACCGGTCGCCCGCCCCTGCAGGTAGTCGATGTCGCCAAAATAGTCGCCGCGGAAATTTGCGTTCGCCACTGCGGGCGAGCGCCACTGCACCTCGACGATGTCGCCCACGCTGACATTGTTGGCGCGCACGTTGACGTACGTGGTGTCGTTGTAGGTCGTCGAGGCCTTGCGCGAGCCGCCCGATTCCCACTGGTCAAAGTCTTCCGACACGGTGCCGTCGGCCTTGTAAACACGCACCCGCAAGACGTCCACGCGCTCGTCTCCGCCTTGGTAGGCGATCTGCTGGAACTTGGCGTCGTCGATGCCGTCGGCTGTCAACACACGCTCGACGGTCTGGTGAACCTGCTGCGACAGGCCGTTTGGCGCCACGTACACGATGGTCTGGTCGACCAAGGTGTCGTAGTTGAACGGCGTCGGCGCGACCGTTTTGGCAAAGGCTGGGATATCGTCGACCATCCAGGCGTCCCAAAACCGCAGTTCGGTGGGCTTAAGGAAGGCCGCGTAGTCGCGCAGAAACTGGTCTTGGGGCCGTCGGAGCAGGGCCGATTCGACGTCTTGGGCGGCTTCCTCCGCCCGGCCCATCGCCACGTAGACTTCGGCGCGCTCGCGCAGCGGGTCCGAGTCGCCCGGGTTGAACGATGCCATCTGGCTCCATACGGCGGCTGCTTCGTCCAGACGCCCAAGTGCCCGCAGTTGCTGGGCTTCATACCGTGCGCCCCCTGCCGAGAGCGGGGTCAGTTTTCGCCACGCTCGCACGAGTTTGAGTGCGTCTTCGTGTTTGCCCTCGGCCGAGAGGTCGCGCACGCGCTCCCAAACTTCCGAGCCATTGTAAAACGCGATGCGAAGCGACTGGTCGAGCAACGCCTGGCGTTCCTCACGCGTGCCAAGCTCGTTGTTCAGGCTCAGGCTTCGCGCCACCCACGCCGGGCGGTCCATATCGGGTTTGGCGTTGAGCAACGCAAACGCGGTTTCGTTGAATCCGCGTGCCCGAAACCACCCCGACAACAACAACCGCGCAGGCAAGAAGTCCGGCGCGTCCGCGATCACCGATTCGAGCAGCTTGCGCGCCTGCAACTGCCGCGTCTCGGTGATGCCGCTGTCGTACAGAGCCGCCAACCGCGTGGCGATGAAGGGGTCCTTGGGCGCACGTTGATAGGCCGCCTCGACGATGTCGACCTGTTTGAACTCTTCTTCGTACATCTCGGCGAGCAAGGCGTGCTGGCGAGGAGTCAGCTTGGTGGGGTCGGCGCTGACGCGTGCGGCGACGTTGCGCCACGGCGTCGAGACGTCTTTGGGCGAGACTTCTTTCCAAAGCCACGCCGCGTAAAGGGCGTCTCCGGGGGCTGCACCGTTGGCCATCGCCGCGGCTTGGGCCCGCACTGCGCGTAGGTCTGCGGCCATCTTGGTCGCATCGGACACCGCCGGCGGCACGATGACGTCAGCGGCCGGCTGCGCAAACGCGGCTGGCTTGAGGTCGCCGTCAACCACCCGCGCCACCGCACCCAGCGTGCCCGACCCCGTGGACGCGAGCTTCAACAACACCGTGTTGGGCCCTTTTTTCAGGTCGACCTTCCAGCCGTCGGAATCTGGCGACATGCCGTAGTCTTCTTTGTTTTCGCCCACCAACGTGCCGTTGACCCACACGCGATATGCGCCATGGGTGCCGAGCAACAACGTGGTCTTTTGCGCTTTCGGAGAATCAATCTGGGTGGACAGATACACCACGGCAGCCGAATCGGGCTCGGTCACCTGGCTGAGCCAAAACTCGCACTGGCGGTCGTATTTGGGCAGCGGGCGCCATGCGACCTCGACGACCTTGCCCGCATACGGGCCCGGGTCGCCGGTCTCGGGGCCAAGCGGCGCAGCGAGCGATTCCATGTTTTCGTTGGCGAACGGACCGACGATGGACCACTGGGTCAGGCACCCCTGTCCGTCGATCATTTTTGCGGCGGCATTGGGGTCGTTGGCGTTCAGCGCGGCTTGGGTTGCCATCTGCGCGAGCTGAAATCCCGCGATGGGGTTCTTGGCCTTGAGCGCGGCTTGGGTCACAGCGTCGCGGTATGCGGGGAACGCCAGGTAGGGCGACAAGCGCTGCATCGCGACCACGGCCTCCAGCGCCAAAGGCGTTCGAACCTCGGTCGTCGCCGTCGTCATGAGCGACGAGAACTCGTCCTCGAGCTCGCCGGCCTGCACATTGCCAGTGCCTAACCAAGTGGTTGCCAACAAGACCGAAAACACGATCGTTCGGAGTCTCATACTCTGCCTTCTTTTGGATGCTTCAGATCGACGATTTCATCCCACATTGGGCCATGGACCGGCAAGCGCGGATCACGGCCGCGAGCGACCTTACTTGCGAGGTTGCCCGAATTGGTGGAAGGATGCTCGTCATCACCAACAAGCTGTTCCACCCAACCTCTGGAGTGTGTGAGATGTCCGATTTGAAAGCCGAATTCGAAAAAGCTGCCGCCGACGCTCAGAATCTGTCGAAGCGTCCTGACAACGACACGTTGCTCAAGATGTATTCCCTGTTCAAACAAGGCTCACAAGGCGATGTGGCGGGTTCGCGTCCCGGTTTTACGAACCCTGTTGGGCGCGCCAAATACGATGCCTGGGCCACCTTGAAGGGCACATCGAAAGACGACGCGATGCAGCAGTACATCGACCTGATCGCCAAGCTGAAGTGAATCTGACCCCCAGACATCGTGTCTCGGTCGCGATGACCGCGGCCGTGGCGCTGTGTCTGATGACCGCTACCGGGTTGTCCGCCGTTTTGGGCTTCGATGATGTGGTGGGCAGGTCGATCACGATGCTTCGTAACGACGTGATCGAGGTGCTCAACTGGGCCATCTGGGGTGCCGTGTTTGCACCGTGGTTGATCGCGGCGGCGGCGTTGTTCCAGAGACGTTGGATCACAAGCCTTTTGGCCTTTGTGGCGCCGGGTTTGGGTGTTGTCGCCGTCGTGGTGATGGGATTGCTCGTCAATCCTGCACCATGGCGTGTGGTTGACTCGGCCACGGTCGCGGGCACGACATATCACTTCGCCGAGTCGAGCTTCTTGCAGGGGGACCTGATGGCCATCGTGCAGCAGACGTCCCAAACCGCATTTGTGGTCCACACGAAACGCGTTGTGTTGACCAACGGCGACTCGCCGGCGATGAGCGCGAAGGTGCTTCGGCCGGCGGGAAATGACGGCATGCATTTGTTGGTCTCCGCCGACCAGGCCATGGTCGTGGGCGTTCGCTATGACAACTGCGCCTTCCTCGCCTACGACATCACGTCCAAGGTTCCTTGGGGCCATGCCGGAATGTTCGAGGAAAACCGCGCCATCAACGAAATGTCACCGTTTGTGTTGATGGGCCCAGACGACGAGGCGATGCCCGGTGACGCCCAACGCCTGTTCTCGAACAGCGAGGGTTGCCCAAACAGCGACGTAAGCCTGCTTTCGGACGACCTACTTCGCGCCGCGACCACGCACCCCAACGCAACCGTGCGATCCACGGCCAAGCGCCTGCTTGAGCTGCGTGCAGGGCGCGACTGAGCGACGCGGGCCCGCCCGTCAGACGTTCTTCTTGGCGAAGTACCAATCGGTGACATCAAGGCCTTTTTCGCCCATGCGTTCAATCGCACCGACCGTGGTGTTTGGCGCTGACACGATGACTTTGTCGCCGGGTCGCCAGTTCGCGGGGCACGCGACGCCGTGTTCGTCTGATGTCTGAAGGGCGTCGACCACCCGCAAAATCTCGTCAAAGTTTCGGCCGACTTTGGCGGGATAGTAGATCATCGCGCGCAGGGTACGTGATGGGTCGATGAAGAAGACTGCACGCACCGCAGCGGTGTCTGAGCTCGCCTCGTGAATCATGCCGAACTTGTGGGCGACCTTCATGTCGAGGTCGGCAATGATCGGGAACTTGATGTCCACACCGAACTTCTCTTTGACGTTCATCACCCACGCGATGTGGCTGTAGACGCTATCCACCGAGTTGCCGATCAACGCGACGTTTCGCTTGTCAAACTCCTCTTGCATCGTGGCGAACGCAACGAACTCGGTCGTACAGACCGGCGTGAAGTCCGCGGGGTGCGAAAATAGAATCACCCATTTGTCCTTGTTCCACTCCGAGAGCTTGATGCGGCCGTGTGTGGTCTCAGCCTCGAAATCGGGCACGGGTCCATTGAGCTCCAACTTAAAATCTTGTGCTTCCATGACGGTCTCCTGTTTCGTGCGACGTGCACGTTTGCTTGATGACCGACAAGCGCAAGGACCGGGCCAACAGATAAATCTGAATGAAATCAATGGCATTCGGTTATTGTTGTCCAGTGTTTGAAACACGCGTCGCAACGTGCACCATCGGTCGAACGGCTCGCCGTCCGTGTCGGACATCTGGGCCTCGTTGGTCACGCACGATGGCTCGCAAGGGTCTTTCGTGGAAATCAGTCTGGCTGCGCCAAAAACTTGTGAACGAGCGCGCCCACAACCGCTCCTGCAATGGGCACCAACCAGAACATCCACAGCTGTGACAACGCTTGTTCCCCAACAAAAAGCGCTACCCCTGTGCTGCGCGCTGGATTGACCGACGTGTTTGTCACCGGGATGCTGACAAGGTGAATCAGTGTCAGGCCCAGACCAATTGCGATGGGCGCAAAACCTTGTGGTGCGCGTGCGTCCGTGGCGCCCAAGATGATGACAATAAACATCATCGTCATCACAAATTCCGTGACCATCGCTGCCACGAGTGAATACCCACCCGGCGAGAACTCGGCGTAACCATTGGTCGCAAACCCGCCGATCTCGGCACCTGCTTTGCCTGTCACAATCAGATAGAGCACCCCCGATGCCACGATCGCACCCAGAACTTGCGCGATGATGTATTGGGGCAACTTTTTTGCCTCGAAGCGCCCGGCCACGGCCAGACCCACGCTCACAGCGGGGTTCAGGTGGCAGCCCGAGATGTGCCCGATCGCAAACGCCATCGTCAGCACGGTCAGTCCGAATGCAAACGAGACGCCGAGCAACCCGATGCCCACATCCGGAAAAGCCGCCGCAAGAACGGCGCTGCCGCAACCTCCAAACACCAACCAGAACGTTCCCAAAAACTCAGCCACTGTTGCTTTCATAGAATCCACCTTTGTTTGAGTAATCTCACTCAAACACGCAAACGTGCCGTGGCCATGACCACACGGTGTTTAAAACGCGGCGACTTCACGACGATTTTGTGCACAAACGTGGATGGGTCTTACGGCAACTTTGGCGCATGAGAACTCCAATGCCGGCCACGGTATTTCGCCACGCCCCCGAATGGCGCCAGATCAGACGCATGGCACAGCTTGTGCTGTTTCCTTCGCGACGATGGATTTTGTATGGAGCCGCAAATGAAGAAATGGATGTGTTGTTTGGCTGTGACGTCGGTGTGGCTGATTTCGTCAACCACGTTCGCGTGCAGTGTAGCGTCCACGCCGGAATTCTTGACCGACGGCACCTTACCCGCGATCGAATTTTCGGCGTTTGATGTGAGGGTTGACGCCATAAAACGCGGCAACGACACGGGCTCCAGCTGCGATGATTTGGGGTGGATCGACCTACAAATAAGCAACGAAGACACGCAGGTGGGTTACAAAGTTGAGCTCATCGATGGCGTCGCACCCAAGAATCTCGGAGTACCCCAGACACCAGTTTCCGCGATCGATTCGCAGATCACACTCATCTGGAGCGACGAGCCGACCGAGGAGCAACCCGCACTCGATTTCACGTTGCGGGTCACCGCGATTGCGCCCAATGGCGACGAAGGTCCGTTTGAAGACGTTGTCGTATCCGACCCAGGTCGTGATGGCGGCTGCTCCACAACCGGCGAGGGAGACATCAGCGTCGTCAGTTTGTTTATGTTTGGGCTCGTGGTGTTGGGACTGCGGCGAATTCAGTGACCTCCTAGAGAGGTTGCTCGACGGGAGCCAGTCGACGTTTCGGCGAAGCAGAGCTCGCCGATGCGGTTCGGCGGACTTGATGGTACTGTCCCAACACGGGGGATTCATGAACCGATTCATCTTAAGCACGGGGATCCTGCTGGCGCTCGTTGGCTGCCGCGAAGCCCCACAAAAATCGCAGGCCGACCCGACACCCGTGTGCGGCGTCGACATCTATTGCCCGCCCGACCCGGAACCTCGCCCTTGTGGCGAAGGCGAATGGGACCACGATGGGGATCCTCTGACGAATTGTGTCAGGTGGACGGCCTGCGATTTCCAAGAGGAGCAGATTCCGGGCAGCGCAACAGCGGATGCTCAATGTCGGGCGTGTTTGCCCGACGAACATTTCACCGACGGCCGATGTGTCCGTTTTCCAGCCTGCCAGCCCGGCACGCATCGTGCCGAAGACGGGGGGTGTCCGACCTGTGTTCCGCAGACCTATTCATCGACCGTCGACGCCACCCGTTGCGAACCCTGGACGCGTTGTGTGCCGGGCGAAGCGCCCGTTCAACCACCAAGCCCAACGCGTGACGTCACGTGCGAGGCGTGCGGCCCCGGCAGCTACTGTCCCGGTGGGCTCACGCAGGCTCTGCCGTGCTCGGCGGGGGCGTGGGACGACGATCTGAATCCGCTGACCGCCTGCGTTCTGGCCACGCAATGCGTGCCAACGCAAATCGTCGTGGAATCGCCCACGTCGACGTCAGACCGCGTTTGCGCGGCTTGCCCTGCCGGACAGTCCAGTTTGGAAATGAACGCCTCAGCGTGCCACGTGCCGTGCGTCGACGCGTTCGGGGTGACGTGCCAAGAGTTCCACGACGCCTACCTCAAGCCCACACCGAGCGAACCGGGCGACCACTTTGGGGCGTCCGTGGCGATCTCGGGGGACACGATCGTGGTCGGCGCCCCCGGCGAGTCGACGGTCGCGGCCGGGAGCGGGTCGGTATTTGTGTTTGTGCGATTTGGAAACGCGTGGATGCAACAGGCACAGCTCAAAGCGTCCAACCCCGATATCGACGATGCGTTTGGCCAAGCCGTGGGCATCGCGGGTGACACGCTGATCGTCGGCGCCCCGCACGAAGACAGCGAAGCGCGGGAGATCGACGGCGACCAGACGAGCAATCGCCAAAGCGACAGCGGTGCCGTGTACGTTTTCGAACGGTCGGGCACGACGTGGACACAAACGGCCTACATCAAGCCCGCCAATTCAGACGGTGGGCAGCTCTTTGGCAGCACTGTGGCGATGGACGGCCAGACGTTTGTCGCGGGCGCTCCGGGGGACTCGCGCACGGCGGGCGGCGTCGACAGCGCGTCGCTGAACACAGGTGCGGCCCGCAGCGGCGCGGCCTACGTTTTTGCACACACGAATGGGGTGTGGTCACAGCAGGCCGACCTAAAGGCCGCCGATGCCGCCGCCAACGACGACTTTGGCATCTCGGTCGCCATCCACGCCGACCGCGTGGCCGTCGGTGCGCCCGGCGAGGACTCGCCGTCGGCCAACACACCGTTTGACCTTGGTCGCGCGTCGAGTGGCGCGGTGTATGTGTTTGAGCGCACGGGCGTGAAGTGGGCGCAGACGGCGATGGTCAAGGCGACCGCTCCGCGCATGCGACAACGGCTGGGCATCGCGGTGGCGGTCGACGACGACGAGCTGGCCGTCGGCTCGGATTTTACCGAAGTGCAAGGCGGCGCCGTTTTCTATTTCCGCCCAGCACAAGAGCGTTGGGCGCAGTTTGCGATCGTGCAGCCTGCCTACCACGAGGCCGCAGACCGCGTGGGATTCGCGGTTGCGCTGCACGACGGCAAAATCTTTGCGACCGCGCCGTTCGAAGAGAGCAGCGCAACCGGCGTGGACGGCGATTCGTCGGACAACTCGGCGGATTCGAGCGGTGCGGTGTACGCGTTTCAGGGGGCGCTGACCCAATGGAAAACCGCCGCCTACATCAAGGCCGACAACGCCGATGCCGACGACCAGTTTGGCACGTCGATGGCCATCGACGGCGATTTCCTAATCGTCGGTGCCCCGTTCGAGGACGGCGAAGGCAACCCATTCGCGAACACGGCCATCGACAGTGGCGCGGTGTACGTCAGGCGCATCGCGCCTTAGGTCCGACGGTGCCGGCCCAAATCTGGCACGTTGCGTGCCGCTGCCTGTTTTTGTGTGGTTTGGTGTTGACGGTCCGGGTCAACGCCAGTCTATTCGAACCACAAACCTTGATTTGAATTTCGAATTCGTGGGGACCAGTTCATGGATTTCTATCGCTATTGGGCGAAGACCAATCATGACCAAAGCGAATGGCACTTGTTGCCATACCATTCGCTCGACGTTGCGGCATGCGGCAAAGCATTGTTGGAGGTCCATCCCAAAATGCTGGCACGGGTGGCGACCGCGTTGAAGCTCACGCCCGAGGAGGCTGAAGGGTTTCTCCTGCACCTACTGGCGTTACACGACTTTGGAAAATTCCTACCCCACTTTCAAATGCTCGCTCCAAAGGTCGTTGCTGCGTTGGGACAACCCGAACGAACGCATGTGCCGTACGTTATCCGCCACGACACCGCTGGGTACATTTGGTGGAGCCTCGACAACAGTAGAGAACTCAACGCCCTGGCGTGCGCCATTTTTGGCCATCATGGAGTGCCGCCCCTCATTCTCGACGAACCGGGCCTTTTTGACGACGAAGAGCTCGAAGATGCACAAGCGCTGAGTGATGCATTTGCCGAGATTTTCAAACCCGGTACACCTGAGCGTTCCGCCGCGACCGAGGAATTCGCGAAAGAATTATCTTGGACCGTGGCTGGATGGGCCGTTCTTGCAGACTGGCTAGGTTCAAATGTGGAAGCCTTCCCCTTTGTGGCTGAACGGGTTCCGCTTACTCAATATTGGGACATGACTCAGAAGGCCGCCGGCAAGCTGGTCAAAGATGCTGGGCTTGAACGACCGGTGCCCTCGGGTCAAGACTTCGAACAGCTTTTTCCACGGTATGCCCCGAGCGCGCTGCAAACTTGGGCGAATACAGTCGAGATTCCCGAAGAGCCGGCACTATTTATTCTGGAAGATGCCACTGGCGCCGGCAAAACCGAGGCCGCCTTTACGTTGGCGAGCCGCATCATGGCAGCTCGCGATTTCGGCGGAGTGTTTGTCGGGCTCCCTACGACTGCCACCGCCAATCAGATGTACGACCGTACAAGTGACGTCTACCGTGCGATGTTTGTCGAAGGGGGAATGCCGTCACTCGTGCTCGCGCATGGCCAACGCAAATTGAGCGAGAAGTTTCGTCAAACCTTAGAGTTCAACACGCCGAACGAACCAAAGTCTTACGATCGTAAGGGAAACGATGTCACCGCCAGCGCCTTCTGTGCGGCATGGCTTGCCGATCGCGCCAAAAAATCTCTTCTGGCCCATGTTGGGGTCGGCACCATCGACCAATTGTTACTGGGAGTGCTGCCTGCGAAGCATCAATCGCTTCGGATGTGGGGCATTCGAGACAAGGTGATTATTGTCGACGAGGTTCATGCCTATGACGAGTACATGAACGAGCTGCTTCTCACCGTCCTGCGGTTTTGTCGACAAGAGGGACTGTATGTCGTGCTCTTGTCCGCGACCCTCAGCGATGGTTTGAAGGCGAAGTTTCTAAGCACTTACACCGGCGATGAAGCCATTGACGCACGCTTTCCCTTGGCGATGGTGGCGACTGAGAATCGACTTACGGAGTCCGCAATCCAAGCCGATCCAGGTCGCGAGCGGAAACTCGAAGTTCTTCGCCTCGAATCCGACGAAGAGGGAATTGAAAAGGTCCGGACCCTCGCGAAGTCGGGCCGCTGTGTTTGCTGGATTCGCAATACCGTCAATGATGCGGTCGCCGTCTATCACGAACTTGAGCAGGAGTTTGGTGACCATGTCGACCTGTTTCATGCCCGTTTTGCTGCGGCTGACCGGCAAACAATTGAACAGCGGGTTGTCACACGTTTCGGAAAGGACTCCCAAGCCGATGCACGGCGTGGACGCATCGTGATTGCCACCCAGGTGGTGGAACAATCCCTCGACGTTGATTTCGACGAAATTGTGACAGACCTCGCACCGGTAGACTTGTTGATTCAACGTGCTGGACGAATGCGTCGGCACAAGCGTGATGGAGATGGGAATCCCATCCCGCATGATCTCCAAGACCAGCGTGGACCGATTCGATTGCACATCGTGTCACCCGACCCTGGCTCAGTCGACAGCGCCACGTGGCTCGCAGACGTGCTTCCGGGTTCCAATGCGGTGTATCAACGTCTTGACGTCATGTGGCGCACGGCGAAAGTCATTTTTTCATCGCACGAAATCGCGTTGCCGGGTGATTCGCGAGCGCTGGTTTCGGCGGTGTACGACAGCGACGACTGTCCGGACGCCCTGGCAGAACGGGCCGACCGCGGCCTTGGAAAAGGTCTGAGCAAACAAAACCAAGGCCGATTGAACGCATTGACTCTTACCGATGGTTATCAACGGTTTGGGCAGAATTTTTGGCAAGACGAACACAAAACGCCGACACGCATCGAGGAAGTTCCGAGCACCAAGGTTAGGTTGGCCGTTTGGGACGGGGCCGCGATTGCGCCCATTGCCAAGGCCGATAGGTTCGCCTGGGAACTTAGCGAAGTCTCGATGGCAGTTCACCTGTTCGGGGAATCCACAACCCCCGAACTCGATGAACGTGCCAAAGCACTGATGCCCGATGAGGGACGGTGGGTCGATGTCCTCGTACTTACGCCGGGCCCAGACGGTTTGGTGGCTCAGCGCGCGGCGAAGACGCCGTTTACACTTCTTTATGACTCAAAACGTGGACTTCAAAAACTGGAGGATCGATGACCGGATTTAATTTGCTGCGCGAGGCTTGGATTCCAGCCGTGTTGATGGACGGCACCCGGCGTAATATTGGGCTCGCCGATATCATGGATCCAAGCGTGAAGGGTCCTGATTGGCCACGACCCGATTTCAATCTCGCGACGTGGGAGTTCCTGATTGGTTTCGTACAAACGGCCATGGCGCCGCGCACAGAAACCGACTGGTGCAGTGGTTACCATGAACCTCCTTCGGATCGACTCAAGACTGCGATTGCCAAGTACGCACCAGCATTCGAGCTCGTTGAGGGACCAGCACGTTTCATGCAGGAGTTCGCCGGCGAACTCAGCGCCGAAAAGACAGCGAATCAAATGTTCTTTGAGGCGCCCGGTGATAACACCCTGAAGCTCAACAAAGACTTTTTCATAAAACGCGGTGAAGACGTAGTTTTAGGCCTGGACGTGATGGCGATCGCCCTATTTACGCGCCAGATTTATGAAAACGGATTTGGTGGTGGTTACCGGGGAACACTGCGCGGTCCAGGCGCGATCGTCAGCCTGATTCGCGGCGAGAATTTGTGGCAATCGATCTGGCTGAATGTAGCGCCCGCAGCTGCCGACGCGCCGATCGATGCCACCGTCTTCCCATGGCTTGGACCCACCAAAACCTCCGAGAAAGGCACCTTGCCCACACTCGCCCAGGATATCCATCCAATGCAGGTGTTCTGGCCGATGCCGTCGCGCATGATGCTCGACGTTGAGGAAGGGGAGTGGACGTGTTCGATGACGGGAAAAACCATCACCCGGGGTGTGCGTCGATTCTTCACGCAACAATACGGAATTAACTACGAAGATGAGTTTCGGCATCCGTTGTCACCTTTCATGAAAGACGCAGACAAGTTCCGCTTTCGGCGTGGACGGGAATTGACGGGAAGTGGCTCCACCTACCGCTCGTTCGCCGACATCACCCTGCCATACCGTGAGGGCTCGAAAAACCATCCTGCACTGGTGGTCGAGCGCTACGTTTCCGAGCGACGCAAAAACACAACCCAATCAACGCGTATTGTATTGAGTGTCAGCGGCTTCGACTTCGCGCAGGCTAACGCAAAGGCATTCAACCAAAGTCAGATGCCGATTTTCGCGTTTGACGGCGGACAGACCGATGCCAAGGCAATAGAGCGCAAACTCGGGCAGTTTCAGAAGACGGTTGACGAACTCATCGCTGCAGCTGAGTCGGCCAAGCTGACCATTCACGGCGCTGTGCTGAGGGCTTGTTACGGTGAACCCTCAAGCGGGAAATCTGGGTACAATTGGAAGTTTGGCGAGAAGAAGAGCCTCTACGGGTCAACATTTGGCGAACAAGTAGAAGAAGAATTCTGGCACAGCACAGAGTCGGGATTCTACGCGTGCGTCGAGCAGGTCTTTGACGCGCTAAATTCCGACGAGAAACGAGAGCGACTCATCGACATTAAGCTGTCGTGGTTGAAGCTGCTTCAGCAGGCAGGAAAACGAATTTTCGACGAGTCAGCGGATGGGAGCGACTTCCAGCAAAAGAGCCCTAAGGCAATTGTGCTGGCACGCCAAGAGATGACCTGGTTTCTCAATGGAACCAAGATCTACGAATCACTGGGATTACAAAAACCCGAAACCAAAAAGGGGGCAGCGTGAAAGAGATCGAGAAATTCTTCACCAAGGGCGGCGACGGCCACATGTGGTGGGCAGAAATGACAACGCCAGACGCCACCGGCAAGGTCGCGCGAAAAGGTGACCGAGCGGAGCTGCGGCGGTGTAAATCGCCAAGCGATGTCATGCTTCTACCAGCCTACCATCGACTGTGGTGGAAGGCGACTGAGGCCAATGTCGCGCGACACACCACCAACAGCTCTGAGGAGGCCGCCATGGCCTTCGTTGCTGGAATCCTCGCCCATGTGTCCGAAAACACGACGACGAGCTTAGGCGCCGCTATGGGGGCAAAGGATGGTGACAATAGCGTCGTCAGTGGACTTCGGTTCCGCAAACTTCTTGAAATTCATGACGCGGACCAGCTCTACGTCACGATGATCCGAATCATTCGCATGCTGGGAAGGGCCGCGCCCATCGCGGCAATGGCCGATGACTTGATGCGATGGAACAACGAAAAATTTAGAGATGACGTCCGCAAAAAGTGGGCGCGCGATTACTACTCAACCAACCCAAACGCACTTTAATTGGAGGGAACCATGTCAACATTTATTCAGATCCACATTCTCACATCCTACGGCCCATCTAACCTGAACCGCGATGACTTGGGACGCCCAAAATCTGCGCTGGTTGGTGGCCGGAAGCGCCTTCGCGTCTCGTCGCAAAGCCTGAAGCGTGCATGGCGAACGTCAGAGGTGTTTGAGCAGCAACTTTCGGAGCACCTCGGTGTTCGCACCAAAAAGATGGCGACCAAGGCCGAAGAACTCTTGCTCGCCGGAGGCGTTGACGCCAAGAAGGCGGCTGAGTGGGCAAAGGCCCTCGGTGACCAACTTGGGAAAGACACCGTGGTGCATTTGACGCCATTCGAGCAGAAGCGCATTGAAGAAATCGTCGCGAAACTGATCGCGGAAAACCGTGCGCCAGACGCGAAAAGCGACGTGATACTCACCAACGATCGCATGTCAGCCGACATCGCAATGTTCGGCCGCATGCTGGCCAGCACACCGGGTTACAATGTAGACGCGGCAGTCCAAGTGGCGCACGCCTTTACGACCCACGAAGCACTCGGTGAAGACGACTTCTTCACGGCCGTCGACGATCTCAACAAGAAGGACGAAGACGCTGGTGCGGGACACATGGGCGAGACGGAGTTTGGCGCAGGGATTTTCTACGAATACATCTGCATCAATCGCGACCAATTGGTTGCGAATTTGAACAACGACGAAGCATTGGCCGAATCGGCGATTCGGGCACTTACCGAGGCCGCGTTGAAAGTGGCACCAGGCGGCAAACAGAATTCGTTCGCATCGCGCGCTTACGCCAACTTTGTTCGCGCCGAACGAGGCAGCCAACAACCCCGATCCCTCGCTTGTGCCTTTGTGGACCCTGTTCGTCGCGGAAACTTTTTGACGGAGTCGATTGCGCAGCTTCGCGAGACCGCAGAAAAAATGGACGCGACCTACGGCGGATGCGCGGATGCGCACTACGAGCTCGATGCCGTCGCTGGACAAGGCAGCCTGAAGGACCTTGAGCTTCGTCGCAAAGGGGGCCTGATGCAGAACTACCTTTGTTTCAACTTTGGGGGCCCATGGCGTCGTGGGGACATCGCAATTGGCGAAGTGCGTCCATCCCATAGCGCCCCTACAAAGTCGGCAATCTTGGGTCTCGTTGCGGCGTGTTTGGGAATTCCACGCACCGAAGAATCAGAACTGCTCGCGCTTGACGCCGCGTTGTTTTTCGGGGTTCGGGTCGATGCGCCGGGCACGGTGATGCAGGACTACCATACCACCCAGACCCCCGGGAATAAGAAGTACCGGGACCTTCCGACTCGTCGGGACGAAGTCGTAGCGGCAGGGGAAAATGACAGCTTGGAGGCCATTCTGTCGCGTCGCGAATACCGGTGCGATGCCGCGTACACCATCGGTTTGTGGAGCAACGATCTCGCCTTACTTCAACGCATCGAATCCGCCCTTCGACATCCCAAATTCACACCCTTCCTGGGCCGAAAGAGTTGCCCGGTTGCACTTCCGATGAGGCCCAGCCTCGTCCAGTGCGCGTCGTTGCAAGAGGCGTTTGCTGGCTATGAGCATCAACGCAAACCAACGTCGGGCGAAACGCGTTTCATTTGGGAAGGCGATGACAGCCAGGGTTTCAATTCATCGATGCGGGTCGAAAGACACGAACGATTAATCAGCCGTGGTCGCTGGCAGTTTGGCGCATTGACACTGAATGAAACCTACGACTCAGGGAGGGCGTGATGTACTTCAGCCGCGCAAAATTGAACCGACACGCTCTGCGGAGCAATCAGTTCGCAGATGTGATCAATGAGGGATATGGCGCTCATAAGCTGGCATGGCGACTGTTTAGTGACCACGAGCGCCGCGAGCGTGACTTCGTGTACCGATGGAAGCGAGAGGGCGGCGAGCCGGTGCTTTACGTCGTGTCCGACCGGGAACCGGCAGAAACCGCAGCGTTTGACATCCAAACCAAGGCTTACGACCCGGACGTGAGTGCCGGCGAGTGGTTTGAATTCAGTGTCGTGGTCAATGCGGTGGTGAAACAACGCGACGCGAACGGACGTCAGACGCGACATGACGTGGTCCTCAAAGCAAAGCGCGAAGACACGTCGTTGTCGGATGACCAAGCCGCGTTGGTGGCCGGAAAGGCCTGGCTTGATGCCCAAGGAAGTCGTCACGGATTTCGTGTCGAGAGCACTGGGTTTCGCGTCAACGAGCACACGACACGTCGTTTCAAAAAAACTCGGGGTTCCAACGAAATCTCGCTCTCTACGCTTGATTTGGAAGGACTGCTTGAGTGCACAGACGTCAGCGCGTTTCGTGATGCGCTGTTCCATGGCATTGGGCCGGCAAAGGGCTACGGCTGTGGTCTTTTGATGATTCGCCGCGTGGCTATGTGACACGGCGTTCTTTGACAACTGCATAGGAAAACAAGGGCGGTTCTCTATGTACAATCCACCGAAACCGATTCCGGTGAAAAATCGGGTGAGTTTTGTCTTTCTTGAATACGGTCTCATCGACGTCAAAGACGGCGCATTTGTGCTGATTGACAAGAATGGCGTTCGAACACAGGTGCCCTTGGGTGACGTCACTTGCCTTATGCTGGAGCCGGGAACGCGTATCTCCCACGCCGCGGTGGCGTTGGCGGCTAAGGCCGGCACGCTGATTATGTGGGTGGGCGAAGGCGGCGTACGGCTGTACTCCGCTGGTCAACCCGGCGGTGCGCGAAGTGATCGGTTGTTGTGGCAGGCGGCGACGGCTCTCGACGACTCGGCACGGTTGAAAGTCGTCCGCAAGATGTATGAGATGCGGTTCGGGGAAAAGCCGCCTGCAAAGCGAAGCGTCGAACAATTGCGAGGAATCGAAGGGGCGCGCGTAAGGGCGCAATACAAGATGTTGGCCACACAGCATGGGGTGAAGTGGGACGGACGTAAGTACGACCCGAAAGACTGGGATACGGCGAATCCCATCAATAGGTGTCTGAGTGTGGCCACGTCTTGTCTGTACGGACTTTGTGAGGCCGCAATCTTGGCCTGTGGCTTCGCACCTGCCATTGGCTTCATTCACACAGGGAAACCACAGAGTTTCGTCTACGACATCGCCGACATTTTTAAGTTCGACACGGTTGTGCCAGCGGCGTTTCGCGTCGCCAAGCGGCATCCCGGGGACATCGAAGGTGCAGTTCGCCGTGAGTGCAGGGACTCCTTCCGAACCTCAAAAATATTGAATCGAATCGTGCCTGTCATCGACGAGATCATTGCGGCCGGCGAAATGCCACTGCCAGGAATCACGCCAGAGCAGGTTGGACCTGCGCTGCCGAATGGGGAGCAAACAGGAGATGCTGGTCATCGTACTTGAGGATGCGCTTGCGCGTTTGCGTGGCCGATTGACGCTGTGGATGCTCGAGATTCGAGCAGGTGTTTACGTCGGAACCGTTTCGCGACGGCATCGTGAGCGAATCTGGGAACGAGTTTGCGGCGAAATCGACGCCGATCAACGTGGAAACGCAGTCATGGCGTGGAATTCGCCAGTAGAGCAGGGTTTCGAGTTTGCCACGCACGGTGCAAACAGACGGATCCCCGTCGCGTTCGACGGGTTGACGCTGATTTCGTTCAAGCCCATCGAGAAGGATGACGAGGAGGCTCAGTTTGACGAATGGCTGAGTTCAATGGATCGTATCGACGATATGGCTCCATTCGAGGGCGATTACGACGAGTTTGAGTGGGATGAGTAGCACGCAAATTACGGTCAGAAAGTTGGTAGATTTTTCACCTCTATTTTTCCCCAATATTATCGAAGGGTTATAGTTAGTCCGTTCCCCGCACACGCGGGGCTGAACCGCAATGCTGA
>JAWKQR010000034.1:0-64936 GCA_041390025.1 bacterium
GCAGGCGCTCGCGCATGACCCCGAAATCCTGTTGCTCGACGAGCCCCTCAACGGCACCGACCCCATCGGGCGACGCTCGATCATCGACCTGATCCAAGAGCTTGGGGCTGACGGGAAAACCGTCATCGTCTCGAGCCACATCTTGCACGAGGTCGAGCAAATGACGCCCAACATCGTGCTCATCAACAAAGGCCGTGTGGTCGCCGACGGAAACATCTACCGCATCCGCGAGATGATCGACGAGCACCCTCACAGCATTTTTGTCGACGCGTCGGACTCTCGAAAGCTCGCCGCGTTGCTTGCGCCCTTTGATGATGTGGTTTCGATCGAGTTTTCGGACAGCGGCATCCATGTCGCCACCCGCGCGCCGGATGCGTGTTATTCGCGCATTCCAAAAATCGCGCTCGAAAACGACCTCGAAATTCGTCGAATTGCGTCGCCAGACAACAACCTGATGGCGGTCTTCCGATACCTGGTGAAGTGATGAGCAGTGCACGACAACTCGGGACAGCGAGCCTTCTGTCGACCCTCATTGGTGTGCAGCTCCGGCAGCTCTTGATGCAGCGAAAGACGCGCGCCCTCGCGGTGGTACAGCTGCTGCCCGTGGTTGGGGCGCTGGTCTACGTTTTGTTCGAGAACGTGGACGGCTTGACGATGTTTTCTGGGGTGGCGGAGCAGCTCTTGTTGCCCTTCTTGGTGCCGCTCGCGGCCATCTTCTACGGTGGACCTGCCATTGTGGACGAGATGGAGGGGAGAACGCTGACGTACCTGACGTTGCGCCCCATCTCGAAGGCCACACTCTTTCTGGGGAAGGTCTTCGCGGGCACCTTGGTTGCCTTGCTGCTCGTGTTGATTCCTACGTTGTTGTTGTTTGGCATCTGTATGTTCCAAGCCATGGACTTCTCCGAAAGCCTTCCTGTGCTTGGGCGAGTCGTGGGGGCGGCGACGTTGGGCACCGTGGTCTACAGTGCAATCTTTGCCGCCCTTGGGGCGATGTTCGCGTCAAGCCTGCTTGCAAGCATCCTCTATTTTGTGGCATCCGAAATGGTGCTCGCGACGCTGCCGGTGCTTGAACTGCTGAGCATTCGGTTTCATTTACGCATAGTCGCTGGGTTCTTGACCTCCGACCGCCTCGGATTCCTCGACCGCATGGTCTTGGACAAGCCGCTGCAGGTGGAGTGGTGGGTCAGCCTGATGGCCCTGTGTCTGGTCACAGCTATCGCATGGGCAGGCGGTGCGGTCGTGTTCAAAGAAAAGCAATATCTTGTTTGATTCGAGGTCGTTATGAACGTTCTTTTCAGCAAAGAGGCAGCCGCTGCCATCCAGACGAGCCTGCTCGTTGTTCCTTGTCTTCCCGGCCACACTCACCCTGCACTTTCTGAGTTGCAGGAGAAGTCAGGCGTAGATCTCATGGCCCTCGCCGCTGAGGAGAGCTTCAAAAGCAATGCCGGCCAAGTGTTCGTGATGCGCGGACTCAAGGGAGCAGGCACGCACCGCGTGATGTTGATTGGCCTTGGCGCCCCCGAAGAGCGCGACGTCGAGGGTGTTCGTGGCTCTGGCGCCACCGCCATGCGACGTGCCAAGGACATGAATCTGGGCGACGTTGTACTGGTCGCCCCGACCGGCGACGAAGCCATGCAATTCATCGAAGGCGCGCTGCTCGGCACCTACGCCTTCAATCGCTACATCACCCCAAAAGAAGGCGATTTCGCTGGTTTTCAGAAAATCACCGTGGTTGGCGCAGGCGAACACGTTCAGGCGGCGTTCGAAGAGGCTCGTGTCTTGGCGGCCGGCACCAACCTCGCCCGCGACTTGGTCAATGAGACCCCCAACGTCTTGACCCCTGATGCGATGGCCACAAAAGCGCAGGAGATCGGGTCGACCTACGGCATGGAAGTCTCGATCTTCGACGAAAACCGTCTTGAGCGCGACGGCTTCAACCTCATTATGGCCGTGGGCAAGGGAAGCCAACACCCGCCGCGTCTCATCCACATGATCTATAAACCTGCTGGCGGCGCGAAAAAGAAGATCGCATTCGTGGGCAAGGGCGTGACGTTTGACACAGGTGGTTACAACCTCAAGCCAGGCGGCTCGATGCTTGGCATGCACAGCGACATGGCAGGCGCTGCGGCTGTATTGGGGGCTGCCCGGGCCATCGGCGAGCTCAAGCCCGCCAACGTGGAGGTCCACTTCGTGATTCCTTCGGCCGAAAACTCCATCAATGGCAACGCCATGAAGCCGCAGGACATTTTCCGCGGTTACGGCAAAAAGACCGTTGAAATCCAAAACACCGACGCCGAGGGCCGGCTCATCTTGGCGGATGCCCTGGCGTACATCCAGGAACACAATGTCGACACCATCGTGGATTTGGCGACCCTCACGGGCGCGTGCGTCGTGGCGCTCGGCGAGACCACAGCTGGGTTGTTCTCGGACAGCGAATCGTTGGTCACGGGATTGATCGAGGCCGGGCGTCAGACGGGCGAAGATTTGTGGCGCATGCCGCTGACAAAGAAGCTCGACAAGGCCCTCGACACGCACACAGCCGACATGAAGAACGTTGGACCACGTTGGGGCGGTGCCATCACGGCGGCCTTGTTCCTTAAGCGCTGGGTCACCATTCCAGATTGGGCTCACTTGGACATCGCAGGCCCCGCCTACGCTGAAAAGGAGGCCACGACATCCCCCGCGGGTGGAACTGGGTTTGGGCGTTTCAACCGTTCAGTTCAAAGAATCAGTCCAAGACCCTTAACTGACGCGGTTTTGACAACACGCGCACGCGCGGATTATAAGGCTCTTAACCTCGTACTGCCTAAATTGACCGGATTCATTGGAGCACGCATGGCTCGTCTGAGAGTGGGTATTGTCGGCGTTGGTGCCATCGCCGAGTTGCATGCCAAGGGATACGAACACGATAACCGCGCGGAAATCATCGCGGTTTGCACCGTGACGAGAAGACTCGCCATTCGACGTGCCTTGATTGGGGCGCGCGCCACTACACCGACTTCGACAGAAATGTTTGTCCCGGAGATCGATGCCATCGAAATCGTGACGCCGGCACTACCTCCACGCTTACAGCAGGCCGTGGCGGCGCTGCGTGCTGGCAAGCACGTCTCAGTCGAGCGGCCGATTGGGGTATCCATCGATAAAGCCGACCACGTCATTCAGGCTGCTCAAGCATCGGGCGCGCTTCAGGTCTTTGAACCCTGGTCTGTTTTATAAGCCGCTCGACGCGCGCAGCCTCATCGATGCTAACGAGATCGGGCGCCCAGTCGGCCTCCGCATTGACGCGACCATCGGCAAGTCGATGACCGGAGTTTGGAATTTCGACGAGGGCAGCCCCGAGGCGTGGCGTTTTGACTCCGACCTCGCCGGTGGCACGCCGATGCTGTACGACATCGGCTACCAGTCCATGTGCATCGCGTTGTTCCTCATCGGTTCGATCGAGAAAATCGAGGTTTGGCAGTCGTTGACCAAGATCAACGACCAGCTCGCGATCGATGCCCCCACGACCGCCATGTGGAAGCATTTTCAGCAAGACGTGTTCGGCACGTTGGCCCTCACGTACGCGCCAGAACGCAAGATGCGCACCCCATACCAGCCCATCGAGATGCGCATCACGATCAACGGAACACGCGGCGACATCGAGATTCTGCGCAACTCCGATCCTGCCCAACTCGAAGCGCCTGTTGAGCTGCGCCGCGACGCCCGCAAGGTGATCTACGGGCAAAAGAACACCGCCTTCGAAGATAGTTTCTACCGGGCCACCCGCAACTTCGTCAGCGGATGCCTCGGCGAAGAGGAACCCTTGCTTAAGGGCAACGAGGGCAAACAATTGCTGATTCTCACGCTGGCGTACCAAGAGGCCGTGCGCCGTGGACGCGCTGTGAGCCTGCAGGCGGGCTAACCATGCGATACCTGTTGTTTGTGATCTGCGCCGCGGCTGGTTGTTCCTTTGATGGTGGCACCGCGCCTCAGGGAAACCAGTGGGAATTCGACGCCAACGCCGATGCCGTATTGGACGCGAGCTCTCCGGCGACAGACACGGGCTTGACCACCACAAACAACGCGACCAACAACACCTCGCCAGACGTTGGCGTTGTGGACACTGGGTCGAGCACAGATGTTGGTACAGACTCTGGCATCGTGGTCATCGATTCTGGTTCGCCCGACCAAGGCATGCCCGACATGAACACGCCGGACAGCAGCACCGGAGGGGCCTGCCAAACCAACGCGGAGTGCGCAAGCACCGAAGTGTGCTGTCCACAGCTTGACACGTCACGGCTGTGCACCCTGCGCAGCGACTGCGTCGTCGGCGGCACGTGCACCTCGAACACCGACTGCGGAAACGGCGAAGAGTGTTGCACCTTCGACGTCGGTGGAGTCACGGGGGGTCTGTGCGCCGCGCAATGCATCGGACAAGGCGGCGGGAACGCCTGCACGACCAACAGCGACTGCAACAGTGGGCAGCTCTGCTGCTCGGGGCTTGGCGGAAACACCTGCAGCAACCGCTGTTGGAGCGGTGGTGTGTGCCAGGTCGACAGCGACTGCGGCGGGCAAAAGTGCTGCGATCTTCGTTTCGGTGACAAACAGTGCTTTAACCAATGCTTCTAAATCACGAGTGGGTCGTTGCTGTCTGACATTCCTTCTCAGATTTTGAAGTCTCCGGGGCGTTACGCCGTGCTGTTGAACGCGCGGGCCAAACGTTGGACCGGCGACCTGCATGCCGATATCCAACGTTGGGTCTCTCCCAAAGACCTCTACCTCACCGACGATTTCAACCAAGCAGAGCGTACGCTCGACCGGCTCGTCAAGGACGGTTACGACTTCATCTTTACGGGTGGCGGCGACGGCACCATCAGCTACCTGATCAACGCCGTCGAGCGTCGCGTCCGCGACGGCATGGTCAAACGCGACCAAGCGCCTGGCGTCGGTGTCCTACGCATGGGGACCGGCAACGCACTCGCGAGTTACGTCGAGTCGGGTGACATCGTCGACGATCTTCGACGTCTGCGCGAGGGGGCGCCGCTGGTCGTCTACGACGTCAACATGGTGGAGTGCGAAGAAGGGTTGTTCCCCTTTGTGGGTTTCGGATGGGACGGCCTGATCCTGAACGACTACGACGCCCTGAAGGACGCCGTGCGAGGCTCCGCAGCGGAAAACTACGTCACCGGGCTTGGGGGTTACGCCCTGAGCATCGGGACGCGCTCGATCCCCAACGCCCTGAAGGTCGGGGCGGTACCGCTCGTGCTCACCGCGCTTGACCACTGCGTAGAAATCGACCACGACGGACGCGAGCTCGCCGAGTTTCACGCCGGCGACATCATGGTCGACCGGGACGCAAAAGTCTGCGGGTGCGGCACGATTCCCTACTGGGGATTCAAAGTAAAAATGTTCCCGCATTGCACACAGCGACCCGGCTACTTCGAACTCCGAGTTTACTGGGGCTCCGTGGGCTGGATCCTGAAGAACCTTCCCGACTTCTGGGATGGTGAACTTGAGCCCGGAATGTATCGAAACTTTCTGTGCAAACATGTACGATGCGAGTTTCCTGAGCGAGCACTCGCATACCAAGTCGGCGGGGATGCCAAGGGGTTTGAAAAGCTTGTGGAATGGAAGACCTCGGAGTTTCCCGCGAAGCTAGCAGTACCATTGCGGTGATATGATGTTGGACAAGATTCAAAATCCCGAGCAATTCAAACACTTTGTGTGGCGTCGCCACGACGACGCTCAAGCGTGGCGCGGCTACCGCTCGGAGATCGTCTCGACCAACGGGACCGACGTCCGCAGAATCTCCGTACAACCCTTCCAAATCGCGTTTCAGCAGTTCACCGACATCGAAACGTCGATGCGCGTGATCAACCGGATCGAAAACGGGTTGGGAAAAGGCGTGGCCATGCTCGGGTACAGCATGTTTGCGTCCGAAACCTCGGTCGCCGTGCTGCATACCGGCCAAGACCTTGGGCCCGGTTGGATCGCGTTCCCGTTCAGCGACCAACAGGGGCGATTTCCCACCATGCCTATCTCGTCCACCGAGATCCCTATGCTGCGCCTGGTGGGCGGCGCTCACCTCGTAACCGAGGGCACCCCGACAATCCGGGCCGCCCTCGAACAGCGAGGATCCGAATTCCTCAAACGCAAGGGCGCTTTCAATATTCTGGCACACCTCGAATCGTGGGAGCTTGTTGCCCGGCTTGGCGACGACGACACGCGTATTCTGCGTCTTGTCGACCAAGCCAAGCCGCGTGTTCTCACCCGCCCCGATCCGATGCGTGTCGCGACGGACTTCTTCCTCGACCCCATCATCTTTCGCGAATTCGCCCACGACGAACGGCTTCAACTCTTTCATGTCATCAAGCTCAATCGGGAGTTCATGTGCCTTCCCGAGGATTGGCTGACGTTCTCGATCCGAATCGAGCTCCCGAGATCCGCGTGAACCCTACGTCCAAAGCCCCCAGTGGCGCTGCGTTTAAGCTGCTGCTTGGGGTGGTCGGTGCGGCGGTTGGGGTGTTGATCGTCGCGATATTGGCTGACATTGGGATGCACGACCTCTCGCCATCCACCATGGCAGCGACGATGTGGGCGGCGGGCGCGAACCGCACCCTGGATGGGCTTCCCGAAGTGTTGTCGGCGGTGCTCGGCATCTCGCTGACCGTGGTCGCCATCGTGGTCCAGCTCGCATCTCAACGCTATCCCGCTAAAATCGTTGATGTTTTCATGGTCGACCGCATCAACATCGGTGTGTTCGCTTTCATGGCGTCTTCGTGTGTCTACGTGGTGCTCGCGAGCGGTGCGAACGTGGATGGGCAACTCCCCATGGTGTCCATCGTGGCACTGCTCCTCGCGGTCGCGAACTTTGGGATGCTTCTGCCGTATTTCGCGCACGTCTTCGCGTTCCTTGAGCCCACGAACCTCATCTCGGAGATCCAGGGACAGGCTTGGAGCAAGATCTCGCGCGTCAACGATGCGCCGCAGCAGTTGACGCGCACGCGGGAGGTCGTCGCATCCGCGCTCGACCGCATCGCGGACAACTGCATGGCGGCGCTGTCCCAATCCGACCGCAACTTGGCCGTGCACAGCGTGCAGACACTTGAGGCGATGACCCGTGACTACAGTGATATCAAAGCACAGCTTCCACCGCAGTGGCATGCCGTCGACGCTTCGTACTTTGGCACGCTCGCGAACGAATCCATCGAAGACCTGATCGAACACCGCACGTGGTTCGAGGCCAAAGCGCTCATGGAGTTTGAGCGACTCATCCGACGTGCACTGGACGAAATGTCCGAGGTGGTCAGCCAAATCGCGCGGTCCACACGCTTGATTGCGCGCTCGGCGATTGCGCACAACGACTGGGCGAGCGTCGAGCTGTGCGTGCGGTTCTTCAACACCTACATCCGACATGGCCTGAACCGAAAGAACGTGCGCGCTGTCTACAACATTTTGTACGAGTACCGACTGTTTGCGGTGTCGTTGTTGGATGCGCGGCCCGAGCTCGCACAGCGTGTGGTCGAGCATCTGGTGTACTACGGCCGCACTGCCAACGAAATCGGGCTCCCCTTTGTCACGGTCACGGTCGCCCACGATGTGCGGATGATTTGCCAAGCCGCGTTCGAACGCGGCGACACGCACCTTGAACAGATGCTGGAGCTCTTCTTGCGGCTCGATCAACCCGTCGACGGCAAGGGCGTCGATGTGGCTTTGATCGGCGTGCGCAAGGCCCAATCCATCCTCGGCGCGTACCTGATCCGAGGGGGCGCAGCCGATCTTGCTGACCAAATCCGCGACGACATGCGGGGCGAGCGCAGCGACCGACTCAAGTTCATCCGTGACGAGATTCTAGCTGTCTCGGAGCAGAAGTTCTGGGAGATCACGGACCGAGGTTTCAACTTCGACTACACCCCTGCCGAAGACCATCCGTCGATCGAAGAATTCTTTGCACCGATGCTGGGATGAAGCTCGCCGCGTCGACATCGAACAGACCATTTGTTATGGATAACCGGCGCTAAAGACCACGAGGATGCCGATGACCGACACGTTCTTGCTTGAGCCCGGGTTTCAATATTCTGCTGCGTTGGACCCCCATCGCCGGTCCGCCTATCGCCGTGCCATCGACGCCGCGTTTACGGCGCTCCCTGGCAAGCCAAGCATTGCGCTCATCGGCTGGCAGGCTGCCACGCTGCTCGACTACGTCACCGACCGTGCGGGACGTGTGGTCATCATCGAAGACAACCCTACGTTGGCGGATTCCATCCGCGCTGGCTTGAGCTCAAACGGCCACACCACCGTAACGTTCCTCGCCGACAGTCCCGTCGCGGCGCAACTGACCGACAAAGTCGACATCGTCGTGGCTGGCCTCTCGACCACGTGGTTCCTGGAGTCTCCTGCCGTTCGGATCCTGGATAACGCGCGCAAGAACATTCTGCGCCCCGGCGGCGTCATGATTCCTCGTCGGTTTCTCCATCTATTTGAGCTGGCCTCAAGCCCAAACTCGATCCACGGTCTGGCGCTGCGGCAGCCCCGTTATGGCCGCCCGGGCGAACCGTTTCCGGTGCTCTCGGAGTCGAAGCACTTTGCGACGACCGACTTCTCGGGTGACGACCCGGTGCGTTACGAGATCGACGACACGATCATCTGCAAACCGCTCCTCAGCGGCACATTGACTGGGCTTCGCCTCTCGACGTTGGTTGAGCTCGCGGACAACAATGTGCATCTGGCGAGTCACTCGGGTTTCCAGTCCATCTTCATGCCACTGCGCGAAGACGTCGAAGTCCAAGCGGGCCAACCCGTAAAGATTTTTGCCCGGTTCGCTTTGTGTGAAGGACTCCGACAAACCCGCTTCATGGCAAGACCGGTCGAGGCGAACGAGCCCGAACACGTGCTGCCGGCTGAGCCGGTTCAGGAATTTAAGCGCAACGTGGCGCGTATGATTGCCCACGTTGACGAGCTTGGGCGCGGCGCGGACCTCGACAAGGTCGTGACGTACACCTTTGATCCGCACGGCGATGTGTCACGACTGACCGCGCTGTTTTGGACCGTTGACGAAGAATTCCAGAAGCCGTTGCGCGCTCTTGTGGATGGCTTCCGGCGCGCGCTATCACAGGCCGGCGTCATTCCTGGCGACGAAGCACTCTACGAATTGATGCTTGAGGCGTATCGCGAGACGCGAGCCCATCAAGACTGAGGACGGTATGACAGACCATCGCATTGAGAACGAACTCGCTCGCCGAATCATGATCTTCGACGGTGCGATGGGCACGATGATCCAGCGACGCAACTTGGTTGAGGCGGATTACCGTGGCACGCACTACGCCGACCACCCCAAAGACCTTAAGGGAGCAGCGGATGTCTTGGTGCTGACGCGTCCGGATGTCATCGCCGACATCCACCGCGAGTTCCTGGAGGCTGGCGCGGACATCATCGAGACCAACACGTTCAACGCACAGGCCATCTCGCTCGAAGATTACGGCCTGCAAGACCAAGTCCACGCGCTCAATGTCGCCGCCGCAAAGCTCGCGCGCGGCGTGGCGGATGAGTTTACCCAGCAGGACCCCACTCGCCCACGTTTCGTCGCAGGCTCGATCGGTCCCATGAACCGCACGTTGTCGATCTCGCCAGACGTCAACGACCCCGGGTTCCGTGCGATGACGTTCGATCAAGCGCGTGACGCGTATGCCGATCAGGTGCGTGGACTGCTGGACGGCGGCGTGGACCTGCTGCTGCCCGAGACCACCTTCGACACCCTGAACCTCAAAGCCGCGCTGTTCGCGATCGAAGACGTGTTCGAAGAACGCGGTGAACGTGTGCCGGTCATCATCTCGGTGACGATTACCGACGCCAGCGGACGCGTGTTGAGCGGCCAAACGCTCGAGGCTTTTTGGATTTCGATCGCTCACGCCAAACCGTTAGCGGTCAGCATCAACTGCGCGTTGGGCGCGACCGAAATGCGTCCATACGTCGAGGAGCTGTCACGCATCGCGGACACCTATACGGCGTGTTACCCCAACGCCGGTCTGCCCAACGAGTTCGGTGAGTACGACGATACGCCACCGGCAATGGCAGGGCTCTTGCGGGAATTCGCCGAATCGGGCTGGCTAAACCTTGTGGGGGGGTGCTGCGGGACCACACCCGACCACATCCGTGAGATCGCCAAGGCTGTCGCCGATCTTCCTCCTCGCGTGATTCCCGAAGTGCCCCGCTACTCACGCTATGCGGGCCTTGAGCCCGTCGTGCTGCGGCCGGAGAGCAACTTCACGATGATCGGCGAGCGCACGAATGTGACGGGCAGCAAGCGGTTTGAGCGCCTCATCAAGGCTGGAGAATTCGATGCTGCGCTTGACGTCGCCCGGCTGCAGGTGCTCGGCGGTGCAAACATCATCGACATCAACATGGACGAGGGTTTGCTCGATTCTGCTGCGGTCATGACCAAGTTCCTCAACCTCGTGGCCGTGGAACCCGACATCGCCCGCGTTCCCATCATGATCGACAGCTCGCGCTTCGAGGTCATCGAAGCAGGACTGCGCTGCGTTCAAGGCAAGGCAATCGTCAACTCCATCAGCCTCAAAGAGGGTGAAGAGACGTTCAAGCGGCAGGCGCGAATCTGCAAACGTTTTGGGGCGGCCGTAGTGGTGATGGGCTTTGACGAGTCGGGCCAAGCCACCACCGTTGAACACAAGGTCGCCATCGCACGGCGCGCGTTTACGATCTTGCGCGACGACGTCGGATACGACCTGCTCGACGTGCTGTACGACCCCAACATTTTGACGGTGGGTACAGGGATCGAGGAGCACGCCGACTACGCGCTGAACTTCATCGATGCCATTCGGGGCGTCAAAGCCGAGTTTCCTGACGTCAAAATCGTCGGTGGCGTGAGCAACATCTCGTTCTCCTTCCGAGGCAACGACCGCGTTCGGGAAGCCATCCATGCGGCTTTCCTTTACCACGCCATCCAAGCAGGGATGGACATGGGCATCGTCAACGCCGGCCAACTCGAAGTGTACGAAGAGATCCCACCAGACCTGCTCGAACACGTCGAAGATGTCTTGTTCAACCGCCGTCCAGACGCCACCGAGCGACTCGTCGAGTTCGCAAACACGATCTCGTCGGCTGGAAAAGAGCGGCAACGCGACGACAAGTGGCGCGCCACGTCAGTCGAGGAACGCCTCAAACACGCGCTGATCAAGGGGATCGACGAGTTCATCGAGGTCGACACCGAGGAAGCGCGCCTAAAGTACAAGCGCCCCATTCGTGTCATCGAAGGGCCACTGATGGACGGCATGTCCGTGGTGGGTGACCTCTTTGGCGCAGGTAAGATGTTCCTACCCCAGGTCGTTAAGAGTGCGCGCGCAATGAAGCGCGCGGTGGCCTATCTGACGCCCTTCATGGACGCCGAAGCTGACGAAGGAGCCGACCTCGCGCAAGGCACCGTCCTCATGGCCACCGTCAAAGGCGACGTGCATGACATCGGGAAAAACATCGTCGGCGTGGTCGTGGGCTGCAACAACTACCGTGTCGTCGACCTTGGGGTCATGGTGCCTGCCGACAAAATCTTGGACGAGGCCATCCGCTGCAAAGCCGATGTGATCGGGCTGTCAGGCCTGATTACCCCGTCGCTGGACGAGATGGTCCACGTCGCCAAAGAGATGAAACGACGTGGCATGAACCTCCCGCTGATGATTGGCGGCGCGACCACAAGCCGCAAACACACATCGGTCAAGATCGCGCCCCAATACGACGGTGTGACCATCCATGTCCTCGACGCCTCGCGTGCGGTGGGTGTGGTCGAGAGCCTTTTGAACGACGACAAACGTGAGGGGTTCGTGCAGGCGAATCTCGAACACCAAGCCGCCGACCGGACCGCGTTCGCAAACCGCAACCTCACCAGCGAATTGGTGACGTTGGACGAGGCCCGAGATAACGCGCCAAACATCACGTTCGAGCCCGGCGACATCCGCGAGCCATCATTCCTTGGCACACGTGTGGTCACGCCGTCGGTTGAAGAGCTCATCCCATTCATCGACTGGAGCCCGTTTTTCTCGACCTGGGAGCTACGGGGTGGATACCCACAAATCCTGGAACACCCCGAGATCGGCGAAGCGGCGCGAGAGCTTTTCACCAATGCCCAGACCATGCTGGACACCATGGTCAAGGAAAACTGGCTGAATCCACGTGGTGTTTACGGCTTCTTCAAAGCGTCCCGCGACGGCGATGACATCATCGTTGGACCAAGCGGCACACGGCTGTGCATGCTGCGGCAGCAAAACAACCGCGCCAAGAACGGACAGCACAACATGTGTCTCGCCGATTTCATCGCGCCCCCAGATGTCGCCCAAACCGACTACATGGGCATGTTCGCGGTCACCTCAGGCCCCGAAGCCGACGCCCGCGCGGCGGCGTTTGAAGCACGCCAAGACGACTACAACGCGATTCTCTTCAAAGCGTTGGCCGACCGTCTCGCGGAGGCGTTTGCCGAATGGCTGCACGCCAAAGCACGCGCCGACTGGGGCATCGAAACCCAGCCTCTCTCCGCCGCCGAACTCATCGCGGAAAACTACCAGGGGATCCGCCCCGCTCCGGGATACCCCGCGTGCCCCGACCACACCGAAAAGCTGAAGCTATGGGAGCTCGCCGACGTTGAGGCATCCACCGGCATCCACCTCACCGAGAGCCTCGCAATGCACCCGGGTTCCTCGGTGTCGGGATGGTACTTCGCGCACCCGCAGCCCGATACTTCAGCATTCTTCGCATTGGGCATGACCAAGTCAAAGATTACGCCCGTCGCAAAGGTATGCCCTAGAAGAAGCCGAACGCTGGCTTTCGCCTCTTCTCGGATGACGATGGAGCAGTACGGCAAATACCAGCTGATTCGCCACATCGCCGACGGCGGCATGGCAACGATCTGGCTCGCCGAGTTTGTCGGCCCCCAAGGCTTCGCCAAGGAACTGGTGATCAAACGCCTTCTTCCTGAGCTCGAAGCCGACCCAACGCTGCGCGAGATGTCTTGGACGAAGCCCGCCTCGCATCCCAGCTCAGCCATCCGAACATCGGACAGATCTCGGAGCTCGGCGAGATCGATGGTACGCACTTCATCGCCATGGAGTTTGTCGACGGCTTGTCGCTCGAACAGCTCATCGAGGCAGGACCCATCCCACCGGATGTCGCAGCGCGAATCATGGTGGACGTGCTGTCTGCCCTCGAGCACGCCCACAACGCTGTCAATCGCGACGGTCAGCCGCTGGGGATCGTGCATCGCGATGTCACACCATCAAACATCTTGGTGTCCAACGACGGCATCGTGAAACTCGTCGACTTTGGTGTCGCAAAAGCGCTGGGATCCGCTTCGAAAACCCAGTCGGGCGCCATCAAAGGCAAGTACGCCTACATGTCTCCCGAGCAAATTCAGGCCGACGAAGTCTCCCGGCAGAGCGACGTGTTCGCCGCAGGTTGCACGTTGTTTGAGATGTTGAGTGGGACCAAGCCGTTTGGGGACGGCATTCGCGCAGTGTCTGCGATCTTGAAAGATCCTCCCAGCCCCTTGCCGCCCACGGTTCCAGAGCCCTTGCGACTCATTGCACAAAAAGCTCTCGAGAAAGACCTCAACCAGCGTTACGCCACGGCGCGGGGCATGCAACTCGACCTCGAAACGGTGTTGCGCACGCAGAACTCGTACGTCGGACAGCGGGAAATCGCGATATTGGTCCGCGCCGCCCGCGGGTTAAACCACGCGGATCTCAGCGCACAAGAAATCGACGTCGGACTGTTCTCATCGCATCGAGGTGAAGCAGCAGCCGCGACCCCGCTGAAGTACCGCAAGCGCCTGTTCGGAGCGCTGGCCGCCCTGGGCCTATTGAGTGTCCTGACCGTCGCGTCCTTGTTTGGCATCAACCGAGGCGAGACCATCCCCGTGGGAGCGACCTTGGTGCTCGGCGAAACCCGAGTGACCGAAGCAGATGCCCGGCCGTCCATGTTGTTCGAAAAGAACGGGGTTCCAACATTCATCCGAACCATGCCTGACGCGGATGTCTATCACGCCGGCGCGAAGGTTGGGTCGACCCCTCTGACAACGCAACTGACGCCGGGGAACTACAAAATTGAGTTTCGCCGTGACGACGTCGTCAAGATCGCTACCCTCGAAGTCCCCAAGGACTCAACGGTTCTTCGCTGGGACCGAAAGCTCTCGGACCTCGACGATTTGCCTCCGGATGCGGCCCCCAAACCGAAACCGAAGAAGAAGAAAAAGCGCGAGAAGCCCAAAGATGGGTTCTTGGATAAGATCAAACGCGTCATCAACTAGCAACCACACGGTTCGGGCGCAGGTCTACTCTTGGAAGGCGATACGATGACCTGGCTAAACTACCATCATCTGTTTTACTTCTACGTTGTCGCGAAGGCGGGCAACTTGACGGCTGCCGCCGATTCGCTGCACCTCGCGCCGTCGACCCTGAGCGCACAAATCAAGACGCTTGAGGAGTCCCTTGGTGTGCGGCTCTTCGACCGCACAGGTCGCATGCTGGTGCTCACCGAGCGGGGGCAAGTTGCGTTCGAGTACGCATCGGAGATTTTCAACATCGGCTCCGAGCTCATCGATACGTTTCAGACCATGCCATCTGGGCGCGTGCATCGGCTCGTTGTGGGTGTTTCAGACGTGTTGTGGAAGGATATCGCATGGCACCTGATCGAACCCGCGCTGACAAGCATGGAAGGCCTGCGCATCACGTGTGTCGAAGGCACCTTCGATGAACTGGTCTCACGGCTCGCGGTTCACTCCGTCGACGTCGTTCTCACCGATTCGCCGCTGACCCCAACCCAAGGTGTTCGCGCCTTTAACCACGTCTTGGGCTCGAGCTCGGTCGCGCTCATCACTACCCGCGAACATGCTTCAAAACTAGAGGGGGATTTCCCGTTCAATCTTGAAGGCGCGGCCGTTTTCCTGCCCACCGAAAAGACTTCGCTTCGACGACATCTCGATCAGTGGTTTGAGTCGCTCGGCATCCACCCTGTAGTGATGGGCGAATTCGATGACTCTGCGCTAATGTCGACCTTCGGCATTCGACACGGGGCTGTGTTTCCTGTCCCGTCCGTGATCGCCGATGACTGGATGAAAAACGGTGACTTGGTCTCTCTTGGAACCGCAGACGCCGTCACACAAAGTTTCTATGCCATCAGCCCTGAGCGGCGAGTCAAACACCCTGCCGTGCTTGCCATCTGCGAGGCGGCACGAAAAGCAGTCTTCCGGTGACACCATGAATCGATTTGGCGAGCTTACAGACCACGCGGTCGGCGTGCTTCTCAAGGAGATGGTTCGACGCGCCATCGAGTCCATCCAAAGCCACCAGTTCAGCTTCGAGGCGACCGAGAAACACAATGATTTTCAGGCCGGAATCGACTTCGTCACAAGCGCTGATCGTGCCGCTCAGGACATCTACGTCAAGATGATTACCGAGTGCCTTCCAGGTGTGGGCATCATCGCCGAAGAGGACAACCTGCGCGTAGGGTCGTCGTTGGATGTACCCGTTTGGGTGACGGTTGACCCGTTGGACGGCACGCGCGCGTTCATGCGACGCCAGTCGCACGGCATCGGCACGATGATCGCCCTCGTGGACGCGAACGAGGTCCTCGCGGCCTACGTGGGCGATGCCAACACGCGAGAAATCTATGGCTTTCGGCCCGGCTCGTCCCGCGTCCACCGCATCAGCCGCTACTCCAGCGGGATGCGCCTTGAGGTCGACCACGCGCGCTCGTTGTCAACACAACACGCACTGCTGCACAACGAACCCCGAGAGTTCTCACCGCACGCGCAAAAGCTGTTCTTGGAGCCCGACCACAGGATCTTCCAATCGTTCGAGATCACACGAGGAAGTGTCGGCCTCGAGTTCTCGCGGTTGTGGAAGGGTGAGGTCGGTGGGGTCTTCTTACGGCCGGGCCTGACCACGCCTTGGGACTTCAACCCTATCGCGGGCATTAGCCGCCACATGGGCTTTCGCTTCCTCGCCATTCGTGATGACGGCCTGCACGAAGTGGACATCCCAGTGTTCACCGAAATCGGCCCCATTGACGATGAGATTCTGGTCGTCCACGAAAGTCGGATTCATGAATTCAGTTGAGCGGAACCAATTTCTCGCCGTCGTGGGCACAGTATCGGGCCGCACCAGAGTATCTGCGACCACATTGCTTGCACACACGTCGTCGAGGACCCACCCCAAGCGGCGCTAGAGCGTCGCCACGCACGTTGTGCATGGGTCGCAGGACCTCGTTGTCGTCCGGGCAGTGTGTGACCTCTGGGCTCGCCACACGATGGCACGCGTCACAAATCATCATCGGAATCATGGGAGGAATCACCCGGGCGTCGGAAGGATCGATCTTGATCACGTCACATCCGGCCGCGCATTCGTGCCCTTCCTCCAAAGACTCGTCCCCGCACGTTCTACACACCCATACGACCGCGAGGCGTTCAACCGACTCCCCGGACAACCGCTGGCCGTCAAACCGGCAGTATTTTGCGCCGAACTCAAAACGACGGCCACAGCTGTGACACGTCGGCTTTCGAACACCGTCCAGCACCTTCACCCGATGGCGAGCATCACCTCGAATCGACAACTTCGTCGCGTCGTGGGGGCACACGACCACGGACTCAGGAAAGGTTCGCTGACATTTCGGACATTCTCGCTGACGGCTGCGCGTGGTTGCCACCAAGACTTCGGCCATCGAACGTTTCGATGTCGCCGTCGCTGTCTGCGTCTCGGTGAGCGCCACCATCGGTGACGTCTTCTCACGCTGACGCCCGCCCGAGGCCCGAGTGGGTTGGAAAAACTGGATGGTCTCGGCGTGTTTGGCCTGCTTTCGATCCAACCACCACCGAGTGATCGCCATGGAAACAGCCACGCAGGCCACAAACACGAGCGCCCCATCATAACCTCGCCCAATCCGAAGAGAGCGGAGGCAACCAGAAAAGGGGCGTAGGCGCGTGTCATTAGGAACTCCCAAGAGACCTTGGCAGTATACCAACCGGGTCACCTCGCAACAACAGCACCCCCACGAACAATATTCTAGCGAATCAGTAGGGCAGTTCCGGAACGTAGACGATGTCCCCGGGCAACAGCTTGATATTCTTACTTTTGCCCTCGACGATGTCCTGCATCGGGACACGAACCTGAATCTCAGCCGAATTGACCACGCGCGACAGCTTGGTCCCGTTGGAATTCGCGTTGGCTGAGAACCCACCTGCGAGCGCAATGCCCTCGATGATGGTGATGTTCGACTTGTAAGGGAATGAACCCGGTGAATTCACTTCTCCAAACAGGTAGATCCGCTTGGAGTTGTATTCGGTGATCGAACAGCGCACGGACGGATTCTTGAGATAGCCGTCGGAAAGTCCCTCGGTGAGAGTCTTTTCAACGCTCGCGCACGTCACGCCATCCACCTTCACGCGTCCCACGTACGGGAAGTTAATCGTCCCGTCGTCTGAGACCGTAAACATTCCAGAAAGGTCCGGCTGCCCATGGACGGACAACTCGAAGCGATCACCCACACCCAACTCACCCGTCGGTGGTGCTTGGCTCTGTTGTTCGACAAGTGCCTCGTAGGCTGGGTCAACCTCGGACGACCCACAACCCACAAGTCCCAACCCAACAAGAAGGATCAGCAGACGTTTCATCAGTAACGAATCGTCGTGGAGAGAGTAACGAGATGCCGCATGTACTGTCGAAGCGCTTCGTCGCCAAGCGTGGTCACCTGCACGGCGTCATCGGTGAAATTCGCTGAGAGGTTGTAGCCCAAATCGACCGACCACCACTTCGTAATCTTGAAGCCAGAGCCCAGCGTGACGCTCAACAAACTGTCGTTGAAGTTCGTGCCGGGGTACGTGCGAATCTGCAACGAACCCTCGGCTTTCAACATGATCCGGTCGGCCAGCGTCTGCGTATAACCCGCATAGGGCTTAAAGAACGTGTAGTAGTTCGAGATCGTCGCGTCGCTGAAGCCTTGTGCGTAACCCAAGTACAGGGTGTTGTTCGCCGAAAGCTGTCCAAAACGCCATGACAACCGGCCGTCTGCCAGGAAGTTCGACCCAGACGGTCCCGATGCATAAAATCCCCAGCCCCAGCCCGCCAGGAGCTTCAGCGCGATACGGTTGGTGATCAGACCCGACAGTCCACCCGTTACGCGCACAGGCATGCTGTCGCTTGTGGCCAACGTCCCTGAATTCACCTGCGTGTCGTACTGAATAAACTGGAGGTCACCCGCCAAGACAAGCGCGGTTTTGGGAAGGAAGCGCCAGTTGTTCATCAACGAGAGGTGATGCACGTTGCGGTTGAGCGCTTCGAGCTCCACATTCTCGTGGTTGTACAGGACCCAGTCGTACGTCAGGTAGTGTTGAAACACTTGGTCGCCGGGATGCAGTCCCAACGTCAAACCAAGCGAGTTGATGTTACGATTGAACGGGAAATCGGCCGGAGTGTTCGGCGCCTCGTTCGTGCGCGTAAACCGCTCTTTGAACGTCGCGCTGAACGCCCCCTCGCGGTTGATCCCTAGCTCACCGGCCACGGTGGCGCTGAGACCACTCTGTTCGGACAGGGCCGTTCGACTGCTCAGGTATTGTTGCCACCCCAGCCGCGCATCCAGCGTGACTTGCGTCATCTGCTTTCCGAGCGTCTCCATCATCAGGAAGGGTTGCACACGCAGCGACGGGGAGCCCGAGAGACTCTCGGTCTCATTCGGGGACTGAAAGAAAACGTTTGTGTCGTAGAGCGCTGACAGCGTCAGCCCTGGTGAAACTCTCAGATTGCCTGCGCGGATGCCGTCTCCAGGCTCGGCCCACGCGACACCAGAGGTAAACACCCCCAGAAGTACTGCGAGGACAAGTCTCATATGGAGAGCAGAAAACATTCAGGTCCTAAGTCACTCAACAAAACAACAATCAATCGGCGGGAAGCCTTGGTAACAAAATTCCCCGAAAAGTGAAGTCTCAAATGCTATTGGAACAGGGTAAGTTCAGGCAGCCGCTCGTCAATGTATTCGAAATCAAGCTCCCCATTGTCCACCGCAACGTAGTCGAACTCTGCGATTTCGGGATCCAGAATCACATCCACGGCCGTCCCATCCGAGTACTGAAGTACCTCACCCGCGCACACACGGGCCTCCTCGCCGAGGCCGGTCACCTTCTGTCCCGAAATCGCAATCAACGTGTAATGGTGGTTTTGCGCCCGACTGTCTTTGCTTGTGACGGCCTGTTTCAAGCCGTCGAAGCTCTGTTCGCTCACTTTCACGTAGCCCTTGATCGCGGCCGACTTCTCGTTGATGCAGTTCAGCTTCTGAATGTCGCGCTCTTCGCTTCGGACACGCTCAAGGAGTTCGGAAGTCTCGGTCAGCGTCGTCTTCATGCCGTCGATCTTTTCCACCGCACGGTCGACCTTCTCCTCGGGCGACAGATTTGCCACTTCCTTCTCAAGATCGCTGATCTCGTCAGACAGCGTGGTTCTGACGGTGGTCTTGCTTGTGGTCTGCGCAGAAGCGATTCCGCCGGCCAGCGCGCCCACAAGAGCACCAAGCACAGCCATCTTCTTCATTTGTGTGTTTCGCATTCACTTCTCTCGTTCGCCTGAGCGTAGACCGCAGTCAACCATGAATCAAGCATTCCGTGTTTACTGCGCGACCTCAAACACGAAGGTTTTGTTGACCATCACCTCGCCGCCCGCGGGCCGAGGGAACCGGAAACCTTCGATCGTCGTTGCGACACATTGGCCGACACCTCCCCCGACCGAGTCTGTCACAGCCTTCGCGCTCGTGACGCGACCGGCTGTGCCGATGGTGAAGGAGACAATGACCTTACCCGATGCGCTGGGATTCTTTTTGATCTCGCGTTCATAGCACTTCTGGATCGAGGACTGTCGGCGCCGGATCACGTCCGAAACCGAACTGGAATCCAACTTGCCGGCACCCACGATCTTTTCGGGCGTCTTCATGTTGACCCGAACCTTCACCTTGGTCTCGCCCTTTGAGCCCGTATTGACGCCCTTTTCGGCGGCCGCCGTGCCTTTCATGCCCTTCAGATCGCCGATGCCCACGGTCGAGCCTTTTCCGTCCGCGTCGGACGACCCGCTGGTGCGCAAACCGGATTTTTCGGCCCCCGCCACATTGGTGGCAATGCCTGAGGAGTTGGCGAAGGCTTCCTCCATGCTCGTCTTGCCCGCGCCCTCGGACAACGTGTCCAGTAGGCCGCCGCCCTCGGAGCTTAACGATCCAATTTGCCCCAGGATGGTCTTGTTCTGCACTTCTTCGGACAGGCGACGTTTGCGCTCAGCATCCGCGGCTGCCCGCTCTTCGGCCGACTTGGGCTCAGACTTCGGCTGGTCGTCCACTTTGGGCGCCGGGGCCGGCTCCGCATCCTCGGTATTCTCCGCGGGACCGTCGCCCTCTTCGGTTGGAAGAGGCTCAACTTCCTCGGGCTCTGGCTTCTTATCCACCATGATCGACACAAAGCGGTCGGGCATGACGTAGTCAATGTCTCGAGGCTTGGGCCAGTCGCGGCTAAGCACAAACGCGATGAAGCCTATCTGGATCACGGCCGAGATCGCCGTGGTCAACGCAAGCGTGGTCGCGCCCAAGAACGTGTACACAAGACCACCGCGCATGCTTGCGGGCAGCACAGGCGCGACGCGAGGCGGTGGCGGTTTGACGAATTGAAACAGCAGCGCCACTTCGTCTTCATTCTTGCCGAACGCGACGCGCCCAAACGTCTTTTCCGTCAACGGCACGCTGTAGCCGTTTGCCGTTTTCTTGGCCTTGCCCTGCTTGACCAACTCTGAGATTTCGACCGGCTTGCCCTCACCGAGCGAGACTCGCCCAGACATCTGGTCGGTGAACTCAAGTGAGTACTTGCCATCCTTGTAGTCGAACACCGTGTAGGTTTTCGGCATGTTCGACACAGGGACCACAAAGGTGTTCTTCCGAAGGTCCTGACCGATGGTCACGGCCTTTGTCGAATGAATCAGTCGCTCCTCAAGGCAGTTCTTATTTTGGAACAGCCCGACTCGCAGGATTCTTTTTTGTGCGGTCTGCTTTTGACCAGACATACTAGGCCTTTTTAGCGCACTCAGCTTATCGCCGATTCCATCGACACAAAGTCTCACCTGCTATAGACGAGAAAGCATTGCGTCCATTCACACGAGACAAGAATCTTCTTCCAAAGAGGATGACCGAATCGCCGATTTTTGACAACCAACGTAAAAAAAAAGGACGGGGAGAAGACCTCCCCATCCCAAGCGCAAAACAGTCACCCCATGCGCACCGAATCACTCATTCGGCCACAAACGCTTTTCGATCGGTCTTCACCACGGCGAACTTGAACTGACTCAATTCGGCCTGACCCGCCGTGTACATGACTTCCGTCAGCAAGCGGTAGGGCGTGCCTTGGTCAGCGATGATCGTCGCGGTCGGCTCATACGTTTGACCAAGAAGCTTCGTTTCTCGTTTCTTCTTCTTGATCGCCTCGGTCAGCTCGTCAAACAACGGCTGAATGTTGAGGCTAGCTTCGCCGCCTTTCTTCTGGCTCTTGTCGACGGCACCGTTCTTGACATCGACAGCCTTGGCGTTGTTGACCAAGATTGCCTTCTGCGACACGGTGATCGTGGTCATATCTTCGGGACCGAGCTCGCTCACGGACTCAGGGGCCTTCAAATCTTCGCCGATAACCTTGATGGGCTCGTCGCCGTAGTTTTTGAGCAGGAACACAAGGATGATGGTCATGATGTCCATCAGCGAGTTCATACTCAACGCGCCAGCAGGTTCTTCACGACGCCCGGAGCGCTTCTCGCGCTTGGCTTCGCGTTCTCTTTGTTCGAGGAGATGCTGCTCCTCTTCTTCATCAAAATGATGTTCCGACATAGTTGCCTCGCGAAGCTTACTGAGCCACTGCTAAAACGGGGTCCGGGAAGAGTTCTTCCTGACCTGTCCCGGACTTCTTGTACGATGCCGTCCAGAACTCGCTCGACTTGGAGTAGGTATCCTTCTCCAGGCGGAAGCGAGCAACGTCCATGACGCGAACAATCGCGGCATAAGGGATATCGGGGTCAGCCGAAATCTTCATCACGGTTTCGTCTTTGTACTCGGTCTTGATGCGCGCAAGTGTGTTGTAGAGCTCAACCCAATTGTACGCATCGAGTGCTTCTTTCAGCACGCCCTCACCTTCAACCATGTTTCCAGCGTTGAAGAGCTCGCGCGCCCGAGTGAACTTCGCCGTGACATCAACGTTCTGCTTACTGAGGCAGATCGTCGGACCAGGAACCGGGCAACCCGGCTTCTGCGGCAGGATTGCTCCCGTCGCCCCGATCTCAAAGCCCTTGGCTCCAACAGCCACAGTAAGATTGAGCTTCTCAGTTGGGTCCTCTTGCTCGACGGGCTGTGAAGGCCCGACCGAGAGTTTCGGCGCCGTGATGTTAATCACGCTCACCTCAAGGAACACGATGGACAGAAGCAGAAGCGGAATCAAGATGACCACCATGTTCATGATGGGCGTCAGGTTCAGCTCCTGAATCTCGTCTGTGCTTGCTCGTTTGTTACGTGCCATGACTGCCTCCAAACCGACTCCACCCATGTGGAGTCAGACGATCATTCCTCGATCATTCCACCCTTGCCACGGCTGACAAGGAGGTTCTCCAGCTTGACGCTGTAGAGATCGATTTCGTCCAGGAGACGCTTGGTCTGACCGCTCAAGATAAGGTGAGCGATCAACGACGGAATCGCGACGATAAGGCCGAACGCCGTCGTGTTCATGGCGAGAGCAATACCGCGAGCAAGGAGCTTCTGGCGGTTTTCTGGGGTCGCCTTTTCGAGCGCTTCGAAAGCCTCGATAAGACCCAGAATCGTTCCCAGAAGTCCAAGGAGCGTCGCGACGTTGGCAAGCGCGTTCAGAGCGTTGGTACGCTTCTGGATGCGTGGCACCACTTCGAGAGACGCTTCTTCGATCGCATTCTGAATCTCAACTTCGCCCTTGTTGGCGCGCATGAGACCAGCTTTGATCACTTTCGGCACTGCAGCCGTAGGGGCTGAGTTGCAAAGCTTGATGGCCTGATCATTTTTGTTGGCCATCACGAGCTTCTGCACCTGTGCGTAGAAAGCTTCCGCGTTGATGTTGTACTTAAAGAACAAGAAAATGAATCGTTCGATCGCGATTCCAATCGCGAAAATCGAGGTACCCAGGATGAGATACATCCAGATACCGCCTGTGCGAAACGCCTCGGCAATTGCGCCCATGGTGAGATTCCTCCGTACGCGTTAAAAAAAGTGCTCTAATTTCTGTTTTGCGTTTTCGCGACGACTTTCGTCTTCGCGACATGTCTTACTTTTCTGGAGCCCAAGGGCGCCGAAATCCACTGTTCCTCTTTCGAGATTGCGTTCTATAGCACAAGCAGAATCGCAGGGCCAAGTTCTATTTTCCCTACATCAAAAAGGTTCTGCTTCCACAGATTTGAGAAGTTCAGGCATAAACGATTGTTTTGGCGTGAGTTTCTCGTAGCTCAGGTTCGCGTGCTGCAAAATGTAGAACGCTTCGGGCTTTTGAATTCGGCCTTTGATGACCGTTTCATCGAGATTAATGACGCCATTCTGAGCCCAGGCAGGGATCGAAACGGTCAAACCGGCGATCGTTACTGCACCAACGACGATGGATTTGAAGCTCATTCTTGCTCCTCGGCCGGAGTTTCCTCCGAGCTCATCTGTGATTCACGCATCATCTCTTGTTTCTGGCGTTCGACCTCGATCGCCTTCCGCGCCTCTTCAATGTACTTGTCGGCCGGGTCGTCCTTCGCACGTTGTTTTGCCAGTGACTTGTAAAGATTGAACGTATCAATGGACTTCTGCAGCCGTGCGATGGGGTCCATCCCTGGAACATCGCTGTCGAGGTAAAGGATCGCCAGATTAAACTGTGCGTCGGCAAAACTTGAGTCGATCTCAACCGATCGTTTGAAGGCCATCTCGGCATCTTTGTATCGCTTCATGCCTTTGTAGGCGTTCCCCAAGTTCAGGAATGCTTCCTTGAAGTCGGGGTAGACGCGGATGGCGTCTTCAAACTGCGCGGCCGCGGACTCGTAATCGCGTGCATCATGGTAGAGCACACCGAGGTTGTTGCGCGCCTCAGGGTACTGGGGACGCAGCTCAACGGCCTTTCGGTAGTTGGCGATGGCGCCCGCCTTGTTCTTGAGCTTGAGCTCAATCGAGCCATAAAGGTTAAAGAGGTCTGCGCGCTGTTTGTTGAGGTCGACGGCGCGCTCGATCACCGATCGCGCGAGCTCGTAGCGTCCGAGCGCGAAGTTGGCTTGGGCGAGGGCATACATCGCGTCCACGTTGCGCTCGTCCTTCCTCAAGATTTCTTTGGCGCGTGTGATGACGTCCTCATAAGCGCCCTTCGACAGCGAGATCTCGAGCGCAGCGGCGCGGTGGCCGAGGTTATCGGGACGTTGGTCCACAAACTTTTGTGCGAGGCGCTCGGCGTCGGCGGGTCGCCCTTGGCGCAGGTAGAGTCGCGCAAGATTAATCAGCGCCGGGCTGAAGTCCGCGTTGAGCTGCAACGCCTGGAAGTAGCGCTTGGCTGCTTTCTCGTAGGCCCCCTGGCGCTCGTTGACCACACCGAGGTTATACGCCGCCAAGAATCCGCCTGTCGGATCGCCCACCAACGACTCAAGATCGGAGGCAGCGCCTGCGAGGTCGCCTTTTTCGGCCGCGGCAACGGCGTCGGCAATCATGGCCGCGACGCCCGCATCCACTTTGGCCGACGTTTGTGTCGACGTAGCGGGCGCATCACCAAGCGTGTCGGCCGAGGGCACCGATTCAACGTCTTTCATGAGGTCAGCCGCAGACGGCACTTCTTCGGTTTGCACGGGTTCTGAGACGACGTCGTCCTTTTTTGAAGGCGATGACGAACAGGCGGAGACGAGCAGCGCGGTTACGATGAGCAGACGTGGCTGAATCATTTCTCTTCCTCACCGCTCTTCAGGTTTTCCACCGAAAGCAAGTCACGACCCGTGATGGTGCGGAACTCTGGTGCCTGACGTTCGTCTTTGTACAACGGGAACTCCGCAGGTTTGTACTTGTTGAGCTCCTCAAGTGTGCGCTTGGTCCACTCGTTGACGATCTTTTCCTCGCGCGCCTTCGCGATGGTTGTCTCGTAACGACGGATCGCCTCGTCCTCAAGCGGGATGGCAATGTCTTCGAGCTGGGTTCGGTAGACTTCGTACGATTCGGAGTCTTCTTTGAATGGGATCGGCACTTCGTAAAGCGAAGCGGCGAACTGTTGGAACAAACTTCCGATGCGGTAGCTCGAGGCCATCGTCCACTCGAGGTTTTTGTATCCCCAGACCTCTTCGTAGTCCGCCGTCAGCTGTTTTTGGCCGGCAATCTTGTCTTGGAGCAGTTGCTTCTGTTTGTTCAACGAGCCCTTGATCTTGATGCGGCGCCAGTCGTCAAACTTGCGTTCGACGAGCATGAACTTCGCCTTGGCAGCGAAATACGACGCGGGTGAACCCGGCTGGATGCCACGCGAATCGAACTCCGAGATGATCTGCTTGTAGGTCTTGTCCGCTTTGGCGGTGTCGCGCTTGCTCTCTTGAAGATCGGCGATTTTCATCAGGCCTTCGAGGACGCGTGGTCCTTGCGAAGCCTGACCGCCAAACTCCCGATTGAAGGTGCCAATGGCCTTGACCATTTTGGCTTCGTCGCCGGCTTTCTCCCACGCGATGATCGCTCTCCAGGCGGCTTCGGGGGCCTGCGGATTGGACGGGTAAGACTCCGCATAACGTTCGTACGCTTTTGCGGCATCGCGGTATTTCTGCAGGTTCTCACGCAGCACCGCAGCGCTTCTTAGGGCGTCGCCACGTTTCTCGTCGAGGTTAAAATCAAGGCCCGTCCCGTCGATCTCGGACTGTGGCTTGGACTTGTATTTGTCGTAGAAGAGCTCGTACGTCGTGATCGCGTTGTCGTAGTCGAAAAACCGCTCCTGATTGACGCCCACGCGGTACAACGCATAGGCAGCCAAGGGATCTTTGGGGTGCTCCTTATAGACGCGTTCGTACAAGCGCATCGCCGATTCGAATCGCTTGACGTTTTCGTACGCGACCGCAGCGTTGTTGAGCGCCTTTGCGGCGAACGGCGTATCCGGTGCCTCTTTGAGCAGCCGCAAGTATTCTTCCGCGGCCTGTTCGTATTTCTTGTCCGCGAACAATTGCTCGGCCGACTTGAAGAGGGCGCCCAGCTTGAATTCACGCACCTCTTTGCGAATCGCCTCCGCTTGTTCGCCCTGAATCACAGACGCCAACCGCTCCGCGGCATTGGCCAAGCCCGTGAAGTCATTCTCTTGCCGATAGGTCTCCAGATAGAGGCTGCCGGCGAGGTAAGCGACCTCGTTTTCGGGGTACTTGTTGATGATCCACTCAAAGCGTTTTCGCGCCGTGGGGAAATCGCTGAAATCGTAAAAAACCTTGGCGGCTTGAAACGCGAACTTCGCCGGCAAGTACTTGTCCTCTTCGTTCTTGAGGTCGAGCACGACGTAGCGGTCCATTTCGGTCACGTAGGTGTCGACCATGGACGGGATCGGTTCGGCTTTGATGTCACGCTTCTGGTCGCCACGTTCGTCACCTTCGCGAGCGGTCTCTTGCGCCTTTGCGGTCTGCCGGGCGTCCTCAAGCTGCGGCAAGGCCTTGGCGGGAAGCTCGCCGCTTCGGACCTTTTCGGCCATCAGCAGCTCCATCGACTTGACCGCGTTGAATGCCGCGACTTCCTGATATTCGTTGTTCTTGACGTCCATCTCACGCACGACGCGGTACTGTTCATGAGCATTGGAATACTGCTCTGAATAGTAGAGACACTCGGCGTAGTAAAAGTTCCATTGATAAAAGTCTTTATCGTTGGGATAGCGCTCCAAGAAGTCCTCGTACCCTTTTGCGGCAAAGGCGTAGCGGTCTTTCGCTTGGGCTTTCAGGTCCATGTCGTCGCGAACTTCTGCCTCGTTGCGAAGCTTTTGTGCCTCGGAGTGGTACCAGGTCGCCGACTGAATCAGGTTATCTTTGACGAGGTTGTCGGCGTAGCGGATGGCTTCGGCGTTTCCAGCTTTTTGTTGGTAGGCGTACCAATCGCTCTTCGGGCCATAGAACTCGTTGAGCATCCCGCGCTCGGTGAACGCGGATTCCAGGCGGTCGTCGCGCAGCAGCGCGAGGATAATCTGCTCGTGGATCTCAGGATTCTTTCGATCTTGAGGGTACTTGGCCAAGATGAACCGGTAGACGTCAACCGCGTCGGCGTAGTAGGTGTTCTCGAAGAGGTATTGGCCGAGTTGATCGAGGACTTCTCGTTCGTAGGGCTTGTCGCCCGTGATGTAGCGTCGGATGCGCGTCAGACCGAAGTCCTCGTCCTTCTTGCCGTCGAGATCCCAATCGGCCTCAGCCAGCGAGATCGCGATGTACTGAACGGCCTCGGCGCGAAGCACAGAGCCCTCTTGGCCGGTACGGTCTCGCAGGTCGTCGCTGTACTCGACCAGACGTTTGAACTCTTTGATCGCTTGGTCGAAGTTGTCCTGGCGGTAGTATGTCCAGGCGATCTTATAAAGCGCCTTGTCGTAGAACTTGCTGTCGGGGAACTTCATGGCCTCGATGTAGGCCTGCTTCGCGAGCTCAAGTTCGTTGTGATCAAAGTGGAACTCACCGATGCGAATCCACGCTTCGGGCGCAAACTCGCTGTCGGGACGCTTGACGATCAGCTCGGCGAAGAGTGCGCGGGCTTCCATCTCGTTGCCCATCTGCAGTTCGCAGTACGCGAGGAGATAATAGGCGCCGTCGAGCAATCGGTAATCGGGCCATTCCGTGATCAGGCGACGAAACGTCTGCATCGTGGCGGTATAATCACGGATGGGGTCCGTCGGAGCCGCAGGCGCCTTCCCGGCTTGAAAAAGCTCCATCTGCTCTTGATAGGCCTCATCGGCGAGCAGGTAGTCGTCGTTGGCCTTCTCAAAGTAGAGCTCAGCGAGTCGGAAGAGCGCGTCAGGTGTGTAGCGCTGATCCGAGGGGTATTTTTGCAGGAACGCTTCAAACGCGGCGATGGCGTCCCCGCGGTGTTCACGCTCGACCGCCTCATTTGCGCGGATTTTGCCGTCGTACGCGGCATTGACCTGTGCGACACGCTTTTTGTATTCGGCATCGACGATCGAGTCGACCGTGCCTTCGTAATCCACGATCTCGGACGTGTACCGGGTCAGGGCGTCCTGCCACTCGCCGAACGCAGCCACGAGCTTCGGGTCGGCATCCGTAGGCAGGTCGATGGGCGCGCGAAGTGGCCCTTTGTCCTCTGCCTTCATCTCCTCGGTCTTCTTGGTGATGTCCTCGCCCCGTTCCGCGACGTCTTTGTCTAGGTCGGTTTCGTCGACGACCTCAACCTCTTGCGAATCTTGGGCGTAGAGAGGCGATGACCCCGTCAACAGGGCCACGACCAAGGCCGATTTGAGCAGGTCACGACTCCACATTTTTGCATCCATTCGCATCACCGAACCTCGTCGAACGCTTCTTGCAGCATACGAAGCTCGCCGGTGCGGTCTTCAAAAAGCTGATTAATCTTTGTCGACATCTGTTCTTTCTTTTGCCACTTGACGTCGATCAACCCGAGGTCACCTCGCAACACGAGCTCGTCGAATTTGGACCGTGCCTTCATGAAGTTGAGGTAAGCCAACACGCCCGCGCCACCCTCGGATGCGTGAACGAGCTCCTCGAGCGAGGCTCGATGCTCGACCAGCAGTGCCTCTTCAGCCCGCACTTCGCCGCGAATCTCACCGACCTTCTCGTCGATCAGGGCTGACATGCGCTGGAAATAGTTGTCGAGTCGCGCCTGAAGCGCCGGGACTTGCGCGCGAGCCGAGTTGACCTCGGCGCTGGCTCCGCGCCCGTTCAAGAAGTTCTCGGCGTTGGTGATCGCTTGTCCATATTCGTCGCGAACCTTGGCCTCAGCGAGCACCACGGCATCGCCCATGCCCACTTGGTCGCGGGTCATCGCGATCTCCTGCTGCAGTTGCAGCCGCACGTTCTCGAGTTCCCCTATGGTGGCGTTGGTTTCGTCGCGAAGGCCTTTGATGCGTGCGGTTTCCTCGGGCGTCAGCGGCCTGCCGTAGTCGTTTTTCATGTAGGCATCGATCGCGGCGAGCTGGGCGCGCAAGCTGTCGATCTGGTATCCGACACCGTCGAGTTGACCTTTGAGCCGATCGAACTCGTAAAACACCGCGTCTTCTCGCTCGGCGAGTTGGTCTCGGGTTTTGGGGAAATCCGCGAAGGTTTGTTGGTACTGGTTCAGCTGCGCGGAAATCTCGGACCACTGGGTGCGCTCGGCATCGGTCATGGCGCCTTGCGCGGCGCCGGCTTGGACATCGAGGAGCTTGCGGCGCACTTCGAGGAGACGGCTTTCGATCTCGACACCCTGCGCAAAACCTTGGGCGAGCTCGGGGAACGATTGGACGCGGGTCGAGGAGTCCAGGCGTGCGTTGATCTCACGCAACACGCTCATCGTGTCTTCGATGTCGTTGCTCACGCCCCGCACGTCACGAATCAGAGCGGTTGCAGACCGGATCGTCGGGTCGGCGTCAATCCACTCTTGCACAAGCGGCGGCATCTCATTGGTCTCGGTTCCGGCGAGCTCATTTTGGATGAGTATTCCGAAAAACTCCTGCACGTCGTTCTGCTTGGCGACGAAGCTGTCCATCTCAAGCTTGACGGGCTCGAACGTGTTGAGCACGTCGCGGAAGTCATCCTCCGCGAGGTCGTATTCACCCAGAAACACCGAGAGGTCGGCTTTGAGCAGCTTGGCATCGGGAACGAAGGTAGGGTCAGGGTCGGACAGCAGCAGGATCTCGACGTTTCGTCGGGCTTCGCGGTACATCTGCTTGGCCACGAGGACCCAGGTTAGTTCCCACAATGCGCGATCAAAATGGACGCTCTCGCGTGGGACGCGGGCGTACATGTCGATGGCGCGGTCGTAGTCGGCCTGCTCGTAGGAAACGCGACCTTGGGCGATCCAGCTGAGCTCGACCATTTCGAGGTCCCGGGCGTTCGAACCACCGGCTTGCACGACTTTTTCGAAGACCTGTTGTGCCTCGCCGTAGCGCTTCTGCGCGGCGAGGGCGACGCCTTTGAAGTAGGTGGCCACCGAGGCGTATTCGGGTGTGGCTGCGGCGCGATCGAAGGCCTGAATCGCCGCGTCGTACTTCTCTTGGCGGTACAGGGTCTTGCCTGAAATGTAGTCGAGCGCGCCTGAGGTGCCGCTGCCTTTGAGGCGCGCCATCAGGGTATCGACGCCGTCGAAGTTTCGCGTCTCGAAGGCCATCTCCAAAAACCGCCGCGCGGCGTCCTCGTAATACGCGCCGGGGCCCATGTCGGTCAGCATCTGGAAGTAGCGACGCGCCGCTTTGTAATTGCGCATCTGGAAGAGACTATCGCCAAGCAGGTAGATGCTTTCGCGATAGCTTGGAAAGCTGCTGTTCTCTTTCTGGACGAGGTCGACAAGCAGCACGCTGGCGCGTTGATAGTCTTTCAGGAAGTAGGCGACCTTCCCGTCATTGAAACGCGATTCGCGTTTGTACTTGGAGGCCATCGCGGCGGGTTTGAGGTAATCGGACTCAAGCCCTTGAATCGCTTGGGGCATCGCACCAAGTTCGCGTGACAAATCTGAAACGGATTGGGCGCTGGCTTGTCCTGCGACAAGAAGCGAAAGAAGGAGCGCGCTGGCTCCTGCGAGATTCGTTGAACGATTCATCTTAGGGCCCATCAGACGGTTCAGGGTTTGTCCTGTTGAGCCACGGGCTCTTCGGTTTTGATGTTGTCGAAGTACTGGACTTCGCAACGCGTCGACGGGCGATTCTCTTTGGAGGTCGCCACGTTGCCCTGTTCAAATGCAACAACCCGAATCTGTGCAATTTTTCCTTCCTCGGCTTTGAACTGGCAGGACGAGCGGATGTCGAACTCGTAGCCGTCAAAGTAAGTGAACAACCCGTACCCGCTGCCCTGATATTTCAGGAAGATCGACAGGTTATGCGTTCCCGGCGAGACGGTGCCGTTGTAGAACTCAAACGTGCGTTTGTCTGCGAGGGAGTCGTTCTTGTCGACCTGGCCGAAGATTTTGGCGCCATCGAGGCTGTAGAGCGCCTCGCGAAGCTTGAAGGCGGAGCCGAGCTCGGTCTTGTGAATCAGGATCGCTCGGGCGCCGGCGAGGTTGCCGCTGAGCAAGGTTTCGCGCAGCAGGACGATGCGCGTCTTGGACTGAAACACCTTCTCCTTGAGGTCGTCGATTTTGGTTTCGAGCTCTTGAATGCGCATTTGATACGCTTCTTGCGGCTGCCCGCCGTCGACTTGAAGACCCTCAATCTGGTTCGTGTCCATGCGGGACTGCAGGGATTCCTCGGTGCCTGGGTAATCCGTTCGCAACGGTCGGCCCCCGGGTCCGAGTTTGGCGTCCGCTGGCTTTTCATCGGTCGCGGCATCGGCAGGCGCGTTCGCATCCTGTGCTTCTTCTGCAGGCTTTTCGTTCTCGGCGGCCGCAGCATCTGCGGGTGCCTCAGAATCTTGGGCCCACGCAGGGGAGGCCATCGCGAGTACCGAGGCCAAGATCAGCCCCTTTTGAAACACATTCATCCGTTACCTCATGCTACGCGAACGCAGAGTCTCCGCATGTGAGCCTAATGGTAAACCACCTGATTCTCAAGATGATCGCCGGATCGGTCGAATTATCGCATGCGAAGGGCCCCAACAATCAAGGAAATGGACGAGCACGTCAAGCCCGTATGGCTTTCAGAGCCGCGGCTGACTGCGTGTTTAAGACGTCGCCGGCGGTCAGACCGGCACGGCGGGCTTGTTGCACGGCAAAGAACATGTCGTCGAGGCCACGTGTCGAGTGAGCGTCGGAACCGAGCACGAGTTTGACGCCGTGTGTCTTCGCCCGGTGGGCCAGCTCGGCATTGAGGTCGAGCCGTCCTGTGGACCCATTGATCTCGAGCGCGACACCCTTTGCCGCGCACGCGGCCAAGACGGCGTCGAAATCAAAGTCATAACCGTCGCGCCCACCAAGAATCCGTCCTGTGGGATGTCCGATGCACGAGAGCAATCCGGTCTGGATCGCCTCGATGAGACGTCGTGTCATCTCGTCGGGCTTGAGGTTGAAGTGGCTGTGAATGCTGCCCACGACCCAATCGCAGTTTTTGAGCAGATCGTGGGTCATGTCGAGGGCACCATCTTTGAGGATGTCGACCTCGATGCCGGGCATGACGGTGAAGTTGTCGGTGGCCGCATCCACGTCGCGAATGCGTTCGATGTGTTGCGCGAAACGATCGGGGTCCATGCCGTTGGCCACGGCGACGGCCTGGGAGTGATCGGTGATGGCGATGTAGTCGTATCCGAGCGCTTGGGCGGCTTTGACCATGTCTTCAATGGTGCCGCGTCCGTCGGTCTCGACGGTGTGCATGTGGATATCGCCGCGAACCTGCCCGAGCTCGATCAGCGCAGGCAGGGTGTGGTTTTCGGCCCGGTCGATCTCGTCGGTGCCTTCGCGGATCTCGGGGGGAATGAAATCAAGGCCAAGCACCTGGTAGAGTTCTTCTTCGGTCTGGGAAGCGACGGGTTGGTCCGATTCACGTGGGAACACCCCGTATTCGTTGATCTTGAGGCCCATTTTTTTGGCGCGCGTGCGAAGTTTGACGTGGTGTTCCTTGCTTCCCGTGAAGTAGTGCAGGGCCGCGCCAAACTGTGTGGGGGTCACCACACGAACATCGACCTGGATGCCGCTGCGCAACCGTGCCGAGGTCTTGGTATCGCCGCGCACGAGCACTTCGCCGACCTCGGGTAGGCTGACAAACTTGTCGAAAATGGCCATGTGACCATCGGATGATGCGACGACGATATCGATGTCGCCAACGGTTTCGCGACCGCGGCGAATGGAGCCTGCAACCTCGAGCTGCGTGACGCCTTCAACCTTCGCGAGCTGGTCGCGGATGGCCACGGCCATGGCGCGCGCGGCAGGCAGCGGGGTGCGCCCGGAGGTTTCCTCAAGGCGTTCGAGCTCGTGCAGGATTTTCTCTTGGGTTTTTGCGCCCATGCCCTCGAGTTCTGCGATCTTCCCACTCTGCGCGGCTTGACGCAGAAGGTCGAGGTTGGACACACCGAGCTTGTCGTACAGGAGCTTAATGCGTTTGGGGCCTAGGCCTTGCACCTTCATGACGTCGAGCAAACCGGGGTCGAGCTGTTCGAGGAGCTCCGCGTGGGCCGGGGAGACGCCGGTTTCGCGCAACGCCTCCACCTCACGGGCGATGCTCTTTCCGATGCCCTCGATCTTGGTGATGTCGCCTTCGTCCATCAGGTTTTCGATGGGCTCACTCAGATTCTCGATGGCCCGCGCGCCATTCTCGTAGGCGCGAATCTTAAAGGCGTTATCGCCGCGGATTTGGCGAAGGACGCCGATCTCGGACAGAATGCGCGCGTACTCTTTGTTATCCACGTCGGCCTCACCTTAGTCTGGGCAACCGTCGACATCTTGGAAGCCGTCGACATCTTCTTTGTCCAACGGACAGACATCATCGTTGTCGGGGATGCCGTCCTGATCGTTGTCAGGATCGGGGCAACCGTCGGCATCTTCGAAACCGTCACGGTCTTCGGGCTCTTGGGGGCAGTTGTCGGCGTCGTCGGGGATGCCGTCGCCGTCCGCGTCAACGGCGCTGGCGGGTTGCTCTTGGCCGTCGCAACACCGTGGGTCACATTCGATCTGGCGGATGGTCTCGCGCACGCCTTCGAGGACGCTGGCCTCCGTCGCACACACGTTTCCTTGGGGCCGGCATCCGGGAAGACACTCGACGGCGGGCTCAGGCGCTACAGTGGGCGTTTGTTCGGTGGGGGTGCTTGCGGCTGAGCCGCTGCAACCGGCGATCGCAACGAGAAAAATCGGGAGAAAACGGGTCATAGGGCCTCCTGTCTACGGCGACGCTAACGCGTGCAGCGGATGCCGTCAAAGCATCCGTGCTAAAGCAGACCTTGGCGGTAAAGATGCGCATCCCAGGCGTGAATGGCCTCTTGCAGCACACGGCTCTCGGCGTCGTACGAGATTGCTTTCATCGCTTCGCCGAGCGCCATCCAACGCGCCTCGATCACCTCGTGGTCATGGTCGTCGGTTTCACCTTCGGTGTATTCCATGAGGAAGAACTCGACGACTTTCTTGACCCGGTGGCGAGTCCCTTCGATGGGGCGGGTGTAGTAGTATTCGATGGGCGACAGGCGCGCGATGGCGTCGCCGGAGCAGCCGGTCTCTTCGCGCGTCTCGCGTACGGCGGCCTCTTCGGGCGTTTCACCGCGCTCGATGGTGCCCTTGGGCAGGCGCCATGAGGGGTTCCCCCCGCGTGTAGCGACCTGAATCAGGCACACATGGATGCCGGAAGGCCCGGGCCTGAACAGCACCCCGCCCGCCGAAGTTTCTATCAATGGTTCGTTCAAGAGCACGTCCGTACAAGACGTTGGGGTTTACCTGTCCCGGCCGAGGATCTCAACATGTTTCTCGAATGCTTGCATGAAACCACCCCACTGTTCATGGGTGAGCACAAAGGGCGGGGACAAACCCAGAACGTTGCCGTGAATCCCGGACGGAAGGACCAAGTAGCCGTCTCGACGCAGCGCTTCCATGAGATAGAGGCACGCGGCACCGTCTGGGTTTCGACCGTCGCGCACGAACTCGACACCGATCATCATGCCGCGGCCGCGCACATCGCCGATGTGTGGATGTTTGGCCATCACACCGCGCAGGTCGTTGGACATGCGATCGCCAAACTCGGCGACACGGGGCGGCCAGTCTTCGTCGGTCAGCACGTTAAGCGCCGCAAGGCCCATCGCCGCTCCCAGGGGATTCCCGAGGAACGTCGAGGTATGGATCGCTTCGCCTTTGGAGTTGCCCCATCCGCTCATGATCTTTGGGGTCCCAACCGCAGCAGACATTGGAAAACCGCCGCCCAACGCTTTGCCAACACACATGATGTCGGGCACGACGTCTTCGTGCTCGCACGCAAACATACGGCCCGTGCGCGCAAATCCCGAGAAGATCTCGTCAAAGATCAAAACGATCCCAAACTCGTCCGCAATCTCCCGCAGCCCCGCGAGGAAGCCCTCGGGCGGAACGACCTCCCCTCCTCGCCCTTGGATGGGCTCGACGACGATGGCACCGATATCTTCGAGCCCCGAGGCGGGGTGCGTCAGTGCATCGCGCAGATGATGGAGGACAGCTCGGCCGACGTCTGCGGGGTCGGTGCCGGCGGGCAACCCAAACGGGGGGCGGAACGGGTCGGGATAGGGGAAATGGCGGACGCGGCTATTGAGCTGGGGCAAGAACGGCTCGCGGAAGCTCTTTTTGTAGCCTGTGACCGCGAGCGCGCCATAGTCAAGGCCGTGGTATCCACCCCAAAATGCGATGACGCCGGCCTTTCCGGTGACCATGACCGCGGTCTTAAGGGCGGCCGAGATGGCATCGCCCCCTGACAAGCCGAGGATCGACTGGTGGAGGTCGCCCGGGCAAAGCTGCGCGAGTCGTTCGCAAAACGCGATCTTGACGTCGCTGGGGTAGACATCCCCCATGGCGTGGATGAGCTGGTCGAGCTGGTCGTGTCCCGCTTGGACCACGCGTGGGTGACGGTGTCCAAGGCCGCCGACCGCGAACGCTGCGGTGAGATCAACGTAGATGTTGCCATCGACGTCTTGCACGTTCGCGCCGAGGGCTGCTTTCCAGACGATGGGGTCTTGGTCGACGCCGGTTTCGGTCTTGCGACGCGCTCGGCGCGCGGTGATGGCGGGGCATTCGGTGGCGGCAAGGCGCGAGACCCACGCCGATGACACCGGTCCCGGTGGCGGAGCAACGATCTGAGGCAGTTGTTTCCCGTCCATCACCATGCCACCGACAACGCCAGGATCGGATTGACGAGATCGTCGCCGCGGTAGTTTTTGAAGGCATACAGGCCACCCATGAACGACCAGCCACCTTTGGAGTACCCGACGCCGACGCTGAGCGTCCCGCTGCCGTAGGGGATTCCAGACTTCCATTCCCCTTGGTCATAGCGCGCGGCGGCTTCCTCGGCGGTGAGGTCCGCGAACGCTGTTTCGCTGCCCAAGAACGTTCCGGCGGCGCCTCCACTGAGGAGCTCGGCGCGCAGAGTCAGGTGGTCGGTCATGAAGAAGGTCATGGCGGCAGACAGCATGACGAAGTGTCCGCCGGGCGGAAGGGATTCGGTCTTGTCGACGAGCTCAACACAGTCGGGGTAGTCGGCTCGCGTGGCGCATCGGTCCAACGTTTCGACTTGATAGGTGTAACTCACCGTGGTCATGCCGTGCACTCCGGCGGTCAGCACCACAGAATCGCCAAGGTAGATGTCACCCATAAGCCCAAGGCCAAGTCCAATGTCTGAGATCTTCCGGACGGCATCCTCGGCGTGCAAGGCGGCAAACGGCTGCGTGGAGAGTTCCCACGATGCCCCGTTCCACAACGAAATTTTGTGCGACACGAGGGCCCAAAACGGCACGCCGGTGTCGGTTGGAAGCACGACGGTGAGCGAGGATTGTTGTTCGTCGGTCCACGCGTAGGAGACCTGATTGCCGAGGATCAAAACGTTTGTGTATGAGAACGTCCCCTTTGGCGGCGTGAATGCTGTCGGCACCGAGATCGTTCGGTCGGCCGCCGCGTCCAGCTGCCCGCGTCTCTCCTTGAGCGGCACCCAAACTTGCAGGGGTGGGAAGTCTTTGGCTTTGACGTTTTGTTCGGCAAAACCTTGGTCGAACGGGAGCGTTTTAAGGGGCTGGGGACTTGGTTCCTGCGCCCACGCCGACCCGCCACCAAGAAGCGCCGCGAAAAAGATTGTGTGGAGTGTCGATCGCAATTCTAATACCCGGTGTAAACCTTCGACCAAGAAACAGACCATGTACCAGATTCTACTCGTCGACAAGAACGCGAGCTTGGGCCTACCGGATTCAAAAGGCGAACATACGTACCGTGTTCCGCAGATTGGAGAGCACTTGCTGGTCAAGTGGCAGGGCGACACAAAGGTGTGCGAGGTGGAGGACGTGTGGACGCACGTCAATCTCGACGCCGAGACCGCCTATCAGGGTGCCGTTCAAGTGTTGGTGAGGTGGGCCAAGGGCATCGACCCAGCGGTCTACGTGCGCCGCTTCAAGTGATCAGGGGTTCTTGGTTCGGTTGAGGAACGTCGAGTAACTGACCGAAACGTCGTCTCCGTAGCGTCCCATGGTCGGGTCGGCCGGTTCAGGCCGGTATGAGCCGAAGAACGCGATGGAGTTGGTGCTCGCGAAGTAGTCAAACCCATTCTCGCGGCTGCGAGGGACCCATTCGGCGTTCTTGTAGACACGCAGCGTGCTTGAGATCGGCACTTCTGGGAGTTGGTAGTTCGAGGCCAAACCTGTGGCGGCGTAGATGATGTCCTGGATCGTTTCGGAGATATCTTGAGCGAGCAAGTCGGCGAATCCGCCGCCGGACGCGATCGCAACTTGCCGATACGCTTCACCGTCGCTGCTTGGGAACGAGGACGTGCCCACGATCGAGAACGCGATGGTGTTGGCCTCAAAGAACTGCTTGAAACCCGCCAACGCTTGCTGGCCGGCCGAGGTCGAGAGCGGCGAGTTTTGAATCGTCTGGTCCTCTTCGTCGCTCATGAAGATGGTGATGAGCTGTGCGTCAGGACGAATACGAACCACCTGAGGGGCCGCTGACGAGCGCATCCACTGGATGCCTTCCTGTGCGGACGAGAGTCCCCATTCCGAGCCGCCCGCGGTCGGTCCGCAACCCACACAATCTTCGACGTAGACGTCGATTTCGTTGATGAAAGTTACGCGGTCGGTATGCCACCCTGGCGGTGAGCGCAATCGACCGTCGATCTGCTCGTCCATGTTGGTCACGCCAATGCGATAATCCAGCGCGGTGTTTTCGAGCTCATTGAAGAACAGGTTTGCGACATTCTTGACTCGCACGTAGTCGTCAAACATCGAGCCCGACTGGTCGAGCACCCAGTAGAAGTCGGCTTCGGGGTTGCCCTCGCCGGCGCGAAACGCGTTGCAGCGGGCGCGAGTGGTGTCTTGGGCACGCGAGACGTTGGTGGTGTTTGTGAGGTCGTCCATGCGGAACTTGACCTTCTCGCGCGTGTCGTACTTGTCCGCAGGTGCGACGGCCGCTGCGATCAGGATCCGGTCGCCGTTGACGGCGTCTTTTCGGTACGTCACCGAGATAAACACCCGGAAGCGGTTGTAGGTGTTTCCAGCGGCGACGGGCAGCCCCGTGATGTCCGCGGAGGCAACGCCCGAGAGCTTGAGGAGAAGGTTGTCGCGCACGGCGCGTGCGGACTGCTGCGTCGAGGTTTGGATAAGAAACTTCGACACGGCTGCCGTGAAGTAATCGTGGGTTGGGAAATCCGCGCCCGTGTTGTCTTGGTTGATGGTTCCCACCTGCGCAACACGTGAGCGCAGCGAGGCGAGGACGTCTTGCGCGTTCTGTTGCCCGGCGGCGGGGGCGCGCGAGAAGAGCAATGCGGTGACTTCGTTTGCGGGGTCGTCAAAGACCGAGCCCGCATATTTGTTGGCCGAAGTCGCTGTGGCGATGGTCAGCTCGACATGGTTCGAGAAGGCTGGGGGCAACCCGATAATCCAATCGCCTGAGGGGCTTGTGTAGTAGTCGATCGGCTCGCCCTCGGGATTGTCACAGGCCGAGACAATCCAGCGGTCGCCGTCCAAAATGTTGTCGTTGAGCGTGGAGGGGTTGGTTGGATTGAATCCAAACACGGTCTCGAGGTAGTCGCTGAGGCCGTCGGCATCGCTGTCGGTGAGCAGCGGGTCGGTGCCGGCCTGGAGTTCGTCGAGATCGCTCAGGCCATCACTGTCCGTGTCGTTGTCGCACGCGTTGGTGCCGAGCTGTTGAACCTCCTCGCAGTTTGAGAGGCCATCGTAGTCGCAGTCGACTTCGCACCACCGTGGGCCGGCGTAGTTGCAGTCGGCCAAACAGACCTGAAGCGGGTCGATCGGGGGCGGCTCCATGTCCGGCGCGTCCATGTCAGGGGTCGTCATGTCCACGGGGTCCGCGTCGGGCTGTGCCATGTCCTGACCGGCATCGGGTGTCACCGAGACGTCTTGCGTCGCGTCCGCCCCGGCATCGTCGACCGATGTGTCGCTCGCGGTGTCCGTAGTGGACGTGTCTGCTGCACCGGCATCGATTATCGGTGTCTGTGTGTCGTCACTGCACGCCGCGGCGAGCCCTAACACCAAACACACAATAACTTTCTTGAACATACGGTCCCCTTTTTAAGTTTCGCGCTGATGGTAACGAAGTTGGGATCGAAAATCCCGCACTACCTTCGCGCAGATTCTGCGCAATTCGCTACGAGCGCTCAAAAGCTGTGGCGGGCAGCTGCGCTGTTGCAGCCAAGAGGCCCGGCACGGCGTACACAAACTCTCCGTCGCGAATGCACGCGACCATGGCCTCGTCGACGTAGCGGTCTCGGAGCCATGTTGCGTTGAGCTTCCTTGAACCGTAGGCGTCGTCACCCACAACAGGGTGCTTCCACGCACGCAGACGCTGACACACGGTGTCCGCGTCGATGGGCTCTTTGCACACCAATCGGATGACGCTGACCCCGCCAAGGGTTCGGATTCGCCTAGCCATGATGTCACCGCCCGGTCCGTTAGGCAGCGCGCCATGGGGCACGACACCGTCCACGATGGCGACCCAAGTGGAGTCTTCGTCGGCCGCACGTTTTGGGGCTTGGCGTGCGGGCCCCGGCACAAACCTGGCGACCAGCTCGACGTGATTGGTGCGAGGCATCAGCTCAAACGCGTGCAGGTCCTCGCATGCCCAACCAAGGCGCGCGAGGCGTTCGGCATCGCGATAAAACGAAATCGGACTGCACGACACGTACAGGATTTGTTTGGCTTGTTGTGTCCCGATGCGCTCCAAAAACGCCTTTTGGAGTCCGGCTCTTGCGGGGTTGACGATGATCGTCGCACCGGCAAATGGCGGTTGCCACGCGCTGCTGTCGGCGTCGTCCACGCACTCAAATTGCGCCTCACGCCCATTGGCTTTTGCGTTTCGGTCTGCGTAGTCCACGCTCACGGCCACGTTGTCCATGCCGTAGACCGGACCTGTTCCCAGCGCCAGCCCGTGTACCCCGACGCCGCTGTAACAATCGATGATGGGTTCGTCGCCGATCCATGACGCCATGCGTTCGTGCATCGCGCCGAGCATCTCGGTGTTGACCTGGAAAAAGGCCGTCGGAGGGGCCTCAAACGACTTCCCCGCGAGCTCGAACGTGACGGCCTCGGGCCCACAGACCAAGACCTGCGTGCCCGAGAGCACGCCGTGTTTGGCCCCAACGTTTATCTGCACGCCGAGGTCGGGGTGTCGCGCGTGCAGGCGCTGCACAAAGTCCGCGGTGGCTCCCTCGTCGAGGGCCTGACTGACCGCAAACGTGATGATCGTGTTCTTGCCGGCGCGCACGTCGATGAAACGGGCGGCTTTCACCACGGTATGGGTGGAGAACGCGCGTACGGTGTCCAGCACGGACTCGATGCGCGGGTCGTGCACGAGGCACGCGTCGACGCCGACGTAGTCTCGGCTGCCGGCCCCGAAGTAACCCAGCGGCTTGGCCTCTTGAGGTCGAACGACCATGCGGGCTCGGTTTCGATAACCAAGGTCATGATCTGCCATGCCGAGGTCGGATGGCGTACGCAGGTCAAACTGTTGGGCGAGTCGCACAAGCGATTCAAGAAGTTCGTTCGCGCGTTGAGCTTGGGTCTGCTCAAAGCGTGGACAACCGTCACAGGCAGGACGGTGGGGGCATTCAATGGTCATTATGGATTCTGGCTCAGCCCGGAAAATTCGATGTTCGCGTTGGGCGTCAACATCTGGGAAGTAACCGTGTCCTCGGGCACAAGGTCCACGTTGACCTCGTTGGTCACATACTCGGTGGTCATGGCGAGCGGCCACAACGCGGTCAAACTGCAGATGCACAGAAGCGCAGACCTGAGGTTATAGGTCTTGCCCTCGAGGCGAACCACCTGAGGTTTGTAACCGTCTTTTTCGATGGTCAATGTGTGCGCCGTCCACAGGTAAACTTGTTCTTCGACCTGCAGCGGGGTTTCCCCAAGGATTTTGCGTTCGTCCATGGTCACCCGAGCCTTGGCGGGCGTGGAATACACCGACGCCGTGGACAGACATCCGGACGTGAGCAACGCAAGCCCCAACACGGCGCACCATTTCGTCATGCCGACTGCTTTTCGTAGACGAGCATTGGCTTTTCTTTCTTAAGGACCACATCTTCGGTCACCACACATTCACGGACGTTTTCCAGGCTTGGAATCTCGTACATGATGTCGAGCATGACCTCTTCGATGATGGCGCGCAGGCCGCGGGCGCCTGTCTTTCGTTTGATGGCTTCCCGCACGATGGCGAGCATCGCCTCTTGGTTGACGCGCAGCTTGACGCCCTCAAGTTCGAACAGCTTTTGGTACTGTTTGATGAGGCTGTTCTTGGGCTGCCACAAGATGTTGACGAGCTTGTCTTCGTCGAGCTCGTCAAACGTCACGATGACGGGGAACCGGCCGACAAATTCGGGGATGAGCCCAAACTTCGTGAGGTCTGAGGGCTTGACGTGGTGAAGGATGGAGTTGTCGTTTTCCTTCTTCACCTGCACGTCGGCGCCAAATCCCATGCGGGTCTCGCCGATTCGGCGACCGATAATGTTGGTCAACCCTTGGAAGGATCCACAGCAGATGAAGAGGATGTTGGTGGTATCGACCTGAATGAACTCTTGCTGTGGTCGATTGCGAGAGCCTTCCGGCGTGATCATGACCTTGCTGGACTCAACCATTTTAAGGAGCGCTTGCTGCACGCCTTCCCCGCCGACGTCGCGGGTGGAGGACGGGCCATCACCCTTCTTGGCGAGTTTGTCGATCTCGTCGACGCACACGATGCCTCGGCTGGCGCGTTCGACGTCACGGTCGGCGGCGAGCCACAAATTCTTGACGACATTTTCGACGTCTTCACCGACGTAACCGGCTTCGGTCAGCGATGTTGCATCGGCGATGGTGAACGGCACATCGAGCATCTTGGCGAGCGTCTGAGCCATCAAAGTCTTGCCGCTGCCGGTTGGACCGATGAGCAGGATGTTGCCCTTGGTCAGCTCAACGTCGTCCTCTTCGTGAACGTCTTCGGGCTCGACCTCGATCTCGTCGGCCTTGATGCGCTTGTAGTGGTTGTACACGGCGACGGCCAATGCGCGTTTCGCACGGTTTTGGCCCACGATATGCTCGTCCAAGAAAGCCTTGATGCGCTTGGGACGCATGTCGTCGATGCCGTGGGTGCGCTCGGGTTCGCGCTGCCGATCTTCTTCGATGATCTCGCGGCACAGCGAAACGCATTCGTCACAGATGTGAACCTTTGGGCCGGCGATGAGCTTGCGTACATCGCGGGCTTCCTTGCCACAAAAAGAGCAGCGTACTTTGCTGTTGGGATCCATCGTTTTCATTGCACTACCAGGTCAAGGGTCGGTCAGACGCGCGTCTGCCTTCACATATCATCGAACAGGCCGGGTCGGAAATTCCTGCGACGTTGCTCTTCTTCACGATCCTGTTGGGCTTCCAAGCAGACGCGGGCCACAGGATTGGCACGCAAACGCTTCTCTTCAATTCCTCGCCGGTGTCTTCGCAGATGCCGTACGTGCCATCTTCGAGGCGAGCCAAGGCCGCGTCAACCTCGCGCAGAGCCAGAAGTTCGCGTTCCTTGGCTTTTACGTGGCTGCTGGTTTCCTGCTCAAGCATGGTGGTGTCGAGTGAGTCGTGCACCCCATCATCGCTGTCGCGGATGTTCAGAATTTCGTCGTGCGTCTTGAGCTGGCGTTTGGCCAGCTCAAGACGACGTGAAACGAGCAAGGCTCTCATCTCTTCGAGAAACTCTGGTGAGAACGGCATGCGTGGTCCGTGGGCTAGCGACGTCGACGAAGTCCGACGAGCGCGAGCAGTGCGAGCCACATGGTTGGCATGCCGCCAACCGCTGAGCAACCGTCGTCCGACGAGCCGGTGTCGTCCGTGTCGGGACCTGGCCCGTTGTCGGTGGCATTGTTCGTCGAATTGTTCGTCGCGTTGTTCGTCGAATTGTTCGTCGCGTTGTTCGTCGAATTGTTCGTCGAATTGTTCGTCGCGTTGTTGGTCGAATTGTTCGTGGCGTTGTTCGTCGCGTTGTTCGTCGCGTTGTTTGTACCCATCGCAGGCCCGCACGCATCGTAGTTCAACGCACACGCCGCGTCACACGACACGGTGCCTTCGGTTTCACCAACATCCGCGCAGGTTGCGCCCATCGCATCGCCATCGCACTCTTCGGGGCCGTTCAAGATGCCGTCGCCGCACAGTGTGCTCGCCATGTCACCGGGGTTCGATGTTGTTCCCGCGGGGTTGGCATCGCCGATCGACCAATTGCCGTCGGGGTCACCGAGTTCAAGCCCGTTGGAGTAGCCATCGCCGTCGCTGTCGAGGTTGAAGACCTTGCTCCAATCCGCGTTCTGACCGTTCAGGTTGCTTTCGATGGCTGAACCGAACGCATTACGCGGGCCTCCGCCACCTGGCGAGGCGTGACAGGTCCCGCAGCTTCCGTTTGGAATCTGAGAAACTCGGAACGAGCGTGCGTCGGCGTCGGTTGCAAAGGCGAGCAGAGCAACCGCGACGGTAGGGGCAAGAAACTTCATCAATCATCTCCTCATGGATGTCAGCAAGATTACTAGCCGCTGATTATCGGCGGCGAATGCCCCAAAGTGCAAGAAACGAAAACAAAAACGGCGAAGCGAGCCCGGGCTCTGTGCATCCGCTATCGTCTGTTCCTTGGTCGAGGATAACGACCACTCCAGAATCCGGGGGTTGGTTGGTCTGCCCATCCGTGTTTGAAGGCTCAGCCGTGGTCGAATTGTTTGTGGAAGTGGTTTGCCCGTTGTTCGTCTGATTGTTCGTTTGATTGGTCGTCTGATTGTTCGTCTGATTGTTGGCAGGTGCAGCGCCGCATCCCGAGAAGTCGAGCTTGCACAACGCCGTGCATATCACGGTTCCCGGCTGATCCGCGGGGCAGACCGCGCCCATGGCGTCGCCATCGCACTCTTCGGGCCCGTTCAAGATTCCATCGCCACACAGGGTGCTCGACGCCACCCCTGGGTTGGAGACCATGCCTGGCGGCGACGCTTGCCCGGTGGTCCAGAAGCCTTCGGGGTCACCGAGCTCCAGACCGTTGGAGTATCCGTCGCCGTCGCTGTCAGCGGCGTAGTCCGCGAGCCAGTTGACGTTGCTTCCTAGCAGCGTCGCCCCAACTTTGCGGCCAAACGCATTTTCACCCCGGCCGGATTGGCTGTTGTGGCATGTAAGGCAACTAAACGTTGCCCCGTTTGGAATCTGATTTACACGAAAACTTCTCGCGGTGGCGGCAGATGTCGTCAGAAGCGAGCCCAAAAGAACTACAAAGGGCACTGCACGATTCATTTTTCCTACTTTCCACTGAAGAACAGCCAGTAAATGGCGACTGCCGGGATGGCAGCGAGGCAGAATAGAACAATTGTAAGAAAGAAAACAATTGTGATGCCCACAAGCACGTTCGGCTTGGTCTTCTGCAGCGCGGAGGGTGGCACAACGATGATTTCCGGCTGAGAAACGTGCGGAATGACCTCGAAGTGTTCAAAGACGAGGTCGACGTTCTTTCGGTTGGCCTTGATCGCCACATCCGCGAGGTCGCCGACAACCGGCACGTAGCCAACGAGGACGTCAACAGTGAGGTTCCACGCCATCTTGAGCAGCACCGGCACAGGCGCTCCAAGGCGCATTGCCTCCCACAGGATGTAGATGGACACGAGCCACGTTACCCAGTCGCCGCCGCCAGGGATGGCGCCGATGAGCGGGTCAAGACCGATGCGAACTTTGACGATGGGCAGTTCGAACTGGTCGTCCATGAGCCGTGCTAGGCTTCTGAGCCGACCCAGCGAGCGCTCAAGCGAGGTCACCTCGCGCGTTTGCAGGGCATTCTTGGTCATCTAGTCGGTGCCCATGTCGCCGGCGTCTGCGCCCGCATCCTCGGCCCCGACGTCCGCGCCCATGTCCATCATGGTGTTGTTCGTATCGGCGCCGCACGACGCCGGTGTGTACTTGCCGTCAAGGTAGACCACGGCTTGTTCGGGGACGGCCAAATCGGCGAAGCACCACAGCGCAATGGCCGTATTGGCGGGCTCTCCGTTGGTGTCCATGTCGAGCGGTCCGGAGGCACCTTCGTAGTTAACGGTTTGGCCATCAATCAACGCAGCAAAGCCGGCACTTAGGGATTCCCCGGCGCCTGAAACGAGTAGGGTTTCTGGACCGGTGCCCGAGATGCGCGTCATCCCGTCGGCAATCTGTGGCCCCGTCGTGCCGCCCGCCGCGGCACCAAGTGCGGCGATGATGACAGCGTCGTAGGCGTTTGCGACGAACTGAAGGTCGTTGGGGTCCGCGTCGTACGCGCTTCGATACTTGGTCGCGAAGTTGAGGTAGGGCAGATACGAGGCCTCGCCGACGTTTTGGGGCGCCACGCCCGAGAAACGTCCTTGGAGCGTGGGCGATGTTCGGGCTGCCTCCTGCGCGTTTTTGGCCCCGTCCACGGCGACATAACGAATGTTGCCGGGGAATCGCCGGTCGATCTCCTCAGCGATATCCCACGATTCGGCAAACCCAAGCAGCACAACAATGTCAGGCTCAGCGAGGTCGGATGTGGAGTTGACGAACCAGTCTTGCCACGCCGACGGGTAGGAACGAGGCAGGAAGCGGTCACTCGTGACGAACGTCGTGGGCAGAGTGGCGGTGAGGATGTCCTGAAGGCCACTTGAATAGGGCTCGTCTTCGGCCCCGAGCACCCAGATGGTCACGTCGTCAAAAGACGACTGCAGGTCCACATTGACCAACTGCTCGATGTATTTTGCCAGCGCGGCGCCCTGCGCGTTGTCGCTTGGGCAGGTTCGCCACAACAGGTTATTGTCAGCGAGCGTGCTGATGGCGCCCGCGGTGGCAGACGGAGAAATTTGAACCACTTCGGCGGGGATGGTCACTTGGGTCGCGACTTCGATGGTTTGGCCCGACGAATCCGATCCGATGACCACAGGCACGCGTGCGTTCTGCGTCAGGTGCTGTGCGGCAGCCACCGCGCCTTCGGCCGAGTTCAGTGAATCGCAGATGATCAGGCCGACTTTCTGCCCATTGACGCCGCCGATCTTGTTGACGTCGGCCTGCGCAAGTTTCATGGCGTTGACCAACGGAAGTCCGAACCCTGCCTCGTCGCCGGTCAGTGGCATGATCACACCAAAGTTCAACGAACCCGACGCGGTGATGTCTCCTGAAGACTCGGTGCAGGTTCCCCCGAGCAGGTTGGCTGCATTGGGGGTTTGGCAGACGCCGTCCGAACAGGTGTTACCTGCCCCGTACCGCGCAGCGCAGTCGCTGTCGTTTTCGCACTCACTGAAATCGCTCAGAATGCTGCAGGACATGGTCGACACCACGACCCCGAACAGCAGAGCGGCCATCCCTTTCTTACATAACATGGGTATCCCTCGTGAATGCGACGGTTCTACCGCAATATGATCCGCAAGCCAACGTCATCGCGTTAGGGCCCAGACAGCGCCCACTGGAGCTCTTCCTTGAGGGTATCGATCTCGCGATTGAGCTGCTGTTGGTCGGCCGCGCCAAGCACAACGCCGTGCAATGCGACATAGGTTAGGTCGATCTCCCAGTATGGGTCGGGACCGTTGGTGCGGCGGAACTGCACGTCGAGCTCGACGGGCTCTTGCTGAATCGTCGAGCGCCCCATCGCGTACATAAACAGGTACACGATGAGGGGAATGACCAACACGAACAGGGGCACCAGCGCGAGCAAAAACATCACGCTGCCGCGATGAAAACGCAGGCGCTGGTCTTGTTGCTCAACAAGGCGGTACCCCAACGATTGAAACAGGCGCTGAACTTGCTCGGCAATTCCCTGTTTCGAATGGGCCCCGTAGACACGAATCTGGCGCATGAACATCGTGCGTGATGCGTCGCAGAAGGCCTCGTCGTTTGTCTCGACCCGCATGGGAAGAAACTCGCTGTCGTCGTACGGCACAAGCGCGTTGAGCGCCTCGTTCTCGGCCTCTTGGCGCCGTGAGATCGCCGAGACCAAGTTTGGCGGAAGCCCTGTGGGACGGTTGCGCTTGGGAGGTGATGTCTTCTTGGGCGCCGCGGCGACGGAGCCGTCCAGCCCGTCGTCGGGCTCGTGGTGATGGTCTTCCTCGTGCTCGCGCCACACCGGTTTGGGTGCGGGCCGAGTGCGGTCGATGCCCGGCACGTAGTACTCAAATCCGCCATCGTCGGCGACGTCGAGCTCAAGCACGCTCGAGTGCACCGCTTGTTCGAGATACGCGTTGGCAACGTCGATGGGGATGCCGAGCGTGTACGCCAGCATCGACGGCCTCACGCGGTCGACGTCGTCTTCATAGGCCATTCGTAAGATGTGCCACTCGAATTCTTCGTAGGTCATAACGACTCGGGACTTCGAAACGTGGAAGGAACCCACGCAGCTGACAATCTATTCACGGACAGGCCGTCAATCAATCGGCTGCAGGTTCTTGGGCGCTGATTTGCTGACGTGACTGCTGGAACAGCCGTGTTTCGAGCTCTTCGATGAGCGGGAGGGTTGTTTGGCGCTTGAGCGCTGAAATCGCGATCGCGTCCCACTGACGCGCGGTCGCGAGTGCTTCTGCGGGGGCAAGTCGGTCGGACTTGTTGAACACAAGGATCTGCTCTTTCTTCTCGAGCCCGAGGTCGGCCAGAATTCGATTCACCGCTTTGATCCGCTGCGGAAACTCTTCGTCGGACGCATCGACCAGGTGAAGCAAGACGTCAGCTTCTTCGAGCTCTTCGAGGGTCGCCTTGAAAGCGGCGACGAGGTCGGCCGGCAGATCGTGAATAAACCCCACGGTGTCCGTGAAAATGATCTCGCGGTCGTCGGGGAAGCGCAGACGCCGTGACGTCGGTTGAAGCGTCGCGAACAGCTTGTCTTCACTCAACACTTGAGACTGAGTCAGCTGATTGAGCAAGGTGGATTTGCCCGCGTTTGTGTACCCCACAATCGCGACAACCGGCACATCGCGTTGCAACCGCCTGTGGCGACGGAGCTGGCGCTGCGTCGAGAGCTTTTCGATGTCTTTTTCGAGTTGCCGAATGCGGTCGTTCGCGCGGCGCCGATTGATTTCGAGTTTGGTTTCGCCGGGTCCGCGCCCTCCGATTCCGCCGGTCAGACGGGACATCCCGGTGTTGCGGTTGCTCAGCCGCGGCAAGTTGTACTTGAGCTGGGCAAGCTCGACCTGAAGTTTGCCGTCCGCGGTGGTGGCGTGCTGGGCGAAGATGTCGAGGATGAGCTGGGTTCGGTCGATCAGCCGCAGGTCTGTGTCGTCGGTGATCGCCCGCATTTGCCCGGGTGTGAGGTCTTGGCCAAAGACGAGCAGGTCCACCCCAAGCTGCAGCGCGCGCAGGTTGATCTCTTCGATCTTGCCTCGGCCGACGCCCCACTTCGGGTGCAGTTCCTGGCGCCTTTGCACGACGGTATCCACGACGTTCACGCCTGCCGTGCGACACAGCTCGTAGAGCTCGGCGAGTTCGACATCCTCGGAGCGGCCGTTTGGCGTGGCGACGTAGACCACGATGGTCGGCGCACCTTCGGTGGTGCGTGTCTCGGGCGCCTTGCGCTGGAACTCGGCCTCGAGCTCGAGGATCAGCTGTTGGAAATCGACGTCGACTTCTGCGGGGTTGGTGTAGGTCTCGGCCTGGTACACCTGCCCGTCCGGCGTAGGCGGGATAAGGTGCGCGAAGACCGTTTCGCCGGGGTAACCGCCGGGGCCAACGCGCACGGAAACGACCGCGTCGAGCTGGAGCTTCGACAAGTCGGTGACGTCGTCTTGCGAGAGTTCAACGCCCCGCTTGGGTCCGAGATACGTGCGTACCAGACGAATGCCGCGGAAGCGTCCGGCGCCCGCGCGCGAGCGGCCGATGTCAGGCAGATACACGCGCTCGGAGTCGCCGATCATGACGTGTTCGACGTTTCCCTGCCGATCGATCAGCGCGGCCACCACACGGTTGAGGTCCTTCGAGAGAAGGGTCAGCTGCGTGGCAAAGTCCTGCGTCACGGGTTCGGACGAACCGACGCGGCGCTTGTAGAGTTTTTCGAGTGTTTTGATCTGACTCGGCTTGAGGCCGTTCAGCTCACCGTGGATTTTAGCCATGGTCGTGGCTCACTGGCAGTGGGGGGGATTCATGCCAGCTTTCTTGAAGCTGGCACATGATTTTTCGATCTCACCCAAGTTCTTGTAGGCCGTACCGACGATGCGGTGGCAGCCTGCCGTGTTGACGCCCCAGCATGCCTTGATGGCCCCGCTGGCGTCGCCGGAGACAATCTTCGCACGACCTTCGGCCTCGCGATCAGCAGCGTCTTCTGCAGACGGTGCGGGCTTCTTGGGCTTGTCGTTGTTCTTGGGTGCTGGTTTGGCCACGGCGACCTTTTCTTTAGTCTCGGCCTTGGTTTTGATGTCGGCCGCGTCCTTGTTCGACGCGTCGTAAAGAAGGACTTCCTCAGCGAGCTGAGCGGCTTGGGCCTTCTCTCCCTCTTGGAGAGCCGCTGACGCCTGCGAGATCACCTGATCGATGACTTTGTCGGCGAGTCCCTCTTTTTCCATGATGCCGCGGCTGATCGAGTCGCCCGGTGGAATTTTCTTAAGCTCTTGGAGGGCCGCCACAAATCGACCGTCTCGGAAGTATTTTCGGCCGTCTTCGAGGGCCTCTTCGAGGGGCTTTTCACGACGGGCCTGCGAGAGCATCTCGTCGATCTGAGTCCGTTCTTCGGCGCTAGGATTCATCGTGTCGCGGGCGAGCTCAAGGAACGCGATCGCGGTGCCGGCGGCGCCCGAATCAAGCTTCTCTTTGGCGAGCGCAATCTGGGGCTGAACGGACGAGCTGTTGTTGGTGGCTTGTGCCGCGGTCGTGGTCGGTTTGGGATCGTTGGCGGCGACTTCGGGTGTTTCGTCGGGTGCAGGGTCTTTTGTCTTCGACCCGTTGAGCACCGCGACACCGGCGACGATGGCCAAGATGGCGAAGACAGCGATGCCGCCCCCGATCAGCTTCATGTTCGGGCCCGACTCGGCGGCTGGGAACGAGTCTTCGATGATGGCCTGTGGCGTAAAGACGTAGTTTTCGCCGGGTTCGACGAAGCGGAACTTCACGTGTCCAAGCTCGATGATGTCCCCGCGTTTGAGGTGCACCGCGCGGTAGTCTTCGCCGCTGACTTTGACGCCGTTCTTGCTGTTGAGATCGACGATCTTGTACGTGCCGGCCGCCTCGCGCACGATCTTGGCGTGTTTTTGCGAGACGGATCGATGGTCGACAATGATGTCGCAGTCTTCGGCGCGACCGATGACCATTTCTTTGTTGGCGAGCGGGAACTCTTGGCCCGCGAAGTTGCTTGAGACCACGACGATCTTGGCGGGCTGCGCCGCGATGATCTCGGTGCCTTGTGACCTGCCGCGTTCGATGTCCTCGCGGCGTGTGATCTGCGTCGGCGCGCTGGTAAAACCGGTCCCCTTGGGGGCTTGAGCTGCTGCGGGCGGCGGTGCGCCGTTGAGCTTGGGCGGGGGCGCGGAGCCATTGGAGGCTGCCTCGGCTTCTGCGCCTTCGGCAAGCAGCGTGAGCCGGTAGTCGCCAATGAGGTAGACATCACCCACGGTAAACGGTTGTTTTCCTGCGACTTTTTCGCCGTTCTTTTTTAGGCCGTAGCGGGCGTTGAGCTCCTCGATAAACACCGCGTTCGCTTCTTTGATCAGGCGCGCGTGCTTGCGGGAAACATTGCGTTCCGTCAGGCGGATGGTGTTCCCGTCCTGTCTCCCGATGGATATCTCGTCGCGGATGACCGGGACAACGGTTTTGTTGCCGTCGTCATCCTCAATTACGAGTTTGTACATACGTCACCTTGAAGCTCAACGAACCAAGAATAGCGGATGCCGCCGTGGGCGCAACCACCAAACGGGCACACATGCCTATCCTACGTGTTAACATACACAAATGCTGCTGGGCAATTTTTGGTATCGTAGCGATAGCGCGGCAAACAGACGTTTGGCAAGCCTAAGCCGGCAGCGTCATGGCGAATCGTGGCACCGTGGAGCTCCCGTACAACCAGGCGTACACCCAGTAGCTCAACAACACGCGCTTGGTGTAATTGCGCGTCTGGCCAAAGGGGATGTCTTCGACGAAGAGATCGAGGTCGTTGGTTGTGGTGTCTTTGAGCCAACGCCCAACATTTCCCATGCCCCCGTTGTAACCCGCGATCATGAGCACGGGGTGGAAGGCCACGGACTCACCCAGATCCTGGAGATAGCGCGACCCAAGCCGGATGTTGGTTTTGGCGTGGAACAGGTCGTCGGATTGGATCGTGATCCCATCAAGCTTGGCCATGTTCTTGCCGGTGGAGTCCATCAGCTGGAGCAAACCGCGGGCGTTCGCCCAGCTCTCAACGCGTGGGTTAAAGCCGCTCTCTTCGCGCATGATCGCCCAGATGAGCTCAGCGGGAATCTTGCGTTGTTTTGCATACGCGCGCACGTCAGCGTCGAAGGGATGTGGGAAGGCGATCTCCCAATTGCGGCGCATTTTCGCATCCGGGTAGGCGTGGTCCCATCCTTGGATTTTTCGCCGAGCGATGTCGTGCGCGAGCGTGTGAGCGCCCGCCTTGTCGAGCTGATCGGCCAAGAACCATAATGTGTCTGGATGGGCGGCATTCTTGTTTTCCAGCGCGAGGATCTCTGCGCGCGCAAGACTTGCGAGACCCATGTCGAGCAGAAGCGCCGCACGATTGTAGGCGGGATCGGTGCTCAACGGCGTGATGTCGGCGAAAGGGGTTGTTGTGACAGAGCACCACGTTTGCCCGGGGCAAACTGCATCACCGCCTCCGGTGTCGAGGCGTTGAAACGCGAGCAGGCCGTAGTAGCTCATCGGATAGTCGTCGATGACCTTCTTGTATGCCTGTTGAGCCGGCGCTTTGTGATCCGAGAGTTCCAAGGCGCGCGCTCGGAAGTAGGCGAGCCGACCGCGGGAGTATAGGTCGGGCTCGGCTGGGGTCGTCGCACCGTCGATGAGCCTGACGACGTCGGCGTACTTTTTGGATTCGAACAGGCGGCGGACTTCCAGCCAGAACGCGTCGGCGGCCATGTCGCCGTCGGGATACGTCGCAAGTTGCTTTTGGACCGCTTGGGCGGCGGCCTTGGTGTTTCCGTCCTCTTCAAGAATGCGCGCCGAAAAATACATCGCGTCGTCGGCGTAGCTGTGGGTGGGATAGAGCGTCCAAAGCTTTTCAAACCATTGCCGCGCGCCATCGCGCTGCCCCGCATTCCATCGGCCTTTGCCGCCGAGGTAGAGAGCGCGCAACCGCCAATCTCCGGTGTCACACTTCGCGACGATTTTCTCGTACCACGGCACACTGTTGGCGTGTTTGCGCAGCTTTGTCAGGCTGTGCGCGACCAGAAAGTGCCCCTCGCACCAGTACTTTTGAGGAAGTTTCGCAGCCACCTTGCCGAGCTCGTCGACGACGGCGTCGCTTTGGTGGGTACGGTACATCGCGCGCCACCGTGCAAATTTGAGCGCATCGGAGTTCAGGGCAAACGCAGCAGCCTCTTTGGCGGGTAGCTTCTTTGCGGCCTTTTCGACCAATTGACGTGCGGCCGCCGCGTTGGCGTCGAGCGGGTCGTCCTCAAGCACCTTGTAAGCGGTTTTGGCCGCGAGCGCGGGGTTGGAGGCGATGACCAACGTGGCTAGGTCAACGCGCGCTTGGGTTGCGCGGGAATCACGTGGATGTTTTTCCAACCAAATGGCAAGCGCCGCTGCGGCTTCGTCGGTTTTCTTGAGTTCCTTGAGCGCAGAAATCGCGATCCACTGCGCGTCGTCCGAGATTGGCAGGCCGTTTCCGACCTTTCCGGCGAATCCAAGCGCTGCCTGGTATTCTTTTGCCAAAAGGGCTGCTTGTGCTGCGTACCGCGCCGCGTAACGCTGGAGCACAAAACTGTCATCGAGCGACGCTTTCGCCAGCAGCGCCTGTGCTTCGGGCCGTCCTGCCTGCAGTGCGAGGTAGCCCTTGAGGAAGACTTCGGAGGTATCCGCGGGGGTCGTGGATGCGACGAGCTTCCACGCGGCATCCCAATTCCCGTCGTCGATGGCGGTTCGTGCGGCTGCGAGTGGTGTGGATCGGGTCGAGGTCTCGAAGCGGGGAATGACCCGGAAGACCTGCTCATTGCCGGCGCGTTTGATGGCGTTCGGTTGTTGTGCGCTCGCCGTTGCCGTCGATGCGATCACCAGCCAGATGGCCAAGATCACTTTCTTCATGAGTTTTCCTACGTGACGTCCGTGTCAGCGTTGATCATATCGGGGGAGCGCGGTCCTGTCGAAAATCATCTTTGCCGATGGGTTGCGCCCCACAGGTTGACGCGTATTCCACCGTTCAAGAACTGAGCAACCCTCGTCCATTCCAACGTTGGCTCAACGGGTTGGAATTCCGTGGGCATGATGAATCCAAGCCGCCAGTCCTTGAAACGCTTGGCAAAAACGTCGATGAGCTCTCGGGTCGCGGTATCGGGCAGGCGCAGGCCGTAAGGTGGGTTGCAAAGCATGAGACCCGGGTCGGTGCTAGGTGGCACCAACTCGCCCACCGGCGTCACCGACCATGCGACGCGCGCTGCTGCGTTTTGCGCGTTTTGGCGGGCGGCATCGATGGATGCTTCGTCGATGTCTGAGCCCCAAATCCCTCGCGTGGGCGCCGGTGTGCGTACGCCGGCTGCGGTCCACGACTCGGCGTCGAAATTGGCCCATCGCATGGCCGCAAAGTTGTGGCGCGTTGGCTTCCCAGCGGCCCAAAGTGCCGCTTCGAGGGGGATGGTGCCACTGCCGCAGGTCGGGTCAACGAGCGGGACGTCGGGAGTCCAGTCCATCGCACGCAGACACGACGCGGCGGTGTTCTCGCGCAGGGGCGCCTCGACGGCGGCGGTGCGCCACCCGCGAAAATGCAGCTCGGCACCCGCGGCATCGAGGCTGAGCGTGACGATGTCGTCAACGATTCGAGCGTAGACGCGTTGGGGCGGGCCATCACCCAACCCAACGGCCGCCTTGATGGCGTCTTGGACGGTCTCTTGAATTCGCCCAGTGTGAATCAGTCGAGAGGTGCGCGCCGAGGCACGGACTTCGATGGCGGTGTTGGGTTGAATCCAGTGTGCCCAGTCTTGCCTCTTGGTGCGCTTAAAAAGGTCGGGAAAGTCCCGCGCTTTGAACGTGGCTAGGCGCATGGTTACGCGATTGGCGCAGCGGCTGTGTTGGAGCACGTGGTAGAAGACTTTTCGTGTGGCCTCAAAGAGCACGCCGCCTTCGTCGACCTTGGTCTTGCGGGCGCCGAGCTCACGCAGCTCGGCCTGAAGGATGGTTTCTAGGCCGGGCGCGGTGACGGCAAAAAAGGATTGGGACATTTAGAACATGGGGGCGCAGACGCCGATCTCGCCGCCCTCGCCGCCCACATCCAAGCAGGTCAACCCGCCGTCACAATCGGCGTCGGACCCAAGGCGGCACAGGCGTTGGCAGCGGCTTCCGCCAAAACCCGACGGCAGGCAGGAGACAGCGTCTTCGTTGCACATCGAGAACTGCGGGCCGCACTGTTCGCCTTCGGTGGAATTGTTGTCGGGGAGGCAGACACCAAAGGTTGCCGAGTAGCTAAAACAGTGGCCTTGGTCGCAGTCGGACTGCCCGTTTCCGAGGAAGGGGCGGCAGGCTTCGCGGCAGCGCCCGTTGTTTCCGTTCGGTGTGGGCACACACACGAGCCCGCCCCCGCAATCGAGGAATAGATCGGGGTCGCACGTGTCACCGAGCTGGTTGTTGGGATTCGCCGGAAGGCATGAGCCCTCGCTCTGGGGCGTGCCCAAGGGCAGACAGCCAAGGCTTGGATCGCCGCAGCCGGCATCAAACGAGCAGTTTGACACGCACAGAGCTTGGTCCCCGTCGCCCCCTAAGCCGCACGACGAATTGGGGTCGGGACAGGTCGCGTCGGGATTTGGGACACTCTGGTTGCACACACCGTAGCAGCGGCCGTTTCCGGTTCCGTTGATGTCGACGCAGTAGTAGCCGTTGACGAAACTCTCGAGGTCAAAACACGGCTGGTTCTGCGCGCGGCAGATGTCGGGTTCGAACATTTCGCAGATGCAATCGGTGTTGCAGAACGTTCCGTCCTGACATCCGCCTGCGCAGCACGCGTCGGGGTTGCATCGCTCGTTGGCGGCGCCATTGCAGTTGTCGTCAAACGGTGTGGTGCAGTCCTCGCGCACGCCTGGATTGACGTTTGGTCGCCGATCGTCGCAATCGGGGCCAAGGTCGCATCCGGGGCCGTACCCGTCGTTGTCGTTGTCAACGCACGTTTGCACGTCGACGCACGCGCCCATCTGACATTGCCTTGCGTCGCCGCACGGCCGCCGAACCGCCTGTGGGCCGTCGGGGCCTTCAACGCAGACGAGGACCGTATTAAAATCCGCGCAACGTGTTTCGCCGGGTTGACACAAACCCGCATCAGGCCCGCCATCTGGCACGCCCGAATCCGTCACGTTGTTCTGGTTGTTTAGATTGTTTTCGTTGTTCTGATTGGTCTGATTGTTTTCGCTGGTTGGGGTGCCGTTCGCACCGATAGGTAGACAGCGACGCTCAAAACAGGTCAGCCCTGTGGAGCAGTCCGAGGGGACAAAACACGCCTGCCCGGCAAGCTGTTGGCCAGACTGAATGTCCACACCGCAGCCTGCCAATACGAACCAACCGAGCACCATCATGCGTTTCATCGCCAACTCCATCAGACCACCATTGATGCAAGGTTCTAGCGTATTCATGAATCGCTTGCAAAAAGCACGACCAGACTTGAGACAGAACGACCGAAAGGGTATCAGGGGGCGCGACCTGCCTTGGAAGAACCATGCGGATTTGGCTGTGGTCGGCCGTGTTCTTGACGGCCTGCTCGGATACACAACCCTCGCCCCCAGTACCGGTGAGCGATTCAGCCGCAGACCTCGCGCGTGTGCAATGTACGCGGCTGTTTGAGTGCTGTACGAGCGCCGAGATCCAGACCGTTTTTACGGGCGCGACCGACGCCGAGACCTGCGAACCGGTGGTGTCCAACTACCTGACCACCTTTGTCCTGAGCGGCTTCGACGAATCGGCGGACCGCGGGGCAGTCACGATCGATGCGACCAAGCGCGATGCGTGCTTGCAAGCCCTGGGCATGCGGCCGTGCGAATCTTTTTCCCCAAACCCGAATCTCAACCTGCTCGAGCTTGAGGCGTGTCGAGCGTGGATCTCGGCCGGGCTTGAACCCAGTGAGTTTTGCCAGGACGACTTTGAGTGCCGTACCGGATTTTGTGCACGCGACGCTGCAGCGGCCGACGGCGTTTGCAAAGCAGCGCCCGAAATTGGGGACGTGTGCGCGTTTGGGCGATGTGGCGGCGACGGTTTTTGTGATGTGGACGATTTGTGTGGCGCACGGGTTGAAACCGGACAACCGTGCACGCGAAATGACGAGTGTTTGAGTGACAACTGTGTGGATGGAACGGCGGGCCGCGTATGCGGTGAGCGGGCTAGAGCGTGTCAGGGACAATGAATGAGTGAAACGATCCCCCTTAAGTCGAGCGAGTTTGACGCCGAGCTGCGAAAACTCGTGCAAGAGTTCACGCGGTCGACACCCAATTTGGGGTCGTATCGTACCGAAGAATCGGCGCGGTGTTTTGACTGCATGTTCACGACCAAGAGCTCCGACTGCTACAAATGCACGTACTGTGACGGGTGCCAGAAGTGCACGTCTTGCACGCACTGTCGCGAATGCGTGAACGTCCACGATTCGACCTATTGCGTGCGTTCATCGGACATCTCGGGCTGTTCGTATGTTGTGATGAGCCAAAACTGTTACGACTGCGTCTTCTGTTTTGGCTGCGTGGGATTGGTCAAAAAGGAGTTCCACATTTTGAACCGCCCATTTAAGCGAGACGAGTACTTTAAGATCGTCGCAAAACTCGAGGCGGCCTTTGGCCTGAAGAGGAAGTAGTGGCGTTGGCATCGATCATAGCGGTGGCCCACGTGGACGCCCCCATTCGCGTGGAATCCGAGGTCATTGAGCAGGGATTTGCCCACTCTTTGGCGCGCATCGGCCAGCGACCGGGTTTGGTTCGCGCCCTCACGGGTGTGGTGGCGCGACGGTTTTGGGAAGAACACGTCCAACCAAGCGACGCCGCGACGATGGCCGCCCAAAAGGTGTTGGCACAGAGCGGGATTGCGCGCAGCCATATCGGGGTGCTGATCAACACATCGGTGGCCAAAGACTTCATTGAGCCCTCGATCGCGAGCACCGTTCACGGAAACTTAGGTCTGGACCCACTTTGCCTGAACTTTGACGTCTCGAATGCGTGTTTGGCGTTTCTGGATGCGATTGAGCTCGCTTCGATGATGATCGCCCAAGGGCGTGTGCGCTATGCGTTGATCGTCGACGGCGAGTCCTCGCGTCTTCCGGTCGAGACGACGATTCAGATTCTGGCGCAGACTCAGATGAGCGAGGTCGAACTGCGCAATCACTTCGCGACGCTGACGCTTGGGAGCGGCGCGGCGGCGATGATTCTGGGCCCGGTGGGTGAATCTGAACACATCGTCGAGGGACGGGTCAGTGTTGCAGCGACGCAGCACAATGGTCTTTGCCGCGGTCAACGCGACCACATGATCACCGATGCCCCGGCGTTGTTGCAGGCGGGCGTCGATGTCGCGCAGCAAGCGTGGGCTCGGGCCGAGATTGAGTTAGGCTGGCGCCACAACAACATCGATCACTTGATCATGCATCAGGTGGGGTCGGCGCATTCGCGAAGTGTGGTCACGCGGCTTGGACTGAGCATCGACCGCGCGTTTTTGACGTATCCGGAGTTTGGGAACATGGGCCCGGCGTCCATCCCCATTACGCTTTCCAAGGCCGTCGAAGCTGGCGGTGTCTACCCGGGTCATCGACTCGCCCTGATGGGCATCGGAAGTGGCCTCAACTGTTCGATGATGGGCGTGCGATGGTAGCGATCAATCCCAAGACAGCGTCGTGGTCGGCCGAGTATCCTTTTGAGCCGCAGACGATCAAACTCGCGAGCGGCGCGACCATGAGCTACGTGGACGAGGGTCCACGCGACGCGCCTGCCATGGTGTTTTTCCACGGCAATCCCACGTGGAGCTTTTACTGGCGTAACCTCATCAAGCACTACTCGGGGACATTCCGCTGTGTGGCGATGGACCATATCGGATGCGGGCTTTCCGAGAAGCCACAGGACTACAACTACACGCTAGAACAACGCATCTCCGACGCCGCCGAGCTTGTGACCTCGCTTGGGCTACGGAACGCGGTTTTGGTCGTGCACGATTGGGGTGGCGCCATTGGTTTTGGCGTGGCCGAGCGGATGCCGGACCTGTTCGAGAAGTTCATCGTGTTCAACACGGCGGCCTTCCTGTCACCTCGGATTCCGTTCTCGATCGACATCTGCCGCATCCCCGGCTTTGGTGCGTTTGCGGTGCGTGGTCTGAATGCGTTTGTGGAGATCGCGCAAATCCGCGCCATTCACGATCGGGCACGACTTGCAGGCCCCATCCGTGACGCCTACGTCAACCCGTACGATTCGTGGGAGAACCGCGTGGCGATTCATCGATTCGTCGAAGACATCCCGATGAAGCCTTCGCATCCTTCGTACGCCACGCTCAAGCGGGTCGACGATGGTCTGAAGCAGTTCGCAGACCGTCCAATGCTGATCGTGTGGGGTGACGAAGATTTTTGTTTCGATGTGTCGTTTCGCAAGGAATGGCAGAGACGTTTCCCCAACGCCACGGTCCACGCCTTGGCCGACGCGTCACACTATGTGGTGGAAGACGCCATCGACGACATCAAGCGCTGGGCGGACGCGTTTCTGGCGTAGGTTCGGGTTCGACCTTGTCGAGCACCACTTCGTCGGCGGCGCTGACGGGTTCTTCTTTGGCCGAGGGGTTGGCGTCCTCGCGCAGCTTTTCCTGCGCCTTCTTCCACTGATCAAACTCGTAGACTTCGCGCCGAACGCGTCGTTGTTTCAAGATGTCGATGCCGGCGCGCACGCTCTCCACCGCGACCGCGGCCGCACCCTTGCGCAGCATATCGATCCCGATCTCGCGCCAAAGCGACTTTCCGCCCTCTGAGAACAACTTGTAGATCATCGCTACCTCCTCAACCGACAACGTCTAACGATGCCAAATTGTGCCCGAAGGGGCAAAAGAAGGGACCAAGAAAAGCAAAAACCCCTTTCGGGGCATTTGCCGCGATTGTGTTTGGGGGAGGATAAACACAATCGCTAGCCTCACGGTACTGCTGTGAGGCGCCCTCGCGGTACTGCAGCGAGGTATGTCCTCGCGATACAACAGCGAGGGTCCCTGTGGGGTGACAGGGACAAGGCAGACTGCATCTGCGGCAATCGGGGACAGTTCGCCGCAGAACTGCCTTACACTGGAAAGTTACAACCTGAGTGTAACCCCGTCAAGCCGCAAACATTGCGCGAACCGTGTGACGGATTTGCCATAAACCTCGGAAATGCGAACAAAACGCGCGACGATCTTTTTTTCGCCCACGGTTGGGAAACGGATCGTGAGCTTGGCTTCGTCTCCTTTCCGGACGCCGCGCGCACCTTTCCGACCCCAAATTTTGGGTGAGTCACGGTCTTGCCCACCAGATCGTCGTCGCCGTGCTCTTCGAGGCCCCAGTGCGACACATCAGTTGACTCGGCAGGGTCGCCGGGACGACGAACTCATCCAGGGGTTGAGCTGCGAGAATTCGTCCACGGTTGGCTCTTGTTTCATGCGCTGCATGGCCAGACCGATGGCGTTCTTCCGCATTTCGGGTGATTGGTCGAACTCCCACTCTTTGGAACCGGGTGCCATGACCTCGCGTTGCCACTTTGCGCGCTGGTTGGAGTACGTCGGACGCGCAAAATCGATGAAGCGTGACGAGCTGCGGGAATCGACCTTGAGCCTGGAAGGATCGATATCAAGCACAAAGCGGCTTGGCGCGGTGTTACGGATGGTGCCAAACACACGCCGGCGCTGGGCGTTGGTGATGAACAGCTTGCGCTCAGCGCGCGTGATGGCGACGTACGCGAGGCGTCTCTCTTCGTCGAGCTCTTCGGGGTCGTTGTCACGCACGCTTGGAAAGATCTCTTCCTCCATGCCCACGATAAAGACGGTGTCGAACTCAATCCTTCGAGCCGTGAACGGTCATGAGGGTCACGGCCCCACGCTCATCGAGATCGTCGGTGCTTTGGATGAGCGCCGAGCGGTCGAGGAAAGCGCGCAACAGCCTTTGGCCGCGGGGTTCCTTGGAGCGAGAGCCTGGCTCGGGCACCCATTCTTTTTCGAATTCGGCGATGGCGTTGACGAGCTCGGCAACGTTTTGCTGACGGTCTTCGGCGCGCTCGGCGTCTGACGTCACGAGCCACTCAAAAAGCGCGTGCGCTCGAGCAGGGCCTGAACCGTCTGCGCAAGTGAGCTTGAGGCACGCAAGCTGTCTTGCACAAACACGATGATGTCGTGGAACTCACGCAGACCGGTCGCGGACTTTCCGCGCAGTGACGTGATGTCGGCGAGTGCGGGGTCGATGAGCGCTCCGCCAGGGTTCATGCCGGGCAGCCAGCCGTGCGTCGCCTCGGTTGGCGCGACCACTTCCGAGGTTCCGACCGCGTATTGGATCGCGGCCCAGAGCCCTTCGATGGGCCCAAACGCACCCGCGACACGCAGTTTATCGATGGTCGTGTTGCCCACACCACGTGTGGGTTTGTTGATCACGCGCAACAGGTCGACTTCGTTCGTGGGATTGAGGGCGATCTTGAGGTAAGCCAAGACGTCTTTGACTTCCTCGCGCGCGTAGAAGCTGGTGCCGCCGACGACTTGGTAGGGAAGACTGTTGAATCGCAGTTGTTCTTCGAACGCGCGCCCCATGGCGTTGGTGCGATAAAACACGGCAAACGAGGCGTATTCGCGGCCTTCGCGGGCGAGGTCAAAGATGCGTTGGGCCACATATTGGGCTTCTTCACGGTCATCGGATCCCGTGAAATACGTGATGGGCTCACCACCTTGGCGATCGGTCCAGAGCTTCTTTTCGCGGCGGCGCCAGTTGTGCTGAATCACGTCGTTGGCCGCGTCCAAAATCACCTGCGTTGAGCGATAGTTCTGCTCAAGCTTGACGACGGTCGCGGCTGGAAAGCCCTCCTCGAAGCCCAAGATGTTGGCCACAGTTGCGCCGCGCCAGCGGTAGATGGCCTGATCGTCGTCGCCGACCACCGCAAGGTTGTCGTGTTCGCACGTCAGATGTTTGAGCAGCTCGTATTGCGAGATGTTGGTGTCTTGGAACTCGTCGACCATGACAAAACGCCACTGGCGCGAATAGCTTGACGCCAGCTCGGGGTGCTTGCGGAAGATTTCGAGCACACCGAGGATCAGGTCCCCGAAGTCCACACAATTGGAGGCGCGCAGCTGGGTCTGGTAGGCCTGGTAGAACTCAGCGTCTTGCTCGACGTTGCGCTCATAGGCTTGGCTCAGCGCTTGGTAGGGCGTCAACCCGTCGTTTTTCATCTTTTAGATGAAGCCGCGCAGACGCCGCGCTTCGCATCGGTCGGATCCACGGTCGTGTTCCTCCATCCACGGCGAATCAGCGCGAGCTGGTCAGCCTCATCGTAGATCACGAAATCTGGGCTGGTCGATTTGCGCGCGTGCAGGCGCAGCAGACGCGCAAAGGCTGTGAAATGTGGAGATCGTCACGGCCTCGGACGCCTTTGGGTCGTCGAGGAGTTGGTTGACACGCTCACGCATCTCGGCACAGGCCTTGTTCGTGAACGTCATCGCGGTTGCTCGGGATGGACGCCCTGTGGACACGACCGCGATGCGGTGGGTCATGACCCGCGTTTTCCCGCTGCCGGCGCCCGCGAGGATGAGCAGAAGGCCCCTCGAAGTGCGCGGCGGCTTCTCGTTGGGCGGGGTTCAACTTGTCCAACAGGGTGTCGTCGGCGTGGGTGGTCGGTTGAATCGAATACTTGCGAGCCATGGGATGCCTGTACAAACGTTCAACCCTGTTGTGTCCGAGGCCGCGTGATTTTGCGGGTCAGACTGAATGTCACTGCACGTCGATGCGGTACCCGGAATAACGCACGCCGTTAATTTGATATCGTAGGATCGGTCAGGCTGACATACCCCGAATCCGTCGAGGTCTCGCCCTTTCGGTACAGGATGTCGTAGATGCCCGGCATCAAGCGCACGCCGTCAAACCGCCTGAGGTCGGGTGTGTAGTAAGTGTCCCAGTAAAAGTACGAGATCTGGTGACGCACACCGGTGTCACGTGCGACGGCGTATAAGGTGTGCGTGGTGCCGTCGGAACCGTTGGCGGCAGAGATTGTTGGCCGAGTGTGACGTCAAACGTGATAGGGGTTTGGGGAATATCGATCGTGATCAGTTGGGACATGTTGCCCGACACGACCACGTCCTTGGCCCGAACCCGCACACCGTTCGTAATGTCGTATTGATCGGTCAGGCTGACATAACCCCGGAGTCGGTCGACGTTTCGCCCTTGCGATACAGAATATCGTAAGTCCCTGGCATCGAAGCGCACACCGTCAAACCGTCGCAAATCGGGCGTGTAATAGGTGTCCCAGTAGAAGTACGAGATTTGATGTTTGACGCCGAGTGTCATACGACACAGCGTACAGAGTATGTGTGGTTCCGTCGGTGCCAGTGTCGGGCAAGGGCTGACCGCCGAGTGTGATGTCCAGAGCGATGGGCGTCTGTGGGATATCGATGTTGAGGGTGTTGGCGCCGGGCGACACCACGACGTCTTTGGCCAAGATGCGCACCCCATTGGGTCCGATGTCGTATTGATCCGTGAGGCTGACATAACCCGAGTCGGTCGACGTTTCGCCCTTGCGATAGAGGATGTCATACGTCCCAGGCATCAGACGCACGCCGTCAAAGCGGCGCAGATCGGGCGTGTAATAGGTGTCCCAGTAGAAGTACGAGATTTGATGTTTGACGCCGGTGTCATGCGACACAGCGTAAATCGTGTGGGTTGTTCCGTCGGTGCCAGTGTCCGGCAACGGTTGCCCATCCAAGGTGATGTTTAGCGCCAAGCTGGCCTGAGGAATGTCGATGGCGAGGTTTTGCGACACGCCGGAGATCACGACGTCCTGGGCCAAGATGCGGACTCCATTGGGCCCAATGTCGTATTGATCCGTCAGGCTGACATAACCCGAATCGGTCGACGTTTCGCCCTTTCGATAGAGGATATCGTAGGTCCCTGGCATCAGCCGTACGCCGTCAAAGCGGCGCAGATCGGGCGTGTAGTACGTGTCCCAATAGAAGTAGGAAATCTGGTGTTTGACGCCGTTGGCCTTGTTCACCGCGTACAACACATGCGTTGTGCCGTCCGTGCCATTTTCTGGAAGCGGTTGACCACCAAGCGTGATGTCGAGCGTGATCTGCGTCTGGGGGATGTCGAGGTTGATCGTGGTGCTGGCACCCGAAATGACGACGTCTTTGGCCAACCACTGCACGCCGTTGGGGCCGATATCGTATTGGTCTGTCAGTGACACATAACCCGAGTCGGTCGACGTTTCGCCCTTGCGGTACAGAATGTCGTACGTCCCCGGGATCAACCGAACCCCGTCAAAGCGGCGCAGATCCGGCGTGTAGTACGTGTCCCAATAGAAGTAGGAAATCTGGTGTTTGACGCCGGTGTCTTTGGACACGGCGTAGATCGTGTGCGTGGTGCCGTCGGTGCCGTTTTGGGGCAGCGGCTGGCCGCCAAGGGTTAGATTCAGTGCGATGCTGGTCTGTGGGATGTCGATCGTGAGGTCGTTTTGACCGGCGTAAATCACAACGTCTTTGGCCAAGACACGCACGCCGTTCGGCCCAATGTCGTATTGGTCGGTCAACGACACGTAGCCCGAATCCGTCGAGGTTTCACCCTTTCGATACAGGATGTCATAGACGCCCGGAATGAGGCGCTCGCCGTCAAAGCGGCGAAGGTCGGGTGTGTAGTAGGTGTCCCAGTAGAAGTACGAGATCTGGTGCTTGACGCCGGTGTCTTTGGACACGGCGTAGATCGTGTGCGTGGTGCCGTCGGTGCCGTTTTGAGGCAGCGGTTGGCCGCCGAGTGTGATCGTGAGGCTGATCTGGGCCTGGGGGATGTCGATGATCCCGCTGAAGGGGGTCGATGTGCCGCAGGTGGTGGCGTAACCGCAGTTTCCGGTGATCGCGCCACGGCATTGCCCCGAAGCGTTGCAGACGTCACCCGTTGTGCAGCTCAGACCGTCGTTGCACGTGGCACCCGCGTTGCGTGTGAGCAATGGGAACGAATCCGTGGCTTCGTTGCACGCGCCATAATAGCTGCATGGACCCGGATCGGCCGGTTTGACGGGGACGTTCTGCGTGATGCACCCGTTCGCATCGGCTGCCGGATTGGACGGCGCACAGGTTTCAACGCCTGTGCAGTACGCGCCGTCATCGCAATTGGCGTTCGAGGGTGTATGGCTCGCGAAACCGTTGGAACACACGTCGTCGGTGCAGCCGATGCCGTCGTCCGGTGTGTTGGTGTCGTCATTGACGAACACACAACCTGTTGTCATGTCGCAGCTGTCATCGGTGCACGGATTGGAATCGTCGCAGGTCCGCGGGGCGCCGCCGCCGCACGACCCGGCCATGCACGACTCACCGGTTAAACAAGCGCTTGTGGAGCACGCGGTGCCGTTGGCGACGTTGGTGAACGT
>JAWKQR010000035.1:0-63803 GCA_041390025.1 bacterium
TCTTGACGCCGCGCGCTTGGAATTCCTTCTGAAGCTTTGCGACGGTGCCGAGCTCCGTCGTGCAAACGGGCGTGTAGTCGGCGGGATGGGAGAAGAAGACGACCCACGAGTCGCCTGCCCACTCGTAAAAGTCGATGTCGCCTGCAGTCGTGGTGGCTTTGAAATTTGGGGCGGTGTCGCCAAGTCGAAGTGTCATGTGATGCTCCATGGTGATGAAAGTCTACTAACTCGGTAGGGATTACCATCGTTCCGACATCAAAGCAATGCCCTGAGGGAACGCCCGTGTGGTCAAGAGGTGTCAACCGTGGGTGGTTATTGCGCGGGGCAAGTCTTCATGCGGTTGAGACGGTCGAAGACAAAGGTCTTCTGTTCTGGCCGAAACTGCTGTGCGAGCGTAGCGGATTCATCCACTAGGCCGTGCACAAACGCGGTCACGTCGTCGCTCGACTTTTGGACGGTCTTTCGCGCCAAAGGCAGGTCAGGTGTTTTTGCCGTCCAGGTTTCGAGCAGCTTAACCTTGGTCGTGTGCTGCTGCTTGAGCATGACGTTGATCTGCTTTTCGGTTTTCCTGAGCGAGGCTTGGACCGCGGACTTCTGAGCGTCGTCGGCGTCGATCTTGAACATCACATAGTCGATGGCGCGGTTGGCGAGGAATGGTGTGCTGAAGGGCTCGGGCGGTTCAGACATCGCCTTGGCGATCTTGGAGCGTTGCTCAGTCGTGAACAAATTGTGCAGGTCAAAGCCGAGGTCGAAGAGTTTCCAACCGTACGTCATGCTGGCTTTTTGGGCCTCATTGACGAGCGCATGCACGCGAGGAACGTCGCCGGCGACAAACGCATCGATCATCTTTGCGGTGTCGGCTTCGCGTCCGCGGATCAACTTGGCACGATAAGGGATCAGCGCCTCTCGTTTCTCGGCGACCTTCTCGATCTGAAGGGGATAGGGGTCGGCCTCCGCGATCCACTCCTCGGACCGCTCGTTAAAGCGCTCATGCGCCTCGTCGAGCTTTTGGGGCTCGCGACAAGGGTTGTCCTCGCAGGCGACCGCGCCCACCGCGAAAAGACATATGAGAACACGACGCATCACACCTCCCGCACCTCCCCAGTGGAACGCGATCCATGGCGGCTTCATTCCCCGCGGGCGAATGCGTTGATCGCCTTGACCCGACGGCCAACAATCCCCGCGAGCTTCAACGTCGCGGCCAGAGACCCCTGCGACCGAGCGATGAGGGCGTCGGCGAGTGCCTGTAGGTCGTCGTTGGCGGGCGCCCACCATGGATCGGGCTTTGAAGAACTGTCGATGAAGATCGTCATCGGGCGGCAAAACGTGTGGTAGCTGTGACGGCTGGCTGCGATGCCAAAGCCCGTGTCTTTGACACCCGTCCATGGCGTCTGCGCCAAAGTTCCTGTGATCGCGTGATTGTTGACCAGCGCGATACCGACGTTGAGCGTGCGCGCAATGCGCTCTCCTTTCTGAACATCTTTGGTCCACACAGAGCCGTTAAGGCCATAGGGACTCGCATTGGCAAGCTTTACCGCTTCGGTTGCATCTTTGACGCGCACCACCGCGACCGTGGGTCCAAACGTCTCGTCCTTGATGCACTTCATGTCCGCGGTGCACTTGTCCAAAAGGGTGGGCTGAAAGCCCAATCCTTGGCCTGTCCGTTTGCCTCCAACGACTAACGTAGCGCCGTGCGCCACCGCGTCTTGGACATGGTCTTCGATGATCGCGAGCTGCTGTGCGCTCTGCACCGGGCCGAGCTCACTGAATCCATCGCCTTGTGCGACACGCATTTTGCCCAAAACGGCACCGAGGCGCGCGACGAACGTGTCGGCGATGGACGCTTCGACGTAGACACGTTCGATCGCGGCGCAGTTTTGACCGCAGTTGTGCATGCTCCATTGCGCGATGCCCATGACGGTGCGGTCGAGGTCGCAGTCGGCCAAGACGATCGCGGCATCCTTTCCGCCGAGTTCAACCGAACATGGGATCAGAAGCTCGGCCGCTCTCTGAGCGACTTTCCGACCGGTCGGCACACTCCCCGTGAAGGTCACGGCGTCGATGCCTGCGTTCAACACGGCCGCGCCGATGTCGCCGCCGCCTTGAACCAGCCCGACAAGTCCTTTGGGCAACACCGCATCACACTGCTCAGCGAGCCAGGCGCCGGTGCGTGGGGTGAATTCGGAGGGTTTGATCACCACACCGTTGCCGGACAGCAGCGCGGGGAAAAGGGGTTTCAGAAGTTGCCAAGCGGGTAATTCCAAGGCGCGATGATGCCGATTACACCCCGAGGCACGAGCTCAACGACGGCACGCTTGCCTGGATATTCGAGCGCGGAAAGCGCCACTTTCTCGGGCTTGAGCGCAGACTTCGCGACGGCGGCTGCACTCTTGATGTACGCACCCACGGTCACCAACTCACTCATCGTACACTCGAGCGGGCTGCGGCCGGTCTCGAGGCTCATGATTTGTGCGATCTCGTCGTGTTTCGACAAGATGTGTTGCCCTAGCTTTTCCATCGCTGCGGTGCGTTCCGTGAGTGTTTTCGCCGCCCAAGCGGTCTGTGCTGTCCGTGCGCGCTCGACGACCGCGCGAACATCGGAGGCAGACGTGGTGGCGACAGGTTCGAGGGTCGCCCCTGTGGCGGGCGCCACGGTGCCGGGGGCAGCGAAAGACTGTGTTTCTGCTTGGTTCATCGAAAACTCGTTGTTTTTTCAGAGCGTCGGTTGTGCCACACAGCTAGCCTTCCGTCGAGCCATCCAAACGGCGGCATGCATTGCAGGTGCCTTTTGTGGCGAACATGATACGGTCGTCGCCCGCGGTTTTTGGATGATTGCCCATGAATTACATTGATCTGAGAAGCGACACCGTTACCCAACCCACGGCGGGGATGCGCGACGCGATGATGGCCGCCCCGCTTGGGGATGACGTGTTCGGAGACGACCCTACGGTCAATGCCCTTGAGCGCACGTTGGCCGAGGAGCTCGGCCAAGAAGCGGGACTGTTTTTGCCCACAGGCACGCAATCGAATCTGTGCGGAATCATGGCGCACTGCGGCCGTGGGGACGAGTACATCGTGGGTGAGTTTGCACACACGTACAAATACGAAGCGGGTGGGGCCGCGGTGCTCGGCAGCGTTCAGCCCCAGCCGATCGCGATGGAGCCGGACGGGACGTTGGATCTTGGACGGGTCGCTCGCTACATCAAGCCCGATGACAGCCATTATGCGCGCACGCAGCTGCTGTGCATCGAGAACACACACGGCGGTTTGGCGTTGCCAAACGACTACCACCAGCAGGCGCGGGATTTTGCCGACGGCCACGGGCTCGGATTGCATTTGGACGGGGCACGGTTGTTCAACGCGGCTGTGTTTCGGGGCGTTGGGGCGCGTGAAATCACCAAACACTACGATTCCGTGTCCGTTTGTTTCTCAAAGGGGCTCGGGACGCCCGTGGGCTCGGTGTTGGTCGGACGGGCGGACCTCATTGAGCGTGCCCGACGTACGCGCAAGATGCTCGGCGGCGGAATGCGACAGTCGGGCATTCTCGCGGCCGCGTGTCTGTATGCGCTTGAACATCACGTCGATCGGCTCGCGGACGACCACGCCAACGCGCGAACGCTAGAGGCGAGTTTGATTCAGGCGGGAATCGACGTTCAGACCCACGCGGCTCAGACCAACATGGTCTTCGTCCACATGCCAGACCACGACGGCATGGAGGCGTTCTTTCGAGAGCGAGGCATCCTGATCAAAGCAGGTGCGAAGATCCGACTGGTCTTGCATCTCGACGTCACGTCGGAGGACCTCGGCGAGGTCGTCGATTGTTTCGTTGCCTATCGGAATCGATGATCGCTTGAGCGTCTTGCTTTCGTGCCGTATAACCCCGCTCGCGCCCCTATAGCCCAACCGGTAGAGGCAACGGACTTAAAATCCGTCAAGTGCGGGTTCGAATCCCGCTGGGGGCATTTCCCGCCACTGGTCGGCCTGACCATGGAGGTCGGATGTCGAAAAAATCTCCACTTCTTATCGCGTTTATGACGGTCGCGCTCGATCTGCTCGGCTTCGGGATCATCATCCCAATCCAGCCGTTTTATGCCGAGGCGTTTGGCGCGACGCCCACCATGGTGACCTGGCTGGGGGCCTCGTATTCGTTGATGCAGTTCCTGTTCGTCCCGTTTTGGGGACGGTTGTCGGACCGCATTGGTCGGCGCCCCGTGATCTTGACAAGTGTGGCGCTCGGCACGCTGGGTTACGTCATTTTTGGCCTCGCGGGTTCGCTGGGGATGTTGTTTGCGGCCCGTATGTTATCGGGTTTTGGCAACGCCAACATCGCCACGGCCCAAGCCATTATCGCCGACACCACATCGGGTCCCGAACGGACAAAAGGCATGGGGCTGATCGGTGCCGCCTTCGGTTTGGGATTCATCTTCGGGCCCGCACTCGGTGGGTTCCTGGGGCAGTTCGGCTTGGCATGGCCGGCCTTCGGAGCAGCCGCGCTTGGGGTGGTTAACTTCGTTTTCGCGGCGGTTATGCTGCCCGAGACGCGACCCGAGACACGCCCGGACGCCGTTCGGGTGATGCCTTGGGAAGTCTTGCCAAAGCTCCTTCACCACCCCAATTTTGGCCGCATTGTGTCTGTTATCTTCGTCATGACGACCGGGTTCGCGCTGATGGAACAGGCTTTGGGGCTGTATGTCGAGCGGGTGTGGGTGCCCGAGGCGCTGACGTCCACGGGAGACGCCCAGCGGGAGGCCTTGAGGCAGGCCGCCGCGTTGACGTCTTACATTCTCGTGGTAGTCGGCGTCACAGCTGCCATCGTGCAGGGGGGGCTGATCGGCCGCCTGAGCAAACAATTTGGTGAGCGCCGCCTTGCGTTGTTGGGCCTGTCGTTCGTCTCGCTGTCGATGCTCTTGATCCCACTTGTGGGTTCATTGGGCACGTACGCTCTTATGTTTCCTGCCGCAGTGCTCTTGGCCACGGGAACCGGGCTCGCGACGCCCTCGTTGAACTCGCTGTTGTCGCAGTCGGTCGATGGATCAGAACAAGGCGGGGCGCTTGGTGTGGGGCAGTCCGCGAGCGCACTTGGACGTGTGGTCGGACCGGCGATTTCAGGCATGCTGTTCCAGTGGATCATCATCGCCCCGTTTGTTGCGGGCGCGCTGTTGACCGCTCTCGCCGTGCTGGTGTCGGTAGGGATTCGGATCACACGCCCGTCTCAAGCCCCACAACACTGAGTTTTGACGCGTTGCGTCAGAGTCGTTAGTTTTGTGGGGGTCGGCGATGACGCCGCCACGAACCCCGGAATCCCCATGAAGAGCCTTCGAGTCTTTGTCCTCGTTTCGAGCAGTCTGTTCTTCGCCGTGCCGACGTACGCACAGGAAGAACCAGAGACAGAATTCATCAGCATCGAGGCCCTCGAGCTTTCCGGCGAGAAACGCACTCCCAATGTTGAACAAATGTCGGTGAGCAAGCGCGCGCGCTTCGAGCGGCTCAGCAGCATGAAACGCAGTTTTTCGGGCGAGCTACGACAGAGTATCGCCGCATTGCGATAAGTGCGGTTGAACGAATCGCGGTGATCGGTGCACGATATGGAATCTAGAATCGACGAGCACCGATGAAAACCCTCGCTTCACTGACGACGTTGATCGTGTTGGCGGCGTCTGCCACGGCGCAAGCGTGGACGCTTACACCCGAAAATGGACCGAGCGTGACCGGGGTCACCCAACGTTTGGTCGTGCTGCATGATGGCAGTACGCAGACCCTACTTTGGAGCCCCACCGTCGATGTTTCGACCGCTGGACGGGTGACGTTGTTGTTCGCCATTCCTGCTCCCCCGAGCAAAGTCGAACGGCTGGGGCCCACGGCGGTGGAGGAGATTGAAAAGGTCGCTCAAATCTCTTTCTTGTCGGCGGCAAAAAAACGCGGTGATGAGCCTGCTGTCGCGCCGCAGGGCGCGGTGGTTGGGTCCAAGGAACTCAGCGTCAACACGCTGACGTCGCAGGGAGACGCTGCCAAGGCCGCGCTTGATACCTTGTTGGGCGACATGGGTCTGAAAGGTCCGTCATCCAAAGAGCTCGCACCATATGTCGCAGACAACTGGTCGTTTGCCGCGATCTCATGGGACGCCAAACCGGGCGTGCAGACGCTGGGTCCGCTGCGCATCGACTTTCAAGCTCCCGTCGGCGTCTTATTGCTGAAATCATTGGCAGACCTTGGGGGAACCGCGCAGGTCTTTGTCCTGAGCGGGACACCTCTCGCGGACGCGGCCGAACGCGAGCTCACACGCAACGGGTTTGAGATTGCCGCCGACCGGCGAAAACTTGGACCCAATCCCAAGCGAAGCACGTGGGTTTCGGGTCAAACGTCCTTTTACATCCGCAATCTGAGCATCAACCCCAAGAACCTGTTCCTCGAGCGGTTCTCGGTGCAACGTGGTTTTGTGACAACGCTGATCGTTGAAGACGTCGCAAAAGCGGCCAAACGGTGGAAAACCGAGCCTCACCTCGGTGATGCCAAGACCGACTTGCGATCGGCAGATGTCGAGGTGGTGGCGCCGAGTGCGCCCGCGGAGCAGGCAAGCGATGCGGACGCTGGAGGCGCCGACGCGGGTGTCGCACCGACCGGCGAACCCGTGATCCCGGAGGGCGTTTCCGACGCTCTATCGGACGCGTGGGCACTCGATTGGACGATGATTCTGGGCGTCGTCGGCGTACTGTTCTTCTTGACCGCCGTCACGGTTGTTCAAGTTCGCCGTCGACTTTGACCTTGATGTCGTTGGGCTCGCTGAGCGCTTCTTGTTTCAACCGTTCGATGGTTTCGAGGGCGCGTGCGTGGCGGGCGGTTTCTTTGGCGCGGATTGCCGCCACCCGCTGGGTCAGTGATTCGTCGTCTTTCTCAGCGGCGATCGCATCAAGGCGCTCAATCTTCGCCATGCGAATGTAGTGTTTACGCATCTCACGACCACGCCGCGAGGCCGCCGCAAAACTCGCCAATCGCCTGCTGGGATCCGGGCCCGCGCCGATGCGGTGGGGCCGTCGCACCATTTTGATGTTCGGGGGAGCGACGACGTTGTTGGCGGTCCCAGACTCCGTCGTTTCGGACTCTTCCTGAGCTTCAGGGTCCTTTTGCGACCCTCTCTTGAGCTGCTTCAGGACTTCGACCCGCTTCATGGTCTTGGGATCGATGTTCGCTCCACCCGGCGCCGGTCCCTTTTCGGGCATCTGCGCGACGGCGTGAGACGCCAGGAACAAGATCGAGATGAGTGTCAGGACAGAAATCTTCATGTCAGCCTCCTACGACCGTATCAGACGGCGTGCGGAGCTCAGAAATTCCAATTCAGCTTGCCGCCCATCGTCCATGCAATGCTTGGATCGATGTCGTTGGCAAAGAACGCGTTGGCGCCGATGTTTGAGTACTTCGGCTGGTCCTCGCGCGCGCCCAAGCCTGCCATGGGGAAAAGAATACCGGCTTCTAGCCCAGCTTCGAACGCGTCCATGACAATGTAGCGCAGTGCGCCGTCGATCTCTAAGCCAAGCAAGCTCGCGCCGCCCGGTGTCGCGTCGGCGTTGAGCGCGTGCGAGAAGATCACGTCGAAATCGGCTTGGACGTGGCGGTCGCTGCCCTTGAGGAACTCAACAGACAGGTGAGGGTTGTAATACGCCGCGTTGGTCACCGTGCCGATGACATTGCGGAATAGGATCAGGTCCACCTGATAGTCCGGGTTGAACCGGAAGAAGTCGTAGTTTTGACCTCCGGTGCCCCAGTTGGGCGTGCTGCCGCCGCTTGCGAAGCCTGCGTTAAGGCCGAACGTCACGGGACCCTTGAGCCGAATGTCGGATTCCATCGCGACACCGTACTGCAGGATCGATTCGTCCGTGGCTTGGCAGCGATCCGCGTTCGCCAAGCGCACAGCCTCGTCGAAGCAGTTGATGGCGTCGCTGAGTGTGGGTTCTGTGTCGCCACCTACCGGGAGCCCTGACGTGTTGTCGATCTTTCCAAAACCAACCAGGCCTTCCAATCGAATGTTGACGAGTTTGTCATAGTCGGGCTGCCACTTGAGCTCCCCGCTGAAGTCGAACACGTGAACCGACGTGCCCACGTAAGCAAGCGTTGGCGGGCTCTCTGGCGAAACGGGCTCGTCGAGAAGGCCGGCCGTGTCAAACACGCCCGCCTGTGTGCGGTAGCGGTAGAGCAAGCCGCCCTCAAGCACGATGGCGTCATCGTCCAAGAGTCGTCGTTGCTGCAGTTCAAGCTCTTCACGGGTAATGGCCTTGCTCATGATGGCGAAGGTCCACTGATCGGTGTCATCGATTTGCGACAGGTCGTAGGGCTGGCCGCCCAGGCGGTAGGGGCTTTGGGTGGTTAAACCTTCGTCAGGGAAGTCGACGGTGGCCATGCCGTAGTATCCGGCAATGCCGGTGCGGACCATGATGCGGTCCACGTTCGTGCCGTAGTCGCAGTCTGCGCAGTCGCCGTCGTTTAGCCACATGCCCAAGCCCCAGTGGTCGTCCATGCGACCGGCACGAAGCTCGCCAAAGAGCGTCGTCGCGATGCCGTAGGCCTCGTTGATCTGTACCGCGTCTTCGTACCATGCGCGCTCGCGAGGGCTAACCTGCGAGGAATCAGTCAGAGTGCGCGACAGGTCTGGGTACACCGTATCGCCGCCCCGAGAGGGCAACGAACCCAACACCACGTTGTCCAGCAGGTCTGCCTCGATGTGGACGCCCAAGCCTTCGGTGATGTGGATGGTGGGTTCCAAGCGAAGGCGCATGTTTGTGGACCAAAGCGTGTCCTTGCCCGGGTCCGCGATCGCCGAGTCTTCTTTGTCGGGAGCCGCGCCGCTGACGTAACCTTCGAGCGCCGGAATCACAGCCGACGTGCCATCGGTGTCGAGGTCCCAGTTGATCGCAGCCGTGGTGCGTAGACGGAATCCGCCATTCCATTCGACGCGTGGGTAAACGTCCGCGGGGATGATTTGCGCGAGGCTGCCCTCTTCGATGTCTTCAAGAGGCTCAAACTCGTTGCTTGCCAGATCGGCGATGGGGCTTCCCCCAAGGCCCTCAGACGGGCTCTCGTCGACGGTCTCTTCGACCTCTTCGACGGCCTCAACTTCAGCGGGCTCTTGTTCAGCGTCCGCATCGTCCGCGTCACCTTCACTTGACTCAGGCGAGTCTTGCGACGCCTGTGTATCGGTTGTGGTGTCTGCGGGCTTCTCAGCGCTCTGGGCGTCTTTGGCCGGCTCTTTGGGTGGTTGCGTGTCTTGAGCGACAGCCGAGGACGCGCTTACCACCAACATCGAAACGATTAATCCCTGCCACGTACGATTCATTCTATGTCCATCAAATGGCCTGAAAGCGGCCTATTAGGCGGGCGGGACGCTAGCACGCGGAAATTTCGGGCGTCAAGGCGGCTCACGGGTTGAGCAACGCCCGAATCCGTCCCTCGTCAAAGGGGTGTATGCCGGCCTCGCTCAGCCGCGTACGAAGGGCCTCGCGGTCGACGACCAGCTCAATTCCGGCCAGACCTGTCGCCACTTCCCGATCAAACTCGGGCGCCTCGAAGTACGCGATAAGCCGCGGAGACACCGGGCACACCTGCGGCCCATGGAACCACTCGAAGCCCTCCATCCGGTGGGTCTCGTGCACGAGTTTCCACAAGATCGCCCACGACGCCGCCCCTACATTTGACTGCGTTTGCGGCAGCACATCGCGGCAGACGGCCAAGAATGCCCCTTGTTGTGCGGGGTCGAAGTAGAAGAATTCTTCGCTGTAGATGAAAGCGTTGTGGAAGTAAGACGGGACGGTGACCAGACCGTCGAGTTTGAGGCGCTTGACCGTGTTTCGCAAAATCTCCATGACCTGTTTGCCGATGCCAAGCCCGGGGTAGTGCTGCCCTGGGACTGGCGGACGATTTGCGTCAAATGTCATCGCGGGATTTTGCAGCAGCAACCACTCTACCTGCAGCATGTTCAGGTACTGACCGCGCACGCGATCTTTGAGGTCATGCGTGGGTTCGAGCGTTCCTCGCCGGACCACAAGCTCAAGGAGGGGTTCCGAATAAGACGGCTTGGTCGAGAAGACCCGAAGCGTGTGTTCATCGGGGTCATCGGTCCGTACGTCGATCTCGGTTTGCTCGAACCCCAGCTGCGCGAGATCCGCGAACAAACCGTAGCGGTCCAACGCCGTGCGGATCCCGTCGGCGGTGTAAAACCCGAGCCACTTCTCCTCGGAGCGGCCAAACAGGTCTTCGAGTCCGACCTCGTCCAGTCCATGCGCCCCTTTTTGCAGGTCAACGCGGCTGAGGCTCTCGAACACCCGGTCGAATTTGTCTCTGAGTTCGGTCATGGAAGCGCTTCTGGCACAGTCACGTAGATTTCGGCGCTCGGCTCGGAGTAACGGGGGTAACCTGCGCTGTGGTCGATCGTTGCGACGCGGTAGACGTAAACGCCCGACGGCGTGACTCTCGTGTCCACGAAACCCTCTTGGCATGGGATGACCTTTGCCAACAAAGAGGCGCGTTGTTCGGTCAAGACATCTCGGCGAAACACCAAACACCCTTGCACGGGCGTGCCAGACCACGCCAGCAGCACGCTCGCGCCCTCTACCGTGCCCGTCAACGTCGGCGCGGGGGTCGCAGGAGCCCAGCGGATCTCGGTCTGAACCTGAGCCGTCGCCTCCTTGGTTTTCAGGACGGCGACGTAGGTCAAATTGCCGACCACCGGTGCACGGTCGATGATGGCGACCTGAGAGCCCATGGACGCCCGCGTTGTTTCGTCCACAGGGATGACCTCCAAGACGACCGGGTCTTCACCCTCGCTGCTGCGCCACAGCTCGATGGCCTGTGTGTCTTGGAAATCGCCGGTGAGCTCCAAGACGACGGAGCTTGGGCGCCCTTCGACCGCGCGCAGTGCCCGTGTGGGCAAGGGCGTCTGAGACTGGGCCGGCAGCGGTGGCTTGAGCGCCGCGCATCCGGTGAGCGTGAACACTACTGTGCTGATGATCGTAAGTCGTCGCATGCATTTGGAGCATGGAGAGAGATCAGACAGGGGTCAACCGTTCAGATGAAGATGGCGGTGAACAGGGAGTACAAGATGATGGTCAAGACCGCCGTGAATGGGATGGTGTAGATCCACGACTTGACGATGTTCAGGATGATCTTGAGGTTGAGCGCATTCATGCCACGGGCGAATCCTACCCCGATCACCGCGCCCACCACGGTGTGGGTCGTTGACAACGGGATTCCCAGATTGCTTCCGATGAGGATGGTCGCGGCGGCGCCGAACTCCGCGGCGAACCCGCGGGTTGGTGTGATCTCTGTGATTTTGGTGCCAATGGTCTCGATCACGCGGTAGCCATAACTTGCCAAGCCGATCACGATGCCAACGGCCCCAAGGACGAGAACCCAAGTGGGAATGGCTGCCTTTGCCGTGATCCCCATGTGGTCGATTGTGGTCACAATGGCCGACACAGGGCCGATGGAGTTCGCGACATCGTTTGAGCCGTGGGCGAACGCCACGAAACACGCCGTGATGACCTGAAGGTAACGGAAGACATTCTCGACGACTGCGTAGCGCTGTTCGCTCGTGGCGCCTTCGGGGATCACCGTCTTGCGCAAGAAGAGCCCAAGCGTGATTGCGGACACGACCCCCAAGACGACCGACAGAATCATCATGGCTTTGGCATCAAAGCCCCACGTCGCGAACAGTTCGTGGCGCGACTTCAAGCCCTTGAAAAACAAGATGAGCCACATCGTGGTGAACGCCGGCGTGGATAAGACGGGTGCCCATATCCTAATCCCGCGGTTGGCGTCGTCGGCGTCGAGGATGAACTTTCGGATGACCGTGAACACCGCGAACGCGAGGATCCCCCCAATCACGGGGCTTGTAAGCCAGCTGAGGGCGATGGTCGCGAGCTTCATCCACTCGACATTGTCGGCACCCACCGAAACCACCCCAAAACCGGCGATTGCGCCGACGATGCTGTGTGTGGTTGATACGGGCCACCCTAGGAATGCGGCGATGTGGATCCACAACGCAGCGCTGATGAGGGAGGCCATCATGCCCCAAACGAAGTATTCGTAGCCGTTTCCGGCGGGGAACAGCGCCAAGTCCTGGAAGAGCATCGGGTCGACGATGCCTTTGCGCATCGTATCGGCGACACCGCCGCCCGCGAGAAGGGCACCCAAAAACTCAAAGATCGCCGCAATAATCACGGCCTCTCGGAACGAGACGGCCTTTGAGCCGACGCTCGTGCCCATGGCGTTGGCGGCGTCGTTCGCGCCGATACTCCAGGCCATGTAAAAGCCGAAAGCGAGCGCCATCCATAGTGCAATTTCCATTGCTATCCTCGCCTATGCTGCAACAAAGAGACGCAGGCGGTTGCCCATGCGTTCTGCGTGGTTCGCCATGTCGCCAACTTTGTTGAAGATCTTGTTCCAGATCAGCAAACTGCCGGGTTTGATTTGGTCTTCGATCGCGAACAGGCGCCGTGCCAGGTCGTCTTGAACGAGGTCAGCCTCGTGTTCCAGACGCCCCAACTCGTCGATCATCGCCAACATACGTTTCGCTTCTTTGCCCTCGAAGCCAGCCTCCGCGACCATGCCGAGCACCCGAACGGTGTCGGCGGCGTGCGAAACCGTCGCCATGACACGACGCACGAGGCTTTTTAGTGGCGCGATAAGTTCTTCGTGCGGTTCCATTTCCCGCAACGTGAAAAGAATGCCGACGTCTTCAGCACAATCGGCGATGGCGTCGAGTGCGGACAACACGTCGAGGAAGTCACGACGGTCCACAGGCAGAAAAATGGTGCGCGGCAACTCGTCGCGAATCCGGTGTTTGAGCACATCCGCCTCGTGCTCAAGATGGCTAATTTGCTCGGAGATGCCGTGCACGGATTCGTAATTGCCCTCAAAAAATGCATCGAATAGAACGGGAACTTGGTTGCAGCACTCTTCGACTTTGTCCGCGAGCTGGATCAGCGGCGCGAACGGGCTCTTTGCAAACAAAGTTAAGATTGAACGAACCATCATGACCGTTGCCTTGGGACCGAGGTCTCGAATGAGGCGGAGCATAGAAAGTGCGGTTTTGCTGTCAAACACCCCAGGCTGAGATCATGAAATCAACACCCATCTGTCACCTGTTTGTAACATTTGTTTTGGCGATGCTGCCCAGCCTAGGCGTCGCTCAGTCGTACACGTCCGCGAACGGGATGGTGGCTGCCGATGAAGTCAACGCATCGCGCGCCGGCGCGCAGATTCTGGCCGCCGGTGGGAACGCGGCGGACGCGGGGGTTGCGACGCTGTTGACGTTGGGGTTGGTCAATCCTTTTGCGTCTGGGCTTGGAGGGGGCGGGTTCTGCGTCTACAAACCCGTCGACGCGCAAGCAGCCGTGCTCGATTTTCGCGAGGTCGCACCAGCGGCGGCAACGCGTGACATGTATGTACGTGATGGTGAGGTGCAACGTGGCTTGTCGGTGGTGGGCGGCTTGGCGGTCGCCGTGGCCCGGCGAGCCAGCGGGGTTGCACGCGCTGCATGCCTGTTTTGGCAAGTTGCCGGGCGAAGGTCGTCGAGCCGGCACTGGTGCTCGCTCGCGACGGTTACGAGGTGGAGAACTGCTGCCCATCCGGCTGGCTGCAAAGGAGTCGGCGCTCGAAGCAAATCAACCTTGCGGGCGTTGTTCGAGCAAACGGCAAGCGGGTCGTCGTCGGCAGCAAGCGCACCAACCGCGCGCTAGCGACGTTCCTCGCGGCGTTCGCAAAGGACGGCCCATCGGCTTTTTATGAGGGTGAGAGCGCGCGCGCGATCGTCAACGCTGTGGCGTCTCAGGGCGGAATCTTAACCGTCGAGGATCTCGCGCGTTACAAGCCCAAGTGGCGAGAGCCATTGTATGGCACGTATCGGGGAATCGAGGTCATCACGATGCCGCCGCCATCGTCGGGTGGCGTGGCGTTGCTCGAAACGTTGAACATTCTTGAGCATTATTACCTCCTCGGGTTTGGGCCGGGTGTGGAGTACCAGACCATTCTGATCGAGGCGCTCAAACACGCGTTTGCCGACCGGGCGCGTTGGCTTGGGGACGCTGATTTTGTGGAGGTGCCCGTCCAAAGGCTTGTCTCGAAGAGCTACGCGGCTGAACTGCAGCGGCGGATTCGTCCGTGGACCGTTGGACCCTTGGAGTCGTACGGCACCGCCGCGCCCCCAAAGGACGACCACGGTACGTCGCACGTCAGCATTATCGACCGCGCTGGAAACATGCTGGCGTGCACCTCGACCGTGAACACCAGCTTTGGCTCGATGGTTGCGGTGCCGGAGCTCGGGATTGTGATGAACAACCAGATGGACGACTTCAGCGCTCAGCCGGGCGTACCGAACAGCTACGGTTTGATAGGAAACGAGCAGAACGCCATCGCGCCGGGAAAACGGCCGCTTAGCTCGATGTCCCCCACGTTGTTGCTGCGCGGGGGCAAGCCATTTATGGCGGTGGGAGCAAGCGGGGGGCCGACCATCATCACGGGTACACTTCAGGCAATCGTGCGGGTGGTGGACTTCAACATGAGCGCACAGGACGCTGTTTCGCTGCCCCGCTTGCACGCGCAATGGTTGCCCGACTTGGTGTTCATGGAGGCCGCCGACGAGACAACCAAAAACACGCTCGAGAAACGCGGTCACCGCCTCAAGATTGGCGATGGGTTCACCGCGGTTCAGGTTGTCGTCGCACGCGAGGGTGTGTACGAAGGAGCATCGGATCCGCGAAAGAAGGGGCAACCCGCCGCGCCGACCAACTGACGAGGATGTCATGGAGAATCTGCAAGGAGGCATGTTAGCGCTCGAACATCGCTACGCCGTTGACGCCGAGGTTGGGCGTCAGGGGCTTGCGACTGTGTATCGTGGCACGCAGCATCCATTTGAGCGCCCGGTGACGATTCGGGCCTTCGACCTTTTCGAAGAGGCGACAAACGCGCCTGAGCTCGTGGAACACATCAAAAAAGGGGCGCAACTTGCGGCCTCGCTCGACCACGATGGCGTGTTGCGTGTGGTCGATTTTGGCGAACTGACCGCCGATGTGCCGTTTGTGGTGTCCGAGCGGGGGAGCGGTCCGACGCTCGCCGCATTCTTGGAGCAATCCGGCACCATGACTTTGGAGGAAGTGGTTAGCCTCATCGAGCGGCTGGCAGTGATCGTGGACGAGTCCCATATGCGAGGTGTCATCCATGGCAGCCTCTCGCCTCATGTCGTGACTCTGCCGCACAAAGACGTCAACCGTGCGTGCATTGGCCAGTTCTGTCTGAGTGTGCCGATGTCCGAGATTCGCAAGATCGACGGTGCTATGCTCAGTTTTGCGTTGGTCGCTGGCCTCGCCCCCGAGCTCTTCAAAGAGGGGGCGACACCCACACGCGCCTCAGACGTGTACGCCATCGGAACCCTCGCTTACATGGCGCTTTCGGGCCAGCATCCGTATTTCGAGGACGTCAACGACACCAGCGAAGGTTTGCTCGCGATTCAAACGGGCACACCGCGGTCGCTCATCGACTTTGGTTTTTCGCAGGCCATTTGGGACGCGATTGACCCGGTCATCGGTCGTGACCCTGATGCACGCCCTGAGTCGGCTCAGGAGGTCGCCGAGGCACTCCGAGCTGCCGCGTTCCCGCCAAAGGTCGAGCCCAAACCTGAGCCGGTGGACGATTCCTACGAGGATGAGGTCTTTATCGCCCCAAGCGACGCGCCGTCGCCTGGTGCGGTTGCTTGGGGGGTGGTCGTCTTGCTGCTTGTCCTATCGAACGCCGCTTGGTTCTCGTGGGTCGGCAAGGCGCCGGTGCCTGCTGCTTCCACCGCGACGGTGCCCGCAGCCTCCGTTGAGGTGCTGCGTCCGGGCGTCGAGCTCGATTCCCTACCTTCGGGCGCCCGCGCTTTCCTAGAGGGGCAGAATGCGGCGGAGTTGGGTGAGACCCCTCTCGCGGTCAATCCAGACATCGGCGCCAATGGACGCGCGACGATTCGGCTGGAGAAGCGGGGCTACGCCCCGGCATTTGTGGATGTTGTGCCCGCCGCGAACGGCAACCGCTTGGTCTTAAAGCTCAATCCCTCTGAGCCATAAAAACAGAAAAGCCGATTCGTTCGAATCGGCTTTTTTGTGTGTTTTTCGCTCTCGGGTACGAGGTAGGTCGGAGGGATTTGGGGAAGGTACCTTGGTAGGAACTAAGAAGGTATTGATAGGATATAGGTGGGTAACAACCTGCCTCGCACCCGAGAACGAAAAACTATGTCTTACATCTGTATACCCGACGGTGTCGCGGTATATTCCATTGCAAGTGTAATATGTCAACCTCACGGTAACGGTGTTTGCGTGCGTACTGCTGTGCTTTCATCATCGTGCCGTTGTGATTGAGACTTTAATCTCCGAATCACTGTTTACAACTGCGCGACAAAAGGACGGTATTCCGGTTCGTGGCCGTTCCGCGCAAGGAAGGTGCGTAATGTCAGGATCCCAGATTCTATGCGGGAGAGCGTGCTCTATGTTTCCAGAAATGCTGGAAGATGGGTGCCCTGCATGACGGTTTTTTCACCGACGGGCAGGGCTGGTATGCTCGCATCGTGAGGAATCATGCGTTCGACACGCGATTGAGCCTCGAGGAAGACCCCTCGCGCAAGCAGGTCATTCCGTATGTGGTCATCAGTGACGGAAATGCCATATTCGTAACGGCCCGAAAATCAACGCAAAACGAAGCGCGACTGCACGGCAAGCTATCAATCGGCGTGGGGGGGCACATCAATGAGGACGACGTTCGTGCCGAAAACGACGCAATACGTGCAGGGATGATGCGGGAATTGCACGAGGAATTGCGCATAGTTTGCGACACGGATCCTCGTTTTTGCGGCTTTATCAACGACGACTCGAACCCGGTGGGTCGTGTCCATCTTGGCGCTGTGTTTTTTGTGATCGCACAGGCGGGCAGTGTGTCCGTGAACGAAACCGAAAAGATGGACGGGGCTTCTGGATGTCCCGGGACGCACTCCATGGCGAACGCCACCGGCTTGAGACCTGGTCAAACCTTGTGCTCGACGAGGCGAAGTGTGGATGGATGAGCACTGAGCCAGCCCCAAAAGCCAAGCGGCGTCGGGTCGGCACGGTGGTGGCGAGTGTGCTCGGGCTGGTTTTGCTATGGACAGCCACTCAAACGGTGATGCGTCTCGCGTTATGACCAAGAGATGCGCCATGGAGCCGACGCGTTGCTCGTTCAAGACTGGGCCGGTGCGCGCGCGCACTTTCGTGAGGCTGCGTCTGGCGCCGGATGGACGACGTGGCTGTCTACGGGTTGTACGTTGCTGAGCGCATCGAATCGACGCCGGATCTAACGCATTCGAAGGTGCGCTCAAGCGAGGCGACCTAATGGCGGCGCGGAAGGCTTGCGATAGCGAGTCGGATCCTGGCGCGACGTGCGGTTCAGCTCAAACTGTTGGACGGGTTGACCAGAAACGCCGAGTGAAGCGCGTTCGCCGCAGCTTTGGTGTGGGCGCTCTCCATGACGAACGTCAGCCGGGCCCTCGCGGTGAAGACAAACTCGGGTGTGATGCCGTCATCGCCGAGTCGTTTGTATGCCAGCGCAAGCCACTTGGGCCGTGCGCCGATACCATCGCCGATCACACTCACGATTGCGCGGTCTTGTGTGATGGCCCCCGCGTGTTCAAGATCGCGAGTGAGGACGCTGAGGTCGTGGATGTTTTCGGTGTTGAGGTAGGCGCAGAATCGCAACCCGGGTTGCCAGTCCACGCTGACGCATTCCAGATCCGTTGTGACCTGCTGTGCGTGGTCGGCGGCCGCACCCTCGGCGACGATGAAAAGTCCGCTGCTGAAGTGACTGACCGCGATGCGGGGCATCCCATGCTCGGCTTGGACGGCGCGTTCATCAAAGCCATCCGGGCGGATGACGGTGCCCTTGGACTCGGGCAAGTGTGTGCTGCGTGCAAACAACGCGATGTTGGCCAGTCGCGCGAACTCAACCGCTTGTTCGTTGAGCACTTTCGCACCAGACCGAGCCATTTCCTGCATTTCCTCATACGAGAGCTGGTGGAGCTGCTGCGCATCAAGGACCACGCGTGGATCTGCGCTAAAGACGCCGTCGACGTCAGAGTAAATCTCGCACGCTTCGGCGCCTAACGCGGCTGCCAACGCCACCGCCGTGGTGTCGCTTCCTCCGCGGCCGAGCGTTGTGACTTCTCGGCGATAGGACGTCCCCTGGTAGCCGGCGACGATGACGATGTGCCCCTTTTCAAGCTCGTCTTGAACACGAAACGGTCGCACATCCATGATGCGTGCGTTCGAATGACTGTCGGTCGTGATGATGCCGCATTGTGAGCCGGTAAGGCTGATCGCCTTGTGTCCATGCGCATGAACGGCCATCGACAAAAGCGCCATCGAGATTCGCTCGCCGACCGACAACAACATGTCCAGCTCTCGCCGTGAGGGGGACGGATTGATCGCCCGTGCCATCTGCAGCAGGTCGTCCGTTGTGTCGCCCATGGCGCTGACGACCACTACGAGGTCGTACCCCGCCTCACGGGTTGCCACGACGCGTTGTGCCACGGCCTTGATTTTGTCGATGTCGGAAACAGAGGAGCCGCCAAACTTCTGAACGAGGATGCCCAAAGCTGAACCCCAGACGATGCTACTTGAGGATGACTTTTAGAATGATTCCCGAAAACCCAGCGAAAAGCGCCGCCAGCCCTCCGCCAATCGCCAGCGCACCTGCCATCGGCGCGATCTGGTCGAGCACGAGAACAGCTGCGGCGATCGCGGCGACGATCAGGCCCAGAAGCACCCAGCCCACGGTCCTCGCGACGGACGGGAGCGGCGCCACCGTAACGACGGCGACGGCGAGCGCGAGTACGCCGAGAACGCCTGACAGAATCATGCCGCCTGTGCCCATGAATCCCATGATCGCCGAGCCGAAGAGCAACAAACACGCGAAGCCACCGAACATCCGTTGAGTCAACGAGATCAAGGCGTCGTTGCCGTTCGTGACGCCCGTGCTGGCATGCGCTGGCGTTGGGGCAGGTTGGATCTCGGCACGGCTGGATTCCCGCTGTCTGAGTGGGTTCAGGTTGGGGCGCTGGGTGTTGGACACCGGGATACACGGGCGTGGGCCTGGCGGGAGGTACGTCTATGACCGGTGCTACCCACGGTCGGAACCGGAGCCGGGCTGGCGACGGTTCCACCATTGCAGGCTGCGGGGACGGGAAGTGGCCCAGACGGCCTCGCGCATCCGTCGGCGAGCTGATCGGAAACTTCGGAGCCGCGGCGTTCACGTTGAACCGGCGCGGTCTCTTCGCGCGAAATTCGACCCGGACGGGCGAGGTGCGGTCTCTTCGTTTGTGGACACCGGTGCGGGCTCAGCCTTGATGCCGCCTCCAACGCGGTTGGCCGGTAATCCCTGTATTCAGGAACGCAAAGTCGTCGTCATCGTCGAGGAGGGTGCCCGTATCGGGCGTCGTGTCGGCGGCTACGGACGAGGGCAATGTCAAAGTCCAGGCACGATGGGTTTACGCTCGATGCGCAAATGAATGAGCAGCCGGCTCACTCGATTCTGGTTTCGACACGACATACGTTCCGCCACCCAAAACGCCTGACTTCGAGAGCGTGGTTCAGGCCGAGCGAGCTGCCTCATCGGCTTGGTCTCGGCACCTCGTCGCGGACTCGAGTGTCACTTCGAAAGCGCATCGATGACATTCGCAAAGCCATCGGGCTTCCGGCCGGTGCTGTTTTACAGGGTTGCCGGCGGTGGATGGCGCCTTCAGGCGCTCCTGAAGCCGGCTACGCAGCGAGGACGTGTCGCTGAGGTTTGGCTCTCTGGAATGACGGTGCGGTTGCGATCTTTTCCAGGGGTTGTCGGCGCGACAACAGCACGTGGGCTCTCGGCCGTGCCGCGGTCGGCTTTGATGCTCGGAAGCCCCATGCGTGTGGAGCCCTGTTCCGCGGCGTCACCCCGAATTTTTTCGAGAGCGACGATCGTCCGTCTCGTCGCTGTCGAGCTCATCCGCGGGATTCCACATTTGCGTGGGCAACTCACCGCTGACGGGGCCTGAATCGCGATCGTCCAACTCGTCGTGGTCGGGCGGTGCGGGGGTACTCGTCACCGCACCCACTTGAACAGCGGGGATGTGGCGAACTGCTGAGCGCACTCACCGTCATCCTCAGACTTCTTCGGCGACTTTGTGGGGTCGAAGTCTTCGAGCGACATCCCCATCAACGTGCTGGGAGTTTGAAACCTCGGCGCCGTCGACACGCTCGAGTACTCGCTTTTGCCGTGCCTCGTTGCCGAACATGGCGGACGTGGGGACGATGGATGTGCTGTCGCCCTCGGAGTCTTATCGAGACCCCAAGCGCCTTTGATGTTCGCAGGTGCTTTGTTTAGGTCAGGAAACTGGATCCCCGCCATGGTCATCCGGGGCTCGTGTGCCCCGACGCCGCCGGTGCGTGGCTGTCCATCCCGAACTCCCGCTGCAACTGCGCGGCGGGATCGCTTGTGGTTTCGCCATCATCTGGGTAGGAATCCTCTTCGAGCACCGGGGGCCGTTGCGGCCTTTGCGCGGGAACCCGAACAGGGTGTGCTTGTTTGCGTCCTGGATCCCTTCCGGAGCGGGCCTTCGGCCGCCAAAATGTCAGACACGCAGGAAACCCCATCATTGTCTTACTCGCGCCTGATGAAGCTTCGCCTTTGGCGAAGTCGTGGCCGCAATTGGGCACACCACCAAGGCTTCATCAATTCTCGAGTTAAGACGGAGGGGCAGGTTTTCACCGTTGTCTTCCGGAAAGCGGCGTCGGCCAAGGATAGGATGGGAGCTTTCACGATCGGTGTCAAAATTGTCGTCAAACGTGGGTGGATTCAAGTTGCCGTATCTCGGTCATGAAGCGCTCTCGCTCTTCGCCTCGGTGCGCACGTTCTGCGGCGTCGACGCCGACCTGCAGCCACTCTAAACGTTGTTCCTTGGGTAAAGATGGGTCAATAGCCAACAGAGATTCAACTGCGTTGACCGCGGTCATGTAATCGCCGCGCGCCATGTGTACTTCGACCAATGCGCCCATCACGTCCGTTGTTGGGCCAACAAGTCCCAATGCTTCTTCGGCGTGGTGCTGCCCCTCGTCGGGTTCGTGCAGGTAATTTGTGGCGATGTCCGCAAGGCTCAGGAGTACACGAACCTTTTGGGCATCGGTGGTGATTTGAGGTTGCAAGCGGGTCAGGAACGCGTAGGCGTCGGCATGACGTTGATGGGCTTGGAGACCGAACACGTAACGCGACAAGGCTTGGGCGTCATCGGGCGTCGATTCCAACAAAACTTGCCATTTGGTCACCGCATCGATGTCCGCTGCCATCTCGTTTTCGTAAGCTCGCTCAAGTGCGGCCTCAAGTTTGACCCGTGTCTCGGCAGGCACGTGCGTCAGACGCTTTCGCAAGAGCGCCGCGAGGTCGGACCAGTTCTGCTCGCCTTCGTACAAACGAGAGAGGTTGGTGAATGCAACTTCATTGGTGGGAGCCGCCTCGAGCACCTTTCGAAACAACGGGATCGCATGCAACGCGTTGTTTCGCGAGATCTGCGACAACCCTGCGCGCAAGGCCACCAGCTCGACCACACGAGGGGAGGGGCCGGAGTCCAGGATGTCGGAAAAGAAGGCGTCGAGCTCGTCTTCGTCGACCGCGGCGCTGAGCTCCTCGAGTTGCTCAAGGCTGTCTGCGGTGACATGACGGTCGGGGTCTTCGGCGAGGAATGCTGCAAACATCAAATAGGCACGTTGTGTGTCACCGCGCGCGTGCAGCAGCAGCGCGAGGTCGCCTTGTAGCTCCCGTCGCTCGTCGGCGCTGATGTCCAGGGTCAGGCGGTCTTCGAGCCAGGCCTGATACGAGTTATGGACGTCTTCGGTTTTTCCCGTGCGGCGCACCCCATCGAGGGCGCGCTCGCCTGCTGGACCCGCGATTTCATACGCGAAGATGTACGATTCGAACGCTCGCCTGGGTTGATTCAGCTTGGCCTCGTAGATTGTGGCGAGGGCGATGCGGATCTGTTGTTTTTCTGCCGGGTCCTCAAACAACTGAATCTTGTCTTCGTACAGCTTTGCAAGCGATACCCAGTCTTGGGCCTGTAGATAGCTCTCTCGCAGCCGGTTGAGCTCCTCGATTTGAGATTCAAGCCCATCGCTTGGCGTGGTCACTGCGGTTTCGTTGCGCAACTGCGCCAGACGATCCATGAGATTCTGCGTACGCTGCGTGTGGGAGGCGTTGCGCTCAAATCCCTTCTTTTCGGTCAGAACGGGTGCCTGCGTCCGGTGCATGGACGGGAGGATTTCTGTCGGCCGCGCCACACCTTCGTCTTCGTCGAAGTCGTCGAGTGCCTCGTCGACTTTTGCGGGCGGTAAGTTGGCCGCAGGCGCGGCCGGTGCTGCCGGTGTTGGGGGGGCCTCTGCTGTGGCAGTCGCGACTGCGGGGGGCGGTTCAACGGGTGGGGCGGCTGGACTTGGCGTGGGCTCAAGTTTCGCAACTTCGGCGGTGTCCGGCAAATCCGGAGACGCCTCCTCTACGGCCAACTCTTGCGTCTGTGGATCCGCGGGGGCATCGGCGACTGGGGTCGCTCGTACCGGGTTGGGACGAACCACCGGCGTGGGTGACGACGGGGTGGTGAATGTCACGGATTCGGGGTCACGCTCGCGGATCTCGGCCAAGTCAGCCGCCGAAAGCTCTCTTTCGACCGTTGAGCGCTCCACCCGGTGGGACGCGACATCCTGAGCGATCGAGGCCGAGACATCCATGGCCACCGTGCTGCGCAAGTCCTCCTCGGGCTCGTCCTGCGCGGCATGTTGACCGGGCTGCTCGAGGATGTCTGCCAATGTTTGCGCCGCCGCATTGAGTTCGGCGTACAGACGTCCGTCGCCGCGCAGCCCCTCGAACACGTTCGGGTGCATGATGTTGAAAAAGTTCGACAGCGGGCCAAATGGGTTGATGCCCGCCAGAAATCGCTCCAGCTCCATCAACAGGGTCGCACACGAGTCCGCCATCAATGGATCAAGCGTGTTGGTCTCTTTGGCGGCCAACAACGCATCAAGCCACTGGCCCCGTTGTTTGACGTCCTCAAGCTTTCGGTCCGGAGCGCGCGTTGCCCACGGATGCCGCACGACACGAATCGCATCGAAGTAGAGTGCGAGCACGAACAAGTGGGCGCTTGTGTAGTGCTGCATCTCGCCAAACGGCCGTAGTATCTGCCGCCGGTCGAGTTGCACGAGGTCATCCTCGCCGATGTGAAGCCCGGCGAGGTTGGCGAGTCGAGCGAATTCGCTCGAGGTCATTGGGGCAAGTGGTGCGTGCATGTTTCGGCCAACCAGGGGTCAGGCGTGGGCGGGCAGCGACTCGGTCGATGGCCCATTGTAATGGTCGTTCTTCATGAGTTCGCGCAATAATACAGTCGCATAGCTTCCTGAGGGAAGCGAAAACCCGACACGAACGACGTCTTCCTGAACGGCATCGTACGTTAGGTCTTCAACCCTGACACTTAGCGGTCGTCGTTCGCCGCGCAAGTCGCCTCGCCGCCGCTCGAACATGGCCTCGTCGAGGCCGAACAGGGCGACCGCCCGGGATTCCATGTCGGCGACCTCGTCCGTGGCGCGAAGCATGCGGGATGCCATCATGGGCCCGGTGGGCGTCGCAAGGCCACGTGCAACGGCATCACTCCATTCCGCTTGATTTTCTGCGTCCACCCGAGCGAGGCCACCCTCGGCCTTTTCAAGGATGTCGCCGACCAACGCGCTGGTGAACGTTCCACCTGCAATGCGCTGCGCCACGATGTAATTGAACACAGCCGACTGCACCGCGCTCAGCGACAGGGAACGTAGGCGTTTGTTCTTGCGCAGGTGCGGGGCGAGCTGCCCTTTTGTGATGGCATTCCATCCTTGCCAGAACGTGCGGCGACCGCTGCCAAACCGTTGGGGACCGAAGTAGTTGGGTACCCCCGACGCGCGGATGGTCTCGATGATTTTTGCGCCATCGTCGATGCGTTCGGGGTCAACGTGGCGAATCGTGAGGGTAAAACGGTTGCCGACCAAGTGCCCAACCTTGAGCTTGTTGGTGTGTCGGGTCGCTTCAAGCACCTCGACACTCTCTCCCCACGGGCCGATCAAGCTCTGAGGGTCCAGGGTGTGGTGGTGCACCGAGAACCATTGGGTCGTGACCGCACTTTTGTCTTTTAAGCCAGCGAAACCGACCTCGTGGCGCGTCACGCCGGTTTTCTCGGCGACCAAGTCCGCCAAGGACTGCGCGTCAAGCGCGGTCTTACGGATCTTGATCCAGACGTGCTCGCCCTCACCGCTAAGCTCGTAGAGGGGAATCTCTTCGACGATGAAGTCTTGGGGAACACTCTTGGCGACGCCGCCGATGCCGGGCGAACCTTGGGTGAGGTAGGGCTGGTCGAGCAAGGCTTCTAGATCGAGTTCGATGGCTGACTCCGTGGCAATGGCGCGGTAGAACATAGGATACATCTGGGAATCGGCAACGACCATGTCCAAACATCTTCAACTCTCCGCCGAGGCGACCCAAGCGAATGCGGAGTTTCTAACCGCCCGCGAGCGGTTGGTGCAGGCTGTACGTGTTCAGGGCGTGGAGCAGGGGCACGGCGCGTCGATGGCGTTGGACCTCACACGTGCCACGGATGCTTGGATCATGTCACTTTGGACCGCCGCCTGCGAAGGCATCCCGGCTCGGCTTTTTGCTCTGGGGGGATACGGTCGAAGCGAGCTTTCGTTCGCCAGCGATGTGGACCTGGTCATCGAGGTAAGTCCGCAGACGGTCGCGACGAGCGAGTGCCTGCTTGCCGTGGAGCGATTCATGGCGTGGTGTCGCGAAACACGCGTCAAAGTCTCGCATTCGGTGCGAACACCCGAGCAAACGCAGACGTCCTTCGCCGAAGATTTCCGCACCGCGGTGTCGTACCTCGACATTCGAGGCTTGAACGACGACGCGGAGGGGCTGCGCCGCGAGGCGGTTGAGTTCCTGCGCGGCGACGACCACGGTGTCGGGTTTGTGCGCAACCTGTTCGAAGGCTATCGGCAACGCCACGGGCGGTTTGGCCAGACCATCTACCGCCTCGAGCCCGAGCTCAAGAATGGACCGGGCGGATTGCGCGACCTGCACGCGATCCGCTGGGCTGGTTTGGTCACTCAGGGACGCGACGTCGGATTTGAAGACGCGCTTGGGTTCGGGGCTGAACAACGCCATACCTATGCCATCGGGCAGGCGTGGATTCGGGTTGCGCCTCTTCATGCATGCGTCACACGGCCGCAAACACGACCGAATGAACTTTGCAGATCAAGAGTCCATGGCCCGAATGAATCTCGCAGCAGGCGAGGGCATGGCGGCGCTTCACGACGCGACCGAAGCCCTAATGCGACATCACTATCGAGTCGCGAAGGACAACACGCGGTTGGCCGAACGCTTGCTGCGACTTTGGGGCGCGTCTCGCTTGCCCGAGAGACGGGAGAAGAAGGAAGGATTCTGGGTGGGCGGCGACTTGATCGGAAGTGATGCCGCGCTGACGGCGGACAGCATCGTGGCAATCTTGGAGCACGCTTCGAAGCATCCGGATTTGTACTTGGAGCCAAGCCTTGAATCGCGGATGGAGGAGGCCATCTGCGACCTTGACCCCGCGGACTTCACCTACGGTCCAAGTTTGTGTGCGTTACTCACGGACCCCAGCGCCTCACCGTTGACGAGCTCGCGGGTCCTTGACTTGGGGCTCATGGTCAAAGCGATGCCTGAGTTTGAGCCGCTGGTTTGCCACGTGCACCACGACGTCTACCACGTTTACACCACCGACGTTCACTCGGTGAAGTGCATGGAAGCTGGCCGAGCGCTTATCTTGGGGGGGCCGACATCTCTTGCGGCTCGCTGGCCCTATCTCGCCGAAGTGGTCGAAGGCATCGAGGACCCCGACACCTTCATCTTCTCGTGTTTGGTGCACGATATCGGCAAGAATCGCGGCGGAGACCACAGTCGCAAAGGCGCGGCGATGATGGCGAGCATCGGCCCTCGCATGGGGTTTGACGCGCACCAAACCGAGCGTTTGACGTTCCTCGTGCGCGAACACTTGTCGATGGCGCGCATTGCGCGGCGCAGGGACCTCGGTGACTTGCGTGTGATCCGCGACTTGGCATCCAAGGTCCGCACGACCGGCACGCTGAGGATGCTGACGCTGTTAACGTTCTGCGACATGGCTACGGTTGGCGACGATGTGCTCAACGATTGGAACGCGTCGCTGTTGTTTTCGCTGTATCGACGTGTGAAGGCGCTGCTCGCGCACGGCGCCGAATCGATGTGGCAGGAGGCGGAGGGTCGTGGCACAACGCAAGGCGAGCTCATCGCGGCGTGTCACGACGATCGTAACGTGGGGGCGCTTGGTAGTGCGGTGGACGGGTTCTTTCGCGACATCCCGGTCGGCCACATCATGGATACGCCCGTCGACGGGCTGATTCGTCAGTTCGAGGTCTATCGGCGAGTTGGGCGTCAAGACGCGCCCGTGATCGAATTTGTGCCCGACGAACAGCTCGGGACGACGGAGGTTATCGTGGCCGCCCGAGACGTACCTGGCGCGCTAGCCGCGATCACGGGAACCCTGTCGGCGGCCGGTCTGAACATCCTGTCAGCCCAGATTCTATCGACAGGATCGGGACGAACGTTGGACATCTTCCGCGTGGCTCGGTCGGGCGGCGCGGGTCATGCCGCAAGCACGGCTTCGCAAGCCGCACTGGTGGATCCGCGCCGGATCGCGCAAGTCACGGGTCGTTTAGAAGGCGTGCTGACTGGCAAGTTGGCGGTCGAAGACCTGTTGGTGCAGCGGATCAACGAACAGAAATTGCCAGAACGGGCGCTGCCTTCGGTCGAGACCATGGTGTCGGTCGTGCCCGACGCGAGCGAGCAGTTTACCGTGATCGAGATACGGGCACCGGACCGTATCGGGTTGCTGTACCAGATCTCGAGCACATTGGGTCGGCACGGCGTGAACATTCACCTGTCCAAAGTCGACTCCGTGGGCACGCAAGTGATCGACACGTTTTACGTGGAAAAGCCGACCGGCGGACCGCTCGATCCCGAAGCCCTCCCGCCGTTACTGCAGGCGTTGGAGGACGTGGTCAGGTCGCCAATCGGGCCTTGAGGTTGGCCTCCGCATCCGATGGTCTGATGTAGTTGGGCTCAAGGGCGACGATGTCGGGCGGGCCCGATGTCAGCACGGCGGCACGCGTGAGTGTGGCGAGCGAAAACGGTGAGGGAGAATCCCACCCGCTGTGCAAAACAGTGACTGCCTTGGGGAGTTGTTCGGTCGAGACGTAGGGGTGGTGGCCACTTCCCACGACGACGGCGTTGGGGAATCGGTCGAGCAAGGAGAGAAATTCCTCGGGGCCAACGGCCACGTCGGGCAAGACGTTGTGAAATGTGCCGTCGATCATCTGATACACGCCGACGTACATCTCAAGGCGTCGAGCATCGACCACCGACACGATGGGCTCGGACGTAAGTGCCGCCACCGGGCGTGCGATGGCAGCGAGGGTTGATACACCCGCAACGACCGCGCCCGCGCTGACCGCGAGAGCCTTCGCATTTGCGAGTCCAACACGAAGGCCCGTGAAGCTGCCCGGCCCAAGCCCACATGCCACAAGATCGAGGTCCTCGATGGACCAGCGCTGCTGCGTCAACATGTCGTGGATGTTGTGGAGCAGGGTGTCCGCGTGGTTCCCGCGGGTCGTATGGTGGCGCCGAGCCACCTGGGTGTCTCCATCGACGAGCGCGAGGGCTTGGATGCCCGTCGCCGTGTCGATGGCGAGGATGCGCGTGTAAGTCATCATACGCCGTTGATGAAGTCGGAGATGTTGTCCCACTGGCGTTCGATGTCGTTCTTAAACGCGAGGACCATGAGGAACAGGATAATGACAAAACCCACGTAAGCCGCGATCTGTCGCGTGCGAAGGCTCAGCGGCCCGCGCTTAATGGCTTCGAGAAGATAAAGCGTGAGCTGGCCGCCATCGAGGACGGGCACAGGCAACATGTTGATGACGGCAAGGTTGATGCTGATGAGCGCCATCATCTGCAGAAATTTCTCCCATCCCGCTTTTCCTGCCTTTGCGGCCAATTCTCCGATCATGATGGGGCCACCGACATTGTCCAAGCTCAAGCGACCCTGGGCCATTCGCACAACGCCCATGAACAGCATCTTGCTGTACGACATCGTGCGCACGACCGACGTCTGGGCGGCGTACACGAGCCGCCTGAAGAACGGGAAGTCGACCTCAAGCGGCGGGTGTCCGCGATGTGACCCCAGCCGATGTAAAACTGAAAGTAGTCTTTGCGCTCCATCTCGCGATCCTCGGGGTCAGCGACAGCGAGACTTTGGCGCCATTGCGCAGGACTTCGATCGCAAACGCTCGGCTGTTGCTCACGTCCGTCCCGCCGTCTCGCTCCTGGCGCTTCACGACCTCGTGATTGACCTCGTTGCTGATCATGTCGTTGGTCAGACGCCAATTGCTGACTTGCACGCCATCGACGCTGACACAGGTCTCCCACCTTCACACCGGCTTTGTCCGCCGGTGAGTCTGCCGTGACCCGAGCCACAGCCATCTCGCCGTTTTCGACACCCAACGAAAACTCGCCGTTGATCAGTGCGGGCGTCGCCACGAGATCGACCGTCACCTGTTGATAAAGGTCACCGTAATCGACCGGGATGGCTTGAGGCCGCAGAACTTCGAGCTTTAACGGCTTTCCTTGGCCGAGCGGACGGCCGCCTCGACTTGCGCGTACCGAGGTGTAGGGACACCGTTAACGGACAGGATTCGGTCGAAATTCTGAAGCCCCGCGGAGGCCGCGGGGCCATCGGGCCGCGTCACCACGATGGTAGCTCCCAAGGGCTCCAGGATGAATCCCTACCAAGCCGTAGGTCTCGTTGCTCAACCCCAGCAGGTCGGTGTCTGTCTTGGTTTGAGGCACCATCGAAACGGTCTTGCGCGTGCCATCGCGCTCGACTTACAGTGACGGTCTCACCCGGGCGAGCCTTGATGTGGTCGATGACCTGGTACCAGTAGTCGATGGGTTCGCCGTCGAGCCCCACGATCTTATCCCCTGCCTTCAATCCGGCCTCGGCCGCGGGCATGCCCGCGAAGACCTCGCCGATCACCGACGGAGGGGTCTTCGAGACCCCCATGATGAACACGAAATAGATGAGGATAGGGAAGATGATGTTGAAAGCGGGTCCGGCCACGGTGACGAGGCTGCGTTGCCAGATGGGTTTTGCCATCAATCCGCGCTTGCGTTCTTCCTCGGGCATGCCCTCCATGCTTTCGAGGTCTCCGCCAAACATCTCGACGTAACCCCCAAGCGGCAGTGCTTTGATGCAGTACTCAGTCTCGCCGTGTTGGTACGCAACGACGGTTGGGCCGAAGCCGATGGAGAACCGAATCACCTTCACGTCGAAGTACTTTGCGACGAGGAAGTGGCCCAACTCGTGGACGAAGACCAAGACGCCGATGAACAAGATGAAATGCAGAATGGCCATGGGCTCCCGATCGCGAAATACCGCGCCGTATCAACGTCAAGCGACGAAGGTGCTGTGGAAATAGTAGACCCACGGCGCTGCAAAGATCAACGCGTCGACCCGGTCGAGTAGTCCACCGTGCCCGTAAATAATGGTGCCGCTGTCTTTGACTCCGTGGGCTCGTTTGATCAGGCTTTCGACTAAGTCGCCGGTTTGGCCCAACAAATTGGCGGGGATGGCCATCAGGAGAATCTGCCACCAGTTCAGCTCCTTCCACACGAGGTCGACGGAAAGGAAGTCCAAGCCGAACCATTGGGCATGGTAGCCATCGCCGGCGGCGTAGGTGAACAGCGCGTTGAAACCGAAGGCGAACCCGATGGTCCAAACAAACCCCCCGATTGCGCCTTCGACTGACTTGTTCGGGCTGACGCTCGGGTAGAGCTTGCGCTTGCCGATGGCGCGGCCTGTGAAATAGGCACCGGTGTCGGACGACCAGACCAACGCAAGGGTCATCAGGACCCAGAACCCGCTTGCCTCGCCGGTATCGCGCGACAAAAGCGCGAGGGTTCCGAGCATCATGGCTCCGTAGACGATGCCCGTGACACTCATGGCGATGTGGTGGGACGCCGCGGTGAGGTCCTTCCATTTGAACAAAACGAAGAGCATGACGGCCAAGACACCCGCGCACAAAGCGGCGATGGCGTGGTCGGGCGCCCAATACATCACGCTGAACACACCTGCGCTGACAACCGTGGTCAGGTCACGTAGGCGCGGGGCATCCGTGCCGAACGTCATGTTGCAGTATTCCCAAGCTCCCGTGGGTGCGGCCCACAGGATCAGGGCAAAAAACGCCCAAAGTGGCGCCACAAAAATGATGTACAGCAATATCGGAATCGCGACGGCCGCAGTGACCAGGCGTGGTCCGAGGTCAGATTTCTTGGACATTTCAGCCCTTGTTTTGCTCAAGCTCGGCGACCTTGGCGGCGATCGCGGCGTTGTCGGGTTCCATGCTCAGCGCGAATCGCAGATTCTGTAGAGCTTGGCTAATTTGTCCCCGCGCGAGGTCGGTTTGCGCGAGCTTCAGGAACTTCTTTGACGCAGGATTGTTCGAGAAATCGACCAGACTGCGAGGCCCGGAATCGCCGCCAGCATCATCGAGACTTATCCTCAGATTACCGCTTGCGAGCGCCTCGTCGTAGCGCTGTCGGAGTCGACGATCTGCGAGCACTCCAAAGGCTTCCGTGTATGCTTTGTAGAGCTCGTTGACCTGCTCGTAGACGGCGTCGCCCCAGCGAACGCCCCGGTGTTTTTGGTACCGGTCGGGGTGGTAGCGCAAACTAATCGCGTCGAAAACTTGCACGATCAAGTGGTGTGGCGCGCCGGCTTTGACTCCCAGCATTTGATAGTACGATTGCTGGTCGAGTGCTTCACGTCGCGCGACGACCTCGTTGTAGAAGGCACGCCAACGCTCCAGGTCTTCTTCGTCGGTGGCGGCTTGTTGGATACGTTTGAGCGCGTTGCGGAAAACGGGTCCCGGCACAGGATACTTCACGGCCACGTCGAACGGCCCCTGCGCAGGCACATCCCCCGACACCAGGAACAAAATGTTGGGCGGTTGTGGATACCGCTTCAGCGCATCGCACAGCACTGCGCCGGCGATGTCCGAGAGTGATTCATGAACGACCGCGTAACCAATCCCACGATCGGCGAGTTTGGCGGCGATGCCGTCGCCCTTGCGGGACGCGATGGGTTTGTATTGGTTTGGAGGAAGGTCAGCCACGATTTGACGAAGCAAATCGGTGTCCCCGCAGGCGATGAGTATCTCTTCCAAGCGAATTCTCCGTGAGACCCCTGTGATACCGCGCCGCGCCTCACGATGGCAAGGATTAAGCGTCGTCTTTGCGGCGGTCGAGGCGACTGGCGAGCCACAAGTCGGCGAGCGCGATTGAGCACATCGCCTCGATCACCGGGATGGCGCGCGGGACGATGCATGGGTCATGGCGCCCCGACGTGGCTACGGATCCGACCGTGCTCGCGGGTTTGAAGTAGACCCTGAGGACGATGCGCTCGCCGTTGGTGAGGCCGCCTTGCAGACCATTGGCCGCTGCGCTGATCCCCGCGTCGGCTCCCGATCCGCTGACACCCGTGTGGAACGACAGGCCCGAAGCGGACGCGTCTGCTACGGCGTCCCCCATCGTCACACCCACAACCGCACCGATGCTCATCAGCGCGCCCGGGAGTACTGCCTTTGCTTTGCGAAACACGGGCTCCCCAAGACCCAGTGGGCATCCATCGATCCATACTTCAACGACGCCGCCCCGTGAATCGCCGACCTCTTTACACTGCAGCAAATCAGCCTCGATCGTGGCCGCTGCCTTGGCGTCCGGGCATCGTGTGGCGTGCTCATCCACCTTGTCACGGGTCAAGTCGGAGGGGATCTGCGTCGCCACGGTTGTGCCAATCTGGCGTGTAAAGGCGACCACGGACAGAGCCGTGGGCAAGATTTGTTCGGCGATCGCACCGGCGATGACGCGGCTGACGGTCTCGCGTCCGGACGCCCGGCCTCCGCCTCGCCAATCGCGCAGGCCATATTTCTCTTGCCAGACGCGGTCGGCATGGCCCGCCCGAAGGTAGTTCGGATCGTAGTCCGTGGAACGCTGGTCGCGATTTCGAACGATGCCGCAGATCGGGGTTCCAAGGGTCTTGCCCTCAAACACACCGCTGAGAATCTCGAGGGTGTCGCTCTCGTTGCGTGCCGTCGTGATGGCCGATTGGCCGGGGCGTCGCCGGTCCAGCTGGGCTTGCACGGCTTCGTGGTCAAATTCGAACCCCGCCGGAACCCCGTCGATGATCGCCCCGAGCGCCACACCGTGCGATTCACCAAACGTGGTCACCGAGAAGAATTCTCCAAATGTGTTGCCTCTCATGGGGACTCCGTTTCCGACCAGTAGGCGCGTTGCGCGGCGGCTTGACCTTCAAAGAACGTATCGCCGTTGAAATGGATGGGCATCATGGGTTCAACATCCCGGTAGTGCAGGTCGATCCAGATTGTGTACGCCGGGCATTGGGCGGGGCGCCGACCCGACGCATTGATCACAATATCAGATGCTGGAAACGCCCCGTTGAATCGCGCTGGAAGGTGTGTGACCTCAAATGCGGGATACGATGCCAGCGCGCGCAACACGGCAGCAGACACGGCGCCGGCGCCGATCAGCAACACCGAGCCCTTTCGAACGCCGCCCGCAATCAGTCGTTTCATGACGGCGTGCATGCCATCGGCGTCGGTGTCGATGCCCTCCCATTTCCCGCGCCACCGTAGGGTGTTGAGAGCCGCCAGCGGCGAGCCGACGCACTTCGCGGCCTCAGCCTTCAATGGTGTGGTCACCGAAACGGCGTGGATCCCGAGCTGCTCAAACTGGGTCAGGGTTGCTGCGAGTGTCCCCGACGGCGTTGCGACGCGCAGATAAACCGACGGCGTTGCTGACGAGCGCGTTTGAGCACTGTGCCACCACGTGCCTTGGCTGTGTTCCACAGGATCACCCACGAGCGCCTCTCGCCGCCAGTCCTCCAGAGCGGCGAAGTAGGGCAACCAATCTTGCAAATCCATGGGGGGCAGGTCTGCGACATCCTCGAAGCGAGAGTTCCGAAGGCCCATGCCCATGTAGTTGTGCTCGTTGCCCAAAGCATTGAGGACGCGTCGCCAATTTTGGGCGGGGTCGGTTGGCAGTACGGTATCGGCCAAGCGTTCAAACGACTCAAACTCACCCGCGATTTTCGTGGTGATGGGCCAATCTGGGAGCGCCACAGCGAGCCGACGTCGCGCTTCACTCAGGCGGTGTAGGGCCTCAGCATCAATCCGACCGGGATGCGACGACACCACCAGCGGGCGAGGGCGCCAGCCCCTCAGGCAGTCATCTGCCAGAACCGCCGCCACAAAGCGTTCATCGATGTCCACGACGTCGGCCTCCTGATGGCTTTTCAACCAGGCCGGATCGTCCGTGCGCAAGCTCACAAGCGTCTGGCCCACGCCAAGGCTCGATCCCCTCGGCAGGTCGCTGCGCAGCTCGACGCCTCTGAGTCCGAGCGCCGATGCAAGGAACTTCGCGCGTGCTGCGTCCGTTGGAGCCACCAACCACGTTTTGTGGGCGATTGGACCGTTGCGTCGGGCCCAAGCCATGTAGTCGCCAATCTCCTGAGCGACGCGCTGTGGGTCTCGGCCTTCAGGAATGTCGAAAAGAAGATCAGCGCGGTGTCGCCAAACCGGCTCACGGTGTTCGCGCATCCACGCGACTTCGGCCTCGAACGGCCATTGTGGGCGCAGACGTTGCCGTTGGTTTTGAGCTGTCTTGACCCAGCCATCTCGCCGAAGCCAAACCACAAGCGCTTCGCTTGGCAGGGTCAAGCAGCCTGCGCCGCAAACGATCACGCGCGGGCTGTGCGTGGTGTCGGCCACCAACGCGGCGAGAAGGTCGCGTTCGATCCGACGAAACTCAGGTTCGTCGGAGGCCACCAGCTCGGCGCATGGCGCCCGGTAACGACGTTCGATCTCGTCGTCGAGGTCGACCACGTGGTGTCCCAACCCAGCCAAGCAAGATGCGACCGTTGATTTGCCCGTGCCTCGGTGCCCTACGAGCAACATGTCGAAGGTGCCCATTTCAGCGCCACGCCACGTCGGGTTGCGACTTCGGGAGGCGGATGACACCGGTGTCACCCTGCCGCTCGATCGGGGTGGTGTTTGCCGCGCGCGTCCACGTCTCCATGTCTTGGAACCATGCGTCGGCGAATGCCCCGGTCAAGACTTTTGGGGCGAACGCTGCGTGGGGAAGGGTCTGTCCATCTTCCAAGGTCCAATCGTCGGAGTTGTTGACCCACGTTGGGACGAGCTGTGCCGCGCGGACTTTGCCGTCGACAATGGCCACACGTGCGATCATTCCGTACAGCTTCGCCCCGACTTTTCGGTGGCGCACCGTCCGTGACGCGAACACATAGTTGCCTAGGCTGTAGAGGATCAACGAGCCCTTGTAGGCCTCGACCGGTTGAATCACGTGCGGATGGTGCCCGACCACGAGGTCTGCCCCAGCGTCCACCCACGACCGATAGCGCGCCTGCAGCTGCGGGTCGGGAACATGAATGTATTCCTTGCCCGCATGCACGGCGACCATCACGAGGTCTACGGTCTTCTTGGCCTCGCGAATTCGGTCCGGAAGGGTCTCGTCGTAGAACTTGCCCACGTTGGGACTGCCCGAGAACCCGACCGAGAAAAAGGCCATCTTCAGGTCTTTCCCGGGGACTTCCACGATCTTGGGCGCGATGCCATCCTCGGGCGTTTGGCCCGCGCCGGCGTGCCACAAGGGCTTCTGCGCGCGGACAGCAGCCTCGTCAAGGTTGGCGATGGTCGCGTCGATGCCGGGCTGCGCCGCATCTGCGATGTGGTTGTTCGCCAAGCTGAACATGTTGAAGCCCGCCCCAAGATACCAATCGAGTCGGTGCGGCGGGCAGGTAAACGAATACTGCTTTTTCGCGGTCGGACTTTCCTCGGTCACCGGATTTTCGAGGTTCATGAAGTTCAGCTCGCCGGTGAGCAGGTGCCGCGTTGGGTCGAACGCTTTTGGCCCCAACCCCTCGACCTGTTCCACCCATTGAGTGGCGGGTTGCGAGACGTCACCCACGGCGACAAACACGAAGTCGCGCGACCCCCGTTTTTCGGGGTGGTCGAGCAAAATCAAGGGTTCGCGCTCGATGGCCGCGCGCTCTTGCGGCGGCTCGATCACGACCGCCTGATGGGCGGTGATCTTGGGTTCTGGTGTGACCGCCATCATCGTCGCGGCGGTGGTTTCGGTGTGTTGCTCGACCGGAGCAGGGGTCTCGGTGACCTGCGCAGACGATTGGCAGGCGACTAAAAACGCGAAAACAAATGTTGTACCAAGATATCTCATGGCGTGACTTTATCCGAAATGCGCGAGATTCAACAGTGAAGGCACGGTGTTCTTGCGGAACGACGCACCGTGCAATAGGCTCAGCCTAGCCTTCTACCTGACCCGAGGGACCCGGCCTGGTGATGGAAGCGACTCAGACATTAGGAAAATTCAAGCTCGTGCGCCACATTGCCACTGGCGGTATGGCCGAGATCTGGCTTGCTGAACAGGTCGGACCGGGTGGGTTTGCCAAGGAGCTCGTGATCAAGCGGATCCTGCCGCATTTGGCGCAGGATCAGCAGTTCACGAACATGTTCTTGGACGAAGCGCGTTTGGTCGCGCAACTGACGCACCCAAAGATCGCGCAGATTTATGAGCTCGGCCAACTCGACGGTCACTACTTCATTGCGATGGAGTTTGTGGAGGGCATCGACGTCGCGGGCATCATCGAACAGGCTCAGGCGAAGAACCGAATGCTGCCGATCGGGATCGTCGTGAAGATGATCATCGATACCCTTGAGGCGCTTGACTATGCGCACGATTACACCTCACGCGACGGTCAGCCCTACCACCTCGTCCACCGCGATGTCACGCCACACAACGTCTTGGTGTCCAACGATGGCATCGTAAAGCTCGTTGATTTTGGTGTGGCCAAAGCCAAGCAAAATCAGAGCAAGACTCAAACAGGCGCGGTCAAAGGCAAGTTTGCGTACATGGCGCCCGAGCAGATTCAAAACCGTGAACTCGATCGGCGCGTCGACATTTTTGCGACCGGGGTCATGCTTTACGAGATGTTGACCCTTGCAAAACCGTTTGGTGAAGACCTCGCTGCGGTGTCGAACATCTTGTCATCTCCGGCCCCTGACCCTCGTACCTTGCGGCCAGACATCCCTGAGCTTCTATGGCAAATCATCCAGAAATCGCTGGCGAAAAACCCGGATGACCGCTTCCTAGATGCTCACTCGATGATGCTTGAGCTTCAAAACTACCTGCGGACGACGGGAGAATTTGTGGGTGACCGCGAGGTCGCGAGTTTCATCCGTGAGCTGCAAGGCTTGCCCACCGTGCGTCACACCGCGAACATCGCGTCCTCGCAATCACGCGTGACGCCGATGGAGCTCAACACACCGGTTCCGCCGATCGATTCGAAGCCGATGGCGACCATCGCGACGCCGCCACCCATGCAGGGGTTCGTGGCAACTGCGCAGGTAGGACCTATCGTAAGCCACAACGACGGTGGGACACTCGCCGTTGAATTGCCGCAGAAGAGCAATACAACCCTCATCGTGGTGTTCGTCGTGCTGTTGCTCGCTTTGGCAGTCGGTGGAGTCGCTGTGTTCTTCCTCGTCATCGATGAGTCGAAGGCGGTCGACCCCAAACCAGCCGTCATCACACAGCCAACCAAGCCTGACAAACCGGTCAAACCAATCGGTAAGACGCCGATACCCGCGAGCTTCAATCATCCGGACGGACGCATCGTCTACCTCAAGACGGCGACCCCCGATATCACGGTCGAGTTTCAGGGGACGCCAGTCGGCACCACGCCCTTGGACACCCGGTTGCGGCCTGGCGACTACACCGTTGTGTTGAAGAAGGGCGCGAAACAAGTCTCGCAGTCGTTCAAGGTTGTCGACAAAACGGTCAACAGCATCGACCTGAAGTTCTAAATCCCCCAAAAACTTGCGCGGGTGAGGTCCTGCCTCAGTATGTGGGTTGAGCACGTCGCTTGTCCTACATCTTACGGAGGTCGGATGCGTTGGTTGGTTTTGGGAATGTTACTCGCTACTTCGGGATGCGCCGCCGGCAACCACGCACCGTTTCAGGTTTATCAGTCGCCGTTATTGCAGGCAGAGTACCATCCATCGGAACGACGAAACCGCGAGTTTGACCCGATGACGCTTGGGGACCATCCGCAGGTGGAGTTGCCCGTGCAGGGTGCTCAAGCCCCGATTCAATCCAAGCCCAAGGTTGTTGCGCCGGCAAAGGTGGACCACGTGGGAAGGTAAAACCCTCGACCAAAAGCTCTGCCGACGCTGTCGGCAACTCAGGTTGGGGAAATCCACGCGAGACCGGTCGTCACAGCGGCGATGACAGCTTCCAGCCCAAGACAGCGCTCGCCTACGTCACTGCGACCTTTGCCGCGAACGGAAAGACGATCACAGCCACATCGATCCCAGACCTGTACAAGGCATGCAAGGCTGCAAAGCAGGTCAAGCACACCGATGCAAAGATTGGGGACATTGTTTTCTTCCACAACGCGTTCGATGCGAATGGTGATGGACGGAACAACGATTGGTACACCCACGTTGGAATCGTGACCGCGGTCGACAGCGGGACGGCCACGGTGAGTGGATGGCAGGCTGGAGAGGTTCGAACGTTCCTGTTGAACACGGCCCACCCGCGTGACATCGAGCGGGGAGGGCGCGAGATCAATTCACAATTGCGTACCCCATCGTCGTCCGACGCGCCGTTCACCGACTACTATGCGGGCCAGCTTTTTGCGGGATTCTGCGACATTCTAGGTGAGCAGCCAGATATGGTCGTCATCGACGGTTGGAACCCTTGATTGAATTTCATTCCATAAACCGCTAGTTTCCCGGTTTGTGTGATTATTGAGTATCCCTTGGGAGGATAAGAAAATGAGATGGTATTCGCATGCCGCGACCGCGGCGCTCGTTGTGATGTTGGCGGGGTGTAATGTGTCCGACAGTGGGGTGTCTGTCGGCAACAACACCACCAATAACAACACGACAAACACAAACAATGGGACCAACAACGGGACCAACAATGGGACCAACAACGGGACCAACAATGGGACCAACAACGGAACCAACAATGGGACCAACAACGGAACCAACAATGGGACCAACAATGGGACCAACAACGGGACCAACAACGGGACCAACAATGGGACCAACAACGGGACCAATCAGGACCCGGTGCTTCCCACATCGTTCGCGCCCACTGGGGGTTCGCAAGTGATGGAGAACTCGCAGTACAAGCTTCGACTTCAGGTAGGCTCGCCGTCCGCGAATCCGATCCCGAAGGGTACAGACAATCAAGTCAAGGTCGCGCCACCGGCGCGCTGAGGAGGACAATATGTTGAAAAGAATTTTGGGTTTGAGTGCTGGTTTGATGTTGTTTTCGTCCATCGCGTCGGCGCAGGTCGTTCCGCAAAGCATCGCCGTTCAGGGTGTCCTCACGGACGCCCAAGAGGCACCCGTGGTGGGCAATGTCGCCATTACTTTCCGAATCTACGATGACGCCGACAACGAGGTGTTTTCGCAGACGATTCCAGTCGACGTGGAGGCAGGTTTCTTCTCGGTGAAGGTCGGCGGAGCTGGCAATACGATCGATCCGAGCTTGTTCCGGGACAACCAGGGCGCCACGTTGGGGATCCAGGTCGGGAGCTCGGCAGAGTTGTCGCCGCGCCTCGAGTTCCAGACGGTCGCTTATGCTGCGATCGCGGAGTACGCGGCTGACGCTCAGACCCTGCAAGGCTTCTCGCCGTCCGATTTCCAGTCGCAGTTTGTGAACAACGGGGCAGCCAACTCGATCACGCAAACCATGATCCAAAACGGTGCCATCAACACCGCCAAGATCGCCAACGGCAGCATCACCACCGCTCAGTTGGCAGCGAACTCGGTCACGTCAGCGCAGATCGCCAATGGAACGATCAAAACCGAGGACGTCGACGGTGCGATTCCTGTCTACCGTGTCACGAACTTCTACTGTGAGCACGAGCCAGGCACCTTGATGAGCCTCTCGACGTGCCGCGCGAATCAAGAGAACGTCTCGTCGTGCACCAACTCGTGCTCGGGTGTGACCCCGATTCGTCGTCGTGATTGCAACGGCAATTGCACGTGTGGCGGATTGACGCTGTGCATCATCGGCCAGCCATGCGACCCACGTGCAGGCTTCCCAGCATGCACGAACGCGCCAGCCGGTTCGCTCCTTCCTTAATGCTCTAGGCGTTCGCGGCCGAAAGGCCGCGCTGCTGGCGGCGACCACCGCGAAAATCAGCATTGGCAACGCGCTCATCATGATGCCGTAGGTCGCCGTCACGCCCGGGTTCATCCAACCCAGTTGCGGTGCGGCTGTGTCCGCCAAGAATCCCCACCACGATGTGTTTGCCATGTCGTTGAGCGACACACCCGATTTCGCGGCCCATGAGCCCACGAAATACAGCGACAGGTGCGTGCCCAGCCCCAATACGGCGCTTGCCCAGACCCAATTCTTGCTCAGGCGAGGAATTAAAATGCCAAACAACACCGGGGCGCAGCTGGCTGCGACGATGCCGTAGACGCCCACCTGCCCAAAGATGCCGAGCAGTTTTGGTGGATGAAGCGAGATGAAGAACGTCGCCAAACCCAGCGCGATGAGGATGACCTGGCCGGCCTTGTGCGCCGCCTTCAGTTTGGACGTGTCATCCATGTTCTTGAGCAGGTTGTTGCGCGTGAGGTTTAAGAACAGGTCGTTGGCGGCGATCGAGGAAAGCGCGATGAGGATGCCGTCGAGGGTGCTCATTCCAGCGCTAAGCAACGCGACGGTCACGACCGCGACCATGACCGGTGAGAACATCTCGGTGATGTAGACGGTCATCACCAAGTCTTGACGGAACAAACCGGTCGTTGGGTCCGCGAATCGCTCCGGGGGCACGTTCAGGAGGTGCGCATAGAATCCAACGAGCAACAGGGCGGTGAATGTGAGCGAGACCACCACGCAGACCGACAGATAGCGCCAGACGTCGCGGTCATCTTTGACGTAAAGCGCCTTGATCATGATGTGCGGTTGAGACACCAGCGCAAAACCGATCACGAACCCCGCGACCCAAACGCTGAAGAAACTGCCGAACAGGGACGAATCTGGGTTGATTGCGGTGACCAGGTTGGGATTTTGGGTGCCAATGGTGGTCCAGGCGCTCGCCACACCATCGCCGAGCAGTGAGAAGCCGCTCGCGACGATGACCACGGCGATCACGGCCATGATGATGCCCTGAAGCGTGTTGGTGTAAGCGTGGGCGTAGGTGCCGCCCATGAAGATGTAGCTGAACACGAAGCCGATCGTCAGCACGAGCGACTCGGTGTTGGTGAGGCCCAGCGTGAGCTGCATCACGATGGAAATGCCGCCCACGATGAGGACTACGAACGTCAGTGAGAGCATGTTCACCGCCGCAAAAAAGACCGTCAGGCCTTGGGAATCGAAGCGGCGGCCGATCCAGTCCGGGAGCGTAAGCGCGCGTGTCTTGGCGCCAATTCGGCGAAATCCCAAAGACATCACCGCCAGCCCGATGATGACACCCGACCCAGCGGCGACGCCGAGGTGGATCAGAGCCGAGAGCCCGTGCACATAAACAAACCCCGGGTTGATCACGAAGGTCGCGGTCGACGCGATGCTCGCGGCCAACGTGATGCCGACCACAATCGGATTCATGTCACCACTACCCTTCGCGAAGCTCTCGATGTCTGTTGTGCGCTTGTGGCCGAGCCAAGCCAGCCATGTTGTGAACAACAAATAGGCGATGAAGAGGCCCCAGATGAGTGGCCGTTCCGCGATGAGATTGAAGTAGTGCATGCTGCCTCCGGTCATTTGTGCGGTGCAACATAGCAGCAGAAATTAGTATTTCAAGACTCAATGGCGACGAATAACTACGGCTTTTGCCACGAGTTTTTGCGTGCGCACAACCGTAGCCTAGATGACGCCGTTGATCTGCGCGGCGAGTGAGAAGTCCTTTTCGGTCAGGCCGCATCTATCATGGGTGGTAAGCACCAATTCAACGCGGTCGTAAACGTTGAAGATCTCGGGATGGTGGTCGGCGTCGTCCGCAAGTGGCGCGATGCGATTGATAAGCGCAATGGCGGCGTTGAAGGAGTCGCAGCGCACCGTGCGTGCGATCTTGTTGTCTGTGAGCGTCCAGCCGTCGAGCGTTTTCATGCGCTCAGCAATGTCGGACGTAGAGAGCTTGGGCGCGGGCATGGGTCTCCTAGTCAGCGCTCGTGCAGACTCGCCTCGAGCTGTTTGGCTTGATGGATCAGTTGTTCCCCGCGGGGCGCGTCACCGAGTTCCACGAAGAAACGTCCAACGGTGTGCAAGAGTCGCGCGGATTGGCGTGATCTATCCGCTTTCAACGTGTGGGAGGCCAGATGTTCCATGAACTGCAGGAACACTGTTCGCTCCAACGTGTAGAGGAACGACTCACCACGGATGGACTCGATGAGGTTCTGGAATGTGGACTCGGTCTCGGTCAGGCCCGCGTAAAACGCGGCACATGCCTGGCAGAATCGTGTCACGCGGTCGATGCCCAAATCGTCGGCATCCGCGCGTGCACGACCGAGTTCGAGCGCCGCAAGCTGCAGCCGGCTCTGGAAGCAGCGCAGCAGGCCCATGAGGCTGCGCGCGACCGCGCGGTCTTCGCCGGTGCCGTGTTCATCAACGGTCCGAAGGGTTTCCTCAAGGAGCTTCTCCGCGTCCTCGAACTCGCCGAGCCACATCGCGACGATCGCGAGGTGATTACGAATGTCGTACACAGCCCAGCTGGTACCCACGGACTCTTTGACGCGCCGTGCTTCGCGAAGCATCGCCTGTGCGCGCGCCACGTCCCCAGTGTTCAAGGACATTTCGCCGAGGTTCATCAACACGTGCGACATCGCGATTTGGTCGCCAAGACGTTTGAAGATCTCCAACGATTGTTGCAGATGTTGCTCGGCACGCTTGAATTCACAGCGGAACAAAAATGCGACACCCAGCGCATTGTGCACCGCAGCAATGAAATATTGGGTGCCTAGCGCCTCGTGCAACGACAGGCTTTGCGACAGCAGGCTCTCGGCGGCTTCATGGTTTCCAAGCTCGATCTCAAGCTGTCCAAGGTTTCGATAGGCTTCCGCGACGCCGATTCGGTCGCCCAAAGCCTTCTTGAGCTCCAGCGCTTGTCGGAACATGCGGCCGGCCTCGTTGAGCCGGTCTGGCGCGTTCATGGCGGGGTCCATGAGGGCGTTTCCAAGTGCCAGTAGGGTGTCGCTGAGGCCTTCCCGGTCGCGGGCTTGCTCGAACTCTTGGCGTGCGCGGATCAGGTAATCGCGGCGTTTATTCAGGCTTCCGCGCCGGCGAGCGACTTCGGCCAGATGAAGGTGAACCTTGCCGCTGATTTCCCCCGGTGGAAGCGAGGGAAGCATGCGGACGAGCTGTTCGGATACGCGCTCTTCGGAGCGAAGATCTCCGGTGACAACGTGAACCTTGGACAGACCGATGAGCGCCTTGGCGTTCCCGGGCAAGTCATGGTTCTTACGGGCCCACTCGTGTGCGTTTTTGTACCATTCGAGTGCCTCGCTGTACCGGCCTTGGATCACCAGAAGGTGTCCAAGCCCGCGAAACGCGCGGCCGAGCTCCGGGCCTTTTGCGGCGCCTTTTTGGATCGCGATCTTAAACCGGTCTTCTGCCAAGCCAAACTCACCGAATTTCCACGCGAGCTCGGCCAGAGAAATCTGGGCCTTTGACCACAGTTCGCCGTAATCGTTTCGCTCTTCAAGCAAGACGGCGAGTTCGCGGTACTGGTCTCGGGCACCGCGCAAGTCTTGACGCTGAATGGAGCGTTGCGCCGCGGCGAACATCGTGTCGCGGTAGCGATCGGCATCTCCGGCTTGGCGCCAGTGCTCGGCGATTTCGACCAAGGGCACTTCGACGTTGCGCTGTTTGTAGAACGCAAGCTTGCGCTCGGCAGCGGTTTGGTGAAGTCGCCGGTTCGCCCATCGCTCCGACAGATCATGGAGGATGGCTTCGCGGAGCAAGCTGTTGTCGAACTCGACACAGATCATGTTCTGGTGCATCGCCTGGTGGACGATGCCTTGGTCACGCAAGATCGAGAGGTCTTCGTCCAACGACGCGGAGTTTCCTCCAATGATCTCGACCAAAAGCTCGACCGGGGTGCGCATTCCGAGCGTCGCCAGCCACTCCAGTGTGGACTTCAAGCTTGGGCGTTGGGCGAAACGCGCGGTCGCCTGTTCGATGCGCAAGCGCATCAGGTTCATCAGGTCGGGGGGGAGGTCGATCTCACGCGGGGAACCCTTCTTGAGACCCCAACGGCCTTTCTTTTGAACGAGGCTACCTTCGTTTTGCAGGTAGCGGACGATCTGCAATGCATGAAGCGGTACGCCTTGGCTGAGCCAACCGATTCGCTCTTTGAGACGCGGCTCTAGGTTGAGAATATTATCGAGCAAGATCGACAGGTCTTTGCCGCGCAGCCTGCGCAGCACGTAACGCGTGTAAGCCGCACCGACGTTTGAAAGTATGGTGCGCAGGCTCTGTTCGAGATCAGGGTTGAGGCTGCGTTCTTCGGGGCGAAACGTCAGGATGAAAGCGATCGGAAGCGACTGCGTGCGAAGCGTCACGGAGAAGTATTCGAGGAACGCGAGCGTCGCGCTGTCGGCGTACTGCGTGTCCTCGATGACGATGACCAGCTGACGTCGTTGCGCGATCTGTGCAAAGACGCGTTCAAGCTGGGCAAACAGAACGTTTGCTTGGTCACTGCCCGGCGTCATGGTCGCTTCATCCAAGCCCCGAGGACGCACAAAGTCGGCGATGCGGTCGATTTCGGCCGGCAAATATTCGCCGAGCTTGGGAAGCTCGCGTCGAAGGGTCGCCTCGATCTGCGCGCGCTCGCTGTGGGCGATACCCCAGAAGTCCGCGAGCGCTTCGCGAATGCTCTCGAGCGGCATGGATCGTCGACGGCAGTACCCCACGGCCATGTCGATGCCTAAGTTGCGCAGGTTCGAGTTCAGGGCGTGAATCACCCGCGACTTTCCGATGCCGTTCTCACCTTCAAGCAGCACGACATGGCCGGCGTTGGCAAAGAGTTGCTCTTGAAGGATTCCTCCGAGCTTTAGAACGTCGCGCTCGCGCCCGATGAGGGGCAGCTCGTAGCGGGGTTTGGATTGCGGGCGCGGCAAGAACCCGTTGTCGCTCTTCGAGCGTTCGACCAGACGGTTGCGTTCGCCGCTTGGCAGCGCGGTGGTCTCGTCGGACGACGTTGTGGGGCGCATGGGGAGCGGCGGCGGAAGCGGACGCGTGGGTTGAGAGTCCGGCGTGTGCTCTTCGGCGTCGTCGATCTGAATCGCGTGCGACGTCGGGATCGCCGCGTGCGGAATCTGAAGCGAGCCGCGGGCCGCAGTCTCGGCAAGCTGCGTGGGCATCGCGGCGGTTGCGTCGGGATCCGAGGACGTATCGGACGGAGCAGTATCTAGGCCGTCGGGCACAATGGTGCTGACCGAGATGTCGGGATGGGTGGCACCGAGCGCGCGCGGTTGAATGTTCATCGCGCGCAGCGTTTGGTAGAGCCCATCGAGCATCTCGGCGGCGTCCAGATAACGATCGGCCGGCCTTTTTTCGGTCGCACGGCGAATGAAGGAACCCATTGGGGTGCCTTCGAGCTCACGCGTGAGCTCTGGGACCGGATCCCGGATCTGCTTGTGGATGACGTCCATCCGGTTTCGGCCTGTCACCGGCGGCAATCCCGTGAGCATCTCGAACATCAACAAACCGAGCGCGTAGACATCGGTCGCCGGCGTGATGGGCTCGGCGCAGGCTTGCTCGGGGGCCATGTACATGGGCGTGCCGAAGATTCGCCCGGCCTTTGTCAGCTTGTCTTCCGAGGACTCAAGGCCGTCTTCGGCCATGGTCATCTTGGCGACGCCAAAGTCGAGGACCTTGACGTAGTCTTGTTCGCCAAAGAGCTCGCACAGGAAGATGTTCTCTGGCTTGAGGTCGCGGTGGACCAGGCCGCGCTGGTGCGCTTCGGAGAGCGACTTGAGGACTTGGATGAAGACGTGCGCTGCGCGTGGCCATGCCAAGGCGCCTTTCTCTTGGACCGTGTCGGCCAAGCTGGTGCCCTCGAGCAGCTCCATGACCATATAAATCAGGCCCTCTTCGGTCTGCCCATAGTCGTAGAGCGTGATGGTGTTTGGATGGCGCAACTGGCTGACGTGGTACGCTTCACGGCGGAAACGCTCCACATTCACCGGATCTTTGGCCACACCAGGTGTGAGGAACTTGAGCGCAACTTCGCGCCCGACGTTCTCTTGCAACGCCCTATAAACGGTTCCGAATCCGCCACTACCTAGTAGTTCCAGAATTCGGAAGCGCCCGGCCACCATATCCCCGGGTTTCGGCAATGTAGGCAACTTGGCCATGTATCGCGAATGCCCTCTAAAACGCCGTCCCTACACGGCGTGTACCCCTATTGGACCATAGTCGCGCACTGTTAGCACGGCCCAAATAGCAAACGCAACCGCGTGCAAATTTCGCGACGGTTTCACGTCACGGTTGAAACACAGGCGGCGGACAGGCTATTGCTGCGCGAAGCGCGCTGTTCGAGCGCCCACTCTACAGGATTGTGATGTCAGCACTTACATTCGAGCTCAAGAAGACCGACGGCAAAGCCCGTCGGGGAGCGGTGACAACGCCCCATGGAACGTTTCAGACGCCGGCATTTATGCCCGTGGGAACGCGCGGCACCGTCAAGGGCCTGATGCCCCGAGATTTGGTCGAGACTGGCGCCGAGATTTGTTTGGGCAACACATACCACTTGCACATTGCGCCGGGGGATAAGGTCGTCAAGAAGCTCGGAGGGTTGCACGAATTTATGGCGTGGGACCGGCCGATCCTCACCGACAGCGGTGGGTTTCAGGTGTTCAGTCTGCCGCGCGTTAAGCTCGACGAGGAAGGGGTCACGTTTGAATTCGAGAAGTCAGGCAAACCCATCACCCTGACCCCGGAGCGTAGCATCGAGATTCAGCAGAATCTTGGGGCCGACATCATGATGGCGTTTGACGTCTGCGTGGAGTTCCCGTGCGACCGGCGTACCGCTCAGGAAGCCGTGTACCGCACTGACCGATGGCTGAAGCGCTGCAAGGCGGCACAGACCCGAGAAGATCAAGCGTTGTTTGGGATTGTGCAGGGGTCGACGTACCCAGAATTGCGTCGTCTTTCGGCGCAGTTGACGATCGAGCACGATCTGCCGGGTTACGCGATCGGGGGCGTTTCCGTCGGGGAGACCCATGATTTGATGATGGAGGCGGTGGACCTTGCCGAGCCGTTCTTGCCGACCGACAAACCGCGCTACTTGATGGGCGTGGGCTATCCCGAAGACATCGTTGAAGCGGTCGCGCGCGGCATCGACATGTTCGACTGTGTCCTGCCGTCCCGGCTGGGTCGCTCAGGCGTGATCTTCAGCCGCATGGGCCGCTACCGTGTGACCAAAGGGAAGTACAAATCGGACAAGTTCCCATTGGACACCCACTGCAGCTGTTACGCGTGCAAGAATTTCTCACGCGGGTACATCAAGCACCTCATCGACACGAGCGAGATCCTAGGGTCAACGTTGGCGACCTTGCACAACATCACGTTCTACGAGGATCTGATGCGCGGCATTCGTTTGGCGATCGAGGAGGGGCAGTTTGAGACCTTCCGTCGCGCGTTCCTCAACGAGTATCTGAGCGAAGACCGCAAGGAAGAGCTCGAGCTTGGCAGCTCACGGGCAGACGTTGACGATCTGTCGTGGGACACGAAACACAGCGTGGTTCCCACGGCGGACTAAGGCGCCCACGTAGGGGGCGACGGCCGATCAAGCCGTTCGATGAGTACCGGCGGTGGCGCGTTCGGATCGACCTCCACCGGTGTGCCGGTTTGGGTCAGCTTGAGCGTCGCGGGGCCCTTGTATTCGTAAACACGCGCTTTGGGGTTCTTGCTCGCGCCTTTGACCGCTGTTCGCTTTGTCGTGGTAATGCGAAGAAGGTTTCCGGTCGGCGTGGTCAGGTCCAGCGTGTCCTTGTCGAGCTTGGCTTTGAAGCAGCCCTCGCCGTCGAGCTCCAGCCGAAGCGAGCCGCCGGCTTCTGGTTTCATGGCATTGGCAAACGCTTGCTCCATGCTTTGAGCCGGGTCGGACGGGCTCTGTTTGAAGAGCATTCCGTCTAGTTTCCACCACATGGTTGTGCCTTCGATCGCCGTCTGGACCTCAACCGGAAAATCGGCCCCTACAAGAGACGCAAACATTTGGGCCCACATCGGTTCGGCGGGGACGAGGGCGGGGCTTTGTGTCCACCGGGATTGCAACGCGAGGATGTTGCCACTCTCGACAAACGAAACGCGTGACACGCAGAGGTCCTCGGCGTGGGCCGTACTGGCCGCCCCAAGGATGATTGCGACTGTCAGAATACGGAACATGGGGTCACTCTGGTTCGGTGAGGTGGAACTTCGAAAAGTCGATCAGCAGTCGACCATCCTCAAGTTGCGACATCACGTCAACGAATCGTTCTTTTTCGCGGATTTGGTCAGGCGTGTACATGTGCCGGGCGAACGTTTGTTGGCCGTAAGTCGAGTCGTGTCCGATCATGGTCACGATGATGGCGAGCAGCGGACTGCTGGGATTCGCGAAGTCGATGCCAAACAGCGGGCTGTCCTCGTCGATGACATGCATGACCGACCAACTTAGTGCGAAAATCGGCGTTCGGTCGCGTTGCAGTTTCAGGTCCAACACGCGTCGGATGTGATCGCCCTCGGCCGAAATCTCGTCGACCAAGGCCGAGACCGAAATCGATGCATCAACGACCTCGTTGCCACGGGCGTTGCCGGCCCGAAATGTCAGCGTCGGCTTGCCGTTGCGCGTGTTGACGACCATGACGTCGCTGAACAGCACGCTCGCCTGTGGCCGGGACGCCTTGGCGAACATCAACCCAGTGGCAAGCGCGGTGCCGAAGATGCCGAACGCGGCCTCGGCAGTGACGAGCATGTTCGCGTACTCGGTCGCCGGGGATAAAACGCCATAACCGATCGGGGCCATGGTCTGGACGCTGAAGAAGAACGCGTCGGTGAAGGTCTGGTCTGGCTTGATTGAGCCGGGCTCAAGCAAGTAGAGCGCAGCAAACACGATGTTGAGCACTACATAGAGGAAGGTCAAAACGAAGATCAACCGTGTCCATGACCCCTGCATGAAGAAGAAATAAAAATCACGGCGGAGGTCGGCCGGCGTGCCTGTTCGCACGGCCTCGGAGATATCGCGTCTGCCGCTTGCCACGGCTTCGCCTGCCTCACGACGGCGCGCCACTTCGGCCACCTTGAGGGACTCGACTTTGTTGTCCTCAAGAGGGGCCATCATCATGTCGAATATGACTTGCGCCAAGCAGATGATGGCGACGATCCCCATGAACAACCCAGAAGACATCGATGAGCCAATCTGACCCAGCAGCAAGATCGCGATGGCCGAGAAGAACCGGACGTTGACGCGCGCCCGGTCGCTTAGCTCGGCCTGACGCCGTTCGGTGACCGAATCAATCAGGCCAACGCTAAAGAAGGTCATTGCCAGGGTCGCAGCAACGAGCCAACGGTAGCGTCGTCGGACGGTAGCGCAAAATCAACGCGAGCGTCTTTGACGGCGACGCCGCTGGCCGTGATGGCCGCTGTCACGGGAAGATGGCCATAGAGCCAGACGATCCATGAGCCGCGTTGTTTGCGGATATGACTTCCCGCAATGTCGTCAAAATAGATCCACCAGATGCAGCAGGTGATGGCGAGCCGAGAAATCCCTTCATCAGATATTTGGCCTGGGCCATGCTCAGCGGTCAGGTGCGACAGACTTTGAGATTCCCCAGGACGATGATGGTCAGCAGGCCGTACCGTTCGCTCAGTGCTCCATGTCGATGGGGAACTTCTCGGTCAATTCCCGGCTGAATCGGCTGACCGGACCAGAAAGCACCGCGAGCATGCCCAGCCCGCACAAGACCATGTTGAACGGTTGCGGCACCAGAAGTGACACAACCACACCACGCCGCCGAGGGCAAGATGGTGCCCCAGTACTTCAGTATGGAGCGGCACTTGTTGCCAGGCGCGCATGTACATCGTCGCGATTAGGAACTGCGCGGTGGCAAATGCCAGCGTGTAAACGGTGGGATCCTCGCCGATCGCCTCACGCGAAGAGATGGCCATCGCCGCCACCGAAAACATGCTCGCAAACACGAACAAGCGATGCAGGAAATCGTCCACATCAAAGCGGTTGGCAAAAAACGTGAACCCCGTCCAAGCGACCCAGATGGTGCGAAGAGCGCCGAACTTCACCAGCGGAAAAAACACCGCGTGTTCGTTTGTCACGTCCGTGCTGAGTGTGTCTCCGAGCTGAATGATCGCGGCGACAAACACGAGGTCGTAGAAGAGTTCGAGCCGTGACCTCTTTTCGTGGTGGTGAGCTGTATGAAGCGTTGGTCGATGAAACAGCGGTTACGCATGGTAAGCCTGTGGCGAACGAACCGAAGTGACTTCGGGGGCATCTTGGGGTTGAAAAGGACCGATGTTGTCCTTTTGTTTTATTGCGTTTCGAGGCCAAGGATGTTGAAGACGCTGTAAGGGTTCATGTTTCTGTGTGCGATGCTTATCGCTTGGCGGCATTGCTGAAAATCCCCGCATTCAAGCCATTCAGGACTCGGTTGGTGTCTCTGCGTACAGACGTCAGCCGCGTCACGTTCACGTGGACGCTGCCGCCTTTGGCCTGACCAGAGCGTACGACTGGGATGTGAAGAGGGTGTGGTCACGGTCAAACCGCCGACGGCGTGCGGACCATACCGACATCGGGCGTAGGTCTGAAGGATCCCAAAGACATCGATGCCCACAAGGCGTTTATCAACGACTCGTACTGGCTCTTGTTCGAGTTTCACACCGCTTGGGATCGTGTGATGATTTCGGATGTGGCGTTGCCTGCCGGCTGACGGCCTGGTCGGTGGCGTGCAATTTCGTCGGGCACACGCCTGGTGACCGTTACGTGCTGTGGTCAACACCGGACGGGCAAGTCACGCATTGGCAGTATTTTCCGGGTGAGTGGCCGAGCGAAGTTCCTGATGACCCGAAATTGTGGCAAACGTTTGGAAAATCCGCGTCCCGACGACGTTTAAGAAGGACGGCGAGATCTTCATCCAGATCAACGACGTGACGATTCAGTAGACGAAGTCGTCCGCGCCTTCCGTGACGGTCAACACGACGATGGTATCGGCTCGCACGGTCGGGTCGATGGTTTGCAGCACGCCTTCGAGCACGGCACGTGCTCAGGACGGTCGACCGGACATGCAGAATCTGCTTCTGCCAGGCGTCCTCAGGGGCGACATTGGCGCTGCTGAGCAGGATGTCGGCGAGCTTTTTGTCGAGCAAGTTCTGCGCGGTAGCCTCTGATACGGGAAGTCGCGAGGGAAGCTCACGGCGCGCGTGACGCTGACGCCTACTTTCAGCCCATCAAGCTGCACCAGCAGGTCGGTGATCTTCCCTTGTGTTTGGTAGACGATTTCGGTTTCCGTCTTGAGCAGAGCGGCCATGTCACAACGCTCCAAAACTTCGTAGGCGAAGACCTCGGACATGATCGAGCTCCCGCCGGCGTTGCCGTCTGCGATGATCTCTTGGCCGCCGGGGGTCAGGCGCGGCAAGTCCGCGTCATCGTATGGGTCCATCTGGAAGTCGATGGTGTTGACGAATAAAAACGGTTGGCTCGACAGGAGTTCAGTCATGTCGATCTCGCCGCATTGGCCCGTGATCACGCCGAATCCGGTCGCCACGGACATGTCCGCGACTCCCTCATCGGTCTGCGCGTCGAAGCCACCATCCAGCGAGGCGTCCATTCCTCCATCAACCCGGCGTCAACGCCTGTCGCGACGTCCATCCCGCCCACATCCGTGGCCACGGTAACGTCGACGCCCACGTCAACGGCTGACGAGTTCCCATCGTCCGCGCATGACACGCCAACGAGTGCAAAGAAGAGAACGTGGATGGAGATCAGGGCGTGGCGCGGCATGATGTTGAGCTCGGGACGGAGTAGAGCGGGTCGTTAAACCCTCGGATGGTCTGTGATGGCCAGTCTATCTCGAAGACATTCTTCGTGTCGCCTGTTGAACCCAGATAGATGGGACCCCACGTCTGGATCAAGGCTCCCCGGATGTACAACTTTACCGTGACGTTCGACGCGCTGGAAAACGAATTGTTGTAGCTGTCACGCCAATAGTGAAGGACCACACGGTACGTCTGGTTGTTGATGCCCTTCGCGATGTTGATGTTCTCGGGCCCGTAGCCGTCGACATCGTCACGGTCGAGGAACGGGTCATCGAGCCAATCGCCCTGAACGCCCCAGTCAGGCTCGGGGTTCGAGAAGTAACAGTCGTTGTCGCAGAACAGCCCTTGGCAGGGCAGCAACAACATGTGCGTGTCGACGTCGGTATCGTTCGAGTCCCATTCGACCTCGACGTGGATGTCTTGGTCGGCGATCGGCGGCGCCTCGCTGGTGCCAGACACATTGACGCGGGCCGCTGAGTTTGATGGGTCGTCATTGCGTACCAAAAAGAAACCCGAATCCAAGCCTGCGCGTCGAGGCGCGTAGGTGATTTCAACGATCTGCGAGCCTCCGCTGGAATCGCGCCAGATGTCCACGGGCTCGTGATCTGGTAGGCGACCGACGTCGGAATGCCAAAGAATCGACCACGTTCGATGGTCGAGACGTTGAGTGTGCGGCTGCCACAGTTCTGAATGACGAACGTCTTGGCAACCGACTGCCCACGCTGAACACCACCGTAGTTCAGCGAGGTCGGGTTGACCTGGATGCATGGGTCGTTCTGCGCGTCCTTGGCGGTGGCGTTGACGGGGATATCGACCTCGGGTTGGAACGGGTCGTTGGAGCGAATCTTGATGGTCGCGCCGGATGGTGCCGACCTCGGCCGGGTCAAAATTCAGGGTCATCGTGTTGTTTGTGTTCGGATTGAGCAGCAGCGGCAGGGTGTCGTGCATCACCGCGTATGCGCGCCCTTGTTGAAGCACGAGCACTCGCGCACTTCGAGCAGTCCTTGCCCCACGTTGCCGACCAAGATCGGACGGGTTGTCGGCGCGTCGCCAGGTTGGAACGAGATACTGATAGACGCCGGGTCCACTTGGATGCGCGGACAGTCGGCCTGGCATACGTCGGTGCCGGTGATGGTGCTCGAAAGGTTGAGCTCGGCAAATCCGACCGTCGTGTTTTGCAGGTGTACCCGGATGGTGGCGGCGTCGGGCGTGTTGTCGGTGGGAGAGTACTGCACCGTGACGACGCGGCGCCCAAGGCTGATGAGGTCTCCCACACGCAGGTTCACAAGCTGGAATTCGTTGCTTCCCTCAAACTCGATCGATTCGACTTGGCTCGCGGTGTCGCCGAGGAACGAGAGGTCCACGTCGATGCTTGTGGATTCCCGCGCTGGCGTAAACGTGAACGCTAGCCGGTCGGGATCGAAGAAAAACGGCCCGCAATCGGTGCACGGTGTGGTGGTATCCCCGGCGTCGTCGGTGGCCGACACATCGTTGGCGAAGGACACGTCCGGCGCGTTCATGACCGGGGTCTCACATGCTCGTGTGATCGGGTTGTACGCTTGGCCGTCGCTGCAGGCCTCGGTGCTCGACGTGTCGTCGGAGCATCCCGCAAACACCAACAATGCCAGAATCATCAATATACGCATTTTCACTCCAGGAAAGCGCGGTGATTCTGGCAGACCCACCATCGGCGCACAAGACTAGGCGGGCTTGGCCCAATTGACCGGGCACGAAACGCCCGTGCCGCCAAGGCCACAGTAGCCGTTGGGATTCTTGGACAGGTACTGCTGGTGGTACGGCTCCGCGAAGAAACAGGGCTGGGAGCCGAAGATCTCGGTGGTGATGGCGCCGTACTTCTGCTTGTCGGCTCTTTCTGGAACGCCTCCTTGGACGCCAGCGCTGCGGCCTTTTGGTCAGCGGTCTCGCAGTAGATGCACGACCGGTACTGCGTGCCAATGTCGTTGCCTTGGCGCATGCCTTGTGTCGGATCGTGGCTCTCCCAAAACACCTTTAGCAACGCCTCGAACGTGGTCTTGGAGGTCGTAAACAACCCGAACCACTTCCGTGTGTCCGGTGCGTCCCGAACAGACCTCTTCGTAGGTTGGGTTTGGCGTGAAACCACCTGCGTAGCCCACCGAGGTCGACACGACGCCGGGAAGGGTCCAGAATTTTCGTTCCGCGCCCCAAAAGCATCCCATGCCAAACACGACCGTTTCCATCCCGTCGAATGTTCCGTTGAGCGGCGTTCCGAACACGTGATGGTGCACGCCAATCTCCATTTCGGTTTTGCGGCCGGGCAAGGCTTCCTCGGCGGTGACCATCTTTGTCTTCTTTCCTAATCCGAAAAACATGTGCACCTCTCGTTCTGGACCTGACCTAAGGATTCCACGACTTGGTGGAAGTTTCACGATGGCGTATTCTGACTGCTCCCGACCCTAGGAAACCCATGCATCGACTCATCGCTCTCCTCGTTGCGTTGCCCGCGAGCGCCTTCGCTGAAGCGCGCACAGCGGCGACACCCCAAGAACTCATCGCGGCGGTGTCGCAAGCCAATCCGGGCGACACGATCACAGTGACGCAAACCTTCACCGTCGACCAGAAGATAAGCGTTACTCGCCCAGGACCCGTTACGGTGACGGCATCGGCAGGCGCCATCATCGCGTTTGACACCGTCGAGGGCTTCCTCGTTCAGGCGCCGGATTGGACCTTCGATGGGTTGACGATTCGTGGGGTGTGCGGCAACGACAGCGACTGCGAGCACGCGTTCCATATCGTGGGCGGCGCCGAGCGCACCCGAGTTCGCAACAGCCGGCTGATCAACTTCAACGCACAAATCAAAGGCAACGGAGATTCGGGCAGCCCTCGTAATTACCCCGATGACGTTGTGATCGAGTACAACGAGTTCTTTGACGAGGCGGCCCGACAGACGTCCAATCCGGTGACCAAGATCGACGTGGTGGGTGGCCGACGTTGGGTCGTGCGGCATAACTACATCCACGATTTTGCCAAAGGGCAGGGCAACGGCGTGTCTTACGCCGCATTCTTGAAGGGCAATTCCCGCGACGGACTCTTCGACTCCAACCTGGTGGTCTGCGAGCAGTTGCATTCGGGTCAAACGCGACTGGGCTTGTCCTTTGGCGGCGGCGGGTCGGCGCCAGACTCGATTTGCGAGGACGCCACGTGCACGCCGGAGCACCAAAATGGGACGATGGTCAACAACATCATCGCCAACTGCGGTGACGTCGGGATTTACCTCAACAAAGCGAGCGGGACGCGGCTGATCAACAACACGGTCGTGGGTACAAGCGGTATTGACGTGCGTTTTGACACATCGACGGCGACCGTGATCAACAACGTCGTGCAAGGCCGGATACGGGAGCGGGACGGCGGCGTAGTGTCCGCGAACACGACAAATTTGACCGAGATCGATCCCAGCGCCTTTTTTGTCGACTACGCCGCGCTCAACTTTGCGGGTGTGAATGTTCAGTCCCTTGTCGACGCGGGCACAAACGAACCGGTCGAGCGCGACTTTTGTGGCCGCCTGCGGGACGGAACAGTCGACATAGGGGCGCTTGAGTACTCGCTCGGCGAACCGTGTGACACCACAACGGCCTTCCATCAAAACGCGGAGAATCCGGGTGGGGAAGACATGGGAATGGCCGATTCTGGGGGTGAGGTCGACATGGGGATGGCCGGCGAGGACACTGGGGCCGTGGGGAGCGACATCGGCATCGAAGGGGCAGATATGGGCGCGCCAAAACCCGATGCCGGGTCCGCGGTGTCGAGCGGGTCAGACGATGGCTGCGCGAGCATCGAAGGTAGCCCAGGCGTTTTGATTCTTTTGGGTGTGGGCTTGTTTTGGCGGCGGCGCCTGAAGCACTAGTACATCCAGCGGCCGAGCTCGTTTCGCCAGTAAACGGTCAGCGGGTGGTCGTCGCCGAGTACCTTGAAGAGCCGAATCATCCCGACACGGGCTTGTTCGTTGTTCCAGGAACGATGTGTCTTGAACAGCTCAAGCAGCTGCCGGAGGGCTTCCTCGTAGTCTCCTGCCGCCGCCTTTTCGATCGCCAAGTCCCATCGAGCCTGAGGATCCGGCGAGGCTTCAAGTCGTGCCTTTGCGTCGCCACGCTGTGTGGATAGGCCGTGTTCCACAGCCAACCACGCGCGGCAGAAGTCCTCGGCGAATTTTTCTTGCTCGTACTCCGTCACCGTCGCGAGCGTTTCCGCGGCCTTGGCATGTTCACCGGCATGGGACGCGAGCTCGGCGGTGTAGATCTTAGCGTCGGCACGCTCGGTGACCTGCGGCCCGACGCGGTTCAACGCGGCTTGGGCCGCTTCGAACTGTCGGTCTCGGATGTAGCCACGCACGGCGAGCATCGTCTTGTCGATCTCGGAAGGCACGACCTTGTCCAACCACTGTTTGACCATGTGCCGGGGCAGGGCGCCGGCAAACTCGTCCACGACCTTGCCGTTGACGAAAGCCTTAACGTTCGGAATGCCCTGCACACGGTAATCGGTCGACAACTGCGGCGCCTCGTCACTGTTAATCTTCGCGAGGACCCACGCGCCGTTGGCCTCGTCGGCAAGGGACTCAAGCACCGGGCCGAGTGTGCGGCACGGGCCACACCAAGGCGCCCAAAAGTCAACAATCACGGGAACTTCATACGAGCGACGAAGCACTTCGGCCTCGAAGCTGCTCTCGGTGACGTCGATGTGTGTCATGATATCTCCGGGTTCAACGATGCCTGCAAACTCAACACACGGTGTTGAGGGTCAATCTCGAAACTGGACAATGGCCTCGATCTCAACCGGACTGTTGAGCGGCAGGGACGGGGTTCCGACGGCGGAGCGTGCGTGAAGACCGGCGTCTGCGAACACGTCAGCGATCAGAAGCGATGCTGCATTGGCGACCAAATGTTGCTGCGTAAAATCGTGGGTCGAGGCGACGAAGACGTTGAGCTTCAAAATGCGCTCGACCCGCGAAAGGTCGCCCAAGGCCGCCCGGAGCTGGGCCATGATGTTGATGGCGCACTGGCGCGCGCACGATTGCGCGGTCTCGAGGTCGACCTCACGGCCGACGACACCTTCGGCGACCAGCTTTCCGTTGGAGACCGCGATTTGTCCGGCGGTCAGCACCAAATTTCCGGTGGTCACAAAAGGCACGTAGGCCGCAGCAGGGGCGGGTGCGTCTGGAAGTGTGATGCCAAGTTCTTCGAGCTTCTTTTCGGGCGTCATGGGGTGTCCTCGGGTGGTGGTAGAGGTTCGTTCTAGGCCGCCTCAGCACGTTCGTCTATTCCATTTTGGGACCGGCCGTCGCTTGGAGCTTGCGCGGCAAATCTGCTAGGGTTTGCGCACGTTGAGGAGGCCCTTGTGAATCACATCTCGCGCACGTTTTGCTTGGTCTGGCTGCTCGCCGCACTCGCGGCCGGGTGTGGAGAGTCCAAGACAGATCCGCCCGCGCCTTCCGTCCAAGTCCCAGCGCTTGAGCCCGCGCCCGGGACGTTTGTGCGTCTGACTCAGGCCCAGTATTTGAGCGCGGTGACGCAATTGCTGGGCGATGGGTTGCGCCTGCCGGTGCGGTTGGAACCCGACGCACGCTCAAGCGGTTTTATCGCGGTTGGGGCGGCGACGACCACGATTTCGGGACGCGGGGTGGAGCAGTACGAGAGCGCCGCCTATGACCTGGCCGAACAGGTGGTCTCGGATCCCAATCGCGTGAAAGTTTTGCTGCCGTGCGACACCCGGGATTTGGCCTGCGCGACGACGTTTGTCGAGACGTTCGGGCGTCGGGCGTGGCGCAGACCGCTGACCGCGGACGAAGTTTCGCGCCTAGTGGCCTTGCACACTCAAGCTGCGGACACGTTGGGAGGCTTTGAGCAAGGCTTGCAATACGTGCTCGCCGCCATCTTGCAGTCACCCAACTTCCTGTTTCGTGTCGAGCTCGGCACGGGCAGCGACGCGCGCCGGCCGTTGGATGGGTACGAGCTGGCCACCCGGCTAAGTTTCTTTTTGTGGAACACGATCCCGGACGACGCCTTGCTCGACGCCGCAGCGTCTGGGGAACTCGTGACCGACGAAGGTCTGGAAGCCCAGTTTCAGCGGATGATCGAGGCCCCTCAGGCGCGCACAGGCGTGCGGCAGTTTTTCTCGGATCTGTACGAGCTGGACCGACTCGATGGGGTGACTAAGGCGCCGGAATTGTTCCCGCACATCAGCGAAGATTTCGGTCCAAGCGCCCGTGAAGAGACGCTGCGGGTGATCGAGGCATTGGTCTTTGAAGACGAGGATTTCCGCGACGTGCTCACGACGCGAAAGACATTCTTGAACCGTAAACTCGCCGCGGTCTACGACGTGCCCACGCCGGCGCGCGAGGGTTTCGGTGCGTATGAATTCCCCGAATCGTCATTGCGACGAGGCATCTTGGGCCACAGCAGCTTCTTGGCGTTGTGGGCGCATCCTGTTTCGACCTCGGCGACGTTGCGAGGCATGTTCATCCAGCAAAAATTGCTGTGCCGAACGATACCGCCGCCGCCAGCCGGCGTGGACACATCCATCCCAGAGCCGTCCGGCACGACACCGACCTTGCGCGACCGCATCGCCGAACATCTGGAAGAGCCAGCGTGTGCTGGGTGCCACCAGATCACCGACCCAACGGGATTGGCGTTCGAGAACTTTGACGGCATCGGGCGTTACCGCAAGTCCGACAATGGCGCGCCGCTCGATACTTCGGGGGTCCTCGACGGTGAGGCGTTCACCGGACCCGTGGAGCTCGCGGCGCACCTTCGCGACAACCCCGAGTTCGGCAATTGTCTGTCGCGTCGCCTCGTGAACTACGCCACAAGCCACGGGGAGTACTTTGGAGAGTCCACAGATATCGTCGCGCTCGGAGACGCCTTCAAGGCGTCCGATTATCGCGTTTTGGCCTTGGTGAAGTTGGTCGTGATGAGCGACGCATTTCGCTTAGCGGGGGTGCCCGAATGAAACGAACGATCAGTCGTCGCATGGTGCTTCGGGGTCTGATGGGCGGCGCTGCGGTCACCGTAGGTCTGCCGTTCCTCGACATGTTCCTTAACTCCAATGGAACTGCGCTTGCGGCCGGTGAGGGTTTTCCGACACGGTTTGGCTTTATTTCTGGGGGAATGGCGTTCACCCTGAGCGTTGGGTGCCCACTGGCGAGGGCGCGATTGGCAGCTCAGCGAACAGTCGCGGGCCTAGAATCGGTCAAAGAACACATCACGGTGGTTTCGGGCACCGAGCTCAAGGTTCCAAATCTTATCCCGCACACCTCGGGTGCATGCGGCATTTTGTCGGGCACGACAGTGATCATCGACGGCGAAAATCAGACCTTCGCCGGACCGACGATCGACCAGATTGTGGCCGCGGAGCTTGGCAAGACCACGCGTTTCCGTCTGATCGAGTACGGCGCCGAGGCTGCGCGCGGTCTGGTCGTACAACGGTCCCGACAACCAGAACCCACCCGAGAGCTCACCGCACGCGCTCTTTGAACGCATCTTGGGGTCGGATTTCGCGCGCCGGGCGAAACCGCCGAGGTGGACGTCACAGTCGGGCTACGCCGAAGTGTGTTGGATCTGTCTTTGCGGACTTCCGGCAGGCGTCAAGCACGCGCGGGTGCTGCCGACCGCATTCGACTTGAGCAGCATTTTGACGGGATTCGCGAACTGGAATTGCGCCTCCAGCGTTTGAGGAGGATCCCCTGATTTGGCGGCGTGCGTGCGTCCTAACGCACCCGAATTGACTATCCTCCGATCGACGGCCGACCCCAAATCGCGGCAAAAATCGGGCGCTGTGCGACCTTGTGGCGCTTGCACTTGCGTGCGACCAGACACGCGTGTTTTTCGAATTTGTGACCTACCCGGTCAACAACTTGTTTTCCCCGGCGCGAGCGCTGGCCACCATCAGCTGATGCACGATGAGCCGGGCGACCAGCCCGAGGTCAACGCCATCGTGAAACAACTGGTGGCGGAGTTCGGTTATATGGTCGAGTCCCCGCGGCGATTCAAGAGGGCGATCAGACCTTGTTGGACCATTGCGGCGCTGCGTGCACGACCGATGTGTCGTACGGCCGCACCCACTCGTTGAGCGAGTTCCCGATTGTATGCGGGTTCCGCAGGCGGTGCTTTGAAAACAGGGATTCACTACCGGTCGAAAACCGCCGAGAACTCCGCACGCGCCGTGTTGACCATCGCACGGGCTATTGGTCTGCTGCCTGCCGTTTGGCTCGAGAAGGCAGCGCGACCGATTCCATCGGCGCACTTGAGGTATAGTTTGAAGACAATTTTGCTCGCGGTGTTGTTGGCGATGCTCGGTGTTCTTGCAGATCGATTCTCCGTCGTCGTCCGTCGCCGACGTCGGGTTCGACATGGCGCTACCTGGACATGTCCTTTGATGTGGACGACGCTGAGCCAACGTTGTTGACTCGACGGGAGAAGTGGGCCCTTTAGGGACCGGGCACGCTCTTGAGGAGGTCGTCTACGAGCCCACACCCGGCGTTTCGCGCAAGATTTTCGGTCAACATCTGGTATCCGACTGAGGACACCGAGGACCACACCCGAAGTATCTGAAGGTGGTCAACGACGCCGTCTCGTTCACGGACGCGACGGTTGCCGACCCTGGTTACGACGGCAAGTTCCCAGTGATGGTTTACTCTCACGGTGACCGTGGTTTTGCGGCGACATCGATGCGTTTAGTGCACCATTTCGTCAGCCACGGGTGGGTCGTCGTGGCGCCTGACCACATCACCAACACTGCCTTTGACAACGTATTGCCACGACCAGTGGCGCTCTACCATTGGCGCACACAGGACATCTCGCGGGCGTTGGACGTGCTCGAAGACATCGACGGTGCAGACCCGCTTGCGGCCGCTGACGTCTCGGAAGGTCCTCATGACGGGGCATTCGTATATGGCTGGCCACTGGCCGGTGCGACGTGGGATATCGAGCATATCGCTGAGCAATGTGACCTCGATGGCGGCGACCGAATGCACCCCTGCGGATGAAGCGGTCTTTGCCGCCGGAAGTCGGGACTCGCGTATTGTGGCAGCGGTCCCGATGGCAGGTACTTTGAGCACAGATTGGTTCACGCCGGATGCGTACGCTTCGGTGGACATTCCAATCATGACGTTGACCGGAACCGATGACCCCATCAACCAGCAGGCACAGTGGGACCGGATCTCGGGCATTGACTACACGTGGATCGACATCGTGGGCGCCTGTCACCAAGCATTCGCGCTTGGCGGTTGCGGCGAGCTTCGCGACGCGGACGCCGACCTGATCATCAATTCTTACACCCTGACGTTTGGTCGACGGTGGGTGTTAGGCGATATGCGCGAGGAAACCACGAATGTTCTCAGTGGTCGCACCCAAGTTTCGCTCGCCGCGCTGTTCCTCAAGAAAAACTAACGCGTCATCGTCACGTGGGGGATTTCCGCTTCCATGAACACGTCGCCTTGGCGGGTCCAACCCAGCGCGCTGTACCACGATTCCAAATGGGCTTGAGCGTGCAGCTCGGCGGGTCTGTCGCCGAGCCAATCTTGGACGCTACGCATGAGTTGGGTGCCAAGACCTTTGCCCTGATGGTCGGTGTGAACGGCCACTCGTCCCACGACACACGGGTTTTCGTCGGCGAAAATGCGCGCCGTGCCGATGACATCGTCGCCGTCCCAGAGCATCGCGTGATGACATTGAGGGTCCAGGCCGTCGATTTCGCTCACTGCCGTGATCTTTTGACCGACGACAAACACCACATCCCGAAGCCAGAGCACGCGATAGAGCTCATCGCGCGACATGTCGTCGAATGCTTTGATCTCGAAGCGCATCATGGCTGGGCGTCAATCTGCGCGTTGGGGTGAGCATTTTGGAACGCGCGCAGACGCTCGCATTCCGCCTCGATCCGGGTCAGGAGCTCGAAGGGTTTGAGGTCCACGTCAAATCGACGGGCGTTGTAAAGTTGTGGGATGAGGCAGGCGTCCGCCCACGTTGGGGCGTCGCTAACACTGAACGCGCCGGCGACGGGCTCGGCAACGGTTTGAAACGCCGAAAGACCCTGCGCGATCCACTTCTGAGACCACGCTTTGTTGTCCACCTTCAATGACTTCAGGTGATTGAGCACCGACAAATTCTGAAGCGGCTGCACCCCTGAGTTGATGATCTCGGCGAGCTGTCGCGTCCGTGCGCGCAAAATCAGGTCGTTGGGCAGCAGCGCGGGCGAGGGATACTGCTCCTCCAGGAAATCCAGGATTGCCAAGGATTGGCCTAGGTTGTGCGTTTGGCCATTGTGCTCGACGACGAGCGTCGGAACCTGCTGACTGGCGTTCAGTTCGCGGTACCAAGCCGTGTTGTGCTCACCGCCGTCTTGGACAAGATGCACAGGCACGTAATCGTACGAAATGTCTTTCAGCTGCAGCGCGATGCGCACTCGCCAGGTCGCCGAGCTTCGCCAATAGCCGTAGAGTTTCACGCCTTCACCACCTTCTGCGAGATTGTCCCAAACAGGTTGTTGCCGTCCTTGTCCAACATCTCGATGCTCACCGTATCCCCGGGTTTCATGAACGGCGTCGTGAACACACCGGTGTCGATCTTTTCGATCATCCGTTTTTCGGCGAGACACGATGAGCCCCGCGAGCGGTCCTCATTCGAGATGGTCCCCGAACCCAGGATGGTTCCGGCGGTGTAGGCACGGGTCTTGGTGATGTGCGCGATCAGGTCTGCGAACGAGAAATGCATCTCGGGGCCAGCATCAGGGTCCCCAAACAATTCGCCGTTGTATGTGGTGCGCAGCGGCAGATGGATACGTCCGTCCTTCCATGCGTCACCCAGTTCGTCGGGTGTGATCGCGAAAGGCGAAAACGCGGAAGCCGGTTTCGACTGGAAGAAGCCAAACCCCTTGGCGAGCTCCGGTGGAATCAGATTTCGCAGCGTGCAGTCGTTGACCAAGACGATGAGGCGCACGTAGTCGAGCGCATCTTCTTTGCTTACACCGATCGGCGTGTCGCCAAGGATGACCGCAACCTCAGCCTCGAAGTCCAACCCCCAAGATTCGTCGTGCAAGGGGATGTCCTGCGTGGGGGAAAGAAGCATGCCGGACCCACCTTGGTAGATGAGCGGGTCGGTTTCAAGCGTCTCAGGGGGCTCGGCGCCGCGCGCTTTTCGCACCAACACGATGTGGTTGATGTACGCGGACCCATCGATCCACTCGTAGGCGCGTGGCAGCGGCGAGGCAAGCTGGTCGACGTCCACCGTGTGGGCCTCGACGACGCCGCGCTCAAGGTCTGCAGCACGTTCCTGAAGCCGGTCGACAACCGTTTCCCAGTGGTCCAAGGCAAACTGAAGCGTGGGGGCGATGTCGGCGGCGTGTGTATACGCGCTGCCGTCACGACGTACGATAACAAGTTTGCCATCGCGCGAGTTGTCTCGGAGGGTGGCGAGTTTCATGGATCCTCTTGGGCTAAAGTCGGATCACTGGTTAGTCGGGCCCGGGTGCAGTGTCAATGACTGCCGGTCCAACCGTCAGTCGAAGATCGTCGGCAGAGGCCGGCCGAAATCGCCGTCCACAACGCCGCCGCGGTAGAGCAGCGCGTCGTAGATTTCGCAACGATCGGGGGTCGCGGTGGCGTCGCACGCGTTCGCCTGGGCGACGATGCCGTCAAGCGTGACGAGGTCGTTGCGGGTCGGCTTGAGCGCCTGAGACTCAAACGCCTGCGCGTAGTCGATATCCCAAGCCGGCTGTTCGTTTTTGTGACACGAGCCACAGACGCTGCCGGTGTTCATCAGCAAGTGGTCAAACGCGGCGGCGGGGTCAAGCGCCCCTTCAAGCGGCATGGCCAGCTCGGCTTTGACCGAACGCGCGTTTGGTCGCTCCTCGGCGAATTCGATCACGTGGCTTCCGTCACCATCTGGAACGACGCTGATGACCAAGGTCTCGCGGACGATGAAAATGCGTGGCGCAACTTCGCCCGCGGCAGGCTGGGCGCTGAACGGGCTCGACGACGCCGTGACGGTAAATGGTCGCTCCAACGCTTCGACCACGCAAGCGACGGTGACCGGGCGTGGAAGGGCGTCGATGAAATCGAGCGCCCCCTTGATCGTGGTTGGGGCTGCGTCGACGCCTTCGGGGACCGAGCACCGATTCCCGTACGGATCTTCCTCGGTCGGTGCTGAACACCCCGCGAGCAGCGCTATGATCGTCCATCGCTTCATCCACAAACCGTATCGCAAGTCTCGTGCCCGTTCAAGCGTGGATATTTAGGCGTGTTGTCGTGGTCGCACTGCGAAAAAACTGCGAACGCACCCACTGGCTCGAAAATCCTGCACGTCGCCGTTGAGCGAAAAACGATTGCAAACGATGATGGCGTCACTTTTTGACTCAAGGGCTCATCGATGAAACGGATTCTGCTGGCAATTGTAGTGATGGCTGCCGTGAGCGCCGACGCTTCGGCGTTCCCGCCGTATGTAAACAGCCGCTATGGGCTGCCTGAG
>JAWKQR010000036.1:0-63369 GCA_041390025.1 bacterium
TTCTTCGGTGCGCAGGTCGAGGCGCGCGCGCACAAACTTCACGGTGGTTCCGGCTGGGATCACCGTGTTCTGTTTGTACTCAAGCTTCCAACACAGTTTTGTTCCCGGCAACACATTGGGGAAGGTCTCTTTCGCCCCGTCATTGTCTTGGTCGATGGCGTTGCCAATGGGCCCACACCCAACGGAGCCATCGACCGAGAGTCGCGACACAAATGGACCATAAGCACCTGCGTCGCCCGGTTCTTCACGCAGCAGCAACGACGCAGTGACGGGCAATGCCGACAAAATCTGCTGTGCTCCGGTCGTAAAGTTTGTGATGACCGACGCCGGAGGTGACAGGTAGACAAACCGAGACCCATCCAAGCGGGTGGTCCCGCTGGCGAGTGCCATCTCGTCCGTCATCGCGAACGCCGTTCCGGTGCCCGAGATGTCTTGTTCCTCATAAAGCCCCAAGAACTTGATGTCGCGCGACTTCATCTGCATGCCCACGCTTTGTGGCGTGAACATGGCGCAGCGGGCTGCCTGATCGGTTGGGCATTGGTTGTTTGCGTCCGAAATGTGTGTGTAGACCTTCAAACTGTCCGAGCGGAAGCCCACACATCCCACGCCCGTGTTGACACAGTTTTTGGTGACGTTGATGCAGGCCCCTGCATCGATGGCGCATGCCGCAGCTTGCACGGGGGATTCTTCAAAACCACCACCATTGGCGCCGTTGGCAAAGGCGAGGGCCGTGACCCCTGCGTTCGCTTGGGGTGTGACGACGTTCTGGAACGTATCCAAGGTGTCCCATGTGCCCATGCCCGTGTAGGGGTCCACGGCGCACTGCGTGTTTCGTGCAACACACCGTCCACCGACCGAGCATTGGTTGGCGCCGCATTGTTCGTCGGCGTCACACGTTGTGCCCAAATCGGTGCACTTCAAGCCTTGCATCACCGCCGCCAAGCTTCCTTGAAAGTTCGCGAAGTACTCGAACATCGACCCAGTGTTGTCGATGCTGAGGTAGAAGTCGGCGTTTTCAGGGTAGGGCGTCAGCGGCACCACAAGACTCGCCGGGTAAGCCGGCTGGTTTTGAGGCAGCTGTACAATGTAGATGCCTTGCGCGCGACTGCTGCTCGCGGTCACGCTTGGGTCCGTCCCGAGTTCCACCTCGACGCTGTCCCACTCGCCGTCGTCGTCGGTATCCGGATCGAGTGGATCCGCCCCGTTGGCGGCTTCGACCGCATCCGCGAGACCGTCGTTGTCGCTGTCGCGGTCGATGTAGTCGGGGCGACCGTCCAGATCCGAGTCGCGGGGATTCGCCGGATCGAGGCCAGCCTCGTCGGCATCCAAGTAACCATCGTTGTCGCTGTCTTCGTCGAGATAGTCCGGGGTTTGGTCACCGTCGGTGTCCCTACCGGGCGCGCCCTCCTCAGCGTCCGAGATGCCGTCTCCGTCGCTGTCGCCGGTCAAAACAACATCGGGCTCCATGTCCATCTCGGCGTCCATGCCGGCGTCCATGCCAAAGTCACCCCCCATGTCTTCCAGGTTGGTCTGGTTGTTGGTGGAGTTGTTTGTGTTGGTCGTCCCGTTGTTCGTGCCGGTCGTCCCGTTGTTCGTGTTGGTGGTGCTGTTGTTGGTGTTCGTCGTGTTGTTTGAGGGCGTGTTGCCTCCCTTTTTGGGGGTCGCGTCACCACACGCGGCCACCGACGAAACCAGCAAAAGCATGAGCAAGTTTCGAGTCGCATTGGTCATTTCAATTCTCCATCCATTTTAATCATCATTCGAGTCGACGCCACGTTGCCCAAATACGGTGCTAAATTCAAGTCTCCCCGCGGGACTCCGCGTCGAGGAAGCGTTGACGCAGGCCTCCAAACTCGGTCAGCAGCCGTTCCCGCTCGCGACGCAAGCTCTCGATGAGCTGCCTCTCGGTCCGAAACAGCGTCCGGGTCAAGACGCGGCTGCGGTAGCGCGACAGCCGCGATCGGTACCGCAGAAAGAAGAATCCCGTCACCGGCAGGGACACCACGTAAGCGGCCGTGAGCAGCAGATTCGACGAACCCCAGAACACCAACCACGCGATCGCCGCATACCACCCCGCGAAGATCACCATCCCGACCAAAAAACCCCGAATCGCACGCATCGCCTCATCAGGAGCCGTCAGGGCGAGCGTCTTGGTCAACAGATACGGCAAGACGTTGTGCACAAAGCCCCAAATCGCAGGCAAGAAGAACACAAAAGCGTACGACGTCAGGCGTATCGCCTCGAACCGAAATGAAAGCGTTTCGGGCGGACGCTCCAGAAACTCGTGCCGCAGCCGGACCTGGCGAAGGTGGTCCTTGTCGCGCCAAATCTGGACCTTCATCTCGTTGACCATCTTGGGGTCAACACGCTCGAAGTAACGTATCGCCTCGGCGATGCGGGTCTTGACCCAAAACCGGTCGTCCAAGTTCTCGTCGGGTTTGCGGGACGAACGAACCTCGTCGAGCAGCCACGACCGGAGGCTGCGCGTTCGGCCCTCGCTGAGCTCCTCGACGATCGAATCGTCATCGAAATCCTCGGCGCGCAGGTCGTCAAACGTCGCGGTGAACGACCTCTTTTCGGCCTCGCGCTCTTCGGCAATCGTGGCAAGCAACCGACGCCCGTAGATCTCGTCGATGTCCTTGACCAAGTCCAAGATCCGAAACCCTTGGATGTGCGTCGCCGCACCGCGAATCCCCTCTTGGATCGCCTCGGTCAACGCCCGAACGGCCGCGCGTTCGTCCTCTTGATGCTGCGCCGCGTAGTCCGCCACGTTGATGGGTTCGGCAAACCGGACAAGGACGCGCGACATGAACTCGTCACGATTCTCGAAGTTCAACCCCACAGGGATCACTTTGACACCAAGCGCGTAACCATGCGCACGCTCGGCCCCAAGCGCGATGCGCGCTGTTCCGGTCTTGATGTCGAGCACCTCGGCTTCTTTTGAGTTCTGCCCCTCAGGGAAGATCCCAATCGCACCACGCTCCGCCAACACGTCGAACGCCCGGCGGAAGCTGTCCTCGTTGTTCACGGTACCCCCGTGGTTGCGATAGACCGGGATCACACCACACTGATCGAACACAAACCCGACCGCCGGGTTACGAAACAAACCGCTGCGCGCCATGTACGAGATCTGGCGTGACGTCTGCGATCCCAAGATCACCGTGTCCATGATGGAGTTGGGGTGATTGGCGGCGAAGATCACCGGTGCATCCGACGGGATGTTCGATTTTCCCGCCGATTGGATGTCGACGTAAAACAACTCGACGGCTGTTCGCAAGACCTCGCGCAACGCGCGATAGAGCAGCGACATGAAATAAGCCTTCTCGAAGGATTCGTTAGCTTATCAGGATCCTCGGAATCTCGTCGACCTGGTGGGCATCTTCTTTTCGACGACGACTTTTTTACGGGCACAGCATGTGGCGAATGATCATTTTTGGATTGGTAACGACAACGGTTTGGTCGTTGGTACACGTGTACTTGGGCCGGCACATCTTGGCGTCGCTCAACTTGTCGGCCAAAGGCAAACGCATTGGGTGGGCTGTGGTCGGCGCGCATGGCGTTTTGGCCCCCATCGCGTTGATCCTTCGCCGTACCTCAGCCGGAGGCCCGGCTTGGGATGTTCTGCAGCTTGTCACTTACGTGGGCATGGGGTTCGTCGCCCTGTTGTTTCTCGTCTACCTCAGCGTCGACATCGCGCGTGGGCTGCTTTGGGGCGCCGAGCGGCTCCTGAAGAAACAACCCAACCCTGACCGACGCCAGTTCTTGACCGGGTCGTTCAACCTCGGAGCGTTCGCGCTGACGGGCGTCGCGACAGGCGTGGGTTTCGAAAAGGCGCGACGCATCCCAGACATCAAGGAAGTCACGGTCGAGATCCCAAACCTCCACGCAAACCTTGATGGATTCACGATCGCGCAGCTGTCAGACATTCACATCGGCCCAACGCTCAAACGGGACTTTCTCAGAGGCGTGGTGGACAAGACGATGACGATCAACGCCGACCTCATCGCGATCACGGGCGATTCGGTGGACGCCTACGTCAGCGACATCGGGGAAGACATGCGCGAGCTTCAGCGGCTGAAAGCCCCCTATGGGGTGTTCATGGTTACCGGTAACCATGAGTACTACTTCGATGGGGTTGCGTGGGCGAACTACTACGCGGAGATCGGACTAAACACGTTAAATAACGCTCACCACCTTCTGCGTGTCGATCGTGCGCGCTTGCTCGTCGGAGGCGTCACCGACTACCGCGCCGGACAGATGGTGCCAAGCCACGCGTCCGACCCCCACAAAGCGATCGAGAACGCGCCCGAACATGACTTCAGCCTGTTGCTGGCCCATCAGCCCAGCAGTGTGTACGAAGCCGCGAAAGCCGGCTGGAAAATGCAGATCTCAGGGCACACCCACGGCGGGCAGTTCTTCCCGTTCAACTTCGTCGTCGGCATGGTCCACGAGTTCTCGGCCGGGCTCGCCAAACACCTCGAAACGTTCATTTATGTCAGCCGGGGCGCCGGTTATTGGGGTCCTCCCAACCGACTCGGCGCGCCCTCGGAGATCACAAAGATCACACTTCGACGGGTGTGATGTTTTATGTCGTCAACGCGTGTTGCGTTGACGATCCAGAGTCCTTGCTTTAGTTTTGCCGCACAAAACACGATCGAAGCAGGTTGACTCTTATGATTTCTTGTCCGAATTGCGGCGCCGAAAACGCCGATAACGCCAACCATTGCGGCAATTGCGGCACGCGGTTGAGCTCAACGGGGGCTGCGAAAACCATGTTCGGTTTCGCGGCGGTTTCCCCCGAAGCTATGAAGCAAGCCCCCGAAGAGGCGCGCGCAGCTTCCGAGAAGAAGGCAGGACTGCCCAACCCAAGCATCCCGGCGCCGAGCATCCCAGCGCCAAGCATTCCAGCACCCAACATCCCCGCGCCAAGCGCCACCTCAGAGGCACCGGCTCCCGGGAAGTTCAATATCCCAGCACCCAGCGCGACGACGGACGCCAACGCAAAGACCGAAATGGTCGAAGCGATTCAACCCGTCGACCCGAGTGCAGAAACACAGTTTGGAGGGTCAGCCGTACCGACCCAACCTACCCCGATGGTTCAGACGCCCACCACAGCGCCTGCACCAGCGTTTGTTCAACCACAAGAAGCGCCCTTGATGGCGAAACCCGAGGTATCTATGGCTACGGCTCCCGGCACTTATCAGAAAGGCGAAGTTCGCGATCCCCTCAAAACTCTCCTCATCTGCTTGCTCACGTGTGGCTTCGGCAACATGTACATGCTTTTGAAGTGGAGCGACGAGGTCAACGGCGGACTTGGCGAGCAGAAGTACAACGGCGTGATGATCCTCGTGATCGGCATGCTGACATGCGGCCTGTACGCCATCTACCAGCTTTGGAACATGTGCAACGACGTCGCTGAAATCCAGCGCCGTTGGGGCGTCGAGCCCGAGCAGGAAGGGATGATCCTCTTCCTCATGCACCTTGTGTACGTGGGCCCCATGTTCTTCCAAAGGGCCTCAACAACGCATGGGAAAACGGCCGCATGCCCGGCTAATCCCGACCGTTGACGACCTCTGAAAAGGCGGCCCTTGGGGCCGCCTCTTCTTTGGCCGGCGACCGGCCGGGTGTACTGCGACGGCCTGTCCGACTCACTACACTACGGCGTGGGTCATGACCGGACGCGAATGAAAACACGGACGATAGCAACACTCCTGACCGCGATGGGTTTGGTCGCATGCCAACCCGGCGAGGTGAATGTCGAGTCGCAAGACGGCGAGCCAATCCCGGTGATCGAACCGAAGGTGCCGACGTCGATGGACGACTGCGACGGTGAGACCTTTGCCGGCCAAGCTCCCATGCGTTTGCTAACCCGCTACGAGTTCGACTACACCGTCGAAGACCTGCTCGGAATTCCGAGCACCGTCGCGCGTGAACAGTTCCCACCCGAAAACTCCGTGGCGGGCTTCGAGAACAACTCCGACAGTCACAACGTCAGCCCACTGCTCGCCCGAAAGCTTATGGAGGCCGCCGAGACGCTGGCCGACCAAGCGATCGCGCAACGAAAAGACGCGCTCGTCGGCTGCGACGTCGCTTCGGACGGCTGCATCGAAGACTTCGTCGACCGGTTTTTGACCCGGGCGTTCCGACGTCCCGCAACACCGGAAGAGCAAGCGATTTTTGTGCAGCTGTACGAGGACGCGTCGGTGACCGAAGGCCCAGATTTGGCCCTGTCCATGGTGATTCAGGCCGCGCTTCAATCGCCGCAGTTTCTCTACCGCATCGAGCTCCAAGACGACAAAATCGCTGGCGAGTTGGTCGCACTTAATGGCTACGAGGTCGCCACGCGCCTGTCGTATTTTTTGTGGGGCTCAATGCCTGACGACACACTCTTGCAGGCCGCTGCGTCGGACGCGCTGAACACGCCCGAAGAGATCGAAGCGCAAACTCGCCGCATGCTGCTTAGCCCTCGCGCACGCGACCTCGTCGGGCATTTCTACCGACAGTGGTTAGGCCTTGATGCGCTCGACTCCATGGTCAAAGACAACGCCGCGTACCCCGAATGGACACCGGCGATGACCCAACAGTGGCGCGACAGCCTCTATGCGTTCATCGACTACATCCACTTCGAGAAAAACGGCGACCTTCACGACCTGATGACCTCCAACGAAGTCTTCATGTCAGACGAGCTCGCACCAACCTACGGTTTCACACCGACCGAAGTCGGGATGAACGCCTTCGAGGCGCCCGCTGACCAGCGTGCGGGATTGTTGACCCAACCCGCAGTGATGGCGTTGTTGGCCTACCCGACCCAAGGATCGCCGATCCATCGCGGCATCTTTGTGCGCGAGCGTCTGCTGTGCCAGAAGCTGCCGCCTCCGCCGAACAACATCCAGATCACGCCACCCGACCCCGACCCGAACGCGACCACGCGTGCGATTTTTGAGCAGCACACCGCCGAACCGGCGTGCGCTGGTTGCCACGCATTGATCGACCCCATCGGCCTTGGGTTTGAGTACTACGATGGCATCGGGCGCTTCCGAACGGTCGAAAACGGCATCGACGTCGACGGCTCAGGCGCGCTCGGCAACACCGCGGACCCAAGCATCGGTGGCCCGTTCGACGGCGCGGTCGCGCTCTCAGGCATGCTTGCGGAGGCGCGCGAAGTTCAAGACTGCGTGGCCGACCACTGGTACACGTTCGCCATGGGGCATCCCGAATCCGAAGCCGATATGTGCGCAGCCGACGGCGTCCGTGGCCGCTTCGCCGCGTCCGGTGGGACCTTCGAGGACCTCTTGGTCGCCATCACAACCTCCGATGAATTCCGCTACCGCACGATCCAAGTCCCCGTGAAGGGAGAGATGCCGTGAAGCAAAGACGTTCCCTCTCCAGACGCACTTTCCTACGCGGACTCGCAGGCACTGCGATTGCGCTGCCGTTGCTTGAAGCGGGGCTTGGCCGCGAGGCTCTGGCCCAGGCCGCATCCGGGAGCCTGACCCCCGAGGGATTCCCCAAGCGGTTCATCTACTTCTTCCATCCCAATGGCACGCAACAGAATGTGTTCTGGCCGGTGTCAAACGGCCAACCCAAGGACTTCCAGCTCAGCCAGATTCTGTCGCCGCTCGAGCCGTTCAAGTCCAAGCTGATCATCCCCAAGGGCCTTGAGCTGAAGTCGGGAGCCGGCGATGTTGGCCCCGGCGAACCGCACCAACGTGGCATGGGGACAGTCCTCACCGGGCACCCACTGCAGCCCGGGACTTTTGTGGGTGGCGACGGGTCGCTCGCTGGGTGGGGCAATGGCATCTCGCTCGACCAAGTTATCGCCCAACACGTTGGGGCTGACACGACGCTGGGCAGCTTGCAGCTTGGCGTTCGCGCCGACACGACCGCGCCCACCGCGGAGGTCCGCACCCGCCTGAGTTATCTGGGCGCCGCTCAGCCGCTGCCGCCTCAGAACGACCCCAAGAACGTCTTTGACCAGTTGTTCTCGGATTTCATGACCGCACCTGCCGAGCTGACCGACGTGCGCGCGCGCAGGAAATCGGTTTTGGACGGGGTCCTTGGACAGTTCGCGACATTGAACAAACGTGCCGGTGCTGCGGATCGTCAGCGCCTCGAGGCGCATCTGGAGATCGTGCGCGACCTCGAGAAACGCCTTGAGAACGAGCGTGTGACCGGCGTGGCGTGTTATGCCCCAGACGATCCGGGTGTTCAGGTTCCTGACAGTGAAGACACCATGCCCGACATCGCGCGTCTGCAGATGGACCTGCTCGTGATGGCCTTCGCCTGTGACATCACGCGTGTGGGCGGCATTCAGTTCTCGAACGCCAAGAACCACATCCGTTTTCCGTGGATTTCGAGCTTGGGTGACGGCCACCAACTCAGCCACGCCGGGCCATCGAACACCGAAGCGTTCAACGAGTGGGTCGGCCGTGACACGTGGTTCGCCCAGCAGTTCGCTTACCTTCTCTCGGCGTTGGATTCCGTGCCCGAAGGGTCAGGAAGCATGCTCGACAACACGGCTGTGCTGTGGATCAACGAGCTGTCGCAAGGCAACACCCACAGCCACGTCGACATGCCGTTTGTGCTCGCAGGCAGCGCAGGCGGTTATTTCGACACCGGTCAATTCATTGAGTACGGCAACCTGCCCCACTCCAACCTGCTCGTGTCGCTGCAGAACGCCTTTGGCATCGAAGGCGAGTCGTTTGGCGACGAGCGCTTCTGCACGGGACCGCTGCTGGGGATCACCCGGTAATTCTGGGCCAAAACTTCCCCAATTCGTGGATTTTCCGAATTCATTCGTGTAAGAATGCGCCCGCTTATTTTGATGGTTGTTTCCGCCCGTGAGGGACGTTTTGATCTATGTTGAAGGCCGAAATACCGACGGCGCCGAAGTCGTCCCGTTGGCACTTGCTCGACTCGAGAAACTCATCGAGTCCCGCCTATCGGAAGTCCTTCCGGACCGTGATTTCGAACAGCTCGTCAAAGTCAAAGTCTTCGATAAGGCGAACGACGCGGCGGATTTGCCCAGTGACCCGGAGTTCTATGACGGGTTGGTCGATCGCATCATCGAATCGCTGGGTGAAGCGATTTTTGAAGACGCCGACGCCTCGGTCGACGAGGACGAGGACGGACTGATTCATTTTCACGCGATGACCGATGCCGAGATCGCCTCGCACCCCGGCAATTGCGATTACTTCGTTGCACGCATGCGATGTCAGGGCTGCGGGAAAGTCTCGCACAACGATGCATCCACCCACTGCGAAACCTTTTTGCGGGACCGCCCAGACGGCTCGTGGCTTGGCGTGGGGTCACACGTTGGATTGATTGATGTGAGCCAACGCCCCGATTACTACCAGTCGCGCAAGGAACAGACGACGGACTCGTTGCATGTCCTCGAAGGTTGGGAGTGTCCATGCTGCCAAAAGGTTAACTGGGCCGAAGTCGTGGTCGTCGATGAAGTGGTCACCAGCATCTGGTCTGTGCAGCTTTCTCGCGAAACTTTGAATCGCGCTCACTTGATCTCTTCCGAGTGTGTTGAGTTGGCATCGAAGCTCTCGGGCAAACAGCCTTGGGAGCTGATCGATGCGGACATCGTCTCGGTCTTGCTCGAACACTTGTAATGGCTCCACGTTCTGACAGTCGAATCCTCATCGTGGGGGCGGGAGCCGTGGGTCAAGTCTACGGTCACCACCTCGCCGAGGCCGGCTGCAGCGTGAGCGTGCTGGTCAAACCCAAGTACGAAGAAGCGGCCAAAGAAGGTTACATCCTTCACCACCATTCCCTTCGACGCTCCACGGTTAAGAAGTTCAAACCTGACAACGTCTTCACCGACGTGAGCAAGGCCCGTGGCATTTGGCACGAGATATGGCTTTGCGTGCCGACCCCCGCCATCTACGAGCCTTGGTTCGACGATTTTGTGCGACACATGGTGGGCGAAAGCACGATCGTGGCGTTCCAGCCCGGGCTCGACGAGCACGACTACCTGTGTGCCCGACTGGGCGCCGACCGTGTCGTCCAGGGCCTCATCGGCATGATCAGTTACCAGGCACCCCTGCCGGGTGAGCACTTGCAGCCAGGCGTCGCCTACTACTTCCCACCGCTCGCACCATCGAGCGTTGGTGGGCCAGCCGATCGCGCAACGCCCGTGGTCGAGCTGCTGCAAAAGGGCGGATGTCCAGCGGCACTCAGCGAAGACGCCTACGAACAACAGGCGCTCGGCTCGTCGATTTTGAACCCCATGATCGTCGGGCTTGAGATCGAAGACTGGAGCTTTGACCAGTTCGCTTCGAGTTCGACATTGGCGCTCGCCGTGGATGCGGCGACCGAAGCCGCCGGCATCGTCGAAGCAAAGACCCGTGCGAAGTCGTGGTTGCTCAATAAGGTTCGCAAGCCGTGGGTTTTCAAGCTGGCCATGCCGCTCGCACGTTGGCTGATGCCGTTTCCTTTGGAGACCTACCTCCGGTACCACTTCTCGAAGGTGCGCACGCAAACGGCTCGAAATGTCACGCAGTACCTAGAATACGGCGGGAAGTTGCGAGTTCCGATCGTCTCGATTCGGCGTTTGCACGACAAATGGAACCGCACCCTCGACGTGACGCCCGGCACACAGATGGCCGACATCCACCATTCCGCCGCCTCAAGCGCGGCGCTGGCAGCGGCACCCGCGGCAGCGAGTGTTTCGGCAAGCTTTGCGGCGGTCAACGTTCCCATTTTGGAAGCTCCCATCATCGACGACGTCGTGCTCGATGCCCCCATCGTCGAGGACGACATCGCGACCAAACCAAAGGTCCAGTTGCTACCCGCAGGCACTGCGCCCGCCGTGTTGGTCACCAACCCCGAGAAGATCGCCATCGTGACGGACGAGGATTTGGTTAGCCTGGACGAAGAGACTCCAATTCCTGAGGACGACGAATGAGCGGAAAGCCGAGTATTTTCAACACGGCACCCACCTTCCGTGGCTGGACGAAACCCGGTCCTCTCCCAAATGAAAATGCCCCAACCGAAGTTCTCGACGACGAAACCGTCGACGCGCTGTGTGGGCACTTTCGCATCTGGCAGCTCAAGGACGGCCATCGCTTTTCGTCCGACGACATTCTGACGGCTTGGTACGGCACAACCTGTGCGCCGTCGCCAAGCCGCGCCTTGGACCTTGGCAGCGGCCTTGGTTCGGTGGCCATGACGGCCGCGTGGCGATTGAGACACGTGCCCTTCGTCACGGTCGAGGCGCAGGCGCGCAGTTTCGCCCTCGCCCAAAAAAGTGTCGCGTACAACGGACTCGCCGACCGCTTTGACATGAGGCTTGGGGACTTTCGCGACCCCGTTCTCGGAGAGGATGAACAATTCGACCTCATCTTTGGAAGCCCACCGTATTGGCCTCCCGAAAACGGAGTGTTGTCCGAACATCCTCAAAAAGTTGCTTGCCGATTCGAGCTTCGCGGTGATGTCGGCGACTACGCCAACGTCGCAGCAAGGCACCTCGCGCCCGGTGGTTTGTTTGCCTGTGTTTTCCCTGCCGACCAGCGCGACCGCGTTGAAGCCGCCGCCCATCAGGCACAACTGACCATCATCCGGCGAAAGGCTGTACACTTCCGCGAAGGCGATCCGCCTCGGATCGACCTGTACGCCATGCACCGCGCTGCGGACCTTCCGCACCCCTTCGTGACGCACATCGAAGAACCCCTGACGATTCGAAGGTTGGACGGAAGCATCGATCCCGCCTACGCGGCCATCAAATTGTCCTTCGGATTTCCACCCTGAGTCTGCCTTGATCGTTCTGACGACATTTAACGCCAAGTACATCCACGCGTCGTTCGGGCTGCGGTATTTGTACGCAAACTTAGGCGAATTGCAGGCCCAAACCAAGTTGGTCGAATTCACGATCCACACCCGTCCCATCGACGCGGCCGAGGAGATTCTCGCGCTGCAGCCGACCATCATTGGGCTTGGTATCTACATTTGGAACGTGCGCGAAACACTGGAATTTGTCGAAATCATCAGGCAGCTCGCACCCGAGGTCGTCGTGGTCCTAGGTGGTCCCGAGGTCAGTCACGAGACCGCCGGCCAACCCTTGGTGGAGCTGGCCGATTACACGATCACGGGCGAAGCCGACCACGCATTCCGCGATTTGTGTCAGACCCTGTTGCGCGGCGAAAAACCGTTGACCAAGATCATCCACGCAGCGCCCCCAGAGCCCGATTCCCTGCAGTTTCCTTACGCTTACTATTCGGACGACGACCTGAAAAATCGGGTCGTTTATGTCGAAGCATCACGCGGCTGTCCGTTTCGATGTGAATTCTGCTTGTCGTCGCTGGACAAGGGCGTGCGCACGTTCGACACCGCCGAATTCTTGAACGCGATGGAAGGCCTGTGGAATCGAGGCCTGCGCCAGTTCAAGTTTGTGGACCGCACCTTCAATATTCGTGTGGATTTCAGCACCGCCATTTTGGAATTTTTTCTGGAACGGCTCGACGAAAATACCTTTATCCATTTCGAGATGATCCCCGACCGGCTTCCGGATGAATTGCGCGACATCGTCGCCAAGTTCCCCGCGGGCGCCCTGCAATTCGAGGTGGGCATTCAGACCTTCGATGCGCCCACGGCAGCGCGAATTTCGCGCCGACAAAATTACGAAAAATTGGCCGACAATTTCACGTTTTTGCGCGACCACACCGGGGTGCATGTGCATGCCGATCTGATCGTTGGATTGCCCGGCGAAACGCTCGAGTCGTTCGGCCAAGGGTTTGATCGCTTGGTGGCGCTTGGCCCCCAAGAGATTCAAGTCGGTATCTTGAAACGGCTTCGTGGCACGCCGATCATCCGCCATGACGACGCCTTTGAAGTGCGCTGGTCGCCCACGCCACCCTACGAGATATTGTCGAACAGCGTGTTGGATTTCCCAACCATGCAGCAGCTGCGACGATTTTCGAGGTACTGGGATTTGGTGGGAAATTCGGGTCACTTCCCATCGACACTTCCCCTACTGTGGTCGGACGGGACGCCGTTCCAGAACTTTTTCGCGTTCTCGAATTGGCTGCACGAAACTGCTCAAACCACACACGGAATTTCGCTGAAACGTCTGGTGGAACTGTTGTTCCAATTCTTGACGGAGGTTCGAGGCATCGACGCCGACACGGTTGGTTTGGCGCTGCTCGCTGACTGGCGTCGCGGCCGGCGCTACGACACGCCAAACGCCCTCAAACCGTGGGCGGACCAGATTCAAGTCACCGAGCCAAACGACCAGCGTCTGCCCGAACGACAGCAACGTCATCTTTGAAACTCCAGGCATGCGGCCCGCGCATGTTCTCCTCCTGGACCTTTCCAGACCCGCCGCCGTTCGGGCACTCGCAGCACGGCGGCCCAAAGGACGACGGATCAAAAAAAACGGCGTTGCCTTTGGGGCACGCCGTTGTCTCGAACCAAATCATTCGAAAAATTACCTGACGACCTGCCGTAAGCGTGGTGCGCAAAGTCCACAACCATGGGCTGTGGAGCTGCGTAATCTTTGGATGAAATGGCGTTCATTCGTAGCCTTGTCTTTGGACACCATGCCCAAGAAGGACGCAACCTAGGGCCAAAAAACCGGTCCGTCAAGGTTGCTGAGAAACCAAGGTCGGGAAATCGTCGGCCAGATTCGACGCGAGCGCGAACGGCAATTCGACCGGCCCACGGGTAAACGTCGAGGTCGCGTACCATTTCTCTCCGCCGTCGGCCTTTTGTGCGCGCAGCAGCTTGATCTGGGTTTCCTTCCCATCCGCGACGGCGCGGATCGACATGACTTCCTCGGCATCACCGACCGAATCTGGATTCGCGATCGACCGCATACGCAGGAACTTCTCGATCCATGTACGGGCGCTCGCGTTGGCATCGTCGGAGCCCGCCAACGACCACGTCGCCACTTGTTGATCCGACTTGTTCTTCTGGACGAACTTGACGGTCTGCGCGCCGGAAGTGATGTCGAACTCATCCAACTTCCACATGTCGGCGTCCAGCAAACGCCGCTCCGGCAGACGCTCATCCCCCCGAATCAACGGCCGAATGGCATCGCCGTCGACCAGATAAATGGCACCCGTCGACACGTCGCGTAGGTACGTGTTTCGGTGACCATACCCTTCCTCGCCGACGTCGTACGTGTGTGTCTTGCCGCGCGCCACCAGCTCAAGCTTGCCCTTGGGTTCCTTCAGACCAAACTCCTCAAGCTGTTCGGGCGTGGCCGATATCGTGCGGATCGCGATAAATGGCGTGAACGCGGCGATGACCGGTTCGACCGCCGTGCCGGCTTTGAACGACAGTTTCACCGTCTGCTTTGGCGCATCGGGTTTGGGGGGCTCAGGTGGCGCATGCGGATTGGCGGGAGCCTGCGCGATGGCCTGCTCACGCTGCGAGTCCACCCAGACGTAGTCGCCAAGTGCGTCTTTCTTCTTGGTGACCGATACATTGAAGTCTTTGGTTGAATACCGAATCTCGGTCAGGTCGGGTTCCGCGATATCGAGCACGACCACACCGTCTTTCAGACGGGGGTTCGACTCGTGGGTCCAGCTCACATACGAGCCGATCAGTGCGACGACCAGCGCCGCCGCATAAATCATCACTGTGCGATTCATACCGTGCCTCCTGTGCGTCGGCGGGTGCGGATGAAACCGAACACCAGCAAGATGGCCGGAAATCCAATGACGGTGGCGTAAAACCAACCGGCTTGGCCCTCCTTGGTGTGTTGAATGCGTACGTCCTCTTCGGACTCGGTTTTGCCAGCGTACGATTCCGTGCGCGCAAGCCAGTTCGTGGTATCCGCCATGAACTGCTGATTGCCTCGAACCACGACCGCGAGGTCCGAGAACATGGTCGCGTCACCGGTGACGACGGCGCGCCAGCCCTTTTCGCCGCCGCCAGTGCTCGCGATGACGACCGGCCGTGCCTTCTTGATCTCCTGAGCCGACGTATCGAACTCAAGATTCTTATTCAGGTCAGCCCACGTCTGGGCCGACGAACGAACCGTCACGATCGGACTGGACGTCGTATTGGGTTCCGTGTCGATCCCCTGTGCGAGCGACAGGAAAACCGCGCTCGGTTCGGACGCGAGCACCAACGTCGATGGATGGGTCGAGAACGACCCGGTCGTGACGTTGACCCGATCGTATTTGCCGCCAGTCAGGGCCACAATCTGTTGTTCGGACGCCAAAATGCCGTCTTCGGTTTTCACGCCCAAGAACTTCAGCAGGTCTGGCAACGCGTCGTCGCCAACTGGCTCGGCGCCTGTTGGCGGTTCCAGCGCGAGCAGCAACGAACCCCCACGTTCCAAGTAACGTTTGATGGCCGCGACCTCGGAGGGAAGGAAGGCGCGGTCTGGCCCCAGAACAATCAACATGTCTGCGTCCGCGGGGATCTCCTCGCCGAGTCCCTCGGCCAGCCCCAACGTCTTGAGCTTGATGTTGAAGAACTCCATCACCTGTTTGAAGCCCTGAAGCGCGCGCTGTGCAGGCTCTCCACGGTCCCAGGTAAGCTCTCCATGCCCTCGCGTGACGTAAGCTGTCATCTCGCCGCGGGCCATGGCCAACAATGCCTTACCGACCAGCTCATCGAGTTTACGCAGGTTGCGTCGGGCGTCCTTCATCGTGTCGCCGACGTTGACGACTTGGGTGTTGACGGGTTTTCCGTCGGCCGAAGTCTCGCTGATGGCGATGAAGCCGTTGTCGCGAACCTTCAGATCCTGCGCCAGTTTTGGCTCGGACGCTTGGTCGATCACTTCCAACGAGAGTGTCGGCCCTTCAAGTGGCTCGAAATACCGTTGCAATTCGGGCAGCACATCCGAAGACGTCGGCTGAAAAATCCGCACAACGACGGGCTTCTTGAGGGACTTCACGATCGAGACCGTCGTCGACCCCGCGGCGGAGGTTTTGAAGTACGAGAAGTCCCACATCTGGTTGTGGCGTGATGAGATGAAATTGACCGGGAAGATCAAACAAACGCCCAGCGCGGCCGCAAGGCCCTGATTGACCGCCTGTTGAACACGCCGCTTGGGCATCATCACGGGTGAGGTCTCGATCGCTCGGTCGATGGTCAAAAACGGCACGGTGCCGCACAGCCACAAAATCGGCCAAAGCGCGCCAAACACACCCTGCCATCGCGTTCGCATTACGTCTTCGAACCCGACCACATCGACGAACCCGTTGGTGGACAGCGCGTAGACAAAGATGGATGCCACGGCGACCACCATCGCCACTAACGCACGTTGATGGGCCAACTGTACGCCCGGGTCCTGAACTTGGTGCGATCACGCAGGCGCAAGTACACCGCCAAGACAAGCGCGACCACACCGATGATATCGGCGATCCATCGCACGGCGTCGTACGATTCGAGCAATCGCTCTCCCGCAAAAATCGCCGCCATGCCAAAGAAATAAGCAATGACTGAGACACTCATTTCCACCTCCTCGACGCGAAGAATCGCGTGGCGAGCATGAGGAATCCGAAGGTCAACGACAGGAAGTAGATGACGTCGCGGGTGTCGATACGCCCTTCCATGAACGTCGTCCTAAAGTGCCTGTCAAACAGGCTCATGTATGACAAAACCCCGTCCAGCGGCGGGTTAGCGACCTTGGCCAACAGCCACGAAATCAGCAGGAAGACCGTGATGACGCTGCCGATCACCGCCGCCACGAGCTGCGAGCGCGACAACGTTGACGCAAACGTCCCGATCGCGGTCACCGCCGCCCCGACCAGGATCAGCCCAAGGTAGCCCGACATCACGTGGCCCAAAGACACCTTGCCGTTGACCATGATCAACGCGGGCATGTAGGCGGTTGCCAAGATGAGCCCGGTCAAAAACATCAGCGCCGACAGGAACTTGCCTCCGATAATCTGCCAGTCGGACAGCGGAGACGAGTCGAGCAACACAATCGTATTCGTCTGTTTTTCTTCAGCGACGAGCTTCATCGTCAGCAAAATCGCGGCGATGGTCGTGGTCCCAAACGAGAAATAGTAGAAATCCCGCAGCACTTCGAAGCTCAAACGCGGACGGTCGGTCAACGCAAACGCGTTGAACAACAATCCGTCGATGACCAAGATCACCGCAGCCACGATGTAGCCCCAGATCGAATTAAAATACGCCGATAACTCTCGGCGTGTGACCAACCAAAGTCCGTTCATGCGGCCTCCTTGTGGTCAGCTTCGCCTTCGCGTGTCAGCCCAATGAAGACCTCCTCGAGCTCGCTCGACGTCCGCTCATACATCGCGCGCAGACCAAAGCCTGCGGCCACCAGCGCAGCCGCTGCCGCCTCGCGAGCGTCTTGGTCAAACACCACGTGTGCGCTGACCATATCGTCGTCCGTTTTGACCTCGCACGAACTGACGCCCTCGACCGCAGCGATGGTCTTTTGCACGTCGGCCTTGTCCCCGCGCACAACGTATTCCACGGCCAGTTTGCCACGCAGCCGGCGTTTGAGGTCGGATTCGCTGCCCTCGGCGACGATACGCCCCTCGTGAAGCACCAAAATGCGGTCACACGTCTGCGAAATCTCGGACAAGATATGAGAGCTCACGAGCACGGTGCAGGTGGTCTTCAGGGTCTTGAGGACTTCTCGCATTTCCACAATTTGAACCGGGTCGAGCCCCGAGATGGGCTCGTCGAGGATCACGAGTTTTGGGTTGTGGATGATGGCTTGAGCGATGCCAACACGCTTTTTGTAGCCGTGCGACAGTTCAAGAATCACGCGGTCAGCCACATGCGTGAGCTGACAAATCTTCATGACTTCCGGCAGACGTTTCTCGACGTCGGCTGCGGCCATTCCGCGGATCTGCCCACACCACCGCAGGAACTCGGCGACTTTCATCTCGCGATAGAGCGGCGGTTCTTCGGGCAAATAACCAATGGTCTTGCGGGTCGAGTCGGGCGCCTCGAGCGCGTCGACCCCAGCGATTTTCACCAAGCCAGCGCTTGGCATCAAAATCCCACCGAGCACCTTGAGGACCGTGGACTTCCCGGCGCCGTTGAGGCCCAAGAAACCAACAATCACGTTTTCCCCAATGGTGAATGAAACGTCTCGCACGGCGGGAAAATCCCCGTAGTACCGGGTAAGTCCCTTCACTTCGATCATGACGTCCTCCACACAAAGCAAAACTGAGCGTGCCAACAATGTCCGCCCGAACCGAAGCACGGGCCGTTTTTATTCACGATTTGAGCATTTTTTTGGCGGCCGCCACGTCGAGCGCCATCTGCGCCATCAGCGCCTCCGCCGAGTCAAACTTCGCGTCACCACGCACGTGGCCCACGAATTCGACGACAACGTCTTTCTCGTACAAATCCACCGGCCCCTTGGCGTCGAGCACAAAACTCTCGATCCGCCGGTCCTCGCCCTCAAAGGTCGGACGTGTGCCCACGTACGTCGCCGACGGGTAGCGACGATCGCCTTCGTACAGCCAAGTCGCGTAGATGCCGTCTGGGGGCAACAACCGCGGCTCCGTCGCGACGTTCGCGGTGGGGTAACCCATCGCGCGGCCACGCGCGTCGCCGTGGACGACGTTGCCGGTCACCACAAAATTGCGCCCGAGCAGGCTGCGCACCGTGTCAAAATCCGCCCGAGACAACGCCGCGCGAATGGCGGTTGAGCTCACAACGTGGCCACCCACCTCGTGCAGAGACGCGACGTGCACCTCGATGTCGGCCGCCTTGCACAAGTCGGTCAAGATCTGGGTGTCTCCCGCACGTTTGTGTCCAAAACGAAATCCCTCCCCGACCAAAACATGCGAAGCGCCAACACCGTCGACCAAGATCTGCTGCACAAAGGTCTGCGGTGATTGGCCCGCGAGCTCGGCGTCAAAAGGCATCGCCAGAAGGTGCGCGATCCCGATGTCTTCGAGCAGCAGCGCGCGTTCGGTCAGTGTGGTCAGCCGAAACTCAGGCAGCTCCGGTCGAAAGTAGCGCACGGGGTGTGGGTCAAACGTCAACACCGCCGCAGCAACCGCCGACGCGTCGGCGAGGCGGACCGCTTCGGCAAGCACGTGCCGGTGACCCGCATGCACGCCGTCAAAATTGCCGATCGCAATGACTGCGCGTGGGGATGCCTCTCGGAAGGCCTGAATGTCTCGAAAGAGTGCCATGGCGACATACCTATAAGCAGGCGGTCCCACACGGCAAGTAGGGATTGTTATTTCAACGCAAGTGGAGCCGCCACAAACGGGATGCTCGAAATGTTCTTGCGGTTCTCGACCTCTGGGATTTGACCCCATTTGCCCAGCGATTTGGGCATTTCGACCGGAATCTCAAGCAATTGGCCGCCATAGAGCGCCGAATACGTGATGTAGCTCGTCATCACCTTGCGCACGTAACCGCGGGCCTCTTGATAGGTGATCGACTCCACAAACGCGTCGAGCTCGCGGTCGCCGTAGCGTTTGAACCACGACTCCAAAGCCCCCGCGCCGGCGTTGTAGCCCGCGAGCGCCAACGACACGCGGTCTGAGGCATGTGCCGTATGCACGCGGATGTACATCGAGCCCAAACGCACGTTTTTCTCGGGGTCGAGCAGGTCACGGCGGTTGAATTTGCCGGTTTCCATGAACGTTTTGGCGGTCCAGTTCGCGGTGCCCGGCATCAGCTGCATCAAGCCCATCGCGCCAGCCCAGCTCTTGACCGTCGGTCTGAAACCGCTCTCTTGGCGCATGATTGCCTGCACCAAGAACGGCGAGACACCGGCTTTTTCGCCGTATTTGTGGGCGAGCTCCATATAGGCGAGCGGGAACGCCGTGCCCCAGTCACGCAGGGTGAGGTCGTTTGGACCCGACTCGTCGATGAACTTCTTCATGTTCCAGTGGGCGCGCTGCGCATCCCCGCGGGCCAACAAAATCGCGGACAACATGCGGTTTGCACCGTCAGGAACCGGGTAAACGGCGACCTGTGTACGCAGCTCCTTTAAGGCGTCTTGGTAGAACCCAAGTCGCACCAACAACGCGGCCTGTTCTAGGCGCGGGTGCTCTGGCACCATCAACGACGACAGCTCTTCGAGGTCCGCAGCGGTCAACCGACCATCGGGCATAGGCACATCGGGTGACCAGCCTTCGCTCTTCATGCGCGTCGCGGCTAGGCGGCCGTACCAAGTCAACATGCCGCGATCGATGGTCTCCTGAAGCACCTTCTGAGCTTTCGCGCGGTGGCCAGCCTTCAGATGAGAAACTCCAATCCAGTACGTCGCCTTGAGCGCCAACGACAGCTCGGACTCGTCGCGGAGGTCGCCAAACTCGGTACGCAGCCGCTCAAGGTGCACGATCGCGTCGTCGTACTGACCCAGCAGATAGTGACTGAACGCGCTTCGCCACACCGCGTCGGCGACAAAGTCACCGTCTCCATGTTTCTGGATGACCTCGTCAAATTTCGCCAAGGCTTGGGCATGCTTGTCTTGGTACTGCAGCAGGCGACCCGCTTCGTACAGCGACTCTTCACACAGCTGTTGGTCCGGGTATTCCTTGCACAGACGCTCGTACAAGCCAATCGCTGCCGTGTCTTGGTTGGTGCGGCGTAGCGCGCGCGCCCACCCGAAATAGATCCGGGGACGGACTTCCTTGTCCGCCACCAATTTGTCGGCTTCCTCAAAAAGCTTGACGGCTTTCGCGCGGTCCTTTTCGCGCTCGGCCTGCAGCGCCAAGCGGAACTTCGTCCACCCGCTGACCTCTTTGCCGCCAACCTTGCGCAACTTCGCGTTTTCGATGCTGACCTGTTTGGCCTCTTTGTAGCGACCACGCGCGACCAGGTGGCGCATGCGGTCGATGCGTTCGCCGTAGGTCAGGAACGTCTTTTTGTGCTTGCGCTCCAGGGTCTCGATGCGGTCTTCGATCGAGTCGTTGACCTTCCAACCGCGTGTCTTGCGGTACAATTCGAGGTAGGCCGCGCCCGCTTCGTCGATGCGCCCTGCCGCCTCCAAAATCTCGGCCTGCGCGAGGCGAACACGGTACTTGTCCCACGATTGCTTCAGGCTGCCGTGCAGCGCATCCAAATCCGCGATCGCCTGATCCGGGGACTTGCGTGCGCGGATTTTGGCCGCGTCCAAAAGCTGTGACAGGTACTGTCCTTCGTCGTCCTGACCCGCATCTTCGGCGGCGCTGGCGTCGTCTTTGAGCCCAAGACGCACCCGCGCAGCGGTGGCGACCGCGCCCGTTCCATTCGCGAGGGTCTTCAGCGTTTCACGTGCGGTTGCACCTTGGCCGGCGCACATTTGAATGCGTGCGATGCCAAAACGTGCTTCATCACTCGCGGTTTTGGCCGCAGCAATGCCTTCGATCTGTTTGAGCGCGTCCTTGCACTTTCCGTCTTCGAACAGGCGCACAGCAACGGTCCATACCGGATCATCGACGGCAGGAGCCAACGAGAACATGCCCTCCTTCGAGAACGTACGGCGGTGCTTCTTGGCGCCTGGGAACACGCCCTTGATCTTGCTGATGGACTGCTCCGCTTCCGACTTGAGCGTGCTCATGACCTCGAGGCCACGCACATGCTGCAAGAACACCCGGAACTGCTCTTGCTTCGCGAGCACGTCAGCATCGGAGCTCGCGGGGACATCGCTCTCGTCGGCCAAGTCTGCCTCCAGGCGGTCCATTTCGGCGAGCTCCTCGGGCGTTGGAAGTTTCGAGGCACCTGGCGCGGCGCTCGGCAGCTCGCTGAGCTCTTCGTCGCTCGAATCCGAGGGTGCCTCTTGAGCTGCCGTTTCAAGGTCGTCGGTTTCCCCTTCAGATTCTTGCACGGCTTGAAGAATCTCGGCGGTGTCGTCGGCCACACGTGCAGCTTCTGCCGTTTCTGCCCCATCGGTTTCGGGTTGCGCTGGGTCTGCCGGTTTCTCGGCCACCTCTGCCGGTTTCTCGGCCACCTCTGGCGCTGGGTCTGTCGGTTTCTCGGCCACCTCTGCCCCGGTGGAATCGTGGGGGCCCTCGACGACCGGCGTTTTGACCTCCACAGGTTCGTCGGGGACGACGCGAGGCGGCTCCTGCTGGGCGAATCCAGGGGTTGCCAGCAAACTCGCCACCATCACTAAGAACCATGTGCGCATCATCGCCTCGTCACCAAACGTCGTGTTTGCACCGTGAGTATACGTGCGTGTCGTACATGCGCAAATTTGTACTTTCCACGGTATTGCAACGCGAACGCACTCCGTGAGAGCCTCCGGTCAGGTGCCACATGACCATGCTTGCGTCCCAGTTCGCGGGGTCCCTCCTCATCAGTCTTTTGATTGGTGGGGTGCTGCTGTATTTGCGGCGACGCGACGGTTCCACGTACCTGCTCTATTGGGCCTTGGCATCGTTTGTGGCGTCCTTTCGCTATGGCTTTTCGCTGGCCGCTTTCGTTCACCACGCGCATCCAGCATACGAGGCCTTGACCAACGTTTCGGTCGTCTTGGCTGGGTTCTTTCTGCTGTGGGGCGTCTACGATTTCAATCAACGTCTCTTTCCGCGTTACTGGTTGGCGGCGGGCGCCTCGATGCTGGCCTGGGCCGCGATTGCACCGTTCACGGGTGCATCGTTTTGGGTCGTCACGGGTCCTGCGTTCTTGTTTCGCGGTCTGACGGACTTTGTTGCCGGTGTATCGATGTTGAAGCGCCAGCGCGGGTTTGGCGCAACGCTTGCGGGCATCAGCTTTGTGCTGTGGGGACTCCACCGACTCAACTACCCCTTCTTGCGCCCCGTGGAGTGGTTTGCACCCTGGGGATTCGCGATCGCGACCGTGTTGTCGATCTCGGTGGCGGTGGGCATCATCACGGCGCACTACGATGTCGCCCGCAGTCAGGCAAACCAACGCGAATTGGAGTTCCGAACCTTGTTCGAGAACGCGCTCGACGGCATCTTCCGCGTCAGCACCAACGGGCGTTTGCTCATTGTTAACCCGGCCTTCGCCGGAATCGTTGGACGCTCGGTCGCGCAGCTTGAAAATCTGCAGCTCGAGGAACTTTTTCCTGCCGAGACCGCCAAGGAACTCTTGGCCGGAGCCAGCGAGGACATCGAGCAAACTTGGCAGCGCGCGGACGGTCGCAACGTGCATGTGACCGTTCGGATGCGGCGCGCCAATCCGAGTGAGGGGGCATTTTTCGAAGGCACGGTCCGTGACGTCACGCGCACCCGAATGATGACCGAACAGCTCGACCTCGCGCGGCGAATGGACGCGCTGGGACGCTTAGCCGGCGGCATCGCCCACGACTTCAACAACATCCTGACCGCGATCATCGGCGCCACCGACCTCGCCGAAATGGAGATCGCAAACGGGGAATCGCCGGCGGAAAACCTCTCGATTGTGCGGCTTTCCGCCAACAAAGCCGCCGAATTGTCGGCACAACTTCTGATGTTCACGCGTCAGCGCGCCACAGACCCAGCCCCTGTCGCACTCAACGATGCGTTGGTCACGTGCGAATCCATGCTCAAACGGTTGCTGCCGGACACGATCGAGCTCGTCGTGCGGCGTGCCGCGAACGACTGCCGCGTGGTGTCGCGCCCCGGTGAGCTTGAACGTGTTATCTTGAACCTCGCGGTCAACGCCCAAGATGCCATGCCCAAGGGCGGTCTTCTGGAGATCACGGCTTCTTGTTCCGAGGACGCAAATGCGCACATCGTGGTCAAAGACACGGGCGCCGGCATGGATCCGGCCGTCCTCAAGCGCATCTTTGAGCCCTATTTTTCGACGAAAGTCTCACGAGGCACCGGTCTTGGTTTGGCCAACGTCTACCAGATCGTCGAGAGCATGGGTGGCCAAGTCGCCGTGGACAGCGCGATCGGCCGAGGGTCTGAGTTCACCATCACCTTGCCGGCGACCACGTCCAAGACCACACCACGAACGCCCGAACCGCGCGCGGCGGTCGTCGAGGGCGGCCCACTCGTACTGCTGGTCGAGGATCGCGAGTTTGTGCGGCGAAGCACAGCCGACATCTTGCGACGGTCAGGCTACCGCGTGATGACCGCAAAGGACGGCGAGGAGGCATTGGAGATTGCCCGGGGTCACATCGACGCGATCGACGTCGTTTTGACCGACGTCATGATGGCGAAACTCGACGGCGCGGACTTGATTCGAGAGCTTCAAGCGCTGCGGCCCGACATCAAATATCTGCTGATGTCAGGTCACTTTGAGCAAGACTTGGATTTGTCGAACCATGGAAAGAACTTCATCAACAAGCCGTTCTCAGCGTCCGAGCTTGTGGCGAAGCTTGAGGAAGTCCGAGGCTAGCTACTCGACGACGATCTCGGCGCGGCGATTTTTGGCCCATGCTGCTTCGTTGCTGCCTGCAACGGCTGGACGCTCTTCGCCGTAGCTGATGATGTTGATGCGCTTGGCGGGGATGCCGTAGCGCGTCAGGTTTTTCTTTGTGGTCATCGCGCGCTTCTCGCCGAGGGCCAGGTTAAACTCGGTGCTGCCGCGTTCGTCGCAGTGACCTTCGATCAGCACCTGGCTGTCGGGCTCTGCCTGCAGCCTCTTGGCAATTCGCTCGATCCGGTCGGCGTTCTGTCCCTCGATCTCGGCCGAGTTGTAGTCAAAATACACGGTGCGTTCTGAAGCATCGCTGCGCTCACCGTCTTCCTTGGCGGGGGCTTCCTTTGTGGCTGGACCACTGTTGGCCACGCCCACGGTGTCCTCGGCGGGAAGCGTGACCTGCTTCTTGGTTGACGCACATCCGACCGCACCAACCATCATCATCGCCAAAAACATCTGCTTCGTGTTCATCGTTTGTCTCCGTAGGTGCGGCGTCCATTGCCGCGTTCGAGGAGCAGGGTTTACAAACGATGTGCCAACTCCTCAGACCGCATGAAGACTAACGATGCGCGGGTTTGGTTCCCGCGTGAAGTTGTCACCATTGCATTTTGCAACGGTGGGTCTTGCAAAATGCAACGGTCAGCCGCCGGCTTTCTCGCGACGGTGCAGCGTCGATACGTCGACCCCGAGCACTTCCGCGGCGCGCGTCTTGTTGCCTTGGAAATGGTCAAGCACGTGTTTGATGTACGCCGACTCCACCTCGCGAAGCGTCTGCAGTTTGTCGAAGGCAAACCCCGCCGGCGGCTCAGACGACAGCCGGTCGAGCGCGTCGTCTCCCAGCACCTGGTAGCGGTGCAACACGTTTTCGAGCTCACGAACGTTGCCGGGCCAGTCGTAGCGGACAAATCGCTCCATGGCCGCCGGACTGACCGAAATCCCAAGCTTTTGTGCGAAGTAAGCGACCAACAACGGGATATCGTCGCGACGGTCACGCAACGGCGGCAGATGAATCGCAAGGACATCGAGGCGAAACATCAGGTCTTGGCGAAAACGCCCCGCTTGCACCAACGCCTCCAACGGTTGGTGGGTCGCGGCCAACACCCGAACATCGACGCTACGCGTCACGTCGGACCCGACGGCGCGAATCTCGCGTTCCTGCAGCACTCGCAACAGCTTGGCTTGGAGCTCGGGTGGCATGTCGCCAATTTCATCAAGGAACAATGTACCGCCCTCTGCCTCCAAGAACAGTCCACGACGTGCACCCGTGGCGCCCGTAAAGGCCCCCTTTGTGTGGCCGAACAACTCGCTTTCAAGCAGTTCGCTGGGCAAGGATGTGCAGTTGATGGCAACAAACGGCTTTTTCGCGCGCGGTCCGGCTTCGTGAATCGCCCGCGCGACGACTTCTTTGCCGGTGCCTGATTCCCCGCGCAACAACACAGGGACATCGGCTTGGGCGATGCGCGCGATCACGTCTTTGACCTTTAACATCGCCGCGCTCTGCCCCACCAACGCATCCGTTGCCGCGCTCGACGTTGCGCGCAATCGGCGGTTTTCCTCGCGCACATTGCGGTCATCAAGGGCGCGTTCAACCCACAAGACCACTTCGTCGAGCTTGAACGGCTTGGTGAAATAGTGCGACGCGCCACGTCGGATGGCCTCGACCGCCGTATCGACCGCGCCAAATGCGGTCATGATCAATACAGGAATCGTAGAATCGAGCGCCTTGATGCCGTTGAGCACGTCAAAACCGTCCGTCCCACGCATGCGAAGATCGGTGATCACCACGTCGGGCAATCGACGCTCGGCCTGTTTGAGTGCGGCTGCCCCATCGGTCGACACCTCAACCTCGTAACCCACATCGCGCAATTGGTCCGCCAACAGTTCGACCATTTCTTCGTGGTCATCGACGACCAGTACTCGGACTTTTTCACGCTTCATTTTGGCGCTCCCTTGCGGCAAAGAGTGGCCACGTCATTACAAAACGCGTACCAACTCCGGGCTCGCTCGATACGTCCACGCGGCCGCCGTGATTGCGTATGATCTGTGAGACCACCGCTAGTCCAAGACCCGTGCCTTGGCCACGCTTTTTGGTCGAAAAAAACGGGTCAAAGATTCGATACAGCGCGTCCGGTTCGATGCCGCTGCCGTTGTCCGAAACCGTCACCAAGACCTCCTTCTCGCGCCGTTCGGCCTCGATGGAGATGGCGGCATTTGGCCGGTCGACGAGGGCATCCCGGGCATTGACGACAAGGTTGACGAGCACTTGTTCAAGGCGGTCGACGTCGGCAGCGAGCTCGGGCAGGTCGTCTGGGATCGCGACATTGAGTGTTACACCCGCCGCGTCGAGCTCGACGCGCAACAACTCGGCGACCTTCGTCACGACGTCGCGCAGCGACACCCGACGCGTCGGCGCCGCATCCACACGCGAGAAGTCCAACAGCTCCTGAATGATGCGGCTGACCCGGTCGATCTGCTCGATGATGACCGTCAATCCACGCTGCGACGAGGGGTCGTCGGTTTTCTTTGAGGATGTACTCCGCGCGTCCACGCACGACCCCGAGCGGTGTGCCGATTTCGTGCGCGATGCCCGCGGCCAACACGCCGACCGTCGATAGTTTTTCGGCGCGCAACAACTGCGCCTCCAAGCGTCGTGTGGTCGAGATATCCTCGACCACCACCAGCGCGCGCTCGTTGTCCGTTGGACGCTCGAAAGGCACCAAGTACACGTGAAAACTCCCTTCGTGGCCAAACAGCAGGTCTTCCTCGATGAAATGCCCGACGCCTGCCCATCGACCGCGGCGCGAATCATCTCGCTGAGCGCCTGGTCGTCGGTCTGTTCCTCGAGCATCGCCCTGACCTTGAGGTGCGACCAACGCAGCGCCCACGCAGCATTGGCATCGGTGACGCGCCCCCGCGCCCACAACACACATCGCAAGCGGCATCGTCTGCAGCACGGTGTCGGCCTTTGGTGCAGGTGTGCGAGCTCACTCGCAGACGCCAGACGCTCGCGCAACACGGCCGTTCGACGTGTCGTGATCAGCAGGTAGACGGCAAACCCAAACAACAATGCCGTCACGAACCCAACAAACGCAAACAAGCGCGTGGTCAGCGCCAGCTCGGCGGTGCGAATCACGCTCAGCGACGTTAGCGTCGCAACCGACCAGTTGGCGCCAGGCATCGCATTGACCTGGCGGTAAGCTACAACCACGTCGCCTTGGTCAAAGTCTGTCCATGTCGCCAGCTTCCAAGGGATTTTGTAACTGCCCTCTGGGGTTTGCCTCATGCGGTCGACCAATGTTCGAAGCTCGGGGGGCGCTTCCTCGCTGTCAAACGCTGCCACGATGCGCTCGGACGTCGTCGGCGCAAACTGACCTTGCGGGCCAACCACAATCACCAACGTCTGGGGATCCGCCGACAAGACACGCAGATTGTCGAGGAACGTACGTGTGTCGACGAGCAACACAAAGGCTCCCTCGCCGGTGGGTCCGACCTGCGAGAACGCCCTGTACCATGCGTCCTCGCCGGTGCCGACTTTGGGCGAAATGTAGGTGCCCACCGACATCGCTTGTTTTCCGGCCGCCGCGATGGCGGTCAGCGCCGCCGGCGAAAGCTCTTCGTCGCGCCGGGGATCCGATATGACCTTGACGTGCCCCTCCGCGTCCACAACCGCAGCGGCTCGGTATGCGCGCACAGCGCCCAAGAGCGCTGTCACGATGGCTTCCTGTTGCTCGGGATAGACGTTGTAGGCCAAGCGCGCCGTCAGCTCGAGGTCGTCATGAATGTCCTCGAATTCGGACTCAACCAAGGTCGCCACATCGCGCAACTGAACCTCGCGCTCGCGCTCAAAGCGTTGCACGAGCTGCTCGCGGTCGTTTTGCACCACCACGTATGTAACCGCGATCACGCCAAGCAATGTCAAAGCAAGGAACAACGTCCCATTGCGAAGCGCGGGGTTGGTGCGCCACTCGCGGGCAAGCTCGCGCCATGGAGAAGGTTCGCTCAACGGTCTGGACTCCTGCCGACGTGACGTCGGTCATCATGCGTTTTTCGTACCACAATTGGACCCACAACGGCTGCACCGCGACGAAACTTTGCGGACTGCACGGTGATATGGGGCAGTGGGTCGGCAACCTCTGGTTGCCCAATGGGCGAAGCCCACACTGTTCCGCATCCCAACGGCAGATAGGGATTGGGGCGGCAACCTCTGGTTGCCCAATGGGCGAAGCCCACACTGTTCCGCGTCCCAACGGCAGATGTGGACTGGGTCGGCAACCCCTGGTTGCCCAATGGGCGAAGCCCACACTGTTCCGCGTCCCAACGGCAGATAGGGATTGGGTCGGCAACCTCTGGTTGCCGAATGGGCGAAGCCCACACTGTTCCGCGTCCCAACGGCAGATGTGGACTGGCAGCTTCCACGCTGCCGTGCGATTCGCCGGGGTTGCGAGACACCCAGTTTTGCGCGAACCTGCGCGGCGCGCTTCTCGGCCCGAGCATTCACATGAGCACTTACATCTTTGGCGACGTCCACGGCCGCATCCGCACGTTGGACGCGTTGCTCGAAAAAATCGGATTCGCAGACAGCGACCACGCCATTTTTGTGGGGGATTTGGTCAACGTCGGCAGTGAATCCGCCGACGTACTGCGTCGTGTAAAAAACCTCAAAAACCAAACAACCGTGCTCGGAAATCACGACCTTCACATGCTCGCCGTGATTGTCGCTGGACACTCGGTTCGTTCCAAAGACACGTTCTATGACGTATTGCGGGCTCCTGACAGAGACGACCTGGTCGATTGGTTCCTGCATCAAAACATGGCCGCCCAACATCACGATTCGCTCATCATTCACGCCGGTGTTCTTCCGGAGTGGAACGTCGCGCTGACACTCTCTATCGCCCAAGAAATCGAATCGGCGCTGCAAACCGACCCCACCTCGATCTTCGCCGACATGTATGGCAACGAACCCTCGCGGTGGCGCGATGACTTGGAGGGCATGGACCGCCTCAGGATTGGAATCAACACATTGACGCGCTGCCGTGTCATCGGCAGCGACCACGTCCTTGAGTATCAGTTCAAAGGCGAGTACGACGACATCCCCAGTGGATTCCACGCGTGGTTTGACCTGAGCACCATCGAATCCCGCATGTACTTTGGACACTGGTCCGCCCTTGGCCTGCGCGACTTCGGTGCGGCCTACGCGCTGGACTCGGGGTGCGCTTGGAACCGCGAACTCAGTTGTGTGCGTCACGAAGACGGCACGGTTTTTCAGCAAACGGTATTGCCTTGAACCTGCAAACGATCTCAAAAAAACTCAGCAAAGAAGTCGACACACTCGCGTTCGCCGAACCTGTAACGCATGTCTACAACCCGCTGGACTACGCATGGAATCTGCACGCCCAGTTTCTGGAACTGTATGGGGACCGTGGCGCCAAAATCCTATTGCTCGGCATGAACCCCGGGCCTTGGGGTATGGCGCAAACCGGCGTCCCATTTGGCGAAGTCGGATTTGTGCGTGATTGGATGAAGCTTGAAGGCGAGGTCAAGAAGCCTAAAAACGAACACCCCAAACGGCCTATCGATGGCCTGACCTGTAGCCGAAGCGAGGTCAGCGGCGCACGCCTATGGGGCTGGGGCGCGAGCACGTTTGGCACACCCGAGGCGTTTTTCGACAAGTTTTTTGTGTGGAACTACTGCCCGCTAAGCTTCATGGAAGAATCGGGACGCAACAAAACCCCAGACAAACTGCCGGTCGAAGAACGCGACGCGCTTTTTGCGGTCTGCGACCGCTGGCTCGACGAAGTGGTCAAGACCGGAGGGTTTGAACGGGTGATTGGGGTCGGCGCGTTCGCCGAACAACGTGCTCGCAAGGCCGTGACCACCGACGTGGAGTTTGGCCGAATCCTTCACCCCAGCCCGGCAAGCCCCAAGGCCAACGCCGGGTGGGAAGAAGCGATCGTGCAGGAATTCGCCGAGATGGGCGTTTCGCTTACACCGTGATGAAATCGACGTATTCGCCGTGTGTGAGGCAGTGCGACCAAATGCGTACGGTGTCGCCTGGTTTGACATCGGATGGCAGCGCCGCCAGGTAAATCGTGTTTTTACCCGAATCCGCCGTAATGTCGCCGCCACCGAACACCGCGTAGGCGCCGTTGTCCGACTCGCCAATGCCTGGCCAATCCGTGTAGACCGACTGCATTTCTTCGGCTTCGCCGTCGACCGCCTTGCGGACTTTGATCCAGTTGTACCAATGGCCTTCCGGATTGGACTCGGATTTTGGCGCGTTGGGGTGTTTCGCGTGACCCACGGCTGGGTCACCCCACATGATGGCGACAAAGCCGGCGGGCACCATCGCCGGGTCGACGGTTGGGATGTACGGCAGGTGCTTGCCGACATGTTTCATCGGGCCGTCTGGACCGTTGACGTCGGGCAGGTACGTATCGGGGATAAAACCGAGGTTCCCGCGCGCCGTGTTGTACGTGATCGCGTCCCAATTCTCAGGTTTTGTCACGGGGACAGCCGCGGCATCAACCATCTTTGACGCGTCTTTTTCGACCGCGTCGATCTTGGTCTCCGTCGCCGTTTCATCGACCACCGGCGGCGTCGTACCGCACGAGATCACGTAAGGCATCAGCACGACCCCGCCTGTGACGGTCGCGAGCTGTTTCAAGAAAGTACGTCGTTCTGCATTCTGCATAATGGGTCTCCAAAAAAGAGGTAACTGAGGTCTGTGTATCCGCTCGCGGTGGGGCGTGCAAGGGTTGGCGGCCTTCCTAACCAGATCCTAACGAAACTGAGTGGCCCCGCGCGGGCGCTCCCACGCATCGTGCGCGAAATCCATTTGCCGAAATTCAGGAAAGCTAACTTCCAACACATCTTGCGTCTCCGCGAGCACCGCCCCTCGGAGCGACCGCACGCCAGCAACGTCAATCTCGTCGCGACGGACTCGCACTTGACCGTTCGCTGCGGTCCTCAGTGTCTCGAGCCATAATCGCCGCTGCGGCCACCGACGCTGCCGCCAAAAGAGCACGATCCTTCGTGCCACCAACAGCGCAGGGACAAACGCGCAGAAAAACACGGCCGCCACCGCGCCCAGCCGTGCATCCAACTCCCAATGCCGCCAAACGTATTCCGCGGCCATGCGCGTGGGCTCGTATTTAAGTCGCATGAGCCACAGATAGGGCAGCAAAGCTCCCAGCAGGACGACGACAAGAATTCCGTCCAGCCGGCGGGACGCATCGTCAAAGACGAGCCGGGGCTCGGTCTCTCGAAACCAGACCGGAGCGGGCGGCATGGGCACGCCGTCGGCCAGAGATGGGAACTCAAACCACAGCCGTCCTTCACCATCGATGGAGGCGCGCCCGCCGTGGTCGAGCAAATTGCGCGTCATCCGTCGCCGCGCGGTGTGCATGTCGCACCCGTACAACACACACAAGTCCGCGAGCACCAGACGGCCGCGGCGAGCACGAGCGAGCTGCTCAAACAGCTCCTGCTCCTGAATCACGTCGCCATCACGGCCAAAATTGTAGAGGCGACGTACAAACGACCATGCCCTCGCCATGACGCCGTTCCCAAGCGCCCAAAGCGCCGGCAAGCCTGTGCCAAGAATCACCGCCAGCGGGATCACAGCGAGCGCAAAGAGCAGCTCGCCGCTGGCCAACGCAAAAACGGCCAAAATCGGCAGCATGACAACCAGGGCCAGCGCGATCGCCGGAGCGACAAAAAGGAATGTGCCGAGAACAAACAGTACGGTGATGGTTTGGACCGCTGGGCCAACGCCGGGGAAAACTAGGAATGTGTTTCCGACAAACAACGCCGCAAACCCGGCAAAGGCCATCGCCGCAAAACCAGTGCCGGCCAAAGGCCAAAGCGCCGACAACACACGGTCGAAGCGATCGCGAAGGCGGTTGACCCAAACCGGAAGCGCAAGGCCGGCGAGCGGCGAATTCATGTCAATGTGGACGAGCAAACGCCCCTGAGACGCAAACACCTCGCCGCCGCGCACGCTCAAAAGCAACAGGCCAGGCCGAACCACCTCGAGGGGCAATCCCGTCCATTCGGCGGCTTCGCGTTCAGAAACGTCGGCCCGTGCACGCGTTCGTAATTCCTCCAAAATACGGGTCGCGGCGCGCTGCGGGGCGTAGGAGCCCTTTTCGAAATTAATTTCCGTCAAAAACAACGTCCGAATTAAAGCGGCGAATCGATCGTGCCGATGGCCGTACTGAGCAGCATTCTCTCACATGCATCATGACCTTGCGGAGCCCAATATGAAACGAATTCTTGGAATCGTATGCCTGTGTTTTGCCATTTCAACGCTGAGCTCGGCATGCTTCTTTTCGTTCGATGTGGGATGCGCCGATGATACCGAATGTCCTGCGCAAACAACATGCGACGAAAACGGATTGTGCCAGCCGGACCCGAGGCGATTGCCGCCGCAAACGCGACAAACGGCGCAAATGCCGGCGACCGTGCTGACAGTTGGTCCGTCAGCGAAACCCCCGGCGCGAGCGGCCCAGCGTTGCAAGCATGCACAACGTGGTGGGAGTGCCCCTACAATCAGGTGTGTGAGGGAGCGCGTGACGTGGCGTTTTGTGTGGCGCCCGAAAACTGCGTGTTGAGCTACGAAAACGCCGGAGACGGCACATGTGGTGGCTCGCTCCGATGCGCCAACGTCGCAGCCGATGTCAGTTGCACCTACAATGGAAACATCAGCACGTGTTCGTGTTTGCGTGAAAACGGAACGCAGTACGAATTTGTCTCGGGCGGGTCCATTTGTGAGGACTCCATCCGACTGTTCGATAAGGTCAACGCGCACTGCAAGACACGCGTGTTCCCCAACGACGCGCCGCAATAATAATCGACCTCGGTCCCACCACACTTCCCAGCTTCTGTTGCCTTTGAAGGACGGCACGGCTTGACACGCCGTGTTCGTCTGTTGTGTTTTGGTCCCGCACAACCCTTCCAAGAGGCGCGAAGCCACATGGACACTATCGACGACTTCCAGCTTCTGATTGACCTACACAGACCCAATCCTCGGCAAGGTCCCGGCAGCGAGGCCGCGACGCTCTTGGCTCTGGAGCTCTCGGGACTGCTCGGACGTCATGCGCTGCAGATTGCGGATCTGGGCTGTGGCACGGGCGCCTCCACCATCACGCTCGCAGAACGCCTTGACGGCCATATCACCGCGGTCGACCTGTTCCCACAGTTCCTCGACGTCCTTGGAGACCGCGCGCGAGCCCACGGGGTCGAATCTCGCATCACGACGCTCGCTGCATCGTTTGATGCCCTGCCGTTTGCGCCGGCGTCGCTCGACGCGATTTGGTCCGAGGGCGCGATCTACAACCTTGGGTTCGAGGCGGGGCTCACGCTGTGGCGTCCATTCCTGAAGCCGGGTGGTGTACTGGCTGTCTCGGAAATCACATGGCTGACCGCGCAAAGACCCGCAGAAATTCAATCCCACTGGGACGTACACTACCCCGAGATTGACCTAGCATCCGGCAAGATCGCTGCCCTGGAACGCAATGGCTTCACGCCCATTGGCTACTTCCCACTCCCGGAGTCGTGCTGGTTGGAAAATTACTATCAGCCGCTGCAAGCGAGGTTCTCGGCCCTGCTTGAGCAGTACGACCACTCCGACGCGGCGAAAGCCTGCGTCGAGGCCGAGGAGCGCGAGATCGAGCTCTACACAAGGCACCGGGCCCATTTGAGCTACGGCTTCTACGTCGCACAAAAGACCACGGAGTGAGAGCCACGTCACGTTCGGCCTTGTTGTGTGAAGTCGGTCGCAGGCCTACCATGCGGACCGACCTCTGCGAGCACTGCGATGAAAAACGACGAATTCCGAGCACGCGCCCACGAACTCGTGGATTGGATGGCCGACTACTTCGAGGACGAATCCTACAAGGTCGCCCCGCCAACCCTGCCGGGCGAAGTCCGCGACCAGTTTCCCACCACAGCCCCCGAAGATGCCGAAAATTTCGACGCTATTTTTCGTGATTTTCAGCAAACGATCGTGCCCAATATGACGCATTGGAATCATCCCGGATGGTTCGCGTATTTTCCGGCCAACAATTCGCCACCGTCGGTGCTGGCCGAGATGCTGACGGCGACGCTCGGCGCGCAATGCATGTCTTGGCAAACCTCGCCGGCCGCCACCGAGCTTGAGCAGGTCGTGATGTCGTGGCTTCAGCAGGCCTGCGGGCTGCCTGAACATTTTCGCGGTGTCATCCACGACACGGCTTCGACGGGGACGCTGGTGGCGTTGATCACCGCACGTGAAAAAGTGCGCGCGACGCATCCGAACGCCTCCATGCGTGTGTACACCTCAAGCGAGGCCCATTCCTCGATCGACAAAGCGGTCAAGATGGCCGGATTTGGGCTCGAGAACCTTGTACGCATCGCCGTGGATGAACACCTCGCCATGCGCCCAGATGCGTTGCTTCACGCCATTGAACAAGACATCATCCAAGGCCACACGCCCGCGGCCGTTTGCGCCACCATCGGCACCACGTCAACCACGGCCATCGACCCGATCTACGACATCGGAAAGATTTGTCGTGAACACGGAATCTGGTTCCACGTCGATGCGGCCTACGCCGGCACCGCAGCACTTTTGCCCGAATTTCGATGGATGTTTGATGGCCTTGAATTCGCGGACTCCTACGTATTTAACCCCCACAAATGGATGCTCACGAATTTCGACTGCACCGCATATTTTGTGGCCGACCCGGCGACACTCGTCGAGACATTTCAAACGTCACCCGAATATCTGAAAACACAATTTGATGCCGAAGTCCCAAATTTCCGAGATTGGGGAATTCAATTGGGGCGGCGCTTTCGCGCCCTGAAATTATGGTTTGTCATGCGCGCCTACGGACTCGAAGGCATCCGGACCATGCTGCGACACCACATCGCGCTCGCCGATGGGTTACGAATCCAGGTCGTAGAATCGCCACGGTTCGAGCTCATGGCCGAGGGTCGATTGGGCTTGGTGGTGCTCCGTGCGGCGCCGGATTCCGTGCCGAACAACGAACTCGACGACCTCAACGCTGCGCTGTTGGCGAAACTGAATGCCGAAGGCCACGTCTACGCCACCCACACGCGCGTCACAGGCCGTTATGCGATTCGGGTATCCATCGGGCAGTGGAGAACCGAAAAACGCCATGTGGACGCCCTGTGGACGTCTCTGAACCGCATCTTGGATGACGTCCTACGCCACTCGACTTAGCGATCGGTCCATCCCTCGGTCGGCTGCTTGGTCTCACCCGTCATCGGCGAGTAGACATTTGAGCGAGCTCTGAGGCAAACGATTCACATCTTTCCTCCTAGTCGCCGCCCGCGTCCGAGGAGCTCGGTGGGACACCGTCGGTGAGGATAGTACAGCCCGAGCGAGTCCAAGCTGACCCGTTGAACTCGGTCCACTTTGGATCAGCGATGGGCGGATTTTTGAGGTTTGATTTGATGGCATCCAGATTTCCGCTCAGGAACTCGGACGAAAGAGTCAAACATGTGCCGGGCAGGCCCTTGGACTGGAACGTCACGGAACCGTCGTCTGCAACTTGTCCCAACGGCATGAACTGAGGATGATAGCCACCGTTGTCCCACAAGAAAGCTAATATCTTTTGGCCAGGCTCAAGGCCGGTTTCGTCGCTCCAACCCAAGGTATCTGACATTTGCCAAACCACGTCTTGCCCCGGCCACCACTGACCATCAGCATAGTGAAGCGGCCATGATCTCCAAAATCCATATTGTTGAAAACTCCCCAGGTAGAACTCGACACGGTTGCCCTCTCCCTTGAGGTTTTCGGCGACATCCATCTGAACGCGAAGTGTCCAATCGACGTTTTCGATAGGACAATTTTGGTCTGTCAGCTCTTGATTGACTGTTACGTCGGTAATTGTGCCAACCACGATGCGGTCGGCCGAACGCATCAAGTCCCCACCACCAATCTCCACCGGATCGAAACACGAGCCGTCGCTGCTTGACGGTGGCAGTTTCCGGACGCTTGAAAGAGGAGGGTCTGGACTCAAGCCAGAGCCGGACTGGTCGCAAGCAATGACCGAAGTGCTGAGGAAAGCCAAAAACAATGTGCTTCTCATCGTACCCCCTAATTGGAAAAATAGCCGTAGTTTGAACCAGTCCAGTCGCCAACACCTTGTCCACCCGACGCCGAATAGCTACCCAGCAAATCAAGACTCCATGAATTCGTGTCGCCGGTCGTCGATGAGTAGACACGTAAGCCACCACCGCCAGAGGCGAGCCCGAGTTTCATCAACAGTCGCCACTTTCCATCGTGGTGGACTAGACCAATCGGACTTGCCGTGCGGTGCCAACCACTCGAGGTGATCATCTGAAAACCAGACTCGACAATCGGTTGAAAGTGGGTTCCGGAAACCGTGGCCGATTTAAATCGCTTGATGCGAATACTTCCTACCGGGTCGGCGACGTCAGTGTAGGCTACTATGCAATCGTAGGATCCCCCACTTCCAGCTGCTCCAGTTTTGCAGGCGACTCCTGGGGCGACATCGGTCCGAACCCCTAGCGAATAAGGTGGCCCCGTCGTAGCGTGATTGTTCGAAACCGTGCCGATCGCGACACGTAAATCACCGTTTACCGTAAGGTTTGAGCGCTCGAGTTGACCCCAAACGTAAACACTGCGACCAATGGCTTCATCGTAGGCAAAACCGATGCGATAGGCGGATTGAATAGATTTCGAGAGTGCACACGAGTTCAGATAACCGCTTCCAGACAAAGTCTGACAGGTTCGCAATTCCCCTAGGTTCGACACGATGTTGGTAAATCCGTCACTCGATGAAAACACCTTGGTTGTAAAGTACTCAGTGTTCCGGATTCCGTAGTTGTAGGCAGCGCGATTGATCGCAAAAATCGCATCTCGGTAGGAAGCTGGAAGTTCTCGCCGATGACCACGAACCGGTGCTTGCGGCAGGAAGTCGTCGTCGTCCCCGAGGTACTTCAGGCCAGACACGTATTTCTCCGCGTAAAGCCCTGATGAAGTCATCCAAGCGCCACGGAATGCATTTGGGCTTCCGCTACCGCCGCCCGATGTTACACCACTCGATCCTGCCCACACAGGATTGCCGACAAAAACGTCCGAGATTGTCCCCCCAGAAAAACTCATTTTGCGCAGGTCTAAATCTCGGCCGGCGCCGCCCGAGCCGTCGTAGTAGAGCTCCGCACAATCCACATCAATTTCATACAATTGACGTCGGTCCGCCGAACTCATCACGCCGCCTACCCCAATGCCATCACCGATGTCTGCGGCGTGACCAAATTCATGCGTCAATACAGCAACAAGATCGATCCCGTCGGTAGTTGTAGAGACGCTCACCGGATCACCCGCAATCCATCGCCAAGGCCAGCAGGTAGCGCACGGACCCGTACCTATCGTGATAGTGAAAGAAGCGCCTCCTGCCTCCCGCGTGTTCACATTGGTACCAAACAACGGAACCCAATTGTTTCCGCTATTCAAATACGCGCCACGGACGACAGCGTATCCGGCGGCGCCACGCACCTTTGTGTCGTCGATACCGCGATAGATGAACTCAATTCCGGCTGCGGCCTGATTCCACTGTTCCATCGCTTGCACGACTGCGCCAACCAACTCATCTTGACTCAGTCCGCCAACACTGCCGTTTTCGTCATGGATGAAATTCTGAAACGACCACTCATTGATGTAGACATCGATGCGTTGATTCGTCGTGCGGGGACCGCTGGCGGGAGAGCAATCTCCGGGATCGGCCGACGCTGGGGACAAGCCGCCAAAAATGATTAGCAAAAACACAAGCAGAATGCCTTGGCTTGGCTTGGCTTGGCTTGGCTTGGCTTGGCTTGGCTTGGCATTTGTCCCCCAAACACGAGGTTTTGGCAAAGCTATCTGAATCGCACTCGCAAAGCAATACGGCAGTTTAGCACTCACACCAGCGTTAGTCGTCCACCCTCCAGGCACGCTCGCGCCAATCGCGAAGTTACTCGATGACTTCGAGGTCTGTGGGGCGGTCGTTTGATTTGAAGGGCACAACCGAACCCGACTTCTTCTTGCGCACCATCGACGCGTCGACGCGGTCAACGACGTAATAGGCTTGGATGCTGAACGGGCCGCCGTCGAATTTGGGGAATTTACGTTCCGTGAGTTGCCCTTGCAGACACTCGCGCACCTTATCGGTGGTCTCGATGTTGGTCTGGTAACGCAGGATTTCGGCGGTAAACAGACGGCCTTCGGTGTGGTCAAACCGCACTTCGATGTGTCCGCTCGCGGCCTCTTTGCCTTTCCAGACTTCGGGTTCGCAACGCTCGGCCGCCTTTTGCAGGAGCTCTGTCGCCTCGTCGACCATCTTGTCGCGCAACTTTTGGTGGGCGTCGCGGTCTTTCTTTTTGACCCCGTATTGCGGTTGGTCGGAAAGCGTCATCATCACCGGTGAAATGGGTTCAAATTCCAGCGCACGGGTGCCCATGCAAACCGAGGCGAATTTGGACTTTTTCTTGGTTTCAACAAAAACCAAATAGCGCTTGTTGGTCTCAAAATTACCGACGTCGCATTTGTCGCGCGGTTCGTCCAAACTGACCTTTTTCTTCAACTTGCCTTTGTACTTTTTCAACACCTTAAATTCTTCGCCGTCGTACTCGCCGTAGAACACGATGTCCGCACGATCGAAGGCATCCCCGGCCGAGATCTCCTGGCATTCACACGCAAGTGCAGCAGGTGCAAACAAGAGCAAAAGTGCAGCAATCAACCACGGCATTCTAACCTCCAACATGTTTAACCATGGGCCCAAGCGGCGCATCGACACAATCTTTGACGCCAAACCCGATGTCCCAAGCGGCCAACAACAAATCGCTGGCCTTTCCCCACACGACGTCACCGTCGCGTGAAATTGCAATCGCCCCAAGCATTCGCTCGCGACGCGCGGCTTCGTCGATGCTGCGTTCCATCGCCGTCGTCAGCCGCATTCCGTCTTCGACCCTTACCGCAACCCGGGCCGCAAAACACTCGTCGATGATGTCCTCGCCGATGCCCGTGCAGCTGATCCCCACGTGAGCTGTCGCGTAGTTGCCCGCTGGCATCGCACAATCGCTCACACGGCCCACGCGCTCGTAACCCCTTCCACCGGTCGAGGTTCCGGCAACAATGTCACCATGGACGTCTAAGGCGACCACACCGATGGTTCCGGTGCGGTGCTCGGTGCCATGCGCAACGACCTCGACGGGTTCCGAGCCAAATCCGCGTCGCTTTTCGTCCATCCATTCGGCCATACGTTTGGCCGTCGCAGGCTCGTGAATCGGCAAGGCCATCTCGCGCGCCAACCACGCTGCGCCTTCGCCGGCGATCACCCGGTCAGGCGCATCGTTCAGTGACGCCGCCATGTCGATGGGGTGCTCGACGCTCTCGACGTTGACGATGCCCGAAAACGCCTGACGTTTGCCGTCCATAATCGACGCGGTCATACGAATGCGACCGTCGCTTTGGATGGCTGAGCCCGTGCCGGCGTTAAAATTGGGGTCGGTTTCCAACAACCGACATCCCATCAGGACAGCGTCCATGGCCGTCATTCCCGACGCCAATTCGGCATAAACCACCTCGCACACACTGTGCAGCGCCGCACGCACAATCGGGCCCCGCGACGCGTCCTTAAACGCGCGGCCGGCCCCACCATGGATGATCAGGCGAGGGGTCAAGGAGCTTCCAGGGTGATGTTGTAAGTGCCGTTGTCGCCGAGCTCACCGTCCACAATGATGAAGTAGTCGGTGTTCGCGGTGACTTGGAACGTTACGCTTTCGGGCGTGCCCGCACCGTTGAGCACCGTGCCGTCCAAACAGGCCGCCGCATCGCAGTCCAAACGGATGTAGATCGCGGGATCGTACGTCGCCTCGGGCGTAACCATCACCCGCACGCTGCCGTCCGCCGTTGGCCGGAAGACGTACGCACGGTCACGTCCGCTCGCAGGGTTGTTCGGGCAATTGTCGTTGACCGCGCGCGCCGAATACGAGTCGCTCGCACCGACCGTACTTCCGGACAACGTTTGCCCAATCGCGATCGGGATCGCGTCCGCACAGGTGTCGCCCTCGGGAGCGGGTGCCATGTCCATCATCATGTCCGGCGCTGCGTCCTCACCGACGTCAGCCATGCCCATGTCCATCCCAGAATCCGACGTACCCATGTCGGACACATTCGTCATGTTGTTCGTCTGGTTGTTCGTGGTGGTCGTCTGATTGTTTGTATTCGTTGTCTGGTTGTTTTGAACAACCGTCTGATTGTTGGAACCGTTGTTTGATCCCGTTGTGACGTTGTTCGTCGCATTGTTTTGCGAGCCCGAATCATCGGTTCCACACGCTGCAAGCAGCACAAAAATGACCATGAATTTCTTCATTTTCTTCCTCAACCTTTGACACCAAAAGAGGTCCCGACCGCCCGCGCCGCGTCAAACAGCGGCGAATCGAGCGGCACCGTACGTGTCTTGTTTGCGACTTCGTTAAGTTTGACCGACGTCAGCACACCATTTTGAATCGCGACCATGTGGTCCCATTTGCCCTGTTGGACAAGCTGTGCGGCATAAGCGCCGTATTTCGTCGACAGAATTCTGTCCGACGGCGTTGGCGTTCCACCACGTTGCACGTGTCCAAGCACGGTCGTGCGGATTTCGGAATCCACCCGTTTTTCAAGCTCGGCGCGAATCACATTTCCCACCCCACCAAGACGAATGGGATCGGGACTTTCTTCAATCGTCTCGCGAACCGTCATGCCGCCGTCCTTGGGCGCGGCGCCCTCGGCCACCACGATGACGGTGAAACGTTGCCGCCCTTCTCGGCCACGGATGATTTCTGCGATGTGTTCGATGTCGTATGGAATCTCGGGGATGAGGATAATATCCGCACCACCAGCGATGCCGGCCTCAAGCGCGATCCAGCCCGTGTAACGTCCCATCGTCTCCAAAATCATGACCCGTTGGTGAGACTGTCCCGTTGTCTGCAAACGGTCGATGGCATCGGTCGCGATCGACACGGCGGTGTCGAAGCCGAACGTGCGGTCAGTGGCCATCAAGTCGTTGTCGATGGTCTTTGGCACCCCCACGATGTTGACGCCTTTGAGCTGCATCGCGTGCGAGATCGACATGGTTCCGTCTCCGCCAATCACCACAAGGCCGTCCAATCCGAGCTTGTTGTAATTCGCGACACACTCGTCGGACACATCCGCCCCACCGCGTGCGTAGTACTTCAAGGGGTTTGCCTTGTTGTTCGTGCCGAGGATGGTCCCACCCTGCGCCAGAATTCCACTGACATCGCGGTACGAGAGCTCGCGGCTGCGATTCTCGATCAACCCTAGGAAGCCGTCTTCGAAACCGACCACGGACGCCCCACAGTTCAACATCAGAGACTTTGCAACCGCGCGGATCACCGCATTAAGCCCTGGGCAATCACCACCACCGGTCAACACACCAATACGCATCAGACACCTCGCCAAATGAAGTGCCTTACATGTACTGCAAGTGACCCGCGAAGGAAACGCCGTGTTAAGCGTCAGTCAAATGCGGTCAGCTCAGTTTCGAGGTCAAGGTAAGCGTTGCCCGGCTCAGCGATACGGTCGTAAATGATGACCATGACGCCGGTGCACACCGCCGTGGTGGCAAAGATTCCCACGCAACACAGCATCACGCCGCCAAAGTTCAGCAGCCCCATCAAGATCGCGACTAACAGCAGGCTCCATTTGTAACCGCTGGTCAGTCGCCAGCTCGCCTTGAGCGCGTCCACGTAGGCCAATTGCTTGTCGATGACGACAATGCTCGTGAACACCAACCCCAAGTGAACGATGATGCCCGGGATGATCAACAGCATCAGACCGCCCCAATAGGCGAGCCCGGCGAGAATCGACGTCAACAAAAGCGGCAGCAGTGCTGGAACCACTCTTCCACAATGGTTCAGCGTCGCATCTTGGCCGCGCACCATGCGCAACCAAAAGATCTGAGAACCGCCGCTGACCAAGGTGCTCAGACCATCATGACGATGGCGACGCCAACTACCATGACCAACACGAGTGCGATGATCGCGGCCTCGGCCCCGCCGATACCGGCCGCGACCAGACCGTAAATGTTGTTGGCGTAGTCGTAGGTTTCGCCGCCACCGCTGGGCTCGTTGAACACGTCCACGAGCCCCGACGGGTTGAAGCAGTTCGCCCCGCCTCCTCCAAGCAACACTTGGAGGAAGCCGAGCAGAATGGTCTCAAAAGGGCGTTCTTTGACGTAGTACCACGCGGCCGAAAAAGCGCCGTCCGTGGGGTCCATCGAGGGCTCATCGCGGTGAAGTTTGATGTCGTCGACCGTGAGTTGGTCGTCGAATTCGCGATGGGTCGGTTGCGGTGCATACCAATCCGACATGCGCCCTCCTGAGGTGCCTAGAGCGGGTTTTGTCCAACGTTAAGTGCACCGAATGTCTGGGAAACCGGCGCCGTTGTCCAGTCGCTCTTGTCGTTCAGGTCCGCATCGTTGAGCCGCTGCGACGAATCCGAGGCATCGGTCGCGGTCGTGTTCAGCCCGAGCACCGCATTGTCGCAGTAGACTTGGTCGATGTAGGGCGCCAAGATTCCGCCGCCTACATCCTGCCACTGGCCTGCTGCGATGACGTCCGCTGCCTGGGACTCGGACGCCGCTGCAGCCGTGGTTCCATTGTTGCTGCCACAGCCCATGATCACCGCGTCTTGAATCATCTGCAGTCCATCGTAGACGGTAAGGACGTTGTCGGTGTTCGTCAGGCCCGTGTCGACCGTGTAGAAGTCCCACGCCGAATCGTAGTTCTTTGGATTGGTGGCTTGCGGGTATTGGTCCTTCGCGGTGGTCTCGGTGATGTTATCCACGTAACCACATGCGTTGTTGTTCGCGTTGAAGTGCAAAACAATGAGGTCGTTCTTGGCGACCTGCATATCCGGGAACGAGTAAACCGACGCCGTGCGCTCCCAGAACTTCATGTCGCGGAGCGTGCCACCCTCGATGACCCGCAACTCCACGATGTCACACCCGGTCTGGACGCTCGCATTGATCTCGTTGATGCGGAGCACCGCAAGTGTCTCAAACCCGACAAAATCGCTCGTATTTTCGGTCGTTGAGACACCCTCACCCAACACATCTTTGACGGTGTCGGCCACGGTTACCGTGATGGTGGAGCCTCCAGGCTGTGTCGAGGTCGTGACCGTGATCGTATTGCCCGACACCGTCGCACCTGTCGCCACCAAACCATTGGTGAAGGTAAACTGGGTCGCGGCATCGGTCACCGAGGCGGGGTCCACTGGACGCGAGAACGTCAACACGACCGTGGTCTCGTCGGCCGCGGCGGCGTTGCTCAAGCGCGGCGCCGGGCAAGCGAGCCCGGTGATCTCCGCCACATCGTACGCCGAAATTTGCGCCTGGCTGCCAAAACGCCACAGCGGGGTGTCGTTGACGTCAAACGTACAGCCGGACTCAAGTCCCCATGCGTCCACGATCGTGGTCGGCAGGCGAACCCTGAGGTCGTTCGCGCCTGTGACGCCGGTGGTGTCGACCGTTGCGGACGCGTGCAGCGCTCCAGCCCCGTTGAAACCAGCGGTGACGGAAACCGATACATCGATCAGCTCAAGCTCGTAGTCCCCAAGCGCGGTCAACAGATCACCTGCTGCCGTCACATTCTGAGTCAATTGGGTGACATCGTAGCCGCTCGCTGAAACCATCAGGTTGGCGATTGCGGTGGCCTTGACGAATCCTTCGCTGCCGATCTCGGCGGTTGTGACGTCAAAGGATACGATGTCGCCCACCGCCACGGTGTCCGCCGTTTCAACGAACAATGCGGGCCCGTCGTTGGTCGCTTGGACAAAAAACCCGCCAGCGTCGTTGCCCAACGTAGCCTTGACGTAGGTCACCGCGGCGTTGGTGATCGTTCCCGTGAGGTTTGCACGAACGTCGGCGATCTGAACGGCCGCGGCGGGATCGGGCATCACGGTGCCCATGTCCATCTCCATGTCCGAGCCCATATCGGTCTCGGTCATGTCCATGCCCATGTCGGCCTCGGTCATGTCCATGCCCATGTCGGCCTCGGCCATGTCCGTGCCCATATCGGACTCGGCCATGTCCATGCCCATGTCGTCCATCCCCATATCGGGGATGACGTTGTTCGTGTTGTTCGTGTTGTTCGTGTTGTTCGTGTTGTTCGTGTTGTTGGTGTTGTTGGTGTTGTTGGTGTTGCCGTTCGACTTTGTGTTTTCGTCGTCACCACAAGCCACCGCAAGCGCGATAACCACGAGCAATAATGAGCGTTTTGTAAACATAGAGAGCTCCTTAAGAGTATATCTTCGGCCCCTATGTACTCACCTAGCGCCCACGTTTCAACCCCCGAACCCGGATGTCACCGAAAAGTCGCACAATTCGCGAACTTCCTGCTCACGCCTTGTCGCCAAACCCGATAATGACGTAACCACCTGATTTGTCGTCCTTTTGAACATCCAAAAGTCCACGCGCTGCGGCGTCCTCGACCACTTCGTTGAAGCTGCGATAGCCGTAAAACGTCTCCGAAAATTGTGGTTTCTTGCGCTTGATGACCTGTTTGATGTGGGAGGCCCAAATGTTCTCGTCTCGCTCACGAAACAAGGAGTCCACGGTGTCCAAAATGATGTCCAAGACCTCCTCTTTGGAACCGACCTCGTCCGCGCCCTGCTTGGCTTCCTTGTCCTTGGGCTTGGGCGCGCGGGGCTTTTGGTTAGCCTGGGCTTTCTCGGACTTGCGTTGTTCGCGGACCAAGTCGTCGTAGAAGATGTATTCGTCACAATTCTCCAACAAGAGTCGACTGGTGGACGATTTGACACCAACCCCAATCACAAACTTGTTGTTCTCTCGCAATTTGCTCACGAGCGGCGAGAAATCCGAATCGCCGGTGATCAAGCAGAAAACGTTGACGTGCGGCTTCGTGTAACACAGGTCGAGCGCGTCAACGACCAAGCGAATGTCCGCCGAGTTTTTGCCCGAGTAGGACACGTGTGGGATTTCGATGAGCTCAAATGCAGCCTCGTGCATCGGCTTTTTCGCGACTTTGAAGCTTTCCCAATCCGAGTAAGCGCGTTTGACGACGATCGAGCCTTTGTCGAGCAATCGCTCGATGACCAAATTGATGTCGAACTGCGGATAGTTCGCATCACGCGCGCCGATGGCGACGTTCTCGTAGTCGCAAAAAATCGCAATATTGGGGGTTCCAGAAGGCATATTTGCCATGTTTCATTCCATTTCACTCAGCCGAACTATTCGGCCGTGTCCTCAAATTCAGGGACAATTTTCAGGGGTTGATTCTTCGGGCGTCCGAAGCACCGGCGCGCCTTGCGCAAGTGACTTCATGAAACACCCGTATTGAGCACGGGCCTCGGGTTTGTCGAACATCACGTAGTGACCCGCTTCGGGGTACGCGGGTTCGAACTGGCGGACAAATCCGGTCACGCCGTCGGGCAAGTTGGCTGTGATAGGCAACGTGGTACCCGATTCATACCCCGCCCACTTCATCCAATCAAACGCAATAGGTTCCAACACGGGGTCCGCCATCGGAACACCAAGCGCCAATGACAACCCGGCCCTCGCACGCGGCGAGAAATAGCGGTCTTCAAGGCCCGACGGATGGAAGACGTGACGGGGTTTGGCGTTCAGGTGGGGACGCAAGATCACGTGGCGTGCTGCCAATGTGGGGTCGATCCAATCGAACACGTTCTGCAACGCATTGAGCGCGGGGTCAAACTCGTCGAATTCTTCGTCGTTTCCAAGCTGCAGTAAGCGGCGCAGCAGCGGTTTGACCTCGACAGGGTCTTTGGAGGCCAGCGCGATCTCGAGCAACGTTCCGCCCGACCCAGAATTAATGAGCGCATCGATCTCGTTGGGCAGAGTCACCGCCGGCGTGCTGATCATCGAGCCCATCGACTGGCCCATGACGGCAAACGCGTCCTTGTTGAACTTGATGACACCGTCGGGGTACCACGTCGGATCGAGCTCCGCCGAAACCGCCGGGTCGATCGTCGTCGCCGCCATCAGACGCGAGTGCAGACCCACTTCGTTGGCCGCCACAACAAAGTTGTCGATCATCGCACGTGGGTTCCCAAGCAAGTTGTAAAGCTTCAGGCCCGTCGTGTCGGGGGATTGTGGGTAGCGTGTGTCATGCAACGCAAAGTCAGCCGAAAAGCCCGCAACCCCATACAGAGCGAGTGTCGCCGCAGGGCCAGTTCCTGGCGCGGCCACATCGTTTGGCGCTGTCTTGGGCCCACGATTCATCAGTTCCTTGGCCTCGCCGCCCGAACCGTGTGCGTAGATCAACAAGGGGAAACCCGCGGCCGGCATGGGCCCGCGTGGGATGGTGATGTTGACCTGCACGGACTCTTGGTAGCCCACGATGGGGTCGCCATTGTCGTCGAACTCGATGACGCCCGAAGGCGGCAACGCGTAGGGCAGCGGCCCCTTCTGAATGTTGGGGACGTTGTAGAACGCCTTGAGCACGACGTAGTCGTCGTACACCGCGATTTGCTCAATGGGTTTTGTCGTGTCGAGCTCGGGCTGGGGCAGGTTTTTGTAGAAGTCGTAAATCCGCACCAGACGTGACGTCGGATCAAACGTCGTGAACAGCGTAAATCCCGCGATTTTGGTCGCGTCGGTGCCGGCGGCGACCAGCGCATTCTTCGCGTCCACGTAAGTCTGAGCCGCGACAGTTCCGTGCGCACCCTCTTGGTCTGTGCCATCCAAGAGCGCGGTGAAACTCGACGGCGCAGCGACCGGATTGCCAGCGCGGTCCAACACGTCGGTGGTCACCACCAAAGCGTACTGGGTGTTCGGTTCACGCAGATCGCCAAAGGGCGACGCACAGGCAAGCAGGTTTGGCGGGTGGTGTTTTCCAGCGGCTTCGGTGAACTTGCACTTGATCGGCAATCGCTCACCATTCTTCGGCGATGCGGCGTCAACAACCTCCAAAAACACCGACGATTCGGGGGTGAGCGAGGCCTCGTACGTTTGCGGCAGAGTCGCTTCGTCAAGCGGCGACGAGAACGTCATGAAGACCGCGCTCGTCAGGCCAAAACCGGTCTTGAGGTCGTCCGCCGCGTCCAGCCAGAGCTTGCCGACCTGAACGCCTTCCAAAGACGCATAGTCGGTGTAACCATAGGTTCCATCAGCTTTCTTGCGCACATCGGATGGAAATGGGACATCAAAAAAGTTCGCCATATTGAGGTCAAAACTGAACGTCGTCGAAGCGACGTTACCCGTGTCTCCACCGGCGTCTGCGGTTGTGACATCGGTCCCCACGTCCTCACTGGTCGTCGGGGTTGTTGTGCCCTTGTCGTCCGAACATCCCATCAACCCCAACAGCGCCAACACAAACAAACTCTTCATCGTCACTCCGGTCATTCCCAAATCGGGACAAGCACAATTCCAAACGTTGCTGGGATGCGGAAAATCAACCCTCCGCCGGCCCAACCCACGTCCACGTTGCCAAGCTTTGCGTAGCTCGCCTCCAGAAAGAAACCAATTCCGCCTTCGCCGTGCGCGACACCGATGTGGCACGAGCTGCGCGCCGAACTGTCGGGCTCGTAGGGGTCGTTGCTCGACGCTTCGATTTCGCAACCCACATAAGGCTCAGAGGTGATGCCGACCCACTCCACGGTTCCCTGCAGCGTGCCCGCAAACCCTGAATCCAAGCCGTCAGGGAGCAGGTAATGAGCCTTGGCGTTGACGCCCCATCTCCAGCCACTGCCCTCCTCGTCGAAGCCGCGTGGAAACAGCCAGCCGGCCTCGAAGAACGGCCCGTGCATCAGCGCACCGGCGGTCGTTGGATAGACACCCCACCCGGGCGCCACATCCAACCGCCGCTCGTGGTATTCGGGGAAGATCTGCATCACATGCAGTCCGGCACGGATCGGAAACGTGGCAGCGTTTTCGTCTTCACCCATGCGATACGCCGCGCCGATGTCGATCTTGGCGGGCGGTGTCGCGTAAGGGAGCGGGACACAGCCTGTGGCAAGCGGGAGCAAAAGAATCGGGAGCCATCGTCTCATGGGCTCACCCCGTACAAAGCCGCCCGCACGGATTCACGAAACTCGGGCTGGAGTTTTTCGAACTGCGTCAACAACTGCTTCAAATCGCGGCGTCGTGATTGCGGGTAATCGTCGCAAACAGGGCAAGCCACAGGGCTTAGGCCGTATTGCGCAATCCACGCCTGAATTTTGCGTTCTTCCACCAAAATCAACGGACGAACCGTCGCAACACCGCGTTCTGATGGAGTCAGTGCCTTGAGTGGATCAAGCTTGCGTTGGTACAAAAGATTTAGAAAAAACGTCTCGACCGCGTCATCCAGATGGTGGCCCAGCGCCAATTTTGTGAAGCCATTTTCGTCGCAATATCGGTTCAAAATTCCGCGCCGCAAACGACCACAAATCGAACAGGGAATTTGGCCCGGTTTCAGATGCTCCTGCACCACGGAATGCGTGTCTTCTTCGACGACAACACAAGGGATGCCCAGCATTTGAAGGGTGGCATCGAACGACTGACGGTCAAACCCAGTCTGCTTTTGATCGAGGTGAACGGCTGAAAGTTCGAATTCGAGATCCGCGCGCCGCCGCAATTGGTCAAGCGCGAGGTACAACAGCAGCGAGTCCTTGCCGCCCGAAATACCCACCGCAACGCGGTCGCCATTTTCGATCAGTGAAAAATCCCTAACCGCCTTTTCGACCAGCTTTTGAACACTCGCCGATGGGGTTGGAAACTCAATGTTTGGGGATTCGGCGAGGTTCATGGACGACCAAGTTCTCAGGCTTCGACCGCGGATTGTTTGTTCATGCGGTCGAGTCGCATGGAGTGTGACCTAAACTTGGGGATGATCGAACCCAAGATGTACGTGCGAATCAACAGCCACCAGAAACTTTGCTCGTTGAGCGACGGATCGATGTTGTGCGCCACTTCCGCATGCGCGGCAGGGGTTTTCGACCAGTGAAGTCCCGGCTGGTTGTGGTGCACGGTGTGGTAACCGTTGTTGAACAGCATGATGTTCATCAGCGGCCCAACGATGTTACGCGAATGGTTCCATTCGTCTTCTTCGTCGGCGTGTACGTGCTGCAGGTAGTTAAAAATTAGGACCGAAAACAGCGCGAACTGTTGAGGAATCACGATGTAGAGCAGCGCCTTTTTCCAGTCCAGAATCAGGAAGCCCACAATCCACGCGATCAAGACCGCGTACTGCGACATGCACCAGAAAAACTCTGAGCGACGCTTGGACCACAGCATCTTGAGGTAACTCGAGATGGGTTTTTGCTGGTAGTAGCTCGAGATCGTCGGGTACGTCAGCAGCGTAAATAGGTTGTTCCCTTCGCTGATGCGGTACGTAATCGTGAAGTCGCCTTCGCGGTTCGTAAACTTGTGGTGGTTCTTGTTGTGCGTCGGGATCCAACCGAAGACTGGGAAACCGTAAAACACCGTCAACCAGTAGTCGTGAAAACGGTTCATCACCGGGTTCGTCCACACGCGCAGGTGGTTGTGGTTGTGCGCCATCACGGACACCGAGACCGCGAAGAACATGCACGCAACCCACAGGATGGGGTTGAATGACTCCAAGTTCCACTGAACGATCAACAGTCCGGTCGTGATGATCATGTACATCACGGTCCGCCAGTCTTCTTTGTAACGCAGCATGCCAAACTCCAAGTCTTGGAGCCGGCAAGCTAGTGAGGCGCCCCTGTGATGTCAAGGGTTTGGGCCGCCTCCGTGAGCAACGCCGCGGCGATCTTGGGACCTTGGGTCGGCACCCTCCGGTTGCCGAATGGGCGAGGCGATTGGGTCGGCAACCTCCGGTTGCCGAATGGGCGAAGCCCACCTGATCCCAGCCACGTCTTCGGCTTCGCCGAATCCGGCAATCAGAGATTGCCGGCCCAACCACGCCGCCTTGAACATGACCCCAACCACGCCGCCTTGAACATGACCCCACGTTTTCGGCTTCGCCGAATCCGGCAATCAGAGATTGCCGGCCCAACCACGCCGCCTCGAACATGATCCCAGCCACGTCTTCGGCTTCGCCGAATGCGGCAATCAGAGATTGCCGGCCCAACCACAGCCGCGGGGTTCACAACGCCGGAAAGATGGCCCCGAAAAAGACGACCATGCCCGCTGCGGCGAGGATTGTGGTTAAGACAGCTTTGGCAAATGGGTTCTTGCTGCCGGTCACAAAAAAACCAGTCCCGCCAAACACCATGGGAAGTAGCCACATGGCCGAGACCTGGACGAGCTCGGTCTCGGAAAAGCTATCGAACGCGAACACGTAGATGTAGACAGCGGACACCAACGACGGCCAAAACGCGGCGTGGAACAAGATCCGAATCGCAAGCGGCGTAGGCACGACGGCAGGCACGTTCCTCTTTGCCGGCTCCATGGCGGTCTGCGGTTTATCCAACGCCGCGATGGCCTCGGCGGCCGACTGAAACCGCTGCCCGGCGATGGGTTGTGTCATGCCTTGCAGCGCAGGGCGCAGCTCAGGCGAGACGTTCAGCGCGGCGAGGTCGACGGCGCCAGTGGCCTCGTCCAAAGGCATTTCGGAAGGATTTCGGCCGGTCATCACCGTCAAAATCGTCATGCCAAGCGCGTACAAATCCGACGCCGGCCGCGCTTGCCCCATCGACTGCTCGAGCGGGATGAACCCAAAGGTGCCGACACTCGTGGATCCGAACTCGTCGCCAAATCGCATCTGGTCTTGGATCGCGCCAAAGTCGATCAAATGTGCCACACCATCGTCGGACACGATGATGTTTCGCGGATGGATGTCGCGATGAATCATCGGTGGATTCAGCGCGTGCAGGTAACCGAGGACATCCAGAATCTGGCGCAGAACATCGACAACCTCGGCCTTGTCCATAGGCGGACCGGATTTGAGCCGCTCGTTGAGGTCCTGGCCCGACACGAGTTCTTGGACCAAGTACAGCCGCGCGCCGTCGTGTTCCGATAACTTTCGTGGGTCGACCACCGCGTCGTCGGTGCGCGCAAAGAACTCGACGTAATCTGGGATCTTGGGATGCGACAGGCCCTTGAGCGCTTTGGCCTCCCGCTCAAAGAGTTCGAGCGCTTTCCAGTCCCCAAGCTTATCCAGCCGCAGCTCTTTGATGACCACGGCCTGCCCATCCGAGGAACGTCTGGCGACCCAAAGCTGCGCAAAGCCACCGGCGCCGCGCTCTTCGACGATCTCGTAAATGTCGGCGCGTGACTCAAGGAGTTCGCCGATCTTCACGCAGCACCGCTGACATGCAGGTCGACGGTTCCCAGATGTTGCACCTCAAGCGACACATGGCTGCCTGGCTCCAAGGCGATGGCCTTGGTCGCGCCACCGGCCAACACGACGTGGCCAGCCTTGAGACCCTCACCCACTTCATCAAGCATGTGCACAAGGGCCACCAGCGACTTCAGCGGATGGTCGAGGATCGCAGCGCTGCTGCCGACCTCCTTGACCGCACCGTTGACCTTCATCACCATGCCCAAATTGGACACGTCCAGAGTCCGCGTCTCGATGAGGTCACCGAGCACGTAGCGGGTGGACGAGGCGTTGTCTGCGACCACATCGATGAGCGTGAATTTGAAATCTTTGTAGCGCGAGTCGATGACCTCGAGCGCGCCGCAGATGCCGCCGATCGCGGCCTTGGCGTCACCGATGCCGATCTTGCCCGACAGGTCGCGCTCAAGCAGAAACGCGATCTCGGGTTCGACGCGAGGATGGCAATGCTCGGACATGATGACCATGTCGCCGCTGTTGCGGGCCATCTCGTCGGTCAGGTGGCCGTAGATGGGGTTGTGCACGCCCATCTGCTCCATTTTCGCACGGCTGGTCAGCCCCATCTTGAGGCCAAGCAGCGCTTCGCCTCGGGCCAAACGGCGCGCAATGGACGCCCGTTGAATGCGGTACGCGTCGTCGAGCGTCATCGTGGGATGGGCTTCGGTCAGCATCGTGATGGGTTGGGCCTTGCGAGCCGCCTCGTCCACGATTTCAGCGAGTTTTTCGATCAGTTGCTTGTCCATGGTTCACTTCGACTTTGCGAGGTTCAGGGCCACATCGACGATCATGTCTTCTTGGCCACCAATCATGCGGCGTTTGCCAAGTTCGACCAAGATGTCGCGCGAATCGACGCCGAACTTGGCGGCTGCGCGCTCGGTGTGCAGCAAGAATGACGAGTAAACACCCGCGTATCCGAGCATCAACGCGTTGCCGTCGGTTTGCACCGGGCGAGTCATCAGCGGGCGAACGATCTGGTCGGCACATTCCATCAACGGGTAGAGCTCGACGTCGGTGCGGATGCCCATGCGGTTGCACACCGCGATGAAAACTTCGAGCGGGCAGTTCCCTGCGCCAGCGCCCATGCCCGCGACCGAGCCGTCGATACGGTCCGCGCCCGCTTCCACCGCGATGATGCTGTTGGCCACACCGAGCCCCAAATTGTGGTGATTGTGAAATCCCACCTGACACTGCAGCGCGTCACGCATCGCCGAGACTTTCTCGCGGGTCTCGTCCATCAACAGAGCGCCTGCCGAGTCCGTGACGTACACACAGTGTGCGCCGTACGACTCCATCAGCTTGGCCTGTTTGATGAGCTCTGCGGTCGGAATCATGTGGGCCATCATCAGGAAACCCACGACATCAAGCCCAAGCTCGCGGCCGGCCTCGATGTGTTGTTTTGAAATGTCCGCTTCGGTGCAATGGGTCGCGACCCGAATCGTGTCGATGCCGCATTCCACCGCGTGTTTCATGTCCTCGATGGTGCCGATGCCGGGCAACAAAAGGGCCGCCAATTTGGTGGTCTTCAGGACGTCACGAACCGCCAGCAGATATTCGGTTTCGGTGTGTGCCGAAAATCCGTAATTGAACGAGTTTCCGTTGAGCCCGTCGCCGTGGCTGACCTCGACGATGTCGATGTTCGCCTCTTCGAGCTTGGCCGCGACCGCGACCATCTGGTCCACTGAGTACTGGTGCCCAAGCGCGTGCATTCCGTCGCGCAGCGTGCAGTCATTGATGATGATTTTGCGGTCTGCGCTCATGGCGTCCTCGGCTCTCGATCGTCTACGCCCACCCTTAACACGGCGGTGTTAGGTCGCAAAGTTGCTCGGCCTTGGGGTCAGTTGGATTGTTCGTCCGGCGCAACCTCGGTTCGCTCAATCAATCGAAGGGCAAGTCGCTCGCCGCCGAAAAGCGTCTTCGACAGAGTACCCTCCAAGACGAAGTGAAGATGCCCAGCCTCTACACGCATCTCGGGGTCAAAGCCCTCGTCGGCGAGCCGAGGGTGCGTGGCACAAAGCATAAACAAGACCGCGCGTGACGTCTCGGCGTCAAATTCCTCGCGCTGAGTGCCGGACTTATCGCCGACGACATCGAGCTTATACGTCGATCCGAACCCCTTTTCGAAGACGACGTGCCCAGTCTTGCATGCATGAACCAAGATGAAGTTTCTCACGCGCACGGCCGGCGGCACTTCGGACTCCGGCTCTTCGACGTCTTCCCCAGCAAACTCGTCGTGCCAACCCTCGACGAGATCCTGAACGATGCTCGGCGCGACGCGAATGACTTCCGCAGAAACGCCTTCGTCGAGCTTAAGTTGCGCAAGGGTCTCGGCATCGATCGGTTCCGTGCCGGCCAAATAGAGCTTGGACTGCGTCACTCCCAGCGGGAAGTAGCCTTTGCGGGCAACGGTTTGTGGGAAATACTGAATCAGATTGAACACGTTAAGTGTGGACATCGCGTCAAAATTTGCGTCCGCATACGCGTTCTTCATCACCCCGGCTACCGCGTCTGGTTTCAGTCCGCTCCACAACGACAGCTCGAGCAACAAACCCAGCTGATTGACGTACGCAAGATTTTCCAACGAATCCAACATCTTCGCCGGAATCACTTGTGTCCGCCGCAGCTCGATGGCGAGCGGGTCCGTTGATTTTTTCTTGAACAGCATGACCTTCTTTCGCAGCAGAAAACGTTGAACTTTCGACGTATTATCACGCGTCCCGTGGCGCGGCCAGTCGTGAGCCGGCTGCCGCCTCGACCTCGACTTGACCAACGCGGTGGTGCCGATCGAATTCGAAGGCATAACGATTTGGCGTGAGTGGTTGATCCCGCGGTTTGTGGGAAGTACATTCCTCGACCGGAGGTTTTGATGCGCAGATTTCTCGTTTTTTTGATGTTCGCGGCCGTCGCGTGTGGAGACGACAGTTCGCCGAAGTCCTCGGCCAACAACGCCACCAACAACAATGCCACGGACGCCGGTGCCGATGTGGTTGAAGACAGCACACCCGCCGTGATGTGCCCCGACGAGGGCGAGATCTTCTGCGGCGGCAAATGCGTCAACGGACAGATTTCGGTCGACCATTGCGGCGCTTGCGGAAATTCGTGTCAGCTTGGCGCCCAGACATGCCGAGAAGGCGCGTGTGTGTGCCTCAACGGCAAGGACCTGTGCGGCAATCGTTGCTACGACCTCACCAGTACGCATGACAACTGCGGCGCCTGTGGCAACTCGTGCTCAGCCTCCGAGGCATGCGTCGACAGCGCCTGCGTTTTTGTCAACGACCGCGCCGAAGTGCTTGGTGTGCTTGAATACACAAACTCCACCCGTGCGGCGCAGCAGGACTGCGGCGTCAACGGCATCAAAAACGCCGTGGGGCCGCTCCAGCTCAATGAAATCCTGAGCATCGCGGCCCAAGGTCACGCCGAGGACATGGCCGCCAACCTTTTCATGGCCCACGAAGGCTCGGACGGCAGCTCGCCGTCACAACGTGCCGATCGCGCCGGATACCAAGGCCGCGGAGTGGGCGAGAACGTTGCGCGCGGCTACGAAACGCCGGCCGCTGTGGTGCAAGGTTGGACGGATTCCGACGGGCACTGCAGCAACATGATGAACGGTGGCTACTCGGAAATCGGCATCGGATACGCAGCCTCGCCGTCGACCGGCGAAGAATTCTGGGTGCAACTTTTCGGCACCCCCTAACCCTGACCACGATTCAAAACATGAAGAACCTATTGGCAGTACTCCTGTTGGCGTCGGCGTGCGGCTCGTCAACCCCAACAACCAACGAAGACGGCACCATGACCCAACAAAAATCCCTCGACGGTCACGGACATGGCGAGCACCACGGTGAGCACCATGGACAAGGCGAACACAAACACGTGCACAGCTTCGACGACCCGGAAAAGTACGCCGAGCGTTGGAATTCGGCTGAACGCGCGGAGTGGCAAAAACCCGACGAAGTGCTCGCGTTCATGCAGATTTCACCGGGGCAATCGGTCGCCGATTTGGGCGCTGGCACCGGTTACTTCGTGCCGTTTCTGAGCGCCGCGGTGGGTCCAGAAGGCAAGGTCTACCCGCTTGACGTCGAGGACGCGATGCTGGCGTGGATCACAAAAAATGCCGCGGACCAGGGTCTGACAAATGTTGAGCCCCGCAAAGCACCCTTTGACTCGACCGGCATGGAGGATGGCTCGCTTGACCGGCTGTTGACGGTCAACACGTGGCACCACATCGAGAATCGAAAGGACTACGCCAAACGTCTGTTCGCGGTCATCAAACCGGGCGGTCGTGTGGTCGTGGTCGACTTCACGAAGGACGCCCCGGAGGGCCCACCACCCGAGATGCGGCTGGATGCCAGCGTGGTGATCGAGGAACTTCAGGCCGGCGGCTTTGATGCTGCTCTGGTCGAGGAAACCCTCCCTCGCCAATACATCGTGGTTGGCACCAAGAAATGATCGTCATCGTCCTCACGGCTGCGCTGCTCATCGCATTTTTCCGCACTGTGAGCTCGTTTCGACACCACCACGCCAAACGCATGCAGCACGTAGGAGCGCTGGCCGTCACCGCGGTTGCACTGGCGTTGGCGATGCCCCAATCCTACCTGCTTCAAAAGTTGATTGGCCGTCTACTCATGCCGGCGGGACTGCTGTGGGCCGCATTGTTTGTGGCCGGGTGTTGGGCGGTCGCACACCAAAAAATCCGACACGCGGCGTTTGTGGCCGTGGTTTGGTTGGGCGTGACGCTTTGCGGCAGCAACTACGTTGGGTCCTGGCTGATGGCATCGCTCGAGCTTCCCTGGTCAACGATCGACGTCTTCAAACAGGAGCCTTTGACGCGGTCCTGGTGCTCGGAGGTGGGGTCACAGGCGGCGGCGACTATGCCCAGCTTACCGATTCTGGCGATCGTGCGATTGTTGGCGCTCGGATGTACCGCCGTGGTCTGACCAAGACCCTTGTCACCTCAGGGTCGTCAATCCCCGGACTGGGAACCTACGTCAATGTCGCCGAGGCCACGACGGTGCTGAAGGACCTCGGCGTCCCCGACGACGCGATCCTGCGGATGCCCGACCCCAAAAACACGTCCGAAGAGATGCGCTCGTTTTCGGCCATGGTGGCGCAAAAGCAGTGGAAGCGTGTTGGTGTCGTCACGTCCGCGTTTCACATGCGACGTGCCATGCGACTCGCACAGGCCAATCAGCTCGACGTGCACCCGCTGCCCAGCGACTACAAAGCCAACGTGACGTACGAGGGAGTCCTGTCGTGGGTTCCCGATGGCGCTGGATTTTTGATGGTCCAAAAAGCCTGTTGGGAGTACTTGGGCGCGGCCGTTGGACGTTAGGTCAGATCAAACAGATCGAAATCGGGGTGTTTAAAACCGGTTCGCGCGATCAGGCTGCGTGCGATTTCTCGGTGTTCTCGGCGACGGTCTTCGGAGGTCTCGAGCGTCATCAGAACCAGGTCCATGTAAAGGCGCGCGGGCAATGACATCCCGTGGCCAACCGCTTCGCGCGCCGCACGCGCCTGGGCCAGCGCCGCGCGATTGTCTCCCATCACGTAATAAAGCACCGCGAGCCGGCCCCGCACCATGGCTTCGACGATGGAACCCACATGATGCAGCGTGTCTGCGGCGAGCACGTACAGCCGCTCAGCCTCCAGATAGTCTCCGTCGAGACGCTCAAACTCCGCCAAGACCTGCACCGCCAACGCCCATCCGGTACGTGACCCGGCAGCGGCAAACGTGTCGCGCGCCTCTTCGGCGACCCGCCGCCCCTCCGTTTCTCGCTCACGAGCCTTGAGCTCCGCAATGCCATGCAGTCCCCATGCGACATCGCGCAGCGAGTTTGCGGCGCGCGCGTGGTCAACGCTGAGGTTGTAGGCCTTCAGTGCGGCCTCATTGCGTGAGTGGTTGCTGTGGAACCATGCGGCGCCATGGTAGAGCTTGGCGAGCAGCAGGTCGTCGCCTTGTGCAAACCTGAACGCCTGATCGAAGAGCGCCGTGGCCGCCTTGTAGTCGCCAGACAGGTATTTGACGTTGCCCATCGACCGCAATGCGTCGGCGCGCGCAAGCGGGTCAGCGCACGTTGCGACGCGCTTCTCCATGCCGGCGGCGGTTTCGACCGCATCGTTGAGCCGCCCCGTAAAACGCATGACGTCAAGGCGCGCCGCAGCAGCCCGTATACGGCGGCGATCGTCAGGGGCCGCGCCGAGCATCGCCAAACGACGTTCCAATTCGTCCGCCAGGGCTCCTGCGCGCTCGTACGCGCTCGCCCCAAGGTGGTCGTCGACCGCCTGGGCCAACTCCACCACGGCTTCTTCCTCGGCTCCGGCCATGTCCAGGTGAACGTAGCGCCGCTCCGACGCTGGCATGGACACGTCTCCGTCGTCGGGGACCAACGACGCGCAGACACGATGGATCACGGACCAGCGGCCGGACTCTTGGCTCAGCCTCCGTGTTTCCGCCTCGTACTCCACCGCCGAGAACGACCAGCCAAGGTCATCGTAGCCCATGATGCCGAGCTCAAACGATGTCACGAACACCTGCTCAATGTCCGTCTTTAGACCAAGCTCAGCGGCCACGACCTCCACCTGGTCTGGGTCGATTGTACCGCCCATCGCGGCCGCAATCTCCAGAATGCCGAGCGTGGTGTCCGAATCCCCACCAACGGCCGCACATAACTTCGACAGCTGGCGAAACCAAAACTGGTTGACGGAGTGTGACAGCGTCGTGTTGTCGGTCAGCAGGTAGCCGGCCGGACCCGGAGAAAGTTGATGCCGATCGATCAAATCCTGGATCACGTGCGATGACGTGGCCAGGGCGTCCGCTTGTCGCGGCGACAACCCGCGCAGCCGCGGTGCGGTCCAACGGCGCCACGGCTCGGACCAACGCCTCGTGCTCACGTGTCGACAACGCCGAAAGATTCAAGGTTGTCGCGTGTGGCCATTCCATCAACGCGTGGCGGTGGGACCGCGCGATTGGGCATGCGATCTGAGGATCCGACACGACCAGCACCATGACGCGCAGCTGCGGCGCATATTCGATGAGATGACGCACGAACCCTAGCGTGTCCCACGCCCAATTTCCGTCTTCAACCGCGAGCAGAACCGGCCGATCCATGCTCATCAACGCCACAATCCAGGTCAATGCGCTGTAGCGCTGGCGCGGGTTTTCGAATGTGATCTGGGGATAACCCTCGATGGGTTCGGGCACCAGCAACTGGGCAAACTCGGCGACACGGTCGTGCATGTCCGGCATCGACACGCCCGTGCGTTTAGCCAGTCCTTGCAGCACCGCTTCAACCCTGCGCGCGAGCTCTCGCCCGCGGAGTCCCTGCAATCCAAGGTTGGCCGCCAACGCGGCCCCCATCCCATGCGCGCCGCTACCGGTTTCGCTGTGGTGCACAGTGACAATGTCGGCGGCACCGACCTCTTCGGCTCGCATCGACAACCACTGCACCAACTTCGAACGACCGATGCCCGGTTCGCCCTGCAGCAGCAGGGTTTGAAGCCCTTCGTTGCAGGCCCGGCGCAATGCGCTCCACAGCACCTCGCGCTCGGCGACACGTCCGACCAAGGGCGTTTGACGCAACCCAAACAGGTTCAAGCCGGCACCAAACAACCTGCGGTCGGGTGTCTCGGTGGGCTCCACCACGTGATAAGGGACGGGCGGCTGCACCACCGGTATCGCCCGGTCCAAGTCGTCCGCGTCGTGCTGAAGAACACGCGAGAACGCCTCGCGGTCCAACGCCTGTGTTGCGAAGGCATCGTACGTCATCGTCGCGACTGTCCCGCGCACCATGCGCTTGCCGGCAATCGTGCCCGCGGGCGCAAATCGTGGATCGCCGCCGATGACCTGCACCAAACCCCACGACGCATCCGCGGCGCATCGAAACCGGTCTGCGGGGTCCTTTTGTGTCATGCGACGTAACCACGCCGTGAAACCGGGCGGGGCTTCGAACATGGGTACGGGCGTCGGCAGGTCCTCCGAGATATGCAACATCGCCGTCTCGAGCGCTGACGCGGCCAAAAACGGTGGCCTCCCCGTCAACAGCTCGTACGCAAGGCACCCCAAAGCGTACAAATCGGTCCACGGACCGTAGCTCCTCCAGTCGCCGTGGAACTGCTCAGGGGCCATGTACGCGGGCGTCCCTGCAGTCGCGCGCGTCAGCTCCTCGAGCGCGTGGTCGGGATCAAGCGCAATGTGCGCGATGCCAAAATCGGTGAGCACGCACCGCCAGCCGCCGCTGTGGTTTGCGGAAAGAAGGATGTTTGACGGCTTGATGTCGCGATGAATGATGCCGCGGGCGTGCGCGTACCCAAGCGCATCGAGCACGTCGAACAACAAACGCGCAAGCTCGGGAAAATCGCTCGCCGACGTCTCCTCGAACGTTCCGCCCTCGGCGATTTCCATTGCGAACCAGCCCTCGCCCTGCGCGTCCGATTCCCCCATGTCGAGCACATGAACGATGCCACGATGGTTCAACGCGGCGATGGCTTGAACCTCGCGACGCAGCGAACGCAACGCCTTGGCGAAATCTCCGGCGGGATGAACGACCTTGAGCGCGACCTCCTCGCCGGAATCGTGGCGAGCGCGCCAAACGACCCCCATCCCGCCGCGCCCCAACATGGTTGTCGTTTCAAAGCTGCCGTAACGCACAAGACCTCCAAACGACCCTCAGACTCCTTCAGCGACGCCGCACCGTCAATGCGTGCGTCAAGGAATCGGCGTGAAGAGTCTCGGAACGCCCGGCGCAGTCTCGCGTTTGAACACTTCTCCCGTTGCGCCGTTGACCCATGCCACCTCCCACAACGTGTTTTCATCGTTCAAGGTCGCCGCCTCTTCCAAGACCAGAACATCGTTGAGGTACACACGCACAGTCGCCGTGCTGGGCCCCAAGCCTTTTGCCGCGTAGTAAGCTGCCCCCACGCGATAGACCACGGGTTCCATTTCCTCCATGTTGATGTTCTCGGGCCCCGTGCCGTCGGTGTCGTCGATGTCCTGCGACGGATTGTCCGTGGCATCGTTCAGCACACCCCAATCGGGGTTCGGGTTTCGCCAGAAACAATCGTATTTGAGGTCACCCCACGGATCCTTGATGCCATCGCCATCGAGGTCAGTTCGAGTGGCCGACAACGAACCGTCTGGATGCGCCAAGTGCACGTCCATGTCCGTGCCTATCATGTCTGCCGGGTTGACGTCCCCAGGGGTGTCCCACACCAATTGCACGTGCAGACGAAACGGTGGATTTAAGGGGTTGTTGGTCTGGTTATTTGTCGAATTGGTCTGGTTATTCGTCGAATTCGTCTGATTATTCGTCGAATTCGTCTGATTATTCGTCGAATTGTTCGTCGAATTGGTCTGATTATTCGTCGAATTCGTCTGATTATTCGTTGAATTCGTCTGGTTATTTGTCGACGTTGTTTGGTTATTTGTCGATGTCTGATTGTTCGTCGTGACGGTGTTGTTGGACGACGTATTGTTGGAATCCGGGCGTTTTTTGGACGGCTCGTCGCCGCACGCTGCCGCGACCAAAATCAGAAGTGTCAAAGGTAACCATTTCATAGCTGCTCCGCTGACTTACGTTTCTAACTCTCGCATGTTGCCCGTTTACAACGGAAACGAAAACAGGCGCGGGTTGCCATCTGGCAATTCGCGCGTGAACACCTCGCCAGTGGCGCCATTGATCCACGCGACCTCCCACAGCTGCTGTTCCTGCGTCATGGTGAGGCTCTGCTCGAGGACCAGCGCATCATCCAGAAACACCCGAACGGTTGCGGTGGACGACGGCGCCGAATTTTTGGCGTAGTACGCGGCTCCTACGCGGTAAACCACAGGTTCCATGGCAGAGATGTTAATGTTTTCAGGCCCTTGACCGTCGGAGTCGTCAATGTCCTGAACGGGATTGTCGGACGTATCCCCGATCACACCCCAATCGGGGTTCTTGTTCTGCCAATAACAATCGTACGTGGCATCGCCCCATGGCTCTTTGATGCCGTCGCCGTCCAGATCCGATCGGGTCGCCGACAGCGAACCATCGGGGTGCGCCACATGAATGTCCATGTCCGTGTCCAACGTGTCCCAAACCAATTGCACGTGAAGTTTCCGGCGAGCGGGCTGGTTGTTGGTCTGATTGTTCGTCGACGTCTGATTGTTCGTCGACGTCTGGTTGTTTGTCGGATTCGTCTGATTGTTCGACATCTGATTGTTCGACGACATCTGATTGTTCGACGACGTCTGATTGTTCGACGACGTCTGATTGTTCGTCATGTCGTTGTTTGTGGTGTCCATCGACGTGTCGAAGCCCTTCTTCGTAGGCTCATCCCCACACGCTGCCAAGACGCTGACCGTCAAAAACACAAGCATCCACTTCATCATCATCTCCACACGCAGACCGTTTGCTGCCCTCAGCTGACCGCAACACCTTCCGAATTGGAACTAAAACAATCTGAAAGTCGCGGTGCCTCACAGTTTACGTGCGCTGCACCCGTTCCCACGGCAGGACCACCACATCGTCGCGGCCAAAATGTCCGTACGCGGCCGTGGGGTAGTAGATGGGGCGCAGCAAGTCTAGGGTCTCGATGATCCCACGAGGTCGCAGGTCAAACTCGCGCTGCAGCGCTTCTTCGATGTCTCGCACCGAGTCGACGGCGGTTCCGTAGGTTTCGACCGCGAAGCTGACCGGCTTGGGCTCTCCGATGGCGTACGCCAGCTGCACCAGCGCACGCGACGCCCAGCCCCGCGCAACCACCTGTTTCGCCAGAAACCGCGCCATATAGGCGGCTGAGCGATCAACTTTCGACGGGTCTTTGCCCGAGAACGCCCCGCCCCCGTGCGGCGCGGCTCCACCGTAGGTGTCGACGATGATCTTTCGCCCCGTCAGCCCCACGTCGCCCTTGGGGCCGCCTGTGACGAAGCGGCCCGTGGGGTTGATGAACACACGAAAGTTGTCGGCGCGGATGTCGCTTGGAATGACAGCGTCGATGATGTGCTGCTCGACCGCAGCCCTCAGGTCCTCGAGCGCGATCTCGGGGTCATGTTGGGTGGAGAGCACCACCGCCTCGACCTTTGTGGGTCGCCCATCCACATAACGAAACGTGACCTGCGATTTGGCGTCTGGGCGAAGCCAAGGGAGCTGACCACTTTTGCGAACCTCGGACTGCCGACGCACCAAGCCATGCGCGTAGCTGATGGGCGCCGGTATGAGCGCGCGCGTTTCGTCGCACGCGTAACCAAACATCAGACCCTGATCGCCCGCACCGAGCTGTCCGTCGGCACGGTCAACACCTTGATTGATGTCGGCGGATTGTCCATTGAAGCGGATCTGAACCTCGCAGCGGTTCGGGTCGATGCCTGTCTCAGCGTCGTCGTAACCCGCGTCCGCGATTACCTCGCGCACCAACGACTCCACGGCATCACGGACCGCATAAAAATCTGCAAGACGCTTGGTCTTGAACTCGCCAGCGACGACCACCAGCTGGTCCGCCAACATCGTCTCGCACGCCACCCGAGCGTCCGGGTCTAGCGCAAGAAAGGCGTCCAACACGCGATCCGAGATGCGATCGGCGAGTTTATCGGGATGCCCTTCGGAGACCGATTCCGAGGAAAAAAGTGCGTTTGAAAAGACCATGACGTTCTCCATTTTTGGTCTTCGACGGAGACCGTCGAAGCGTTGGTTTGGGTCACCGCACGGCGTCCAAGACGCCTGCGAGCAACAGTGCTCGGCATTCAGCGCCAAGGGTTTCGCCGTCTTCGAAGGGACGTGGATGCTGCACGTATCCTCCCTGTGGTTCGATCGATACGTCCGCTTCGCCGACGCGAACGTCGATGGGCTTGACGCCATAGACCGTGGCCATCCAACGAATGACGAGGTGCGGGTAGGTTTG
>JAWKQR010000037.1:0-62230 GCA_041390025.1 bacterium
GTCGAGTCGGTCGCCTGCAAAACGTAGACAATCTGTTCGTCCGCTTCGACCGGAAACGTGGCCGGTTGCAGTTCACCGAACTCCACAAACTCTCCGTTGAAGACAAACCGCTGCATCTGCACATATGCCTGAGTCTGTGCACCGGCGAGGGTGTGCGCCCAGATCGCTCCGTAGGCCTGGGTGTTGCCAACGGTGAAGAGGGAAAACACCGACGATTCGCGAATCGCCTGCGACTGTTGGATTGGAACCGGAAGCCTTGCGGTCGCGCGTGCGAAACCCGAGCACCCGTCGAAACTCACGGTCGCATCCCGCTCGTTCACCGCAGGACCTGTATCCCCACCTGCGTCTGACTCTGCGTCAGCGACCTCTTCGATGGCCGGAAGGTCCACGGACTCGCCGGTAAAAACACACGACGAGCCGGTAAGGGACAAAATCACGAACCAAATTTTGGGCATGTTGAACTCCATGCGGCGATCGTAGCGTGTTGGACATCCGGGTCCAAGAATTGGATAGAATGAAACGTCATCGACCTTGGACGTGAAATGCGTGGACTGATCAACTTCTTCAAACGACCGACCGGCCAATTTGTGGCGATTGCGCTGTTCATTGCCGGCGTCTCGTACGCGGCGCGGCTCGTCTACGTCGACCAGCCGAAGGCCGAGGAGGAGGCGTTAGCGCGGTCAGGCAGGGACCGCATCGGAGAACTGGCCAACGTACTCATCGAGCAGGCCTCGGCAGCTCAGGACCAAGACGCGTACCTGAACGGGCTGCCCACACGAACCGCGTGGTTCCCCGCCGATCTGCCGTGTGGCGCATCGACGCGGATTTCAAGCGACCCGTTTTGGAACGGCCTTGGGCTCAAACCCGGCGAGGCGTCCGCCTACCAATACCGTTTTGAGCGCGACACGGGTTCGTTTGTCATTCGCACCCGTCGCGACCGCGACTGTGACGGATTGTACGTCGTGCACCACGTCAACGGCACGATCACATGGCCCCGCGGGTTTGTGGGAGCGGTCGAGTCTCAGAACATCGGCGAATAAAAAAAGGGCGCCTTAGGCGCCCTTTTTGGCAATGGTTTGGGGACGACGTTTACGCCTCCACCGCGCCCTCTCCGCCTTGGTCCGCGAGTGCTGCACGTCGCGACAGGCGAATCTTTCCGCCACGGTCGAAGTCGAGCACTTTGACCAAGCACTCGTCGCCTTCACGCAGAATGTCTTCCACGTTGTCCACGCGTCCCTCGGTAAGTTCCGAAATGTGGCAAAGGCCTTCGGTGCCGGGAAGAATCTCGATGAATGCACCGAAGTCGACAATCTTCTTCACGGTCCCCATGTAGATGTGGCCGACTTCTGGTGTCGCGGTAAGGCCTTCGATAATCTCGATGGCCTGCTGCGCCTTGACTGCATTCGACGAAGCGATCGAGACCGTCCCGTCGTCCGAGATGCTAACCGTCGTTCCCGTTGCGTCTTGGATGCCACGAATGGTTGAACCGCCCTGGCCAATGACCGCACCAATCGAAGATACGGGGATCTTGATTTTGACGATGCGTGGTGCGTTTTGCGAGAGGTCCTTGCGAGGCTCTGCCAACACAGCGTTCATCTTGCCAAGAATGTGGATGCGCGCCTCCTTGGCCTGCTGAAGCGCGGCCGCCATGGTCTCGCGTGAGATGCCTTCGATCTTGGTATCGAGCTGGAAGGCTGTGATGCCGTTCTCGGTGCCACAGACCTTGAAGTCCATGTCGCCGAGGTGGTCTTCGTCGCCAAGGATGTCCGACAAAATCATAATGTCGTCGCCCTCTTTGATGAGTCCCATCGCGATGCCTGCGGTAGCGCGTTTGAGCGGAATGCCCGCGTCCATCATGGCCAACGAACCACCACACACCGATGCCATCGAGCTCGAACCGTTCGATTCGAGCACGTCGCTGACGACGCGGATGGTGTAGGGGAACTCTCCCTTCAGGTTGGGCAATGAACCGCTGAGCGCGCGTTCGGCCAAGAATCCGTGGCCGATCTCCCGACGACCGGTGCTGCGGAACGGACGAACTTCGCCAACGCTGAACGCTGGGAAGTTGTAGTGCAGAAGGAATTGCTTGGTCTCGTCCCCTTCAAGCGTGTCAAGCCGCTGCGCGTCCTTTTCCGTTCCAAGCGTGATGCTCACCAGCGCCTGAGTCTCACCACGTGTGAAGAGCGCCGAACCGTGCGAGCGAGGCAAAAGACCCACTTCGATGGTGATCGGACGGACGTCGCGAGGTCCTCGACCGTCGATGCGCTTTCCTTCGATGATCGCGCGGCGAACAACGCTCTTCTTGATCTTCGAGAACGCGGCTTTGATGTCGCCTTCGCGCTCGGGGTACTTGCTCGCGAACGCCTCAAGCACCTGTTCTTCGAGCTCGCCCGTGGTCTTGTAGCGGAGTTTCTTCTCGCGAATCGACTGAGCTTCCAGAACTTTCTTGCCGAACTTCTTCTCGACGTCTTTGACGATGTCCGAGATGTCTTTGAGCGGCGAGCTCCATTTTCTCTTTGCCAACAGCCTTTCGAAGTCGGAGCTGCATCTCGAGCACTTCCTTGACGGCCGACTGTCCGAATTCAAGGGCATCGATCATGATGTCTTCGTGCACGTCATCGGCCTCACCTTCCACCATGACGATGGCGGTTGGGGTGATCGCGAGCACGATGTCCATTTCCGAGTTTTCGCGTTGTTCAAACGTTGGGTTGGCAATGAATTTGCCGTCAACGCGACCCACGCGAACGCCGGCAACGGGGCCGTTGAACGGGATGTCGCTGAGCATCAGCGCCGCCGAACAACCGGTGATGGAGATCACGTCGGTGTCGTTGACGCGGTCCGCCGAGAGAACCCAAGCGACGAGCTGGGTCTCATTTTGATACTCATCTGGAAACAACGGCCGGATGGGGCGGTCGATGAGGCGGCTGGTCAGCGTCGCCTTCGAGCTTGCACGACCCTCGCGCTTGAAATAACCGCCGGGGATGTTGCCCGCTGCCCATTGATTCTCTTGGTAGTCGCACATCAATGGGAAAAATCCCATGTCGCGGATGCCGCCAGAGGTCGCGGTGCAAAGTACCTGCGAGTCACCATACTGAACCACAACGGAGCCACTTGCCTGGCGAGCCATGCGTCCGGTCTCAATGATCAATTCTTGGTCGCCGAGACGAGCGCCTTCTCTAATGATTGTCATGTCTTACTTTTCCTTAAGTTCGTGTGGCCCGATTTCTCTTGGTTTTGCCGGACCACGCCTGTGTTGACGGTCTCTCACCCCCATGGTTCGAGACCTATTGCTGAAACAAAAAAGCCCCCAAAGCGGGGGCTTCAAATTACTTGCGAAGGCCGAGGGCCTGAATGAGCTCGCGGTAGCGAGCGACGTCTTTCCCTCGCAGATAGGCGAGCAGGCGGCGACGTTGACCGACGAGCTTCAACAGACCACGACGTGAGTGGTGGTCATGCTTGTGCGTCGCGAAGTGCGTCTGCAGTTGTTCAATGCGTGTGGTGAGCATCGCAATCTGGACCTCGGGCGAACCCGTGTCGCCTTCGCCGCGCGCGAATTTTTCGATAATTTCTTTCTTAACGTCTTGGTGCAAAGCCATGGGGTTCTCCGTGTGAACATGTTTCGCTGGCACCCACCCATGGAGAGTAAACCAGCCCAATTTGCGCGCGGACAGTAAGGTTACGCACCACACATGTCAAGGGAATTCGAGCTACTGCAGCGGCAAGATGCGTTGCAAGTACGAACGGTTCGCGGGGCTGAACTGCGCCGGCCCGCGCCCGTCGATCTCGGCACGTTCTTCAAACGGTCGGTCGCTGCCGGCGTCCATCAACCAGTTCAACCCTGGCGGGTCGTTATGAAAGCGCTCTGCAAACCCGTCCACGGTGTCGGGAAAATACGCCAGCCCAAAGGAGTGCCCAACTTCATGGGCAGCGGTGTGGCCCGCGAGTGTTCCAACGAGGTTGATGGCGGCTTCGATCGCGGCCGCTCTCGCGCCGTCCGGCCACTCTTCCGCAGAGACCTCGGCGCCCCCGAGGGCGGGCATCACCGGTTGCATGATCCGGTCGAAGCTTGCGCTCGTGCCAAAATTGTCGGGGAAAAGAGTCGGGCTGAAAGCAGCAAACGACTCGATGAATACACCGCCGTAAGGCAAGTACCCTGCGTCCTGGCTGTGAACATTGACGCCGCCGAGGTAGTCACTGAGGTAGAGATTACCGAGGTCTTTGCCCCCGTCGTTGAACGAGTTGTCGTAACCAAAGTTCAACAGACCGCTTGGGTCTGGCCCCCCAATCTCGATCGTCGTGTACTCCACAAATGACGTGGGCGGCGATGCGACGAACTCACAATTGATCCCGTCGTAACTGCGATTGAGCACGAAGAGCACACGCGCACGGACCTCCGGCTCGACGTTCTTTAGCCCGTAGTTCTGAAGCGCGCGTGAGAACCCAGGCAGGAATTTTACGAACACCATTTGTTTGGTTGGCAACACATCAAAATTCCCGCTCCAAGGCTGCCCCTCTTGCTCGCCGGTCACATCAAAGAGGACGGGCGTAACCGTGCCAATAAACTGACCGGGTGTCGCGCCCAGCCCGCTCAGCTGGCCGTTCGGCGTGACGTCGGCCCATACGTTCTGGTCGATCGACTGGCCGTCCAGCACGAGAAACGGTGCGCGAAAAACAGCCGAGCTCCCCTGATAGACGCGCGGCTCGATGGCTGCGTTCGCGGGCGTGAATGTGCCCTCAAACTTCAGGTACATGCCGTAGCCCAAAGCATCGTTCTCAGGCAGAAACCCTCGGCCAGTCAGGCGAACGCGCTGGCCGCGACTCCCTGCGGGTGGGTCGATCGTCTCGATGATCGACGGAAGCAGCACGGTATCGACGTCAAAACTTGCGGCGTCGGATGCGGTTTGTCCGGTTCTGAGCTCATTTTCAAATGTCACGGCGCCCCGAAATCGTCCGGTCTTCACGCCGAAGATCTCGGGCGCGACTTTGAGCAGTCCGCTTTCACGGGAACCGCCCCACAACACCGGATATCGCGCGTTGGAAATCTGGCGAGACGAACCATCGGTGTTGGTGATCGTGCCCGACTCCACGACCGCCCACGTCGTGCCCTCGTCGGGCATCAGGACACCCGAAGCCTCCACCGCAAGATCATCGAAGACGTAGGTTTGTGATGCCACATCCATGGCGCGAACTCCCGGCTTGAGTTCGTCGAGAAACACCAGATCGGTGTCTTCCACGTACGCCTCGCCGAATGGGCCCACGGCATCATCGAGTCGAATCACGATACTGCCTGAAAACCTGCGGGAACCCTCGACATCAGCCGCTGCGAACAACCCGTCAGAGACCCTCACGCGCACCAGCAGATCGCCTCGCTCCCCCACGCGGTCGACGGTCACGTAGTAGCTCTCGTCGAGGCGTAGCCCTCCCTCGAGTACACCGGCAAACCGAACTTCTGCCCCGCTCGCAGCGCGGTCGGCTGAGTTGAGAATCTGAAACTGCAGGACCGAACTCGGCAGCACCAACTCACGATCCACCGTGACCGAGAACTCCCGAATGGCGCGGCCCTCCTCTGGCGCGTCCGACGAGGATGCACACGCGCACACGAACACAAGCGCGAGAAGAAACGCCCTCATGGTACTGGAAGGATGTCGAGGAGGTAGTTTCGGTTCTGTTCGACAAAGCGAGCCGGTCCCAACCCCTTCATCTCGGCGCGCTCTTCGAATGGGCGGTCGCCCCCCGAATCCATCATGGCGTTTTCACGGTCCACCGTATTGTGGAACGGCCCAGGCTCGCAGCTTGTCGGATTCGTGCACCGGTCTAAAACAAAAAAGGCCAGCCCAAGCGAGTGCCCAATCTCGTGTGAGATGGTGTTTCCAATGACGCTTCCAACCATGTGAATGGCCTCGGCAATCTGTGCGGATCGAGGGCCGTCTGGCCACTCGGTCCCACGTACCGGGTCTCCGCCGAGCTTGGGCATGAATGGCTTGTGCGTGTCATCAAACGTGCTCGACGCGTCAACATTCGAAGGGTTGAGGGTCTTGGAGAAGTAGTCAAACGACTCGATGAAGACACCGCCGTAAGGGGTCTCGAACTCGTTGGCGCTCGCGGCATTGATGCCGCCCAGATAGTCTCCCAAGAACAAGTTGTCTGTATCCTTGCAGCGCCGCAGCGCGTTGTTGCACGTGTTGTCGTAACCGAACTTACCCCCGCCCGACGGATCTGGGCCGCCAATCTCGATCGTAGCGTAGTCGACAAAGTCCGTCGGCGCGGTCTCGCGAAACTCGACATGGATACCCTCGTAGTCACGCGTTACGACCTCTTGGATTCGCCTGCGAATATCGGCCTCAACGTTCTGAATGCCAAACTTCTCAAGGGCCTTGGAGAACGCCGGAAGATACTTGATGTGGACAACTTGTTTTGTGGGCAAGACGCGAAACTCCCCATCGTAGGACAGTCCAATCTGCTCGCCATAGGCGTCAAACAAGATCGGTGTGATGGTGCCCTCAAACCGGCCGGGGTCGGCCCCGAGTCCGTTCAGCTTTCCGTCGGTGATGTCGTACCAAACCGCCATTCCTGCCTCGGTCTCCGAGAAGACTTGGTCAGGCGCGCGCTCCAACGCGTTGTCGCCGCTGAGGTCGATCCGAGTTCCCCGATCCGTCACAAACTCGCCATCAAAACGAAAAATCATGCCCGAAAAACGGTCGTTGTCGGCGTTCGCGACAAAACCGCGTCCATTGAAGCCAATGCGTTGCCCGCGGCTGCCAGCGCTCGGCGTGAGCGAGGCGAGGAAGGTTGGTTGGATCTCGAACGAGAAGGCCGGTTGGTTGTTTCCATCAAATCGTGTTCCGGTCGACAGGACGTTGGCGAAGGTCAGCGACCCCTCGAATGTCCCAACCTGTACCCCAAACACGCCGGGGTCAAGGAAGCTTTGCTCGCGTCCGTGAACCGTCCCACTCCACCCGCACCACCTCGCTCTCGATGGTGCGCGACTCGCCGAATCAGGGTTAAGACCCCAGTGACCGTCGCCGCGATTCTCCCTCGAGGGTCGCAAAAGTTTCGCCGGTGATCTCAAGCGCTGGTTTACAAACACCAAGCCGCCGTCAACCGGTTCGACCTGCAGGGAAACTGGCTTTTGAACTCGATGGTTTGATTGTTGAGTGTGCCTGCCAGACGCCAATCTCATCGACAAGGCTCAACGCGATCTGGCCCGAAAACACGGCATTCGGAGACGGTTGCAGGCGCGACCACAACTGGTCGACGTTTGTCTTAACGAGCAAGTTGCCTTGGTCCCCGCGACGATCACACTCCACCACGTAGGTGACCTCCACGGGCACCCCCGTACCGTCCGCTCCCGAGAAGACGACCTCTGCTGTGCGCGCGACGATGCGCTCGGTCCCGGGCAGCTCGAACTCAAACACGCTCGAGGACACGGCAACGGATTGATCAAAGCTGACGATCAGCGGCAAGATCACACGTTGGCCGTCGTTCCCAGACGGTGTTTCCTCGGTCGCGCATGACGCCACAAAAACAGCGACAAGCAACACGATCCAACGCATGACAACCTCACAATGGCGACATCGACGTCTACACGATGGCGAATGCGCTGGTCCAGGTCAAGCGACCGGTTCGAGACGCTCCAGACCGTACATGTAGGGTCGCAACGCTTTTGGGACCGTTACGCTTCCATCGGCGTTTTGGTAGTTTTCGAGCAAGGGGATCAGGATTCGAGGGCTAGCCACCATCGTATTATTCAACGTGTAGCAGTACTGAATCTTGCCATCCGCGTCGCGCCATCGAATCTGGCTACGGCGCGCCTGATATTCATAAAGGCTCGAACACGAGTGCGTCTCGAAGTACCCCTGGCGGCTTGGCATCCAACTTTCGACCTCGTGTTTGAGAACCTGCCCCAGACCAATCTCGCCGGTGCACGCCAGCGCCACGCGGTAGGGAATCTCGAGCGCCTGAAGCAGCTTTTCCGCGTTGCCCAGAATGAACTCGTGGTGCGAGCGCGACTCCAAGGGATCATTCTTGCAAATGACGACCTGCTCCACTTTCGTGAACTGATGGACGCGATAGACGCCGCGGGTGTCCTTCCCTGCGCTTCCAGCTTCCCGCCGGAAACACGGTGAGAGGCCGCAAATCCGTATGGGTAGGCGACTTTCGTCGATGATCTCGTTGGAGTTCAAGCTCACCAAAAACACCTCTGAGGTTCCAATGAGGAACTTGTCGTCCTTGGTGAGGTTGTAGGTGTCCTCTTTGCCGTAAGGAAAAAGCCCGTGCCCTCCATCGCGCTCTCGTTGACCATCAGGGGACCGAGCACCGGTTCGAACCCAGATTCGACAAGAATGTCCATGGCGAGGCGGGTCACCGCCATCTCAAGCATGGCTCCGGCTCCGCGCAAGAGGTAGCTGCGCGCTCCGGCAAACTTGATGGCGCGCTCCTTGTCGAGAATCCCGAGCGACACGCCGAGCTCCTCGTGGTCCTTCGCCTCGAAATCGAACTTGGTAGGCTCACCGACGACCCGCAAGACCTTGTTGTCGGCGTCGGTTTCGCCCACGGGCACTTCGGGCAGCGGCACATTGGGCACCATCAAGATGAGCGCGTCGTATTCCTCATTGATCTGCGCGAGATCAACCTCGATCTGTTGGATGCGATCCTTGAGCGCCTTGCCTTCTTCCACAAGCGATGGACGATCGTCCGCACTGGCCTTAGGGATCAGCGCGGCCACCTCGTTTCGTCGCGACCGGGCAGTCTCGGTTTCCACGATGAGCTCACGGCGCTTGACGTCGAGGGCGACAAGCCGGTCGATGTCGACGCTGAATCGTTTGTTTGCCGCCGCTTCTTTGACCGCGTCGACGTTCTCACGAATAAATTTGATATCGAGCATGGCGAATACCTCAGGTGGCGCGCCGCTAGACCGCATGGCGCTGGGGCGTCATTTATCACGTTGTCCAAAATACTGACAATTGCCTAATATCGGACCATGAGAAAACTCGCCGTGCTCTTCTACATGTCATGGATCGGTCTGTTGGTGGGGTGCTCCGACACCCCGGTGGGGAGCCGCATGGACGCGGGGATGGACGCAGCTGTTGTCGACGCCGGTGCAGACACATCGGTGCCGCTCGCTGACGTCGGCGAACCCTGTTCGGCGCCCGACGACTGTGTGGAGGGGGCCTTGTGCATTGGTGCGAGCGAAGGGTTCTTGTGCATGGCACTTTGCACGCAGGAATACGCCGTTTGCGACCCTGGGGTTTGCCTGCCCTTGACGCCACGCCCCGCCTCGATCTGCTTCATTGGCGGCGATGTTCCTCGTGGAGATGCCTGCAGCACGAACTTGGATTGTTCGCCGGGTTCTTTGTGCGTGGGCAGTGACGACACGTTTGTGTGCGCGCAAGCCTGCGACGCCACACATGCATGTCCCGACGGGCGTCACTGCAAAACGCTGGACACCGGCGCGTCCATCTGTGTCACAGATGTGGGCGAGCCGTGCGCGCAGGGCCAAGTCTGCGCCGATCCTACACTGACGTGCACAGCGGACCTTGGAACCGCCTATCTGGATGTCCTGGGCGTCGACGTGTGCACGACCACGCCCTGCACCGCGTGCGACGGCGATGCAGTGTGCTTGAGTTATCCAGGACTCCCCGACAGCGCTTGCTTCGCGCGATGCACCTCGGATGCAGACTGCCGCTTTGGGCTTGGTTTCAAGTGCCTGGGCAACGATCTGTGCGACGCTTTTGACGATCCGATGGCATGTCGCGTGGCGCTGGGAAGCGGAAGCGCATGTGTGATCCCTCCGAATTAGTTTGACTCCCTGCATTTCGGCCCGACGTTCACGGAGCTTTCGAAGGAGGCCCCGTGTTCGCTCGTCTGTTTCTGTTTTTCACCATCGTTCCACTGATCGAGCTTCTGGTGCTGATCCCGCTCGGCCAGCAGATTGGACTGTGGCCAACCATCGCGATCGTAGTCCTGACCGCAGCGGTGGGGGCGGTGCTCGGAAAACGTCAGGGGCTGCAGGCGTGGAACCGCATCCGCACTGACTTAGCGACCGGTAAAATGCCTGGCGACAGCTTGCTCGATGGCCTCGCGGTATTGCTCGCGTGCACGCTGCTGATCACGCCTGGCGTACTCACCGATGTCACCGGTCTGCTGTTGTTGACCCCGTTTGCGCGCAAACCTCTCAAGGCGTGGGCGAAGCGCCAATTCACAAACATGTTGCAGAATCCGAACGTGACGGTTATCGATGTGGCCCGCATTTCAGTGCGTCGCGAGCAGCAGAATCGAAGACGTGATCGACGCTCATCCGACGACCTGGATGCGTCGAACACATGCTCACCGTGGAGAACCTTCGTGTAACTATGCGTGACTGCATAAAAATCGTCCCGAACTTTGTTCGTGTGTTCTCTGTTCTCGAAGTGCGCAAAGCAAAGGCCGTCGTTGGACCGCGGTGGCGCGTTTGACTGCTCACCGTCGAGCCACGCGAGCGAAATCGTCGCGGCCTGCACCCCGAGAAGCTGGAATCGTTGGTTTCGTCGGTGTTGAGATTCCGACGACCGAGGATGTTGCTGTTTCGCGCCAAACCTTGACGAATTCTACGCCTCGGAAGAATGGCGTCAGCTCACCGGAAGTTGGCGACTCCCGCTGCGTCACTCGTCGTCGAGATGTTCACATCGCGAGGGCGGCGTCGTAATCGCAGGCCGGCCCTATGACCTTGAGGTCGCACACAACATGGGCGATTTGATCTTCGATCGATGGCCTCTCGGCAGTCGGTGTTCTCGTCCGCGTCAGCCCAATTCAGGCTGACTTCGCGGTCGAAGCTGCGAGTGCGATGGGGTTGCCCACGGTCGGTGGCACGGCGCTCGGCAACTCGCTTGCTGACATTGGCCGCTTCGCGACGCTGTTCACATCGGAGATCTCGACCCAACAGCAACTTGTTGACGCAGTGCGTGCCGGTGAGTTCTATGCGGTCGCCATCGGGACGACGCCCATCCGAACTTCGGAGCGTCCGGAACGACGCGAGTCGTCCAACAGTCGCCCTCCGCGCGAAGATCGTGGTCGACGTATTGGCGGCGGACGCCGCGATGACCGGCGCGGTGGTGGTGGTGGTGGTGGTGGTGGGGGACGCGACCGCGGCCGCAGTGGTCGACGCTAGGCCTATCTTCTCCCCTCGCCCTGCACCGACAAATCAATCCCCGATTGAGCTGTTCTTCTGGCCGCCGCGGCGAAGAGATCGGGCCGCGAGCGCCGATCCCGGTGCACGTCAAAGCCGGCAGCGGCGTTGGCGAAGCGTGCTGTGTCTTGCAAGTTCCAGCCGCTGAGCAACCTATAGATGCGCGCATGGAAGACATCGCACCCGGTCGTGTCGATGACCGTCACATCAGCCGCAGCTTGCCGGCAGAAACCATCGTTTTTGCTGAGACAGACGCAACCTTCGTCCCCGAGGTCACGACAGCACGACCGATGGTCCTTTTCGGTCAGAGCGGTGCACAGGCTTTTCAGCTCACCAACCCCTGCAAACTTAATGACGCGAACCGCTCCGAGGCGACCAAGATGTCGCAATGCACGACGGCCTCCCCGCCACGGTTTGGCGTGTTCGTCTGCGCGTCAAGCATCACACGAATGCCCCGACGCCGCGCTGCCGCGATAGGCTTAAGCTCCGCTTCAATGTGGTGCCCGTCCACGAGCACTTCGTCGACCCTTCGAGCCACGCTTCGTCCACCTCGTCGGCAGCCAACGGTTCGACGCTGCCGCGTCATGAACACCGACTGCTTGCGACCTGAGGACTGCTCGATCGTCACCATCACAAGTTGGCTGACTGCTTTGGGCTGCAGCACAAAATGCGGTGTCGACCCCTCATCCGACAGGGGTCCTCTCGATTTGCAAACCGCGTGCGTCGTCGCCCCGCTTTTCCGAGAAGATCGTTGACGCACCCCAGCGACCAACGCGGTATCGCATTTGCAACGGCTCCCCCGCCCTGCTGAGAAAACTGCGCAGTACTTCTTTGGTCGTATCCGGCTCAAAGAAAGCGATCCACAATGGCGAAGTGGTCGAGAGTGCAATTTCCAAGGCCTAGACACGCATGCGGTACTCCTTCGTGTGCCCAAATGTACTACATCGACTCGATCTTGTGGAGTTCAAAAGCTCACGATTCGTGCCCAGACACTGACTCCTCAGAATACTGAGGGGGAGCGAGAGGTCTGCAGGCTGTTGATCACAGAAATCTGACACCGGGCCAGCGGACTAACCAAAAAAGCCATTTACTTCACAGCACTTAAGCCCGCCCGTACCGGTTGGCACTTTCGTTGCTCCTCTTGGCACGCAACACAAACGGATGGGCACAAATGAATTATCGATGGAACAACAAAATGAAGTGGCTTGTCGCCGCGTCGTGCTTGCCACAGCTATTTGGAACTCGGATCCCAAAGGAACCACGCCTGATCCAACCGATCCGCAAACCGACCCGGTCATTGGCCAAATCTCGTTCGTTTCAGCAGACGGCGCTAACGGTGAAGCCTCGCGTGGTGGGGATGATCTCGCGGTTGCCATCGCTGCGCCACCGAGGCCTTCGAACGACGGTGCAGACGATCGCACCGTCGAAGAGGTGACATCTATCGTGTCACCACGGATGGGAAACTGCTCAACCTCAACAGCTACCGCGGATTTGATTGTGGACATGGCGGACCCAACGAACCCAAGATCTTGGGACGATAACATTCCGGGTGTCCGGCTACCCCGTCGAAATGTACCAGGTTGGCAACCGCGTCTACACCACTGCTCAACGACTGGCAAGGCTACTACGGCGAACGCCAAGACATCCTTCCCGTCAGCGTACACGGGTGGCTTGGTCATGGTGGTGGATATTTCGAACCCGCCGCACCGCGCGTCACCGGGCGAGCTGAGGTGCCCGGTTGTTCAGACGAGCCGACTCACCCGCGGGAACGGAAAGGAAGCCCTCTACGTGGTTGCCAACGACTGGAACAACACCGGGTCGACAACCAAGGTCAAGAGCTTCCGGCGTGTCGACGGGCAGAGGCTTCAGGCCAAGACCGACATCGACCTCGGCGGCTATGTCTCGGACATCCAAGCGACGGGTGAGCGCCTGATGGTGGCGCGTTGGGATTGGATCAAACAACCAGGCAGCCAAGTGTCCGTGATCGATCTGCGAGCCCGGACGGAACGATGATCGAGGGCCAGTCGATCACGGTCAAAGGACGTGTGGCCAACAAGTACAATATGGACATTCACAGCAATGTCACGCGTGTCGTGTCAGGCAACGATTGGTCAATCAGACCAACACCAATCACATCGAGACCTTCAACGCGACCGACATCCAAAACCTGACACCTCGACGCGAAGACCTTTGGCGACGGGAGCAGTTGTTCACGACCATGCCATGGAAAACAAAGCGTTTTTTGTGACCTATCTGCCCGGGTTGACCCATTCCACGCGTTTCGAGATCACCGACACGGGCATGATCACGGAAAAGTCCGAATTCATCGTCAGTGGTTGGAACGACTTCTTCCGCCCCGTCGAGTCGGACACACGCTTGGTGGGCATCGGCTACAACGACACCGCAAACACGCGCAAACTGGCGATCAGCCTTTACGACGTAACCGACCTCACCAACCCCAACCCCTTGCTGGCTCGCGAAGAGATCGACCTGGACTGGGGATGGTCCGAGGCAAGCTGGGACGACCGAGCCTTCACGGTGCTTGAGAAAGGGACATCTGTTTTGGCCGCAGACGGGACGCTTGAGACCGGCCTGATTCTGCTTCCGTTCCAAGGTTATGACAGTCAGAAAAAAGAGTATGTCTCGGCCGTACAGATCTTCACGTTCTCCGCGACGACGTTGACCGCGCGGGGATTGATGACGCACGACGATCCGGTTCGCCGAAGTTTCGTGGCCGATCGTTCAGACAACACCATCGGCAACATGTCGGAGCAAGAACTCAAGCTCCACGATGCCACGCTGCCCGACGCTCCGGTTGAGCTTGGCAGTGTGCAGCTCGCGCCTGATTACAACGACTTCATTGTGCTCGGGCAATACGCGCTGCGTCGTCAAAACCGACAGTCGTACTACTCGTGGTGGGGCAACTCGGCCACCAACGCGACCGACGACCTGCAAGTCGTTGCGCTGTCGGGGGATCCCGACGCAGCAGAGGCCGTCGCTGAGATCCAAATCCCAGCGTACGCCCAGCTGACAAAGGTCGGGAATGTGCTGGCCGTATCGAATCAAACGCCGAAGGACATCAACGATTACTCGAAGGGATTCGATACGGAAGTTCAACTTTGGGACTTCACGGACCCAACCGTGCCTGTGCTTGCGTCGAGCAAGGTCTACAGCGACCTTCCGGTCAACAACTACTACGACTACCGATGGGGTTACGGCGGCTTTGAGGACTGCTTTGATTGCACGGTGGCGCGCTTCAGCTACTGGGGTGGCCAGTACGGCCCCATGGCAGTCGGCGACGCGATCGTGTTCCCCGAGGTCAAATACGAATCGGAGGTTGTCGGCACGCTTGCAACGACGAACCTGTACCCGACCAACCAAGGCTACGACCGATGCTACGACTACAACACGGGGACTCCGAAGGCTTGTACGTTTGACACCGGCGGCATCTACTGCTCGCAGTTGACGCGCTTGGACGGAACCGTCGAAGCAGAAGTCTGCCAAGGCGGATTCTATACCTGCACTCAAACGCTGGACGGAGAGCGCACCTGCGTGGAAGCTGACAAGGCGGATGTCCCGCACGAGACGAGCACGTACAGCTACGAGCAGTCACGCTGGTGGTATCACTACGACTTGCACGTGCTCGACGTTTCGAACCCAGCGACCCCAAGCAGCGTCAACACCATCTCCATGGACACCAAGGAGGAAGCCGTAAGCCTTCTGCCCAAGGATGACTCGCTCTACGTCAACTTCAAGAAGCCCATCACCGTGCCGGGCGACGCCCGTCCGTACGTCGCCTACCAGATTCGCCGTATCGACCTCTCGAATCCCGCCGTCCCGGTTGTCAAACCCGACGTAAACATCCCGGGCGAACTTCTGGATGTCGATGGAACGACGCTGGTGACGCGCGACTTCCTGTGGGGTCAAAACATCGTTGAGACCTCGATCAACAAGCTCAAGCTCCAAGGCAATTTGGCTGTCCTTCAAGGTGTGCGACGGTTCCAAGACAAGTTGGTGGAGCAGGTGCAGCTTGACGGCGCGGGTCGAGTGCTCGTCACCGAGCGCAACATGTGGAACTACTACGACTACTACTCGCAGACCAACGACTACACATTGCGCCTGAACATTCTGGACCTCGCCAATGCGCAGTTGCCGATTCTAGCGACCGCCGACATCGACACTTGGGCTCAGCTCAAGGCTGCAATCACCGGCCGAGCGCTGTTCACGATTCCCGGTGGCTTGTTGGTCGTCAACTTGGACACGGTCACCGCACCTTACGCCCAAGCCTACTTCCCCACGAAGGGATGGCCGCAAGCATTTGAGCTCGCCGACCGCAGTGTCTACTTCGCCGCAGGTCCGTTCGGCGTGTTCACCTTCGACCTCGACGAGTTCAACCTGTTGGCCCCCAACACCCCTTAAGGTTTGAGCCAAGAAGAACAACGGGCGCTCCAAGGAGCGCCCTTTTTTTTGGCATCGTGTGCGTCTAGAGCTTCGAGAACCCGTCCACGTCGGCGATCCCCAAGAGTCCGGCAACCATCCGCAACGAGGCCGGTGCGGCGGAGCCTCGTGGTACGGTATCCCGCGCCGCCACTCCTAAGTTGTAATAACCTTGCACACACGCCATGACTGCTGCAGCGCACGCTTCGGCGTCAAGGGCACCTGTCGAGAACTCCTTGGCGTCCATACCATCCTGAATCGCGCTGCGCATGGGAGCCGTGAGGCGTCCAATCGCCTCCGAGAATGCGTCGCGCACCTCAGGCTGCCGGATCGCCTCGGCAACAATCGTGACCCAGCTCGCAACCGCGCTCGCGTCGACTTCGTCACCCGCCTTCAAGTACGCAAGGACCATCGCGCGAACACGTTGCGTTGGGGTCTTGGCTTCTTTCGAGAGGCGTTGAATCCGCGCCTCATGCTCGGACTCGATTCGATGCACGAGCTCAAGCAAAATCTCTTGTTTGCTCTGGAAATGGTAGTGCAGCAGCCCTGGGGTCAGGCCGGCCTCGCGCGCGATTCGCGCGATCGTCGCCTTGGCCCAGCCTTGGTCGGCCATCACGCGCAGCAAGGCGTCTACAATCTCGGCTCGTCGTTCGGAAGTGTTTCTACGTGGAGGCATCTGACCTAACCATCTAAAAAATCGTTTGGGGTGCAACCAGTCGATTACATAGCAACCGACAGGTGCGCGTCACAAGCCCGGAAAGTCTTCAACTTCCAGAACATCGGTGTCCGCCCGCGCGACGGCAGCATCTACCATGACCACACACTGCGCGATGTGTCCCGGAAAATCGAACGATTCGAGCTCGCGCATCGCTTCGGCAGCGATGCCAACGACTTCCTTTTGGTGTCGAATCGCTGCGCGCTCGACCAGATACTGAACGACAGGGGCCAAGATCCCGCGCCGACGCGCGAATCCCGGCACGATGACTTCACGGTGCTCAAGCGAAGCTCTGAGGTCATCGGGGTAATGTTCCAGCACAGACCGGCTCTCGGCGTCTTCATCATCGAACAGAAAATAGAGTCGAGCGTCACCGGCACACCGATGAATCAGCGCTTTTACTTGATGGGCGTCAAGCAGTCGCGCCCCTCGCACGATCACCGTCCCGCCGCTCGCAGCGTGCAGCAGGTCATCGGGCAAGTCGTCGACTTCGCTGTACCCCGACTCGTCCACGAGGTCGGTGACGTCAAACGTCACGACGGGTCCAGAGAACAACGGGTCCAAACTGGCGGACGAGCGAGCGATGAACTCCTTTCCAGCGCCTTTTGGCCCACCGAGCACGACCGGCTCCTCCGCCCGCAGCAGGAACTCCATGGCTTCAATGAGCTCTTCTTCCAACAACCCCGGCACAGCCGGCGCGCGCGTGTGGCCGCCCAGAACGCGCACGACGTGCTCTAGCTCGTCGACGCGTTCGGCAAGCTCGGTGTTCTCTTCCTCCATGCCGGCGATCTGAGACCGCAGCTGCGCGACAACCTCATGGGATATCGAAGGTTCCGCTGGGTGTGGCGTCGCTTCCCCGGACAAAAACGGCAGCCCCTCAAGCAACGCACTCGCCCAAATCGTGGACGTCATCGCTTTGTGCGCGACCTCGGTCGCGACGATGGGAGCCGGCGCGACGCGTTCTCCCGGTCGCGGTTGAGAGAATCCAACCAAAATCACAGCCAGCCGTGGAATCTCGATGCCGCTCTCGGGCACGGCCAGCCGCGTGGCGAGGCAGATTTGCATTGTCTCGGCGATTCCAACCAATGGATCGTCGTGCCCGAGGCCGCCAGAAGGTACCTGGGCGCCTTCTCGAACCAGTATAGACACGGCATCGTGCAGCGCTTGATCGGTCGCGCTCGCTTCAAATCCCGTGATCCCCAGTCCCAACGCGATCGAGCGTTCTTCTGTGAACAGGACGAGTCGAAAACGGGCAGGTCCTGTCTCGACCGCTACCGCGTCGAAATAGTCCAGGATCTTCGCCTGGCGGGCCTCTGGAGACGTGATCTCGTCGAGCCCTGACGTGGCCGGTCCTCGCACGGTCAATATCGTGTCGCCAAACCACATCAGTCCCAGCACCGTTGCGGAAAACGGCACCCACTGCTGCTCGACGAACGCGACGGGATTGGACAGGTAAGCGAACAAACCTGCCACCGTGCTTAAGACCACGACACCGGTCAAGAATATGCCACGTTCGGGACCAAGGTCGGGTGTGGATCGCCGCGAGACGCCCGCGACGAGCTCATACAGGATGAACATCAAGCCAGTAACGGCAGAAAACTGGAGGCCGTTCTCGGTGTTGAGCACGCCCTTCTGCGCCAGCACGACCACGCCTGTCGCCGCCACGATGGCCAGGACGAGCGCGATCACGGGACCGACGCTCTCGCGGTCCTGTCCCAGCTGGGCTCGCCCGAGAAACGCTATGGGTCTTGGCAAAATCAGCCCTGCCACAACCATACCGGTCAGTACAATATCGGCCTCGACCCATTGTGGACGCAACACCACCAGCCCCACCGTGCTCAAGACGGCCGTCTCGATGCCGACTGCCGCCGCGAAACGGGGATGAATTTTGCGATCACGAAAACGCCAAATGGCCAACATCAGCAGGATCACGACCGAAAACAGCGCGTAGTGGCCCATCTGAATCAGTCCAGTGACCAGCGGCACCGTTCCCGCGAAAACGGCATTTTCCCTCTCAAAACCAAGCACCGCCTCAGGGCGACTCGCCACGATGCTCTTGAGCCCTTCCGGCCCAACTTTTCCTGGCAGTGCGCGGCCGTCGACTTCCACAAGCTTATCGGTCGGCTCGATGCCCGGAGGAAGACTTCCAGGCTCCAAGGCGTTTCCTCGCAGGGTGAGGGTGAATCGATGCAGCGGGCGCACAGCTTGGTACTCCGTGGCCACGCGCTGGGGCTCCCCGGGGACTCGACTCAGGTTTTTCACCAGCGAGATGACGTCGGGCAACGTCTGCACTTGGTGACCAGCGATGGCGGTCAGCCGGTCACCCCGGGACACTGTCAGCTGCGGGTCGTTGCCTTCCACGTCGGCGGACGACGACCGAACCACAAGGTTTGAATCCAGGGAAAGACCCAGGTCCGGAACGTCGAGAAGGCGCCACGATGAAATCGCGAGCGCACTCAACACGGTCAAGAACGCGAGGGCCCACCAGCCAGTTGCGGATGAAGTTTGCATCGTCGGAAGTTTGCTAAGAGAGGCGAGCCCCGTTCTAATAGGAATCGAGGACGCGATGAAGCCATTTCGTTATTTTTGTATCATATCTGCGTTGGGTGCCACCGCGTTCAGCTCAAGCATTTCCGCGGCCCAAGCGGAGGTGCCCGCACGACTCGCGCGACCTGAGTTGGTCGAACAAGCGTTTGCGGCTGCCCGTTCAGCCACGCAGAGCGCAGATTCCGCCGCAAGCGTACGCGCATTCGGCTGGAAAATCCTCCCGGAATCTCCTGATTACAGAATTTGGCTCGACGACAACCGCCCCTCGGTCGGTTCACGATCCGTAGGCTCGGTTGGAACAGGCAGTCTCATCAACGCGGCGCCGTTCCCTGTCGAAGGGCCTTTTCATCAGGTGATTGAGCGCCACCGAAACTATGGAACGCAGTGGTCTACCGACGAAATGGTGGCGACACTGATGTTCGCAGCGAAGTATGTGGGCGAATCTGCGCCAGGCGCGCCGGTTCGTTTCGGAAACCTCAGCAAGCGTGCCGGGGGCGATATCCGATGGTCCCGGTCCCACAACTCCGGACGTGACGCGGACGTGGCATTTCTGGTCACCGACGAGACAGGAAACTCGGTCCCCACTCCCGAACTGCTGCAGTTTGACGCGCGAGGTGTCCCTGATGGCCGGCCGGACCTCATGTTCGATGTGCGCCGCAATTGGTTGTTCATCAAAGGGTTGCTAACCAATCCCGATGAAGTGGTTATCCAGTACGTCTTTGTCAGCGAGCCCCTCAAAGCGATGCTGCTTCAATACGCTACCTCGACGGGCGAGTCGGAAAGCTTGGTCGCCAAGGCGGCCGACGTGTTGCACCAACCCACGGACGCCCTGCCACACGACGACCACTTTCACGTGCGCATCGCCTGTCCGCTCGAGGATCGTTTGCGCGGCTGTTTGGACTCGGGCCCATCGTGGGCGTGGGCCAACTGGCACCGCGACGCCCTCCAAGCGCAGGCGCTACAACTCGCGAACGGGCTTGACGATCCCGAGCCGAGTGTCCGCCTCGCCGTGCTCGACTTCTTGGATCGAATTGGCTCGCCGTATTCGGCCGACATCGCGCTCGGTGTGGGCGTCTGGAGCCCAGACCCCGCCGTGCGGGAGCGCTCTTTGACGTTGGCCAAGTCCTCCTGGAATTGGTCAGGGTTTGCGCTCGCAAACGCGATGCGCCTCATCCAATCGGAAGCGACGACCGACGATGAAAAGGCCGTCGCCTACGGCATTTTGCGACGAAGCATTGATGGAGACGCACGTGATTTCGCGCTCGCTCGGCTGCTGGACGACACGGTAGACCCTGCGGAGCGAGCCATGGCGGCGCGGAGTTTGGGGCACTTCATGGACCCGTCACTGGTTCCGACGTTGTTCGACGAGCTGCTGCGCCAACCGGGCGGCGTGCGTGTCGAAATCGCAGACGTTTTGATGCGCATCCTGAACTACGGTCCTGATGTCGAGTGGCGTGGATGTGCGGATGGGTGCGTCGCAGCGGTCGCCACATGGCGTCAATGGGCGGCAACTCATGGCACCGACCACAACGCTTGGGTGCTCGCGGGGTTTCGCGCCATCGGTCTGCGCGTCGAGACGCTATCCCCGGCGAGCCTGGATGTGTTGGTCCAAGAGCTCCCCAAAGCGAACCCATACATTGCTTACAATCTGAATCGCGTGTTGCGCGAGCAAACCGGACGGTGGGCACCACTGGAGCTCACCGACGGGCGCAAACTGCATTCGTACTGGTCGGATTGGTGGAGGAAAAACCGCGAGCGCGTGATGGATCGCGGCGTCGTGGCTAGCGACGAGTAGACTACTCGAGCTTCTTGTTGCGCTTGAGATTGCCCATGACCTTCTGGTACTCGACATCCCACGCTGCGCTTCCCTCTTCGATATTCTTGATTTTGTCGCGCACTTCGCGGTCGAGCTCTTCGTCGACGGCCATGTGTCGCTTCAAGATAGGACGGATGCGCTTGCGAAGCTCATGGTCTTCGCTGAACACTTCATCCACGAAGTTCGAGTGCAGGAATGCTTCGATCATCTGGTTGATGATGTAACCCAGCGGGTCATCCATCTGGAAGTTCTTCTCGCGCGCAAACTGCTTCTTCGCGCGCATCAAGCTGTTTCCAAACTTTGCGGCTTCTTCACGTGCACGTTCGGTGAGCTCGCGATCCATGCGGATGTACTCGCGGAGGACGGACTGAATGTCCAGTTCCACCTCCGGCATGTTCTCTTCCGCAACCTCCAGGTCACCTTGCCGCGTCAAGACTCGAAGGACTTCCTCCGCGATAATCGGTACCTGGCCGCCATATAGACGCATGATTACTCTCTCGTTCGATCCGCGAAACTGTCGGGATCTGCAGGACGTCGCCCGTCCCAGTCAACGAAATAAAGACCCGCCCGTAGGCAGATATTCCGCAGGGTTTGCGCTTTTTACCCTATTCAACTTGATTTACAAGACAAAACACCTAGGCGGGCGGGCGGATTCTCACTTCCGTGATCGTCCCTCAATCGCGCGCACAAAGCCCATCAGGTACTCCCAAGCGCTGCCCAAGCTGAACAGGACCGAAATGCACAGCACCCAGAAGCCGATGATGTGGAAGTTGACCCTCAGAGTCACGAACAGCCAGTCCACCTCGTAGGTGTAGTGAACCAATAGACCAATCAACCCCACCATCTGAAGCGCGGTTTTTAGCTTACCGCCCTCACCTGCCGCGATGACCAGCCCCTCGGACCCCGCGAGTGCGCGAAGTGAGGTAATCGAAACCTCCCGAGCCAAGATGATGCACACGAGCGACGCGGGAACGCGACCAAGCGCCACCAGCATGATCAGAGCGCTGGTGACAAGCAATTTGTCCGCGAGAGGGTCTAGAAACTTCCCTGTGAGGCTCACGAGGTTGCGTTTGCGCGCGATGTACCCGTCCAACCAATCGGTCACACTCGCGATCCAAAAGAACACGAAAGCCCAGAAGGACGCTTGCGGTGTGCCGTCGTAGATAAGGAAACAGACAACCGGCACAAGGCCGATGCGAAACAGAGTCAAGATATTGGGAATGTTGACAATATCTTGACGAATCGTATTAGCGCTCACTCGCTTTGCTCCTGCGAAGTGTACGTGCGGTACAAACGATAAACGTGTGCCACGTACCCTCGGGTCTGGGGATAAGGGATTCCGTCGTAGCGGGCAACCGCTGCATCCCCCGCGTTGTAGGCTGCGAGTATGAGGTTAATGTCGCCATCGTAGCGGTCGATGAGAATGCGCAGAAAGCGCGTCCCACCAAAGATATTCTGACGCGGATCAAAGGGGTCGGTCACATTTACAGACGCGGCCGTTCGGGGCATCAACTGCATGAGCCCCATCGCCCCAACGGGGCTCACCGCGTTTGGATTAAAGTTGCTCTCGACCCGAATGACGGCCTTGATGAAACCAAACGGTACATCGTAGGCGGCCGATGCCTCGCGGATGATGTCGTCGAACGCGCCTTCGCCACGTTCAACCACACGATCAGGGGGCGTGGTCTTTACCTCGACCCCATTTTTTGTTGTCGCCTTGGGTTTAGACGTCTGCTTCGCGGGCGCTTTCCCCTCAATAACTTCTAGGAGCTTGAGATCCGGACGTGCTTCGGTGGTGATGAGCACTTCGCCGTTTGGGCCCTGATACTTGTAGAGCTCCGCGTGGGCATGGCTTGCCGACACAGTGATTCCCAACAAGAGACCGAACGCCCAAAACTTCACACCAACTCCGAAACAAAAAAGCGCACCCCGACTCTAAGCGAGGTGCGCTGGCATCGCAAGATATGCCGTCGATTAGCGGGTGCAGTACCCGAGTTCGCAGGTTCCCGTGCGACACTCCGAGTTGGCCAGACACTGCACGGTGCAGTAACCGTCCACGCACACGCCCTCGCCTCCGCAATCCATCGAGCGTCGACATTCGAATCCGCGACGCGAATCCGGTTCGCACACGCCGTGGTTGCACATCATCTTGTCGCCGCAGTCGGCATCGGCTGCACAGTGGTCGAAACAATTGCCATCCACGCACACCTGGTTTGCGGCACAGCCGCTGTTGGCCGAGCAGTTCGCTGGAGCGGTCGCATCAGGTTTGCACAGCCCTGCTTGGCAGGTGTGGCTGAACGGGCAGTCTGCGTTGGTGCTGCAATCGTAGTTGCAGAATCCATCCAAGCACGACTTCTCGAGGCCGCACTGGGCATCCGTGACGCAGACCACCTGCACGACTTCGCATGAACCAGCGACACACGATTCGCACGGTTCGCAATCGGAGCTTGAGGTACACGCCAACGTGGCGGGCTGGTTGTCCACACACTCGTGCGTGGCGTTGCACATCTCACCCGTTCGGCAATCCAACGTCGTCGCACAGCCCAATCGGCACTCTCCACGTTCGCAGTAAGACCCTGGGCCACATTGGCCGTCGTTGAGACAAATCTCGTCGTTGACGCAGCGGCCGTTCTCGCACCGTTCGTTCGTGGCGCAATTTGCCGCCGCGGTGCATGCAGGCGCGTTCGTCGGGTCGGGTTCGTTCGTCGAATTGTTGGTGTTGTTCGTGTGGTTGTTCGTCGCGTTGTTGCTGTTGTTCGTCGCGTTGTTCGTTCCGTTGTTCGTCCCATGGTTGTTTTCGTTGGGATCAGGATCGGTGACAACGGGAACCGAGGGGTCGTTGGGGTTGGCCGCCACGCAGACTCCACGCCAGCACAGGCCACCGCTGCAGTCGGCATCGGCCTCGCAACCCGACGAGCACAAGCCGGTGAAGCACGCTGCATCTTGGCCACACTCGTCATCGCCGCCGCACGCGACCTGACACGCACCGTCGGTGCATTGACCGCCGGCACCGCACTCACCGTCAGTGGTGCACGGGCCGCCAACGACACATCGACCGTCAAAGCAAACTTCGTTCGTACCGCAATCGATGTTGACCTCGCACAGCGGCACACAAATGCCGTCCACGCTGCAGAACTCGCCACTGAAACACGTCGAATCTTCTTCGCAACGACGCTCCGGAACACAAAGACCCTCATCGCAACGGCGAGAGGGGCAATCCCCGTCCACAGCACAGGCGGTCACGGGTTCGATGGGTTGGCAGTAACGGTCACGGGTGCAGTACTCGCCGTCGGTACAATCCGAATCGGCTGCGCACACGTCACAACACTGTCCGCCTCGGCAAACTTCGTCTGAGCCGCATGCGCTGTCGTTGCTACAGGACACGATGCAGTCGGCACCCTCGCACGCCACTTCGGTGTGCTCGGCGTCGTCGCAACCACCGCACGCTGACATGACGAAGAATCCCGTCATCATGACTGTGCGGGCAATCCTTGCGGCCCAGCTTCCTCGGTTGTTGGTCATTTGGTCGTTCATCACACACTCCTGACGTGAAGCGTCATTAAAATCTTGGTCTACGCCGGTTTGACACGTCAGGCGCGGATTTATTCATCAAGAAAGAAAAAAGGCGGCAATCGCCGCCCTTGTCCCAACCGCGACGATTCAGACGCGGAAGGCCTTCATGCCTGGATAGTAGGCGGTCTCACCGAGTTCTTCCTCGATGCGGATAAGCTCGTTGTATTTCGCGACCCTGTCCGATCGCGACAAGCTGCCCGTCTTGATTTGGCCTGATCCCACAGCCACGGCGAGCTGCGCGATCGTTGTGTCGGATGTCTCACCTGAACGGTGCGAGATGATCGATGTGTAGCCGTTGCGGTGTGCGAGGTCCACAGCCTGCAGCGTCTCGGACAACGTCCCGATCTGATTGACCTTGACCAGGATCGAGTTCGCGATCCCCTCGTCGATGCCTCGGCCAAGCCGCTCCACGTTGGTGACAAACAGGTCGTCACCCACCAGCTGAACCTTCTTGCCCATGGCCTCCGTCTGCAGCCGCCAACCTTCCCAGTCGTTCTCGTCCAACCCGTCCTCAATCGAGATGATCGGGTAGTTCGAGACAAGCTCGGCGTAAAAGTCCACCAATTCTTTGGACGACAAGGTTCGCCCCTCGCCGTCGAGTTTGTAGGTTTTGGTCGCCTTGTCGAAGAATTCACTCGCGGCGACGTCCAGCGCGAGGAAGACGTCCTTGCCCGCCGTGTAGCCCGCCGATTCGATCGCGCGCAGGATGAAATCCAAAGCTTCACGGTTGCTGCCCAGATTCGGAGCAAAGCCGCCCTCGTCGCCCACCGACGTGACGTGCCCGGCCTTCTTCAGGACCGATTTCAATGCGTGAAAGACTTCCGCACCGCATCGAACAGCTTCGCGAATTGTGGGCGCTCCCACGGGAACGATCATGAACTCTTGGAAATCCACGCTGTTGTCCGCGTGGGAACCGCCATTGATGATATTCATCAGCGGAACCGGGAGTTTCCGCGCTGACACGCCGCCGATGTAGCGGTAGAGCGGCATCCCGTGAAGCTCGGCCGACGCCTTCGCACAAGCCATCGACACCGCGAGGATTGCGTTGGCACCAAGGTTGGATTTGTTTGGGGTGCCGTCCAACCCCAACAAGAGGCCATCAATGGCTTCCTGAGCGCTAGCATCTTCGCCGAGCAATTCCGGTGTGATGATCTCGTGGATGTTCTGAACAGCTTTCAGAACGCCCTTCCCCAGATACCGTCCTTTGTCGCCGTCGCGAAGCTCGACCGCTTCGTGCTCACCCGTCGATGCCCCGCTTGGAACGGCGGCGCGGCCGAACACACCGCCGTCGAGGTGCACATCGCACTCAACGGTGGGATTGCCGCGGCTGTCCAGGATCTCTCGCGCAACGATATCAATGATTTCGAACATCTTGAGCCCTCATGTAGATAGACGCGATTGCATTACCTGCTTCTGGGCCCGCATTCAAGCACGATGGGCAGGAGTGACCCAGCGAAACGCCATGTTCTCGAAGCGTCCCTTCGGTGGACGAGCATACATCGCGAGATCACGTGTGTCGGGATCGAAGACCACCAAAGCCTGAAACGGAACGTTGAAGAGGCTGTAGTGCAAAAACGCATGAGCTTCCGTCATCTCGGCGTTTCCGCCGCGTTCGGAGACAAACAGACCCACGATGGCCCCCGATTCTGACATCACCGCACGGTTTTCGAGCAGGAGGTCCTCCGCCCGAGCGATCCCAGCTTCGGTCAAAATCACGGCGTCGCTCGCTTTTCGAACGCTCAGATACACGTCTGCCTCGTCGCTCGCTTCGAACCCCGAAAACCCGGTGACCTCGACAAAACCTCCGTCGTCATCGAGGCCGAAGTTGCCACGAAGGATCGCGAACGCCGCTTGGGGTTCCGCGTTCGCCGAGAACAACAGCTCTGACATCACATCCGCATAGACGAAGTAGCGCACGGGTTGGTGCGCGTCATCGCCGACAAGGCGTATGGCAACATTTGGGTTCTGGTCGGGCGCGCTCCGCGCGATGGAATGAGGCAAGCCGGTCAACGCGCACGAATCACACTGAAGGCCACGCCGCTTACACGGTCGGCCGGTTTAACTTCTTTGGTTTTGAGGTCGATGTCCCAAGACACGCTCTGCTCTTTGCCTTTTAGCTCGTAGATGTATTTGACGTTGAACTCTCCGTCACTCTTGGGAGACGGCATCCATCGGCATTTGCGGTCTTGCTTGCACTGCTCAAACTCCTCCGCTGTGTTGGCCCGGGCGGTCAACAGCCACTCAAGCGACTCGACGATTTCTTTTTCGTCAAACACGGCGGCGAGGGCGCTACAGCCGGGCGCGTTCTTGGGTTGTTTGCAGCTCTTGCGAGCGGCGCCTGTCCAACGCTGAGCGGCAGGTGCCGTGGGGTTGTAGGACATCGGCATGATGCTGACGCGTTGTCGCTGAAAATCCTCGCCAACGCTCATTAGGTTTGCGGCCTGCAAGTTGATCGGTTTGAGCGCCTTGCGATCGTAGTCAAACTCAAACTCGGCGTAGACAGGCTCCTTGTTCTCAAGCCATTGAAAATACGCCCGAAAAATATTCCCACGGTCGTGGTCGATCGTCCAACCGACGACGTTGTCTGCTTGGTCCGAGTCGGAGCGTTGTTCAAAGTAGAGAAGCAACGCACCGGCTAAGTTGATCCCCGACGGAAACGTATGTGCAGAGATCGCGCCCACGACCTGTTGTTTTTTCCCGTAGTACTCCGACTCCATGCCTTTTGAGGGATTCTCGACGATCATCGCAGGCAGGTTCTTCGCCACCACCTTCTGGCTTTTCAGGTCAACCACCCACTGCGGCCCCAACGTGATGTCGCCATCTTTGTAGGCAAACCTAACAAGGAAGAAATGAGGACCGTATTTGGTCTCATCCCACCAAACGGATTCCCACCCGACCGGTTCTCCCGAGATCTGCAGCTGGTTCTTCTGGAACTCCGGATTTCGCAGGGCCTCTTCGTAGGTGACCGTCGGCTCTTGTTCGGGTTCCTCCTGCCGTTTCTTCTTGCCGCGGCGATTCTTTTTTTCCTCTTCGGCCTTCTTCGCAGCCTCAGGGTCGAGCGGAGGAACGACGGTCATGCGCTTGACGAGTGCGATGGCAGCGGGGCCTTTGTCGGCCCACGGATTGACTCTCTCCACGACCTCGGGCTGGATCACTTCCTTGACGACGACTTTCTCGGCCTCGCGCGTCAGTTCATAGATGATGAACCCGCCGAGTCCCAGAATGAGGGCCACAATTGTTCCAAGAACGATTTGAAGAATCGTACGCGTTTCCATAATTACTCGTTGGCCGACTGCTTGGCCTACATCCTAACAAAATGGTCGAGTTCCGTAACTTCAAACTACTGGAGTTCGAAGACCCGAAGATTGTCGAATCGCACGGGAGCGTTCCAATCGTTGAACGCAAAAAACGCATGTTCGCGGCCGACCAGCGGTTGCGCATCGTCGTAGGTCATGACGAGTTTGTCATCGACGTACCAGCGTAACGCACGCCCATCGCGTTCAGCCGCCATCTTGTACGTCCGATTCGGAACAACCTTGAGCGACGGTTGAGCGAGGCGATCTGCGCCGTGCTCATCGAGACGCGCAATCACGTCGAGGGAGTTCTTCCAGCCGCCCATGATCACCACATAACCTGACGCGTGCTGGTTTCCGTCGCCGAAGATCTCGAACTTGAGGTCTCCTTCTGGAGTCAGTGCTTGGGCGTCAAACTCTACGCGCACCCGATCGGGCAGGGATTTTGTCAACCAGAGGGGGTCGTTCTTAAGCGCGCTGCCGGTCAGCCAGCCATCTTGAATGGCCCACTTTCCGTTGCCTGCTTCTCCAACGCCTCGTTTCCAGTCGTTACCAAGCTCGACGCGGTCGAAGTTGTCCGAGAAGACGAGGGTTCGTTTGGAGGCGCTAGGCTCTCCAATTTCCCGGGTTTGACACCCCATCAAAAGCAGCATCAGCACGGCAAGAAACTTCATCAGCTCACGTCTTCAATGGACTTTTTAATCCCCTCACGCTTTTTGCGAAGGCGATCCGCCAGAGATTCATCATCCTCGGCCGCAGACTCTTCGCCGACGACCAATTTGTTCTTCTTGAAGACCTGCGCCTTGGGAGCCGATGGTTTAGCCACCGACTCTCCGCTAATTCCGGAAAACCCGCTGGCCTTCTTGGGGACGCCGTCCAGCGATGGCATGGTCTTCTCGGACTGCGAGAAATCGTCGATCCGAACGGTCTTACGCAGGTCTTCGTCGGAAACGTCTTCATGCAAGAGCGCCTCGATCCCTTCCCAGTCGAGATCTTCGGTGCTGCTGGCCGCCGGGCGCGCCTGCACCGCGCCTTTGAGGGCCGGAATCTGCGTGACGTCGCCGTCGACCACAGGTTCGTCGTCCATCTGAATGGCTTTTGCCGGAATTGAGACAGCCTTGGCGGCTGCATCGCGTGCGGCAACGTTTCTGAGGTGGTCCGTGTCAATGTCGATGGTCTTGTCGGCCTCAAGCCCCCCGGATGACTTCATGTCTTCTTCGAACACTAGGGTCCCGCGGGCGGGCGTGTGTTCGGTCTGGTCCAGGTCGTGCGTGTTTACGACGGGGGAGGTCCGCAATTTCACGGTCACATGGTGGAGGAAGTTCCAAAGCACTTTGACGGCCAAATCCGAATCGTGGCGCAGCAGCTCCATGAAACGGTCCACGTTCATGCGCATGACGATGCTGTCGCTGATCGCGTGTGCCACGTACACCGCGGCCCCCTCGTCGACCAAGGACGCGGAACCGAAGTGTTCGGTGGCACCCACGACCGATGTCACACCCCGTTCTCGAACCTCCAGCTCGCCCTGGATCACGACAAAGAGAGCTCGCGTCAGCGTGTCTTCGCTACCGATTCGCTCCCCTCTTGGGACCTCGATGCGTTCCGCGAGGTTGACCACTTGCACGAGGTCTTTGTACCCAAGGTATTGAAAAAACGGGACGCTGCGCAGGAGCTTCAATGGTTTTCTGAATGTCACGATGCTTCCCGACATCTCCGCTCACGCGGATGACAATCGATGTGATGTTGTCCTTGCCGCCGGCCTCATTCGCGAATGCGATGCACCGCTCGGTCGCCTCTTTGACGTCTTTTGTGTCGAGAAGGTTGAGGATCGCGTCATCGTTCTTGAAGTAGCCACACAAGCCGTCAGAACACAGCAGAAACTCGTCGCCGCTGAACACGTCGAACTCAAACGTGTCGACCTCGACGAATTCGTTGACGCCAACCGCACGCGTCACGGCGTTTTTGTGCGGCAGTAGGTGCTCTTCACCCTTCTTAAGTTTTCCAAGCCTCAGCATCTCGTTGAGAAGCGAGTGGTCCTCGGTGATCTGGTGAATCTGGCCTTGGCGCCGCAGGTAAATGCGAGAATCTCCCACGTGACCGATGAATCCACGCCCATCTTGGAGGACAAAGTTGAACAGGTGGTGCCCATGCCCCGCTTCGAGGCGTCATCTTGGGCAGCCTGCCAGATACGTTGCGAGGCCTCGTGAATCGCGTGCTCGCAAAGGTCTAGAATCGCCTTGCGGTTGTCGAGATTGTCGGGGTCTTTGTCGAGGCGCTCGAACGCCTGCTTTGGCACTCGAGACCACCTCTCGCACGACCTTTACGCTCATGGCGCTGGCAACCTCGCCGGCAGCGTGTCCGCCCATCCCGTCGCACACGACGAAGAGCTTCAGACGCTTGTCGACGAGGAAGTTGTCCTCGTTGTGATCTCGAACGCGACCCACATCCGTGGTCGCCCAGAACTCAAGTTCCATGAGCACACCGTATTCAGTCGCTAAGCAACCGTTTCTAAGTTCTCTTCAGAACGCCAAGCACGTAACCGCACAAAATGAAAAACTGTCAGCACCAGCGATGCGGTCGGAACCGCGAGTAAAGCGCCAACGAGCCCATACGCGCTCTCCCCGGCGAGCAGCGCAAAAATTACAATCACCGGGTGTATGTGGGCCGATTGACCAATAATCTTAGGATTCAGGAAATTCGCTTCGAGGAAGTGTATCAACAGAATCCACGTCAGCGCGAGCAAACCTGTCGAAAAACCGTCGGTGATCGCGATTGCGACGATTGGAACCGTCGACAGCACCGTTCCAAACACCGGTATCAACGAAAGTATAGCCGCCAAGACTGCCAACAACAGGCTAAATCGAACGCCGAGGATGGCCAACCCGATGTAAGTCAGAATGCCATTGACGGTGCAGATGATCAGCTGACCGCGGATCACGCCTGCCATGCCTCGATCGGCCATGGCCACAAAGTTATCGAACCCCAGACGGGCTTCCTCCGGGAACATCCCACGCACGAATCGCTTCAACCGATGCAGATCAATCGAGATGAAGGCCGCCACCATCATCGTCAGCATGACGGCGAGGAATCCCTCCAGAATGCCCACCGCCAGTTTCCGGGCAAGTTCGATCAACTGCCCTATCTGTGACGTGGAATTGTCGACGAACTCCTGCAGAAGGTCGTCCACATTCTTCTGAAGGCTCAGCCCCTTCGAGTCAGGGACCACCAATGGCGGGAGCGCATCGCTCTTGGTTCTGCGAACCACCCAGCGGTCGTCAAAGTGTTGAATCTCGAGGTCAACGTTGTTGAGGTAGACCTGAATACCACCTGACTTGTCGGGGACGAGACGAAACGCGGGGTCTTCATTCAGGGCAAAACGCCAGCGCCCGCCCTCAAGCGAACCTTGAACAGACCACTCTTCGCCTGGGGGTTCGGCGCTCGCGGAGTACTCCAACAACGTGGACCCGTCTTCGGCCACGATCTGGCGATACTCAAGTTTGACGTCGACTGCGCGGCGTACGGCCGCGTGTGCGATTGCGGTCGCTCCCGCAGCGGAGGCCGCGGCTTTTCTGGCCGCCAGCATGCGGTTTGATGCCACCCGCGTAACGTCCACGCTTCGCAGCGTTGGGACGTAGGCGCCCACAAACTGTCCGACCTGCTCGTCGAGTTTGGGGAGTTGCTCGGTCCGAAGCTCGTTGACGAGCTCGGGGACGGTCTCCCCCAGACGCACGAATTCCGACACAAATCTGGGGACGATCGCGATCAGGAACGCGGTCACCGCGCTGAGCGACACGATGTAAACGATCATCACGGCGAGCCAGCGTGGCAGTCCCTTTGGAGACTCAGCCGTGCGCCCCATTCGGCTGACGAGTGGCTCCATGAGGTAGACCAGCAAGCACGCAAAGACAAAGGGCAACAAGACCGTTCGGAAGTTGATGAGGAGCACCAACAGCGCAAAGACCGTCATCAGCGGCAAGATGTATTCGCGCACTTTCGGCGGACGGCGACGACGGCGCGGTTTCAGCGGTTCATTCTCGTCTTGAAGCGCTTCTGACACCTCGCTGAGCTCCGACGAATCCGGAACCTTGGCCTCCTCGTTTGCATCGCTCCCTGGTTCTGCCGCTGCGTCGGACTGGCTCACCTTGTTTCCGTGGCACTAAGATAAAACTCGTGGAAGAAGCCCACCGCGTCGTTGGGCCCGGGTCCCGCTTCGGGGTGATACTGCACCGCCCGGACCGGGAGTTCTGTGTGACGAATGCCTTCGATCGTGCCGTCATTGAGGTTGATGTGAGTGACCTCCAAACAGGCTGGCATGCTCTTTTCGACCACTGCGAATCCGTGGTTTTGGCTGGTCATCTCGACCCGACGCGTCCGAAGGTCTTGCACGGGCTGGTTGGGGCCTCGATGACCGTAGGGGAGTTTGAAAGTCTCCCCCCCGTACGCGCGTGAAATCAGCTGATGCCCCAAGCAGATCCCCCATGTCGGACATGCCTGAGCGAGATCGCGTATCGTCTGAAGTTGCGCGTCGAGCTGCGCGGGATCGCCGGGTCCGTTTGACACCAGAACGCCATCGGGTCGTAGGGCTAGGATATCGGCCGCAGACGTTGTGTGCGGCACCCGCGTCACCCGAAATCCGGCCGCCATCAGATGTTTGAGAATGCTGTGTTTGGCGCCAAAATCGAGCACCACGCAATGCGCGGCTCCATGACCTTCGCCAACTTCCACGACCGTGCCGTGTGGGCGCTCGCCCAACCTCACAGGCTGGGGGGCATCGACGGTCACCGAGGACACAAAGTCCTGCGAGTCGTAGCTCGGCGCGCGTCGCAGGGCCTGTTGGAGGTCAGGGATTTCGGTTGCTTCCACGTGGCTCGCAAGCAATCCCATCGTGACGCCACCCTCGCGAATTCGACGCGTCAGGCTTCGCGTGTCAACCCCGGAAATCCCCGGTACCCCATGTTCGCCAAGCCAGGCTGACAACGACGCATCGCTCCGAAAATTGGAAGGCAGCTCGCTGACTTCCCGGACGATCAGCCCCGCTGCGTGAATTTTTGAGCTCTCCATGTCGCACACATTGACACCATAGTTGCCGATGTGCGGTTGAGTCAGCGTGACAATCTGCCCCGCATACGAAGGGTCGGTGAGAATCTCGTGGTAGCCCGACATGCTCGTGTTGAACACGACCTCTCCGACGTTTCGCGTCGGCGCTCCAAAGGCTTTTCCTTCGATCACGGTGCCGTCTTCAAGAATCAGAAACGCATTCGACATCACGACCTCAAGATACCCAGAGAATGAAGCAACACGGCTTGTCGCACTGCAACGCCGTTTCCGGCTTGCCTCAAGATCAGGCTTCGGGGGCCATCGGCGACGGAGCTCGTCAACTCTACGCCACGGATCACGGGTCCGGGGTGCATGACGACCGCGTCGGGGAGCATCTCCTGTTCGACGACGGCGTCGTCGAGGCTCCAATCTCGAATGTAGCGGTCTACGTCAACGTTCTCGACCATGCGCTCGCGTTGGATGCGAAGCATGATGACCGCGTTGGCGCTAGCGAGCGCTTCGGCACGATTCGTCACCCGCTTCGCAGGCCACTCCTCATCGTCACGTGGCAAGAGGTGTGAGGGCCCGGCGAGCACGACGCTCGCCCCCAATTGACTCAGGGCGTGCACGTTCGAGCGCGCCACACGCGAGTGCACGACGTCGCCAATAATGGCCACCGTGAGGCCCTCGAACGTCTCGCGGTTGAACGCGCGTTGCAGCGTGAAAGCATCCAGAAGGGCTTGCGTGGGATGTTCGCCCGCGCCATTCCCGGCGTTGATGATCGGTGCGTCGATGTGGTCAGCCAGCAGAAACGGAAGACTTCGCTCGGGATGCCGAACCACAAACGCATCCACGCCCATCGCTTCAAGGTTCTGGCACGTATCCAAGATGGACTCGCCCTTCTCGACGCTGGTGCCAAGCGAGTTCACGACCACGGGGTGAGCCCCCAAACGCGTGGCGGCGAGCTCAAAACTGACGCGCGTCCTCGTGCTGGGCTCGAAGAACATCAGCGCCACCGACCGATCCGCTAGGACGGTTCGGAAACTGGCGGGCGTCGCTGGTTGACCATTCGCGTCCACGAATTGTGCAGCCAAAGCAAGCAGCGCCAGAATCTCTTCCCGCGTCGCGCCTTTGAGTGCCAACAAATCCATAACTACCGTCCTTGCCGTGTTCAGTCGAGCATGTGTCCGATGCGTTCCCAGCGGATACCGTCATCGCCCCACGACATCCAAATCAAGATGGCACGACCCTTGATGTTCTCAACGGGAACCTGTCCCCAACACCGCGAATCTGCGGAGTTATCGCGGTGGTCTCCCATGGCGAAGACGTGGCCCTCTTTGATTTTCACGGGACCGAAGTCGCGGTCCCGGCTTCGGTACTGAATCGTGTACTCGTGTGGCCCGTTCGACTCGACCTCGCGTACCTCAACGGGCGCCATGTATCGACCGGTTCGCGCTTCTTCCACGACCGTACGGGGCAAGGGCGTGCCGTTAACACGCAGCACACCATCACGAATCTCAACGGTGTCGCCTTCAACGGCGATGATTCGTTTGATGAATTCCTTCTCGTTCTCGAGGCTGTCTCGGTCGATGCACTCGCGATCGAACGTCTTTTCAGCGAGATAGGCGCGCGCGCTCGCCATGGGGAACGTGAAGACGACGATCTCCCCGCGCTCGGGCGCCTTGAAGTTGACGAGGTAGGTCTCCGTAAATGGAACGCGGACCCCGTAGATGAACTTGTTGACGAAGATGTGATCCCCAACCAACAAGGTCGGGATCATGCTTCCGGTGGGAATCTTGAACGCTTCGAAGATGAACCCACGCAGCGCGAGTGCGATGAGGACTGCGACCCCAATGGATTCAAAGTACTCCTGAAACGCGGACTTTTCTTTGTAGTCCAGATGGAGTTTCACCAGCTCGCGCAGACGTTCCAATTGAACACGTGCGTCTTCCGGGTTCTTTTCCGACGTTGCCTTTTGCACAAGTTTCACTTGAGCGGACACGGTGGTCTTGATGTCGGCACCAACTTTCGCTCGCCGAAGGAACCGCGAGATTTTCTCGGCGTACTCCTTGGCTTGAGTGAGCGTCTGTTTATCGTCGGATTTGCTCAAAGCCGTTCCTGCTAATCGTTGTCCATCTTCAACACCGCGAGAAATGCTTCTTGCGGAATCTCGACCGAACCGACCTGTTTCATGCGCTTCTTCCCTTCTTTCTGTTTTTCAAGAAGCTTGCGCTTGCGCGAAATATCGCCGCCGTAGCACTTGGCGGTCACGTTCTTGCGATACGCCTTGATCGTCTCGCGTGCAACGACTTTCGTGCCGATGGCGGTTTGGATCGGGACCTCGAACATTTGTCGAGGAATGACTTCTTTGAGCCGTTTGCACAACGACTTCCCGCGCTCATGCGCCGAGCTGCGATGGACGATGAAACTCAACGCATCCACCGGTTCTGAATTGACGAGCACGTCGAGTTTGACGAGGTCGCCCGCGCGAAACCCGATCAGTTCGTAGTCGAAACTCGCATAACCGCGGGAGACCGATTTGAGGCGATCGAAGAAGTCGAAAACGACTTCGTTCATCGGAAGCTCGTACGTCAAGATGATACGGCTGGTCCCCGAGTACCGCAGGTCCACCTGAATGCCACGCCGCTCTTCGCACAGTTTAAGCACAGGCCCCACGTAATCTGGCGGGACATGAATGGTGGCCTTGATGAAAGGCTCATTGATGACAGCGATCTCCATCACCGGCGGCAACTTCGACGGATTCTCGATTTCTATCGTCGAGCCGTCCTTGAGATCGACGCGGTAGACCACACTTGGCGCGGTGGTAATGAGGTCAAGGTCGTACTCTCGCTCAAGCCGCTCCTGTACAATCTCCATATGGAGCAACCCGAGGAATCCGCATCGGAATCCGAAGCCTAGGGCCTGCGACGTCTCAGGTTCGTACGAAAACGCGCTGTCGTTCAACACCAGCTTATCCAGCGCGTCGCGCAGTTCCTGATAGTCCTTCGAGTCGCTGGGGAAAATCCCGCAGAAGACCATGGGTTGGACGTCTTTGAAGCCCGGTAGCGGCTCAGCGGCAGGATGTTTTTGGGATGTGATCGTGTCGCCAACCTTTGTCAGCGAGACGTCTTTGATCATCGAAATGACAAATCCCACTTCCCCGGGTCCGAGCGAGGCGACCGGTTTGGGGAACGGTGCAAAGACACCAAGCTCCTGAACTTCACTCTCCGCCCCGCTGGCCATCCACCGAATCCGCTGTCCCTTCTTGATTTCTCCGTCGAACACCCGCACGAGATTGATGACGCCACGGTACGCATCGAACCACGAGTCAAAAATCGAGGCTCGTAGAGCCGCATCGGGGTCACCAACCGGCGGCGGCATGTACCGCACAACGGCCTCGAGCACATCCTTGATGCCGATGCCTGACTTCGCGCTGGCGAGCACCGCGATGGAGGAATCCAGGCCAATCACGTCCTCAATTTCGGCCTTCACACGCTCGGGATCGGCTGAAGGCAAATCGATTTTGTTCAGGACAGGAATGATCTCGAGGTTGTTGTCCACGGCAAGGTAGACGTTCGCGACAGTTTGCGCCTCGACGCCCTGGCTGGCGTCCACGACCAACAGCGCTCCTTCGCAACACGCGAGGCTTCGCGAGACCTCGTACGTGAAGTCCACGTGCCCGGGGGTGTCGATGAGGTTGAGAATGTAAGTCTCACCATCGTCGGCCTTGTACGTCAGGCGGACAGTCTGGGCTTTGATCGTGATTCCGCGTTCGCGCTCAAGGTCCATGTTGTCAAGGAACTGCGCTTTCTTCTCGCGTTCCGTGACCGCTTGGGTCTCGTCGAGAATTCGATCGGCCAACGTCGACTTTCCATGGTCGATGTGGGCGATGATCGAAAAGTTGCGAATTTTGGACTGGTCGACACGGGTGGACATGGTCGTCATGGATGCTCTTAACTTCAGCCCGATTTGGGCTGAGAGTCTTTACCCCACGCGCCTGTGAAGGTCAAACACCGTGCGTGTTTCACGGTCGATGGAGCAGTACGGCGATGTCCATGGTCAGACCGACCCCACAGTGCAGCATTGCCCCGGGCAACCAAGATTTGCTCTTCAGCGCCAGATATCCGAGAAGCAGGCCAGCCACGATGGCGCCCAGCGTTTCGGTGATGGGTTTGCCAAAGTGAATCATGCAGTAAGGGATCGTCATGATGACGACGGAGTAGTAGCCGAAGCGCTTAAACAGGGCGAAGATGAAGAAACCTCGGAAGAAAGCTTCCAGAGACAGGAACTGAAACATGTACGGGATCTCGTACAACACGAAGTGCGCCAGAGAATCGCCAGCGTGGTCCCAAAACGGGTATTTCTTCTGATACGAGGGCGAGAAGCTCATGAGGATGAGCACGGGCAAAATCGCGAGATAAAAGACACCGTAGATCTTGAGGTGGCCCTTCTCCCAAATCCGGTAGCCGAAGTCGCGCGGTGATTCTTTGAACCAGAAAATGATGCATGCCAGCGGCACTAAAACCCTCAGAACCGCGCTGGATGCCGCCCAATACCAGTACGACAACACACCACGCAGGTTGGATTTTCCCAGCCCCAGAAGGTCCACAAACCACGCCTCGAAGCTGCCGCGAAAGACCTGTGGACGCCCGTAATAGTAAAAGAGCGTCAGCAAGACAGAGGTCAACAACAACACGCCCATCGAACGCGCGTCTATCGTGGTGTTTACACCGCCGTTTGTGGTCCAATCGTCTTTGACCTCTTGGAGTGCGGACTTCGCGCGTTCAACGACACTCATATCAACGCGTGGTCCAAGAGTCGGCGCGCCCATCGGCGTTCACGTCCCGACCGATGCGGTCGAGGATGCCCTGCTCGTAGAACTCCCAATAGTCAATCTTGCCGTCTTTGGTGGTGTCCTTTTCGACCCGTTGGATGGTGTCGCCATCGTAATAGCGGCTCTCGACCACCTTGCCGTCCCCATCGATGATTTCTTTGAGGACGATGCGTTTGTTGTCGATGTGGTTGATGACGTCGGGTTTTCCGTCGAGGTCGAGGTCGACCTCTTCGCTAATCACCATTCCGAACTCATTGTAATTGCGCGTGAAATCCACCTTGCCGTCGTAGTTGACGTCCACGAGCTTCTTCGTCAGACGTGTCTTGGTTACCGAGGGGTCGTCGGGGTCGGGGTATTCTTCAAGAATCTTGGTCACGTCGACACGCCCGTCGCCATCGACGTCAAACTCTTGGGTCCACGTGCCGTCGGCTTGACGTTTCATGACGGATTGTTCACCGCGAATGCCGATCTCGTCCCCCTTGGATTCATCCCCGCCGCACGCGGCGATCACCACCACGCCAACCAACACCCAACGCCAAACATCCATAATTCCTCCCGGGCCAATCACGCGCGAGCGTAGTCAACGGCCGCTTGTTTCGCAAGTAATGGGGCGCTCGGCCTAACGATCTTGACATCGATTCCCGCCGCTCGGAGCTTTTGGACCAACCGCGAGCGCTCCTCGGCTTCCGCACTGGTGAAGAGTCCACGGACAGCATCATAGCGCTCGTCGGCGTGTTGGTTGACCTCATAAAACGCTGGGCCGAACAGCACCACGAACTCCACGCGGACCTTCTGGCGTTGGAGCGCTCGCAACGCCCGCAGGATTGGCTCAACATTCATGATCCCGCATAGGTCCGTAATGATTGTGACATGCTGGACCTTTGGACGCACCACCGCCATTTGTTCAATGGCCTGTCCCAAACCGCGCTCTTTCATGCCGAGGCGAGCCTCGACGCGATACGGGACCTCTACCCCACGAAGTTGGAGGAACTCCCGGACCAACTTCGGCTTGGCAGCGACGACACCCTCGCGGAGCACGGGCGACGAAAGTTTCTGCTGCGTTTGGGCAAGACCCGAGCTGATCCAACGCTCTAAGAGCGCCTCGTTGACGCCCGATTCGGGGTCCACGTCGTTGCCCTTTCGAAAGTCCAACCGCTCTTGCACCAGCGCGTAGTCGGCAGCAAGCTTGAAAACCTCGACATCGTCGAGCTCGGTCAGGTCCTGGTCGACCACACTCATCAGCCCAACGATGTGGTGCAGAATGCGCTTCATGTGGCCTGTGCCGCTGTTGGGCGTGATGTGCCCGTACAACTTTTCGTCGAAGGTCATGAACCCTACGCGGTCGTTTCGGTCGATGATGCGGTCGACGAGGTCCACGGCGATGTGGATGCCGTGGTCCAGAATCGCCCCCTTTCGCTGACCGCCACGCATGGAGCTTGAGATGTCGAGCACGACGTAGCTCGTGGTCGTGATTTCGCGTTCGAACTCGCGCGAAACCAACCTCCGAGCACGGACAGAGGGCTTCCACGCGATGTCTCGGAGCGAGTCTCCTGAGTGCCAGTCGCGCATTTCCCGAATCTCGGTGCCGCTTCCAAACGCATCCACCACGTGAAGGCCACTCATCGACTCGATCGTTGGCCCCCTCATGGACCGTCGGCGACGGATCCACCCTGCAAACGGATAGAACTCAAACGCGTGGACAGCGGGCAGGTAGTCCCGGGTCTCGACCAGACCGAATGGGTCGTGAACGCTGACATCGAAGCCGTGCAAAACCCAACGACCGGTTCGATTTCCGGACACGTGAAACTCCCGCTCGACCTGTTGGCCGGCACCCACGGACACGATGCCCTCTGGCGTCGACACGGATATGCCGGAGCTCGCATAGGGTGTTGCCTTAAAATGGTGAAGCGCGACGAGCGAGGGATTCTCGATGACGATGTGCAGGGATTCTCGCTCCCCCATCACATGCCCGGTCCCCGCACGAGCGCCACCTTCCGCGCTGGTTGCCACGCGGACGACGCGGCGGTCTAGAACCAGCGCCGAGGGGATCAACGCCATGACGGCCATGACGAGCATCACGATGTGCACTTGCCCCAGCAGTAAGATAATCGGGTCACTCAGCACGGCGCCCACAACCAGGAACGCTAGGCCCGATGCCAAGACAAGCTTTCCCGTTATGGCGAGCGATGGACTCAAGTCGACTCCGCATAACGAACTTTCGCGAGCGCCTGTTTGACCACATCCTGTCCCGTTGCGCCCGAAAGCTCGGCCTCGGGCAAGATGAGGACGCGATGCGGGAGGACATCTTGAGCAAGCGCTTTGACGTCGTCGGGCAGCACATAGTCACGCCCATAGATGACCGCACGAGCCTTTGCCGCCCGCAGCAGCGCCAGGGCCGCGCGCGGCGACGCGCCAAGCGCGACCTGTGGATGTTCCCGCGTGAAACGCACGAGCCGAACCACATAGTGGGTGATGTCGTCCGACACATGGACGGCCTCCACGAGCTGGCGCATCTGAGCGAGCTGGGCTGCCGTCATCACCGTTGGCACGGGCGCGGTCACACGATGGTGGGTCTGCAGCACACGGAACTCCTGGTCCACCGACGGGTATTCGATGAAGAGCTTGATCAAGAATCGGTCGAGCTGTGCCTCGGGCAGTTCGTACACGCCCTCTTGTTCGATCGGATTTTGAGTCGCAAGAACCAAGAATGGTTCGGGGAGCCTGTGCGTGACACCTTCAATCGTGACCTGATGCTCCTGCATCGCTTCGAGAAGCGCGGACTGTGTTTTAGCCGGTGCACGATTGATCTCATCGCCCAGAATCACGTTCGCAAAGATCGGGCCCTTTCGAAGCGTGAACTCATTGGATTGAAGGTTTGGAATGTACACGCCGGTGATATCGGACGGCAGCAGATCAGGGGTGAACTGAATGCGCTTGAAGTCTGCGGCGATGGTCTGACTGAACGCCCGAACCAACGTCGTCTTTGCGACGCCAGGTACGCCCTCCAGCAAAACGTGTCCGTTTGCCAGCAATGCAACCAAGAGCCCTTCGACGACTTGCGGCGGTCCAATGAAGACCTTCCCGACCTCGTGTTTCACACGGTCAAGCAGCTCCGCGAAGTCGTGCGCGGCCTCAGATTTCGCCGTTGGTGCGTTGGGTGAATTCATGTTCAAGTCCCATCCGATGTAAGGTGTCCAGCACTCGACGGTGCAAACGCATAAGGTCCGTGGACGTAAAGTGCGCATCGCTGTCCAAGAAGACGCGATTGCGCGGGGGAATGGAGGTCAGTTCGGCCAAGAGCTGAAGGAGTTCCCCGTGGGCTTTCGCGCGATCGGCGCTTGGCACCGAGGAAAGATACTTCAGATCGTAGATACGAGCCATCTCCGCCACATTCGGGCGAGCTCCGGGCTCGGAAGGCCACAGATCGAGGGCCCGCAGGAAGATTTCTTCGAAAACTTCTTTCAGGATCGAGAGCGGAAGCGCGTAGTTCAAGCGACGATTTGGCGTGCCAAACCGTGACAGATTCCAGTCGAACTCGCTCTGAGGTTCGGGGATCCCCCGATAGAAGTCGTCGACGAAAGCGCTGTACGCCCGCATTCTGCGAAGCGGGAAAATCGTCGTCAGGTACGCCGCGAGTCCAACCGCGAGGAGCAGCCCGAGATAGTAGAGCAGCTCGTGCCCGGGCAGATTCTGCAACGCCTTCGCGATAAGGTTGTTGATCGACCCCACGCCTTGGTCGATGTTCGCAGAGTTCAAGCCTCCGCGTCGGTAGGTTCCAATCGATTCAAAATCCCCGACGTACAAATGGATTTTGCAGGGTCGTTGACTTTGGCAGATGTACTCAAGTGCGTTTGCGGCCAGCACGGCGTTGTCCGCGATGCCCATCATTTGATTGATAAAGAGGCTGGCGTCGGCCACAAGGATCGCCTTCCCGTCGCCCAGATTCATATCGTAAATGAGCGCACCGCCTGCGGAATACGGGATGACCGGCCCTCCCTCGTTGGAGATCACAGCGGGGTGGTTCGCCACAATGCGCTCGACGCCCTCGAGCAATGGGTGGCGACCTCGCGCCGTAAACACAGGAAAACCAGGAGAGTCGTCGGCAAACGTGTTGTGCGGCAACGCGCCAGCAGACGGTTCAACACGCGTGACATTCAGCCGAGCAAGGAAGGACTCGCTCTGGCCAAAGTCGTCCATGTACAAGACGCGTCCGCCATCGGACACCCAATCCCCAAGACTCTCCCCGTCGATCCCAGCACGTGGATAGATAACGACCATCGGCTCATTGGTGGGCGCCAACGTCCAATCCAGCATCGGGCTCAACTCGACCTCAAAACCAAGGCTTTCAGCGGTTTGGACGAATTGCTGCAGGCCATACCAGTCGTCGCTCGCGATGTCGTAGTCGTCGAGTGCGAACGCGGTGATGGGCAGCGCGACCAGCAAGATGGTCAATAGGATTCTCACCCTTGGCCTCCATCGCCACGCCACGAAATGACCAAGTCTCGTGTCTGGCGCCAGAACGCCTCGTCGTAACTGCGCCCGCTGAAGTAAGACTCCTCTACTGCGCGCGTGATCTCTTCGAGCACGCCCACGATGGTGGCCGATTCATCCACCGCAAGATCGAGTTCAAGCCGCTGAATCAGATCACGCTGAATCTCGCGCGGTGAGAGCCGGCCCCACGGATCGTCGCCTTGAACAGCCTCGAGCGCCGCCTGATAAAGCCGCCGAATCTTCAACGGCACCGCCACGACATCCAAGCGCATCGCGCTCAAACGCCCATCGTGTGGGATCCTCACCTTAAAGCTCCCTCTTACGTACCCTTCGCCCGTGACCCAAACGTCCCACTCACCGTCGGGCAGGTCTTTCAGGACAAACCGGCCGTCTTGGGTCGTCGGCGCTTCTCGGACATCGTCCCCAAGCCGCGCGGTAAGTGTGCAATTCTGCGCGGGTACTTGGCGCCATTCGTCCCACAGCATTCCGGCGAGGTCGCGACGCCTTGGTGTGAGCGGCACCTCGTCATCAAGGAGGTGCGGCACCAGTTTCTCTTCGACTTCAAAGGCTTGTTCCCGCACACGCTGACGCATGCGTGCATCCCGCCATCGCTCCCACATGTTCTGCACGCTGAGAGTTCCTCGCCAGACCAGGAAACCGGCGCCCGCGATCAACACGAGCATGCCAAAAATGTCCAGTAATCCACTCCCGGAGCTCGCCGTGACCGACACCGCGCTCAACTGCAGCTCGGCGGGTGGGCCCACGGGAGGGAGAGCCTTAACCATGCCCGTCCAATCGCCTCCGCCGAGGCGAACGTCGCTGGCAAATCCCTGAAATCGTCCGTCGTCGTCTGTCTGCGTGAACACCGTGACGGGCTGGCGGATGTCCCCTGCGACTGGCGCGACGGGCATGAAGATCGCTTGAACTCGCAGTCCCGAAACGATGCCCGTTTCGCCGCGTACTGTCCCCACGATCGAGTACCCCCGCGCGAGCCGCTGAAGCCCCTGCTCCATCTTTGCGTCAATCTCAAGGCTTGGTTCCCACCGCATCTGCGCGGTTTGAGTCGCCGCGTCACGGTAAGCAGACCCAGGCACCGTCATCTCGATCCGATTGGTCCCCGCAACCAACAGTTTCCCAATATCAAGCGTTCCGCGCCCCGCACCGTCGAGCCGCATCGTGCCCGCCCTTGAACCATTGACGCTGACAAATGCGTCGGACTGCACCGGCACGCCTGCAGCGGACGCCCTTCCATAAATCTGAATCGGTTGGTCACGTCCCACCGCGAGACTTGGAACGACCAGCGATACTTCCAATGGAGCCGGTCTCAGAGTCAGTCTTGACGAGGCGTTCGCGCCCTTGAGGTGCGGGTCGTTCTTGAAGGCAATCTCCGCAGCATAGTCGCCAGGTGGCAGTTCCTCAGAGATCGAAAAACCGCCGCGCGCATCGGTAAACACATCTCGATCCACGCGAGCTGCGTTTCCAACCCCCACGATCGAGACGCGTAACGCCCGATGGGCGACGCCTCGATCAAGCTCGTCCCGCAGGGTGCCGCCGACTTGTGCGATCGTTCCGGCGGCCGTGACGTTCACATCGAGGCGTGTCTCCCCAACAATTCGCAACGTTCTCGCGGTCGCGTCGGTCGCGAAGAGGAGCAAAAAGATGAGCAAGATTCGAGGTATCAAAACGATGCCAGTTTTTGTTCAGCCCAAGACCGCGCCTCGCCACGCGGCTCAAGCTCAAGGTACTTCTCCAGATGGTCTCGAGCGACCTTCTGGTCACCCTCACGAATCGCCATCTTCGCGAGTCCCAAATGCGCGTCGCCCATCGCCGAGTTGCGCTGGAGGGCTTGCGCGTAGAGGGACCGTGCACCGGCGTAGTCTGCGTTGGCCTCCGCGATCGGGCCCGTTCGACGAGGAAGGTCGGGGCGTTTGCCACCAACGCCCTCGGCTGCGTCGAGATCAGGCAGCGCCACGAGCCTTTCCGCTTCGAAGTCCTTTGACGACCGCCAGCCATTTCAACGCCTCGGCCTTCTGCGCGCCGAACTCCCGCGACGCAGGGTGCCCGAAAACGATCCGCTCCAAATCGGCGCGCAGACGTCTCGCCGCCCAGCTTCACATAGGTGGCGCCATCTGACAGGGCATCGAGGTTGGTGCGGTCAAGCAAAATGGCTTTGTAAAACATCTTGCGGGCCTCGTCGTAGTTGCCCAAATCGCCCAAAGCGATGCCAAGCTCAATCAACACGTCCTTTGTTGTCGTAATCCCGACCCGACCGCTCAAAAGACTGTTGGGCCTCGCTGAAGAGTGCCTTTTTGCCGAAGCAGCAGTCCGTAGAGCCAGTTCGCCTGTCGATGAGCCGGGTTCAACGTCAGTGCCTTTTGAATGGCTGCCTCGCTTTCTTTGATGCGCCCTTGCCAGAAATTGGCGTACGCAATGTCAACCAATCGGTTTACACCCACCGGCTGCGCACGTGAAACCTATCGCTCTCCGACACATATGCGGCATTGTCTTTTCCAAAGCGCGAAGAAAGGACACGCAGGCGCATCCCGTCCAAGAAGATCCCGTCAACCAACGAGTGGTGCGCTTGATCAAGCGCGCGCAGGCGTCGCCGGTCTCACGCAACGCCAAATGTGCCTGCGTTGAGAAAAACCTGCGCACACAGTGCTGCGGTAATCGGATTCTGCGGGGATTTCGAGCCGCCAAATCAATAACCTTGCGGCTATTTCCCTCGATAGCCGCCTTCGCCCGGCACCCGCGCGTCAGCGGCGCTGCTGTCCAGAAGGCAGCACTTGCACGTTAGCTCCTCCCTGTTCTGCGATGATGCTGAGTACAAACCCAATGGGTTCGGCCCGGGAAGCCCATATGCTGTTGCGCCAAACGAGCGGCTTCCTGGACCGTCCAAAGCTCATTCATGACGACGATGCGTGCAATCAAGGCCATCGTGAACTCGGGCTTCCAGTCAGTTCCGGCTTGCGTCGCAAGCTCCTGTTGCTCACCGTCCACACCGTCGACGTCGGATCAAACATCGCGATATAGCGACGCCGTCGGGACGCCCGGCGTACGCAAGCGCCATGGGCCCCACACTCTGTGCGAGCACAAGTTGGGCTTCACTCAATCCGTCGAGGTGCGAGACGTTTTGAAGCGCCGCTTCGCCGCGTTCGATGTCGTAGTTTGAGATGCGTAAGACGGCGACCAATATCTGCGCTTGGGCCAACTGCGCGTCCTTGGCGGCGTTCTCGGCGGCGGCCAAGACCTCCAATCGCTTGTTTGGCGCAGCAATGAAAGCGCTGTCTGCAGGTCACCAACCGCCCGTGTGAATTCGTCGACGCCTTCGACCGATGGACCCACAGGGTCCTTTAACTTCCCAAAATAATCGGCCTCCAGCAGGAATCTTGCCGTACACGCCACAAGGTAGGGATGTTTGGCAACCAGGCCGGTGATCGCTGACACGCGGGCTCAAGGGTTTCATGGAAGCCCAGATGCGTTTGAACGCGAATCTGTCCAAGCCAACCGGCGAGAAACTCCGAGTTCTGCTGAGTGACCGCTTAGTACACGCGGGACGCCGTGCAGTTCATCGCTATCGCGGGACATCCCACTGCACCCAGCGCGACCACATCGTCGAAATTTGCGTGTGTTCAAGACGGGTTGCCGTCTCGATGGCACTCTCGAGCTCGCCACGCTGAAGCAGCTTCAACGCGTTTGCCGCCAAACCGGCCGCGGTTACTGGGTTCTCAGCGAGATCGCCCTCGTTCGACTCGACAGCCTCGAAAACGCTTTTCGTTCCAAAATTTCAGGCTCGTTGGGCCACGCATCGGCCGCATCGCGCGCCATGTTGAGCGCGTGCGAAAGGTGTATTGGATCAACGACAAGATATGGGTGTCGAGCGAGGAGATCGCTGCCAACTGACGGGCCTTTTCGCGCGAGAAGAAGACGACGACGGCCACGGGGCAGGTTCAACACGGTGCCAACCAACCAGCGTTTTCGTTGAGCGCTTGGTGGTGGTTTCTGAACCTTGGTCGTAGTGGTCGGGGCCGGACCGCGCACCGGTGCGTTGGGCGCGTCTGTCTTGGCGGTCGCCACGGGGATTGCGACCACGTCGACCTCCGCCTCGTCGGGCAATTGGGCCGTTGCAATGGTCGCTTCAACCGTGGAATCCGCCGAATTGGATGGGAGGACCGGAAGGTCGTGCTCAGCTTCCTCGCGTGACTGAATCGCCTCGGGTGCCGGTGGCACATACTTCAGCCCACGGTGCTCTCCAGCATCCAGCACCGCCTCGGCGAGGTCCTCGGACCCGGACGCCCTTAGGTTGTCGACAATGGTGCTCAAGAGGTCGTCGCCGTCAGGCTGCAGCAACAAACACGACACGACATCGGGTTCGATCCCCGGCGTGGGGATCTCGAGCGCGTACCAGCGCAACAACACGTCGATGCCCTCGGCTGAGTCAGGATGCCGCTTGAGGCCTTCGACCAACACAAGAAGAGCGCGGGCGTCTTCGCCACGCGCTCTAAGCTTTTGTGCACGTTCGATGAAACTCAATGCACTCGACCTCGACCGGGGTTAACGCGAGATCTTAACCTCGCCGGGTAGGAAGAAACTGAGTCCTACCCCCAAGGTGACCGTGTCTTGAAACTCGGGCGTCGCGCTTCCGCGACTGATCTCAACGCGGTTGTAGAGAAGATTCTTAAGATCCACGGTGAGCGACATGCCGTCGCCGATGAAAAGTCGCACGCCAAACTGCAGATAGCCACCAGGGCGGAACCCTTCGAGTGACTGATCGATGTTTCCGTTGGCTACTGCGGCTTCAGCCTTTTCGTTGACGAAAGCCACACCAGCGCTGACGTGGAAGTCGTACGACAGCGAGGTGCTGCTCAGCACAGAAAACTTCCCGAAGATCGGGACGTAAGCCAATCCGACATCGCCCTGAAGCTGAATGTACGAGTAACTGACGTCTTGCAGCTGCGCAGCATTAAGCGTGGTGCCTAGATTCTTGGACAGGTCGGTCTCAAGCTGCAACACACCGTAGTTGGCCGATGCTTGGAAGCTCCACTCGTTTGTCAGGTGGTACGCAATGCCCGCTCCGACCAACATGTTTCGGCGAAAGCTGTCGGCGAGCGTGAAGTTGATCTGTGGTGCCACCTCAAACCGCGTCGAGCGGTACAGAAGCTTGCGACGTACAATATCTCCGCCGCTCACCGCAGCGTCTTCTTCCGCCATCGCCACGGTGGGAGCCAAGATTGCCACGAGTCCCAGAATCGCGAGCGTCCAACGGATGTAGTTCTTCATTGCCATCAATAACCTCAGATTTCGCTCTAAGTGCATCAGTCGGGCGAACTTTCGGACGCGGCGTCGCTGTATTCGAACGTGGTCGGAAGGAAAATGCTAAGGCCTCCACCCACTGTTACGACATTGGCAAGCGCCCCGGACGAGCCAATCAGGTCCTGCGTGAAGATCAGGTCACGCACTTCCAGATTGAGCGCCAGCCACCGGTTGATGAAGAAGCGCGATGACAACGAAATCCTACACCTGGCCGTGCCCTTCGCACGGGAAGACTCAACGACTCCGCATTGATGTACGCGCCACCCGCCGTCAACGCGAAGTCGTAATAGACGATGGCGCTGTTGAAGAACGAGAACTTGCCACGAAAGGCGCAGAAGCCAACTTCCAGGCCACCGGCCCACTGCACGACGGGGTGTCAGCCGACGCGCCCGTCTGATTTGCAATGGCTTCGTACGAAGGTGTCACGCCACCCAACGCGTCTCCGAAGTCAAACCAATCAAACATGCCACCGACGTAGAAGGACTCGGCAATGTGCCAGTTCGCCTGAGCGCCGATCTTGAAGTGCCGGTAAACGTCGTCGTTCGCGAAGCCCCAAAACGTGGCGCAAACTCAAATCGACCCTTCTGCAGGACCGGCTTGGGTTGAACCACGTGAATCTTGTCTTTGAAGATTTTGTCCGCACCTGTTGTGCAGAAGCGGTGGACGATGCCACCGAGCAAGAGGAAGAAAACCACCGCCGCCATAAAAGCCAGCTGCCTGGCCGCGAGAGCGAGCGCGAATCGGTAAGGTTGAACATGCGCCGTCCGTTCAATTCAGCCACGATGATTAGACCCCGGGTGCTATACCACACGCGCTCGTTGGGCGACAGGAACTGGTGCACCCGCGACGAATTGTCACATGAACAAGGCGTCGACGAATTCTTTCGCATGGAATTCGCGCAAATCTGCGACGCCTTCGCCAATCCCAATGTATCGGATAGGCGCGGCCAGTTCCTCGCAGATCCACGAGATCCTGCCCGCCTTCGCGGTGCCATCGAGCTTGGTCAACACGATTCCGCTGACATCAACGGCCTCGCTAAACAAGCGTGCTTGTTGAATGGCGTTTTGTCCGGTGTTTGCGTCCAATACCAGAAACGTCTCATGTGGAGCGGAATCGATGACTTTCGACGCAACGCGTCGGATCTTCTTCAGCTCCTCTAGGAGGTTAACGTTGGTGTGAAGCCGACCCGCCGTGTCGCAGATGATGACATCCGCACCCTCAGCAACACCCCGCTCAATGCCCGCGAACACGACGGAAGCCGGGTCGGCATCCGCCTCGCCTTGATGGACAGGGATGTTGGTTCGCTCGCCCCACACGCCCAGTTGCTCAACAGCAGCAGCACGGAACGTGTCACCGGCCACCATCAAAACCCGCTTGCCCTGTTTCTGGAACTTACTTGCGAGTTTCCCGATCGTCGTCGTCTTGCCCGCTCCGTTGACGCCCACCACCAAGATCACAAACGGCTGGTGCGCGCTGAAGTCGATTTTCTTTTCGTGTTTTGAAAGTTTTTCTTCGACGTGAGCACGGACAAAGCCCCAAACCTTCGCGGGGTCCTTCTTGTCATCCCCCTCGAGTTGGGATTCGATAGCCGCGATGATGTCCGCCGCAGCCTTCGGGCCGATGTCCGCGGTGTACAAGATCTCCTCAACCTCTTCGACGAGGTTCGCGTCAAGCTCGTCGCCTTTAAAAAGTTGGCTGAGTTTTCCAACGAAGCCAGAACGTGTCTTTGCGAGTCCCACACTCAAGGGGACCTCGGACTCGGACTTCTCCTCAAGTCCCTGTGCAGGTTTCTTGGTCGCCGCGGGCGCGGGGGCGACCGCCGGATCAGCCTCGGAGGGGGGAGCGTCGTCAAGCATCGCGCCCCATCCATCATCGACCTCGGAGGCCTCAGACGTCTCGGAGTGGTCGAGCTTGGACTTCTGAGTCGCCTCTACGGCCGTCTCACGCCGCCCCTTGTCGCCCACCACCTTGGCCGACTTGGCACGTTTGACCTCGGCGAGCGTCATTCCGTCATGAATCTCAACAGGGGCCTCGACCTCGTCCCGATTGTCGAGCAGGTTCCCCTGCGGCTTTGTGGCACTCTCAGGAGGCACCACCTTGGGAGGCGCATCCGGCCGCCGCTTGCCAAAGACAAAGAACAACGCCACGAGAATCAGGACCACTGCCCCGACCACTAACCAAATATTTTCAGTCATTGAAAACCCTGTACGCGAACGACCGGCAAAATGTGGGAACCGATTTCAAAGGTCAAGCCACACGGCCCGTATCCGTGGAATCGTCTTCGGACAGACGGACAGAGACGATCTTGGACACTCCGGGTTGCTCCATGGTCACGCCGTAGAGCAACTCTGCACTTTCCATCGTGCGGCGCGAGTGCGTAATCACAATCATCTGGCTGGTTTGGCTCATCTCACGAACCATCTGTGAAAAACGACCGACGTTGGCCTCGTCCAATGGCGCGTCAACCTCGTCGAGCACCGAGAAGGGTGTCGGTTTCAACAAGAATATTGAAAAAATCAGGCTAACGGCGGTCAGCGCCTTTTCTCCACCCGATAGAAGCGAGACGTTTTGCAACCGCTTGCCCGGCGGAGAGACCTCAATATCGACCCCTGTGGTCAACATGTCATCAGGATCCGTGAGCATCAGCCTCGCATGCCCCCCACGAAACAACCGCGGGAAAATCGTCTGAAACTTCTCGTTGACGGCCTCAAAGGTCTCTCGAAATCGCCGCCGCGATTCGCGGTCCATCTCGGCGATCGCCTTGCGCAGGTCGGAAGCCGATCGCTCCAAATCCTCTTTCTGCGTGGCGAGAAACGTCTGGCGCTCCAAGGCCTCCTGATACTCATCTTCGGCCATCGCGTTAACGGGGCCAAGCCCCTCGATGCGTCGCTTTAGATAATCGCGTCGTGAGATCCACTCATCGACCGGTATGGCGATCTGATCTCTGAGCAGGACCGCATCGGCAGGGGTGAGGTTGAAGCCGTCGCGCAGTTGTTCGTCGACGTGCGCGACACTCAGGTCGACCTCGCGATGCGCCACCTCGTTGGCCTGCACCCGCGCCACGGCCGCATCCAGTCGCGCACGGCGTTCTCGGGACCCGGCTTCGAGTTCCTTGACCGCCTGATGGGCCCGCTGAGACCGTTCCTTGCTCAACTCCATGGCCTCGCGCCGGCGCGCGACGTCCGCATCGATCTCGGCCAGGTCCACCCCCGACGACAGCACGATCTCCAGCTCCGCGATCTTCTCCCGGGCTTCGTCCGTCTCTTTGCTGTACCGCTCGATAAGCGCCTCCGTCGACCCGAGCGAGCGGTCCAAGCGCAGGGCAGACTCCTCAAGGTTGCGTCTCCTCTCTAACGATTGCGCAAGCTCGACACGTTTTTCCGTCAGCTGCGCGTGCAACGCCTCCGCGGCGGACTGTCGTTCGGCGGCCAGTGCCTCAAGATCCCGAAGCTGCGAGACCAGCGCGTCACGTACCTGTTCAAAGTCCAGCTTGCGCGTTGCAATGCGCTCAAGCTCCTCGTCCATCTCTTGGCGCCGCCGCAGAATCGGAACCAGCTGGGATCGATGGCGCTCAAGTGATTTCTCGACGCGCTCGACTTCGCGCGCGTCAGACTCGACCTCTTTCGCAGCCGCGCCGAAGGCGACGCGCGATTCATCGTGTTCACGGCGTGCAGCCTGGAGGACACGCTCACCCTCAGCCACCTGTTCATCCACGACCGCAAGAGCGCTCGCCGCCCGCTCTGCCTGCTCTTGAAGGTTGGGGAGATCACGCTTGAGCGAACGAACCTGTTCTTGGCGACGCACCAGCGCCTCGACGTTCCCCACCGACGCCCCCACGATCACACGTCCGTCCGATAGGACGAGCTCGCCGGTGTCTAGCACCCAGATCTGAATCGAAGGATCGACCCCCACATCCCGCAAATCCTTTGCGAAGTCCAGCGAGGCGACCAGGCGGTCCACCCACTTCTGCGGGTCAAAGTCGTCTTCGACGACGCGGAACACGACACGTCCCTTCGCCTTGGCCCCCCGATGCGCTTCGATCGCGGTCTGCCTCGACGTCACGAGGACCTCCGCGAGTTGCTCGCCGACCGCTCTCCCAATGGCGTCAACGTGCGCGGCCGGGAGTTCGACAAGGTTCCCCAAAGGTCCCAAGACATCCTCCCGATGGTTCGCACGGGCCCAGTCCATGACGGCTTGGACACCGTCGTCAAATCCCTCGCCGCGCTCGGTCAACGCGGAGAGGCTCTCCAAGCGAGTGGCCGCGTCCAGGGCTCTCTGATGTGCTTCGCGGTAGACACGACGCTGCTCGCCGGCGCGTTGTGCCGCTTCATCCAACGTCCGCTGGGCCGCCTCCACAAGGACACGTCGTTCTTCGGCTTGTGCGCGTGACTGAGCAAGCCGTTCATTCGCATCCGCAAGTCTTTGCCGCCAGCGCATCGAGTCTGCGCTCAGCTGCTCAAGCACCTGCCCATGCTCGGCCTCGCGCGCATCAAGTTCGAGGCGTTGGTTGTTGAGCCACTGCTCGCGGTCCTCGGCACGCATAAACTCGGCCCGCTGCTGATCAAAGCTTGCTCGAGCGCGTTTGACCTCAAGGTCACTTGCCACCGCCGCCTCGCGAGCGGTGCGCAGAATCTCCTCTTGCTCACGAACGTCTTGTTGGGCTTCGTGGGTTGCGGCCACCTTTTCCAATTCGCCACGCACGCCCTCAAGCTCGCGCGCGAGTCGTTGCCGCCGCTCGGTTTGCGACGTCACCTCGCGCGTGGCGGTCTCAAGCCTTCGCTGAGCCTCGGCCATCGACTGAACCGCGTAATCGCGTTTTGACTTGGCGAGGTTGAGTTTGGCTTCGCTTCGATAAAACGCTTCGGTCTCCTCGGTTTGCTTTTTCTCCGCCGCGAACAAATCCACGCGTCCTGATTCGAGTGCCTTTTCGTGCTGTTCCAGGGCGTGACCGGCACGATCGCGCTCCTCGGTCGCGGCGTGAAGCTCTAGTTCGAGGCGTTGTCGTTTGGCCAAGAGTTCCTCGCGCTTCAATAAGAGCACCCCAACCTCTAGCGACTTCAATTCATCCGCGAGCCGTCGATATTGACCCGCACGCTGGGCTTGACGCTCCAGACTGCGTATCTGTTTGTCGACCTCAGCCAGAATGTCCGCGACACGCTGCAGATTCTCGTCGGCTTTCTCGAGGCGTTTGACGGTGCGATCACGCTGGCCCTTGTAGCGCGTGATGCCGCTGGCTTCCTCGATGAGGAGGCGACGCTCGGAGGGGCGCGCGCTGACAATGAAGCCAACCTGGTTTTGCTCGATGATGGAGTAGCCTTGCTTCCCAAGCCCTGTGCCCGCAAGCAGATTCTGAATGTCGAGCAGCCTGCACGGAACCTTGTTGATCAAGTATTCCGACTCGCCGGACCGATGCAAACGACGTGTGATGCCGATCTCGGCGACGTCGCGGAACTCGCGCGGCAACGCGTCGCCCAGCGCATCCTCGGAGATCGACCCGTCGTTCAAGAACGTCAGGGTGACATCGGCCATACCCATGGGTTTGGCGGTTTCGCTGCCGGCGAAGATGACGTCCTGCATCTCTTGTCCGCGCAGGCTCTTGGGTGACATGTCGCCCATCGCCCATTTTAAGGCGTCTACGACGTTCGATTTGCCGCAACCGTTTGGGCCCACGATGGCCGTCATGCCCTCGCTCAGCTCGATCGTCATCCGGTCTCGAAATGACTTAAACCCCTGAATTTCGATTCGACTCAGTCGCATGGTGTCCGTGCCCGGGCTCGCGGCGCGGCATAATCGCACGATTGTTTCGGGATAAAAACCTGAAGTGTCACTTTAAATCCAAATACCCCAAGACCCCTCGTCTCAGCGCAGCGACGGCTCGTTCTACCCTGACCTCAAGTTCTCGTTGAGGGATACTCCCGCGTTCATACTGGGGCACGATGAGCCGCCTCAGCGGGCCGGCGTAGAACTCGAAGATATCCCCTTTGCGTTTCCCGTGGGCGATGAACTGGTCGCGTACCACGGCGGAGTTCAGCAGCAACATCAGGCGAATAAGGTACTCCACCGGCTCATCGACGTCCGAGGGTGCGGTCAGATAGGTGCAGTCGCTCGAAACCATCGACGCCGACAAATCCAAACAAAACAGCGACTCCGACGCGCGGCGTGGTACGACCAACTTCGGCTGCGTCATATCTGCGCGTCGGCGCGGCCAGTGGAGCCTATACCAAGGCATGCGGTCGGTTTGTACTTCGCGCCGCAGCGCAAGCTTTTGGCGCCCGCTCTCCCCGAACCAAGCGCTGAGTTTCGCCTCCGCCGACGAACCCAGCGCAGAATCCACCCAGATGACCTCCGTCGTGCCGGCGGGTTCCACAAACACGCGATTGGCGACACAGTGCGAAGCACGAAGCACCGGTCGTCGGTGCACGTCCGCAGGACGCGTAGCTGTTAAGAAGCCACGCTGCCCGCCTTTTCCGTCGAAACCACTGACGAATCCCTGACTGTCTTTGGCCACCTCATCCAAACGCACACCTTGGATCTCTGCGGCGTTCAAATCGCGCCCCCTCTGGCAGCACCTCGATCACCTTCCCGGCGAGTGCGGCGACATCGCCCCTTGTGGGAAGCTCTGGCGCTAAAAAACATCGCGGAATCAGCGTTGGTCGCACACGGCGACCAACGAATGATGCCCTGGGGCAGATGAAAACTGCCCAGCGCCTAACCGGAACAACCATCGCGCTGGCAGTTTTTTCGCCATTTCCTGTCTGACTCCCTGCGCGGCATCGGCCCAAAGCCAATACTCCGAGGCCAACACGACCGCATGAGGCGACCATTGAATCACGCGCCACCAAAACAAGTACGCGAGGTCCATACGAGGCGAGAACGCGGGCGTCAGATCCGGCCACCGCGTCCGAAGGTCATCGAACAACGACTTGTTCCCCTTCTCCCCGACGTAGGGGGGATTGACGATGCTTGATTTCACGTCGTCAGGCCATGCGTCGGGGTCGAGGCCATCACCACACACGATGAAGGCGTCCGCGTCGATTGCTTTCAAGCGAATCGCAGCCACCAGTGCCGCAAACGGGTCCTGCTCCACACCCCAGACACGATGCCCGTGCCTTGCTGCCGCAACGAGAAGTTCGCCATCCCCGCAGGTCGGATCCACAACCCAACCCGAGCCCGCTGGCAACCATGTAGCCATCCGTTCTGCAAGCCCTGTCGGCGTGAAATACACGCCATGGGACTTCCGGTACGACCTCGTCAGCGTGTCATCGAAGCGTCCTGTCACCTCGGTGTTGGAACGCGGAAAGGACGAAACAAAGGACGCTACGGTCGATGCATCGATGATGCCCTGTAGCGTTTCCTCTAAGCCCTGTGCAGATTCCGTGCGTTTCCCAAGTAATTTTCGGGCGACCCCCCACACAAACGCCGCGGATTTCGCGTGTTCTCGTGTATTCGCGCGGTTTTTCGAAGACGTCGTCATTTGGGGCAATAATGGTGGGAACGCGCGGTCGGTCTTGCTTATCCTTGGCGTTTGTTCCTATCCTTAGGGCCATTCGGGGTCTACCCCATTTTGGACATTGCGACGATGTCGGAGCCATCTGGCAATTTAAGCCCAGGCAGAGTGATCGCCGGGCGCTACGAACTTACCGCCGAAGTGGGACGCGGGGGATTCGGTGTCGTGTGGCGAGCCCGCCAGATCAACATGGATCGGGACGTCGCGATCAAGATTCTTCCGCCCAAATTCTTGGCGATCCCCGATGTCGTTGAACGGTTCAAACGCGAAGCCCGTCTTGCCAGCCGGCTACGCCATCCGGCTGCGATCACGTTGCGACTGGGGACAGAGCGGCGAGCTCCTGTACATTGTCATGGAGCTGCTTTCACCGGCGAAGACCTCGCTGGATCTTCTGCGAGCCAAAGGCCGCAGACCGGCCGGGCCATGGCCATCGCGCGACAAGTTTTTGAAAAGCCTTGCGGAGGCGCACGATCAGGGCATCGTTCACCGGGATCTCAAACCCGAGAACATCTTCCTCAGTCAGGTGGGTGACGACCACGACGTCGTCAAGGTGCTCGACTTCGGAATTGCAAAGATGGCTTTACCGCAAGCGGCCGACGCGACCGACGAGAAGCATCGGTCACTGACCATCAGCGGGAGCACCGTGGGCACCCCGACGTACATGTCGCCCGAACAAGCCGCCGGCGAGGAGGTCGACGGGCAGACCGACCTGTACGCGTTGGGGATTATTCTTTACGAGATGCTGGACGGGAAACCGCCGTTTTCGAACCGCGATCCGGTGCGCGTGATGCGCGCCCACCTATTCGACGAAGTGCCACAATTCAGAGACCCGGCGCTACGGGGTACCGTGTTTGACCGCGTAGTTCGAAAGGCCTTGGCCAAGGACAAAGACGACCGCTTCAAAACGGCGAACGAGTTTCTGTTGGCCATGGCAAGCGATGTTGTCGCAAAACCACTTGTCCAAGGCATCGACTTACGCGCCCTCGACGAGCCATCAACTCAGGAGTTCGAAGCCCCCGTCGACAAATCTGGGCCAGACTCCGTGCCGAACATGCAAACACTGCCGTTCACACACGCCGTCCCGCGACCCGAAGATTCCATTCCGTTCAACAACATCCCCGCGAAGAGTCCCGAGCGCGTGCGAACCGGTAGTTCGGCTTCGAGCCTGAGTGATCTTCTTCCTCCACCTGGGATTGGTGATGCGACGAGTTCCTCGTCCATCATGCGTATCCTGCAGCCGCCGCCTCCCGAAGACGAAGTCATCGTGCTGACCACGAAGAAGGTTGATGAGTCAGCCGAACGGACCAAGGCGCCCCAGACCGGCGAGCAAGCAGCTCAATCGGCGAATCCCACCCCTGCCACGATGGAAGCGTGGACGTGGGGAGAGCAGATGAGTGTCGATCACGAACAACCCCGGTCGGTCACGGGGTCGCACGAGGCCGCCTCGAGGCCCAAACCCTGGGCTTGGATCCTCTTACTCTTGTTGATCGCGGCGGCCGTTGGCCTCTACCTCTCGCCGTTTGCTGCGTCGCTGGGCTTACGTTGAACGGACAAGGTGTACGGAAGGCATTCTGGCCGGCCTCGTAGGCTTACAAAGTACATTCCGGCAGGCAAGTCGACCTCGATCCGGCCCACAGACGCCGTGGCCACCAGAGCACCGGCCTCGTCCACCAGCTCCATCCCCTCAAGGCTCGGAGCGTCTTTGAGCGTGATCACCACGTGCGCAAGAGGATCCTGCACCCGAACGCCATAAATGTCTGCGGAACCATCATCAAAAAAACCTGTTCGGCTGGATGCCAGCTCGTCCGCGTCCGCGAGCTCGTCGTTTGGCTCGTTCTCGATCTGCGGCCCCTGCAAGAGTGTGGCGTTAATGGCGTACGCAAGCCCCCCCGCCGACGACATTTGAACGGGCCGAAGGACGACTTCTGCGTCCCCGGGAACGAAAGCCGGAACGCAAAGCGTGGCATCCCGCTTCGACGCGTCGAGCACCATCGTGCGTTCGCCGGACGGAAGGTTGAGGGTCACACCGATGACGTCCTCATCCCGCATGGCCTCAACCTTGAGCAACAAAGGCGGCGCCGCGATTGGCTTTGACCGAAATGTGTAGGGCACGCCACCGTCGGGCAACCCCGCATCTTCGTGCGGCTGCACAGTCCCAGCGTCCGCGGTTCTGGGCGGTGTCTCCGCAGCCGGCGCGGGGGGGACAACAACCCCCAACGTGATGCGGTCAACGTCTTCGGCAGCGTAGAACCCACCGCGTAAGGTGCCCGGTACCGCCATGGGGATGGGCATGCGATCGTTGGGTTCGACTTCGACCGAGTCCGCCAGATCAACGACCTCACCGAGCGCGAGCCGATAGGGAGCCTTGCGATCAAATCCCCCCGTCGTGGTCACGACGATGAATGCTGTCGCGCCAGCTTCGACGCGGTACGCGGGGATCCCGCCCTGTTCACCTTGGGTTCCCGAAAACTGCAATGACGCCAGAGGATCCGCCAAACGCTCGGAATCAAACATCCGAAGGATTTGTGTCACGCCTTGCACGGGCTCAAACGCGACCGAAACCGTGCGCGGATGGTCCGCAGCCAAAATACGGTACACATCTCGGTCGTCTGGCCGATCCGTCAATCCTTGGATTTGGCTGGGCACCGCCACGTTCACCGCATCTGCGACGTCGTCGTTGGGTTCAGCCTCGATGCCCTCCCCATGCGTCGGGTCGCTTGGATCGTGTACGCGCCGAAATCAGCACCTACGGCGCGGATGGCGAATTTGAGCGGGGTCTCGCCGATCTTCATCGCTGCGATGACCTCGGCCTCGCCGCTCCCGCCGACGTCGTAGGTCAGGGGAGGTGCGTTGTCCGCACCTGACTGGACATGCAAGGATAGATTGGTGTCGGTGCCGTCGGGAGACACCCGCAGTTCGATGATTTCCGACGGGGACACCGCAGACGACAGCGAATACCAATCGATGTCCGACGCCGAGGACAGCTCCCCATGCAGCGGACGGAGTTCATGACCAAGCGCGATGCCGGTTGCTCGCTCAGGAGCGTCGTTCGGCTCGATTTCGGCGGTGGCTTTCGACACGACCTCAGGCGCGGAAGCCGGCGCTGGGCGCTTCTCGTCCATCGCCTTGCGTACCGAGTCTTCACACTTGCAGTTGAACGCGGTGGACGCGAAGGCCACAACAAAAAAAAACCGCATCGGTGGTGTTCGATACGGGCTTGTGGACGCTGGTTTTTTCACTGTTTGTCGAATCGCTTCACCAACTCGTCGGTCAAATCTTGTTCGGGTTTCGCATACAGGACGGCCGACCTCTCGACAATCATGTCGTAGCCCATCTCTTTGCCCATCTTTTCGATGAGGGGGCCCATCTTGTCGAAAATCTTCTTGGTGGCAGCCGCCTCGGCTTGAGAAAGTTCGCCCTGAAGCTGGATGAACTTCTGTTGCAGCCCGTACATGTCCTTTTGGAGCTGTATGGCTCGCTCACGCTTCGCATCGTCGCTGAGCATCTGGGCGTTGGCTTCAAGGCTCTCTTTCTGCTTGCGCACGGTGTCTTGAACCTTGTCCAGCTCCTTCTGCTTCTTGTCGAACTCCTTTTGGAGCTTGTCCTTGGCGCTCTTGCCCTCTTTGGTCATGCTCAACGCACGTTGCAGGTCAATGTAGCCGATCTTGGATTGCGCCGAAGCATATTGGGGAACCAACAGCATGGCGGCAAAAGCCATAGCACCAACAAAACGTAAAAAGCGATAAGCCATCTCAGTCTCCACAAACTCAGCTTAAAAAGCGTTACCAATACTAAAGTCGAACACGAGGGGTTTTTCATCCCGAAGTCGTGCAAGTGGGATTCCCCACTCGAAACGTAGTGGCCCAATCGGGCTGAACCAGCGGAATCCGAAACCTACAGATGTACGCAGCACGTCGTCGTAGTTGTTGCCGGCATCCGAAAACAAGTCGAGCTTCAAGGTCAGCGGCTTACCGTTGTCAAATGCGTTGCCAGCGTCCGCGAACACGACCCCTTTGATGCCGATCGCCGTGAGGATTGGAAACTCGATCTCGGCCGTCAGGATCAATCGTTTATTTCCGCCGATGCCGAACTCAAACCCTGAGGTCCCCGGATCATTTGTATCGCCCGCGACAAGCCGTGACGGTCCCAGACTGAAGCGATCGAAGCCACGAACGGTCGTAGGACCTCCCACGTAGTAACGCTCGAACAATGGCACTGGCTTGTGCGGATCGGTGCTTGCCACGTAACCCACTTCGCCGTTCAATCGCAGGACGAACTCCCAAATCAACGGAAAATACCACCGTGTTTCGGCGTCGTATTTGACGAACTCCACCTGGCTCAACGTCACGTTGTCGTCAGCCCACTCAACGGTCCCCGACGTGAACGTCCCCTTCGTGGGAAACAGGCGATTGTCGCGGTTGTCGTACGACAGGCCGCCTTGGATGCTGCTCGTCAGTCCTCCGCGGAACAGGTTACCCACCTGACGGGAGTTCCGCCCGCTTCGTCCTCCGGGACGTAGCTCCACATCCTCAAGTTTGTACGTGAAGTTCGCACGAATCTCGTCGGTGAGGGGATACCCGAACGTCAGGTTTCCGCCTCGTGATCGACGCGCGAAGTCCTGGAAAAGGTAGTCGAAGTTGTACAGGTCGAACCCAAAAGACCAATTGCTGTCCAAGAAGTACGGTTCGGCAAACTGAATGTTAAACAACGTCCGGATGCTCGAAACTTGGCTTTGGAAGCTCAGCGACTGCCCGCGGCCAAACAAGTTGTTCTGAGAGATCTGGGCGTTGAGGATGAACGACTCCAGACTCGAGAAACCCGCACCCACTTGGAAGGTTCCTGTTGGACGCTCCGCGACTTCCACCCGGATGTCGATGACGTCGTCGCGGTCGGCACGCTGTGTCGTGACGTCGACCTTTTCAAAGAATCCGAGGCGCGTGACTTTGGCTTTGGATTGCTCGATTTTGGTCTGCGAAAACAGTTCGCCCTCTTCGATCGTCAACTCCCGACGAATGACCTTATCGCGCGTCTTTGCGTTGCCAACGACCTCGATGCGCCGGATGTAAACCTTGCTGCCTTTTTGGATGTCGTAGGTGATATCGACCTTGCGCTCGGCCTCGCGCACACGGGTGAGCTGGTTGATGTTCACGTAGGCATAACCCGCATCCATGTACTCGCGCCGCAGGGTCTCGATGTCGCGTCGCATCGTTGTGACGCTAAATGTCGTGTCCGGCGTGATCACGATCTTCGAGACAAGTTCTTCTTTGGGAACGATGAAATCCCCTTGGATATCCACGTCGCCAACATCGAACTTCTGTCCCTCGTCGATCGCGATTGTGATGAACAAGTAACGCTTGTCTCGCGACAGACGCACGACGGGGCGCTTGACCTTCACCTGAACGAATCCCTTGTCGTAGTAGTAGGCGGTCACGCGCTGAATATCCTGCTGGAACGCTTCTTCCTTGAACGCACCGAAACTCGTGAGGAACGATCCCCAGTCTCCTTCCCGGGTGGCCATGATGTTCTTGAGCTCATCATCGGGGATGTTCGCGTTTCCAAGGAAGGTGACTCTTCGCACCTCAACCTTGGCGTACTCCCGGATTTGGAACACGATTCTGGCCGATTCGGGGGTCTCGGGTTGCGTCTCAATGACGTAGTCGACTTCCGCCAAGAAGAAGCCCTTCTCGGTGTAGAGTTGCCGGATCTTTTCCGCGTTGATCTTGATCGCGCTGACGTCGAGCACCGAGTTGGGCTGAATGTTGACGACCCCCTGGATATCCTCGAGCTCGATCTCCGAGTTGCCCTCGTAAGCGATCTCGGTGACTGCGGGCTTCTCGGTAACGACGTAGGTCACAACGACGCGGCCGTCGGCCGTGCGTGTTGCGTCCACGCGTACGTCTTCGAAAAAGTTGAGCTTGTAGATCCGGCGAATGTCGTCGCCTAAGGTGCTCAGCCGAATGGCTTGGCCCTTTTGCAGGCGCACCTGATTTAGCACGGACTCTGCGTCCACCCTGCGGTTGCCCGACACAGCGAGCTCATCGACGATGTCGCCTTCTGCTGCGGGCTCGCCTTTGGGAAGCGCCTTCGTCTGCGCGAGTCGCACAGGCTTGTCCGGTTCCGCCGGCTGCATGGTCGTGCGATCGGGAGCATCTTGTGCACTGGCGACGCCCGCCAACAACCAGGCGTGAAGCAGCAATAAAACTGCCCAGTATCTTAACTTCGTTAGGGATTGCCCAATTGCGTACACGTGCTGCCTTGTGACCCGGGCCGAGAAGCCGCGCAATATAGTCATTCAACAAAAAAATTCAGCCTTATCTGGCCTCTTCGACACTTCGCTCCGGCCCGCGCTTGGTGGGAGCGACATGGATGAGTTCATCCGGCAGGCGGCCCCGAGTGCGTTCATCACCGACTTTGAGCGGGATCAAACGTCCTTGGTCCACGAGCAGCTGTACATCCATTTCGTCTGCCAACCGTGGGTCGTGCGTCACAACGACCAGGGTAATCCCGGTGGTCTCGTTGAGCTCGCGCAGTAGCGCATGTATCTCAGCACCCGTAGACAGGTCAAGGTTCCCCGTGGGCTCGTCAGCCAACAACAACCTCGGGTTCATGAACAGTGCGCGCGCAATCGCCACGCGTTGTTGCTCACCGCCTGAGAGCTCCCCCGGTTGATGCTGAAGTCGTTCGTCCAAGCCGACCTTTGACAAGAGCTCCCGCGCCCGACTTTCGGCCTCTGCAGGGCGCTGCCGCGCGATCAGCCCTGGCATCATCACGTTTTCCAGCGCAGTGAATTCGGGCAGCAGGTGGTGAAACTGAAACACAAAACCCACGTGCTGATTGCGAAACCGCGCCAGCGCTGACCCCGATCGCGCGAAAATATCCTCGCCGTCGAAGATCAGTTGACCGCCTGTTGGCGCGTCCAACGTTCCCATGATCTGAAGCAGAGTGCTCTTTCCGGCACCGCTGGGGCCCATAATCGACACGCGATCGGCGGGCATGATGGTCAGGTCAACGTCTTTGAGCACATGCAGTTCGCGTCCGCGATGCTCAAAGCTCTTGGAGAGTTTTTGCATGCGAAACAAAGGGGAATCAGTCATCACGGAGGCCCTGGACAGGGTTAAGGCGCGCAGCCTGAATCGACGGGTAGATGGTCGCCATCAGCGAAATGAAGACCGCGGCAACGACCACTACGGCCACTTCGCCACCGTCGACGTCAACCGGGAGCGTCGAGATGTAATAAACCTCTGAATTCAGCGGAAACCCGAACTCCGCGAGAAACAGGCAGATGCCGAGTCCGAACCCCAAACCAAGTACCGCCCCGACGATGCCAATCACCATGCCTTGGAAAATGAACGTCCTCATGATGCCTTGGTTTGTCGCCCCAATGGCTTTGAGAATCGCGATCTCCCGCCCTTTCTCGATGACGATCATGATGAGCATGGCCACGATGCTGAAACTCGCGACGAGAATGATGAACGTCAGCACCACGAACATCGCGATTTTTTC
>JAWKQR010000038.1:0-58129 GCA_041390025.1 bacterium
CTCGACAAGGCGGTCGCGCAGGTCAACGCAGCGGTCGCCGCCAAGAGAGACGTCGACCAAGTACAGGTGGTGGGGTTCGCCTCACGGCCTTACACCGTGCCGTTGGGAGAGGATGGGCGGCTCGCCAAGATCCCACGCGGGAGTGACGCAGAGCAGCTGGGAACCGATGCATCGTCCGCGCTTCGAATGGCCTACGGCCTCTTTCCACAGGACCATCTGAAGCGCGTTGTGCTGATCTCGGACGGAAATCAGACGCGTGGCGACCTCTTGGGTGAGTCGATCCGAGCGCGCGCCTACGGAATCCGCGTTTACAACGCAGAGATTCCGTTTGAGCCACGCAAAGAAGTGCTCATTCGCGGGCTGCAGTTCCCTGACGAGCTCAAAGTTGGTGAACCGTTCACCATGGTCGCGAGGATTTTCTCGAACCACAAAGTCAGCGTCGATCTGCAGCTTTGGCAGAACGACTACAAAGATGGCGCGCAAACGGTGGAGCTTGAGCCTGGTGTGACCGAGGTGACCTTCAAAACCGAGGTTTACGAGGCTGGCTTTCGCACGTTTCGCTTGGAGATGAAGGTCAACGGCGAGGACCATTTCGCGGGCAACAACACCTTTGTGTACAGCACCAACGTCCGTGGCAAACCTCGAATTTTGTACATCGAAGGCGAAATGCGGGCGCGGCTGTATCTTGAGCGAGCGCTTCGCAACGAGAGTTTTGAGGTGGAGACCCGGGGGCCGATGGGCGTGCCGACGACGCTGGATGAGTTCGCCAGTTATGACCTAGTGCTGCTCTCGGACGTGCCTGCCATGTACCTGTCCCAAGAACAGATGAAGCTAATCGATCGCTACACAAAAGAGTTAGGCGGCGGATTCATCATGGCCGGCGGCGAGTCGTCCTACGGGCCAGGCGGCTACTTCGGCACGTACATCGAGAAGGTGCTTCCCGTGGACTTTGACAGCGAGAAGAAGCGAGACACACCAACGCTCGCGCTGATGCTGCTCATCGACAAATCGGGATCGATGACGGGTGATAAGATCGAGCTCGCCAAAGACGCAGCCAAGGCCACGGTCGAGATTCTTCAAAAGAACGACAAGGTCGGCGTGGGCGCGTTTGATGATGGGGTCATGCCCTTGGTCCGCATGCAGTCGGCATCCAATCGCGCACGGATCCTGAGCGATATTGGGCGCCTTGCGCCGAGCGGTGGCACCAACATTGCCGCCGCATTGCAGTACGGCTTCGAGAATCTGGCGATCACGCCCGCCAAGGTCAAACACATCATCCTGCTGACCGACGGGCATTCAGACACACAAAACATCTTCACCGAGATCATTCCAGCGCTTCGGCTCGAGAGCATCACCGTGTCGACCGTTGCGGTGGGTTCCGGCGCGGACGCGACAACGCTGAGGCGAATCGCCGAAGGAGGGGGCGGGCGCTACTATTTCACCAACGACCCCTACAACGTGCCGCGCATCTTCATGAAAGAGACATCCATGGTTTCGAGGTCCTCGATGGTCGAGGAGCCGTTCCGCCCCAAAGTGGTTAAGCGTGCGCAAGCCATCGAAGGCATCGATTTCGCCACGGCGCCGTACCTTTTGGGTTACGTGTCCACCAAACTGAAACCGCAGGCCGAGCTGATCCTTCAGTCCGACTACAAGGAACCCATCCTAGCGAGGTGGCGCAACGGTTTGGGCAAGGTGGTCGCGTTCACCTCCGACTTGAAAAACCGCTGGGCTGTCGAGTGGGTCCGCTGGCCTGGCTACGCGAAGTTTTGGGCCCAGTTGATTCGGGACACCATGCGCGCAAACGTCAAAGACCAGTTGGCGATGACCACCTCAGTGGACCAGGGCGAGGCGCGCATCATCGTGGACGCCATCGGTGATGACGACAAATTCATCAATGACCTGACGTCGAGTGTTCAGATCACGCCGCCTTCGGGCAAACCCACCAACGTGCAGTTGAACCAAACCGCCGCGGGCCGTTACGAAGCGCGCGTACCCCTCACGGACTTCGGGTCGTACGGTTTGCAGGCCACTCACGACCGGGACGGGGACACCATCGCCGTAAGCCTGGGCAGCATCTCGTACCCGTATCCGCAAGAGTATCAGTTTGCCGAAGCGAACCCATCGTTGATGCGGCGTGCGGCCGAGGTCGGTGGCGGACAGACAAATCCGGAGGTCAAGACGCTGTTTGACCCGATGGGCGAGGAAGTGAAATACCGTCGCAAGTTGTGGCCGTTCTTCCTGATCTTCGCGCTCGTTTTGCTGGTGTTTGACCTCGCGCTTCGCCGCATTCGGCTCAGCGGTGCCACCGAGATACCTTGGGAAAAGGTCATCGGTTAGGAATGCTAAGCCCCGCAGAGTGTTTGGTATTGGGCAGTATGAAGAGGTCGATGTGCAGTCGCATTCAAAGCTTGAGAAAGTGGCGTGGGCCTTTGTGGTGTACCTCATCGGGGTCATCCTGTTTGGCGCGTGGGTCAGGATCACGCACTCGGGGGCGGGATGTGGCGACCACTGGCCAACGTGCCACGGGGAGTTGATTCCACTCGACCCGTCGACCGAGACGATCATCGAATACACACATCGCCTGACATCAGGCCTTTGCGGGATCATCGCGATCGCGGTTTTGGCTTGGGCGTGGGCGGTCAACCGCTGGGGACGAATCACGCGTGGGGCCGCGGTCGTGCTCGCGCTGACGATCTTCGAGGGCGCCATTGGCGCTGGTTTGGTACTCGCAGAGCTGGTCAACGACGATGATTCTGTGGCTCGGGCGGTGGTGATCTCGCTTCACCTGGTTAACACCTTGATTTTGGTGGGTGCCGCCGCGCTGACGGCGTGGTGGGCCGGTGGCCGTCCGGCGTTTTCGCTGGGCAAGAGGACCGACATGCGTGGCTGGCTGCTCGCCTGTGCGGGTCTGCTGGTCGTCACATCGATGACGGGCGCGGTTACCGCGCTCGGTGACACGTTGTTTCCCGTCGACCCTACTTTGGGGGATGGACTCTTGAGTCGCATACGCGACGACCTGAGTGCAGCGAATCACTTTCTGGTCAGGTTGAGGATTGTGCATCCGGTGGTTGCAGTCGTCGCCGCCACGACGATCTTCGGTGTGGCTTCGCTGGCACGTTACCGGTCGGACGATGCGACGACCACACGGTTGGCCAATGCTTTGGTCGCGCTCGTGGCGTTGCAAACGGTGCTGGGCGTCGTCAATGTTGCGCTTCACGCTCCGGGTTGGATGCAGTTGCTGCACTTGGCCGTGGCTCAAGCGGTCTGGGTTGCGCTCGTGCTGCTCATCGCGCACGTTCAGCGCGTGATGGGGTAGCGGGCGTTTGGTCTGGCGAACTGGACTGCCGCGAGGGGTAGGGGTATAGTCCGAAGAAATCGGAACATGTGGAGCTGGACGCGGATGAGATTGAAATCATTTTGGATTGCTGTGGGGTTGAGTGTCGCGTCCGTCGGAATGCCGATGGGGAATGCGGCGTTCGCGCAAGAGCCCGCCAAGAAGGTCGAGGATCTGTCAAAAGAGGCGACCAAGAAGTATCGGGAAAAAGACTACGCGGCCGCGATCGAATTGTTCCAGAAAGCCTACGACATCGAACCGGTGCCCAACCTTCTGTTCAACATCGCGAAGTGTTACGAGAAGCTTGAGCAATGGGATCCGGCCATCGAGTACTACCAGAAGTTTGTGGTTGAGCCCGACGTGGACAAGGCGGCCCGCCAGTCTGCGTTGGATCGCATCGACGCGCTCAAGGAAGTTCAGGCCGCGCAGCGATTGGCCGAGGCGGATAAGAAGCAGCCCGATGACCAGACAGTGGTCAAGAAAGAAGAACCCAAAGTCGCGCCATCTGAGCCAGACCATACGTGGGCTTACGTCACACTCGGAACAGGTGTCGCGTTCTTGGCCGGAGGGGCCGTTTTCGGTGTTCTCGCGTCGTCGGAACAGACGAATTTTGAACAGGGCGCAACCTACCAAGAGCGTGTTGACGCCAAGGATGCCGGGGAGACGTACGCCGTCGTAGCAGACGGGTTGTACATCACAGGAGCGGTGTTGGCGGTTGTGGGTGTCGTATTGTACGTCACGGCGGATGCTGAGCAGGACGCGGTTGCGTCCGGGCCGGTCCAACCGGTAGGCTGGGTTGGACACGGTGGCGGTGGCCTCGGGTTGGTTACTTCCTTTTAGCGTTAGATCTTTTTGACGTCGTACGCGTTGGTATCGATGGATGAGCCAGTCTGAACCGAAGACGAACATGAGCACCTCTCGCGACCATCGCAGGCAACTTTACGAACAGCTTGTAGGAAAGCCTGTCGCAGGCGGGCGTTTTCGTATTTCAAAGCTGCTTGGTTTTGGAGGCATGGGGGCGGTTTACGAAGCGCTGCAGCTCAACATGAATCGCCCGGTGGCACTGAAGCTGATCCCCACGCACGACCCGACTACGGTTGCACGCTTTGAGCGTGAGGCGTTGACGATCAGTCAGCTGCGACATCCCAATACGATCACCGTCTTTGACTACGGTCGCACCGAAGAGGGATTTCTTTTCCTATCGATGGAGCTGCTCGAAGGGCGGACGTTGTCCGATGTTGTGAAGGCGAGTGGTCCGCTGCCGCCGCGACAGGCCGTCCACATCGCGAGTCAGATTTGTCGGTCGCTCAACGAAGCGCACCACGCCGGGATTGTGCACCGAGACATCAAGCCCGATAACATCATCTTGATTCGGGTGGATGCGGACGACAGCTTCGTGAAGGTGCTCGACTTCGGGATCGCGAAGGCCGTCATGGGCGAGGACGACGTGCAGTTGACCGGCGACGGTCGAATCATTGGGACGCCTCGATACATGTCTCCCGAGCAAATCTTGGCGGAGTCGCTCGACCACCGAAGCGACATTTACAGTCTGGGTTGCATTATTTTCGAGATGCTGACTGGCGCGCCGCCATTTCAACAGTCGAGCACCACGGCGTTGATGATCAGTCACACTCAAGATCCTCCGCCGGCATTCGCGCAGCGCCTGTCGCCGCCGAGTTTGGAGAAAATCCCGCCGTACCTTGAGGGGGTCGTTCGGAGAGCGCTGGCAAAAGATCCCAACGACCGGCCACAGACGACCGAAGAGCTTCGCATCGAGCTTGAACAAGCCATGAACGCTGTTCCGGTAGGGCAGAGTCAGCAGTACCTCGCCGCGATGCCCTCGGCGTCGCACTCGGGTTTGCACACCGCTTCTTCGACCGCGTCACAGTCTGGATTGCTCGCCGCGCCCGTGAACACCGGGAATTTTGCAAATCCGCATCCGATCACGGGAACCTTCAACCCTCCCATGCAAACCGGTCAGAGCGTCGTGCTGCCTGCGCCGGTGGTCGAGGAACCGGCGAAGTCAAATTCGAAGCTCGTGATGGTCGCGGTTTTGGTGCTCCTCCTAGTGGTGGGGGGCGTCGCGCTGTTCTTTGGCACGCGGTCGGCCAAACCCGATGGAGCTCCGACGCCGGATCCCGCTGTGGCGGATGTCAAGCCCGAGCCGGACGTGGCGAAAACACCCACGGAGGAACCGCCTGTTTCGGCCCCGTCGTTTGTGTCGGTTGAGGTGTCGACCACCCCCGCGGGCGCCAAGATTTTTCGCAATGGAGTTGACGCAAACAAGGTCACGCCTGCGATGGTAGCGCTCGAGGTCGGCAAGCCAGTGGATGTTCGATTCGAGCTGGCGGGATTTCGGCCGTATGAAGCCGAAATCGTACCCGCGAAGGGTTCGCGTGTCGTCGCAACGTTGGTACCAGAGCGCAGCGAAAAGACACGGGTCACGGACGCCAAGGACAAGGGTGTGCGGGTCAAGACCCCTGAAGTTGCGACCAAGAAGGACGAGCCCGTTGAGCCGGTCGTCGAGCCCGTCGAACAGACCCCGAAAGTCAATCGACTGGACGATGAAGAAAAGGCCAAAGTCGATCGTCTGGACTAACCATGAAAGTGTGCCCACATTGCCAGGGGGAGTTCGACGACAGTCTGGACTTTTGCCCCAACGATGACCACAAGCTACGCAGGAAGCGGCTTGACCAAGGCGATCCAATGCTTGGGCGAACGCTTGACGAACGCTGGGTCATTCAGGAGAAGCTTGGCGAGGGCGGCATGGGCGCGGTTTATCTGGCCCATCAGCGTTCGATGTCGCGTTCTGTAGCGATCAAGACGCTGCGCAAAGAGTTGGTCGACAGCGAAGAGTTCGTCGACCGGTTCCTTCGCGAAGTCAACGTCGCCACGTCGCTGAACCACCCGCACATCGTGACGGTCTACGACTACGGTCAGGACGACGATGGGACGCTATTCCTCGTCATGGAACTGCTTGAGGGTGTGCCCTTGACCAAGTGGCTTCAGCAAGGCCGCGTGACACCAGACGAGGCCCTTCGTATCGCGATCCAGATCACATCTGCGCTAGAGGCAGCGCACGCGACCAACATCGTTCATCGTGACCTCAAGCCCGACAACGTGTTCATGCTTACCATGCCGGGCGGCGGGATCTTCGCGAAAGTGCTGGACTTTGGGATCGCGAAGGTCATGGACAATGAGTCCAAGATGACCAAGACGGGGATGATCTTCGGCACGCCCGAATACATGAGTCCGGAGCAGTGCAAGGGCGTGGGCGTCGACCATCGCAGCGACCTGTATGCCTTGGGCTGTATTCTGTACGAGATGCTTGGCGGCCGAACCCCGTTCAAGGCAGATACCCCCATGGCGCTTCTGATGGCTCATGTGGGTGAGCCTGCTCCAAAGCCAAGCAGTTTCGGAACGTCGATCGATCCACGTATCGAAGACTTCGTCATGTCGCTGTTGGCTAAGGACCCCGATGATCGGCCGCCGACTGCGAACGCGGTTCGACTCGCGCTTGAGCGCTTGCTGGCCGGGGAGCCGAGCGGCATCGCTGCGGTTGCAGAAGACGACGCCAACATCGCGTTTGCGCCAACGGGCGCGTTTGAAGCGGCACCGTCCGCACCGCTGCCGGCCGTGAGCAAACCAGCTGGGCGCGTGGCGGCGCTCGTCGTGGTCGGGTTGCTGGTGTGTGCGGGCGGCGCGCTGGCCGCGTGGAAAGTGTTCGGGACGGATGCAACCCCGGACGCGCCGGCTATCGTGGTTCAGCCGCAACAAGCCGATGTCGCACAACATGTGCAGAAAGAAGAGCCCGCTGTGGTGGCCGTCGACGAGCGGGACGCCGGCGCGGACGCGACGGAAACAGTCGCTGTGGCCGAGCCGCCGCCAGCGAGCACGACCACGAAGAAAGCAGAAAAGCGTGCGTCCAAACCCTCTGCCGCCAAGTCCGAGCCTGCGGCGAAGGTCGAGCCCGTCGTGAACGCCGAACCAGCCAACACGCCCGAACCTCCAGCAGCAGAAAAACAACCAGCCAAACCGGTCGTGACGCCGTCAAAGTTTCCTGCACCCAAAACGTCGGACAAGGCAGACCCGATTGTTTCGCGCAAAGATCGGTTGAAGAAGCAGGCCGACGAAGCGCTCAAGGGCATCCGAAAGGACGCGAAGAAGGCCGAGGCCGACGCCAAAGAGCAGCTCGACAAAGAGCTTGAGAAGGTCCTGCCGTCGTTCTAACCAAGAAACGAAAAAACCACCCGAAGGTGGTTTCGTCGACTCGCTCAACCGTATTAGTTGTTCGAGGTGAGGTAGCCTGCTTGTTTCCAAGCATCAATGCCACCGTCGAAGTCAGCAACCTTTCGAAAGCCCAATTTCTCGAGCATCTCAGCTGCCTTGTTCGAGGCCTCGTCCGTGTGGGTCGAGCCGTAAACCACAATGCGTTGGTTCTTCTTGAACTCTTTGACTCGCACTCCCAACTGGTCCAGCGGGATATTTATCGCACCGGGGATATGCTCTTTTTCGAACTCGTCAGAGGACATCAGGTCGATGACGACCATCTCTTTGTCTTCTTCCAATTTCTGGAACAACTCGGTGCTAGACATGTAGCGTGCCATGAACTTCCTTTTCGTCTGGTCCGGCCGAACAAACTGGCGCAACCCATCCGCCTGCAGCACGCCAGTAAGGCTCGATCGGAATTCGGGCAGCATGGAAATTTACCATGAGGCTGCAGGCCATTTGCTGGGCGGACTATACTCACGAAGCCCACATTGACAACCCCATAGTCATAAATTGGGCGAAGATTGCACGGTTGCGCAACCTGAAGCACACTCAGGGGCAACTGGAGTGCGAATAATGATGAGATTCTTGTGGCAAGTTGTGTTGGTGGTGGCGGTGTGCTTGTGTGCTTCGGCCGCAACCGCGCAGGAGAATCACGCCGAGGCCGTGGAGCTTATTCGGGCGGCCAACGCCGATTTCGATAACGGGGACTTTCGCGCATCCATCATCAAGTATCGTCGGGCTTACAAACTCGCCGACGATGCGCGAATTCTCTATCGGTTGGGTGTGGCGTACGAAAAAACGGGCAACTACCAGCGTGCGAGCGAGCATTTGTCGATGTTCGTGCTCAGTGACCCCGAGGGACCCTATGCCGAGCGCACGCGCCAGAAGATTGCGGAGCTGAGGGCGCGCGAGTCCGAGCAAGCGTTTGTGACGTTTGAGTCGACGCCGTCAGGGGCACGTGTTTTCATCAACGGCGATACGGTCTCCGAGGGGATGACGCCGCTGACCGTGCCGGTTGGCGTGGGGCAGATTGAGGCCGTTATCGCGTCGGAGGACTCGCAGCTCCAAGACGCATTTAATGTGGCACCTGGCGATACGGTCAAGCGGGTCTACGATCTGGCTCAAAACAAGCTGGTGTCGTCGGTCACCGAGAAGCGTGATGATCCTGTCGTTGCCACGACCATGCCTGTGGCGATGCCGATGACATACGTTTCGATCGCGCCGCCGCAGTCGGTCAGTGTCATCGGTTGGATCGCGATGAGCCTCGGGTGGGTGGCCACGGTTGCCGGCGGATACTTGGGCAACATCGGAATGGCCAGTGGTGGCGTGGGGATGTTCGCGATCGGAGGTTATCTGATCTTCATCCGTGACTGGACCGCCGACTTGCCTGACGCCCAGCCTGCGGGCCAGATGGCTCCAGCAGCTACGGCTGGTTGGTCTCTCGACTTTTAGTCTTCGAGGGAGGCTTCCGACTTGTAGATCAGGATGTCGCCTTCGGCGTAGGAGATCACCGAGCTGTACTCGCTGCCGGGCGCTTCTTCTGTGCGCGTCCAATCGGTGGCAAACGTGTCGGCTTTCTCTTTCGAGCGGAAGGCCGCAACGCTTGCAGCTTCGGACTCGCGGTCGAGTCGAATGACGACGTGCACGCTCTCATCCGTGATTTCAGACGCTTGAAGGTACGAGCCACCCTCGATGGGCTCGAGCTCGTCGAGGTCGACGATTTCCTCGCGGCCGTCGGAGAGATGACGGACAACCACACCGTCGTCAGCCTTGGCGACAATGACGACTTCGTTCGCCGGAACGCTGTCGAGATTCACGCGACCGCGCTTGTCCTCGTCGGCCGCGAGCAGATAGATGCGATGTGGCGCCATCCCGCGTGCCTCAAGCAAGCGCTGCAGACGTTCCACTTCCTCCACAAGTTGTACGTAGTGTTCGGCATCACGAACGTTGGTCGTGCGAAACACGACTTCGCCGGCTTCGTCCACTATCTTACAGTGGCGTGCGCCCTTTTCTATTTCTAGTCCTAGCTTGCTCATGCGTCTTTTTCAGCTGTGGATTGAAACGGTTAGTAAAGATGGTTCCCTCACGGGGGCTGAGTGTTTAGCACAGGTGGTGCCGATGTAAAGGGGTTTGCCACTCTGCGCTGCGCGTCATACGTTGTGCATCGTGTTTTTCGGAGTTTCTACGGATGAAATCCATCGGTCGATTGATCATTTCCGCTTCCTTCGCCTTGGCAGTTTCGGGGTGCCACAGCGCCTACAACGACGGCTTGGACAGACTCGCTGCGGGTGAATACCAAGACGCTGCTAAGCTTGCGCAAGAAGGCCTCAAGGAGAATCCCAACGACGCCGAATTGAACTTGTTGATGGCAGAGGCGTTGGTGGGGGATTCCCAGTTTGCACCGGCCGAAGCGTATGCCCGCCGCGCGTTCAAGTCCGAAGCGCTCAAGGCGCCAGCCGGGCGCACGCTTGGAAAGATCTTGTGGGAGCTTGGTCAGCCCATTGGAGCCGTGGACGTGTGGCGCGAAGCCCGAAGCGCACAGTCCGACGTCGTGGCCGACGACGATTATGTGCGGGGCCTCGAAATCGCCATCTCGACCGCGATGAGTATTCACGAATTCGAGAAAGCGCTCGCGCTGCGCGACGAATTGACCGCCCTGAGCCCCGAGCATCCAGAGGTTCAACCCGAGGCTCGCCGCCGCAATCGAGAAGAGCTGGCGCAAGAGCAGCAGAGGGCGGGCGAACTGCTGAAAGCTGCCTCAACGTATGCGTCTTTGTACGCCGACTTCAAAGATGCGCGGTATGAGTTTGAACGCGGCCGCGTCTTGCTCGCGCTGAACGACGATGGGGCCAACGACGCCTTCAACGCATACGTTGACGCCGCCGATGCCGACGAGGGCGCGGCACGCGCCATCGCTGTCGCTGAGCGCGCGACCAAAGCCAATAAACCGACGGTCGCCATTGTCTTTTACGATCGCGCGCTGGATTTGATGAAAAACGAGGACTCCCTTCGACGTGCGTCGGTGCATCTGATGCTCGCCTCGCTCCTGCTGACGTCGCGCGCCGTCGACCAGGGCCGGGAACAACTCAACGCCTACATCGAACAATACCGAAAAATGAATGGCAGCCCCGTCTCGGCCGAGACCTACGTGCAGGCCGCAAACGTGGCGACCAACAACCGCGCTCCCGACGTTGCGATCGACATCTTGGAGGAGGGGCTGAAGTCCGGCACACCAAGTTGGCGCACGGCGCGAATGCTTGCTGAGCTGTATGCGCGCCGCAGTCGGAACGCCGACGTTGAACGTGTCCTCAAGGCGTACGTGGATTCGGCGGAATCCCAAAACACGGCGCAGATCAATGTGGGTCGTTGGGCGGCATCCCGTCGTAACTACGAACTCGCGGTCTTCTTCCTTGAGGCAGCGGTGGCGCAGAAGGGGGCGTCGTCGTCGCTTTGGCTCGAGTTGGCCCGCACCTATGCCGCAACCGGGCGCCTTGATGACATGCGACGCGCGCTGGACAGCTACTTGAAAGCGTCCGACAACTCCATCGCCGCACTGACTGACGTTGCCGCGCTCTACCGTGGCCAACGTATGTACGATCAGGCCGAGGCGTCGCTGTTGAAGGCGTTCAAACGAGCGCCGACGGAGATGGGTACCATCCAAGACCTCGAGTCGCTCTACCGTGAGTGGGGTCGAAACGCGAAGGTCCGTGATGTGTATGACCAGTTCATCAAGGCCCGAGGCAACAAAGCGGAAGACTACAGCATGGTTGCAGGCCGCTTCATGCGGCAAAACGAGTGGGATGACGCGTTGCCTTACCTCATGCAAGCCGCGGCCAAAGGGGATGCCGGCGCATGGTTGCAGGCTGCGGACGTGTACAAGCGGCAGCGAAAAGAACGCGACATGAAGGACGCGCTGAACAAATATCTGCAGACGTCGACCAATCGTCAGACGGCGCTAGAGGATGTTTGGCAGCGCTACCGACAAGCAATTGGAACCATGAGGGAATCCCTATCCGAAGAGCTCGTCGGGTTGATGCCGACGAACACGTCTACTACGAGGAGCTGAGCGAATCTGCTTCTCTAGCAGGGGCGAGACGTCGAAGCGTTTGAACTCTGAAGCGCTTCATCCAGAACTCCCGAGACCCTGTCAGAGCGTTGGAGTCAATGGCGCGGCGCTTTGAGCGCCGTGGACACGACGAGTGGATGTTGTCGTTGCTCGAGCGTATGGCGGAAAAAGAAGGGGACGCCCGGCCCGAGCTGTATCGCTCTGCTTGGGGACGCTCATCGCGCCGCGGCCCAACGCCGTGGCCGCATCCAGTTCGAGCGCGACGAGAATGTGGTCTTTTCGGCGGAAGACCGTGCACGAACGTACTACAAGACCTACCTGAGCAAAGCGAAGCCTTCGACGCGTGAAATGGAGGTCTTCGCGGACTCGCTGCGATTGAAGCGGCTGTGGGACGTTGCCGCCGTTGCCTACGAGAGCCTAGACTCCGAGTCACTCCGAGATGACCGACGAGCTTTTGTCTTACGCGTCTGTCTTGGCTGAATCTGGGCCGTCCGCAAGATGCATCAAGGGCGTTCGCACAGTACTACGAGCGACGTGGAAAGAGCCTGATGCGGCCCGCCAAGTGGCCGAGGCGCTGAGCCGAAGTCCGAAAGAGTATGACGCGCTTGAACCTTACCTGCGCTGCTTGATGGAGTCGGGCGACGAGAATCAACTTCGCAACGCGTTCATCCAGCTCGCCGAGGTGCTTCGACAGACCGACCGTCCCAAAGAGATTGGGCGTCTGATCACGGATTACCTCGCAATCTGAATCCCACGGAAGCCCGTCGCACATCCTTGACCGTCATCGAAGCCGCCGGTCTTTGGACGAAGGTACGCCAACTCGAACGCATCGTCGACACCGAGGGCGAGGAGACGCGCTTCGAGCTTGGCCGCAGAAGGGTTGTTTCGGGCGGACGCCGAAGACGCGTTCCGCGAGTATGCGTCGAACTCTGTGGCACAGGGCGAGGCGTGGTGGCGGGTCGCATCGTTCTATGAAGCACACGCTCGGCCTCAGTGGGCCGAAGACGCTTACAACTCCGCGGTGGCCGCGTCCCCGCAGAATGACACATTTCTGACCGACCGGGGCCGCTTCCGTATCCTGACGGGTCGTGTTGAGGACGGCCAACAGGATCTGGAGGCGGCGCGTTCGTTGGTCGATCACGCACGCAAAGGCGCGGTCTACCGCGTGGAGGTCGACGCGCTTCAACAGGTTGGCCGCTTCGGCGAGGCCCGCGAGGCGGCGCGGAAAGCGTTGCAAGTGGCGTTCTTGGACAGAGATTTCTTCGCGCGGGTTGCCGCTCAGGTTGAACTTGGGGGCGGCGATTCCGCGCGCGCTCAGCGCTTCATGGATGAGTTGAGAACCGGCGGGCTTCCTACCGAGGTGTTCGTCGAGCTGCTGGTTGAGCACGGGCATCTCGAAGCCGCTGCCGCCGCGATCGAAGACGAGATCAACAACGGCGACTACACGATGGGCGGTGACCTTGCGCTCAGTTACGCCGACGTGTTCACCGCCCTAGGCGGAATCGACCGGCTCGTGCGCACGATGCAGCCGCTTTTTGATCGCAGCCGTGATGGTCGCCTGCTGGGTCGGGTCGGGGAGTACCTGGTCAGCGAAGGCGAAAACGACAAGGGCGCACTTTACCTGCGCGCCGCAGTTGACCAGGGCAGCCTTCAATACCGACCGGTGCTGGTGCAAACCTACCTATTGTTGGGCTACGAGGACGAGGCGATTCGCCAGTTGCAGTCCGCGCTTTTGGAGACACCCGAGGGCCGCCAAGGCGCGATCCTTGAGGCGATGGCACCGATGTTCGAGGTGTTGACGCTGCGTCCAGCGCTTCGCGGCTTGTTGGAACAGCTGTCAGCCGATCCACGATTTCGGCGTTTCGCCGCCCCCATGTTGGTCCACATGCTCGCAGAGGACGGAGAAGTCACGAGTGCGATTGACGGCATTTCATCCACGTGGGCCATGGTTCGCGTCACCGAGGATGGGCCCGTCTCTACGGAAGTGGACGTGTTGCAGGTCGCCGACACGTCTGTCGCGATGCTCCAGGCGCTCGCCGCGGAGGGTTTTCTCGCGGAGACCGCGGCATTGATTGGTTCGATGCCTCCGACGCTGCGGCAACAAGACGCCGTGCGTGATTTTGAGCTTAGGCTAGCGGTGATGCGCGGAGCGGAAGGGGCTGCCACTGTCGACCAAGCTCTTGCAAACCTTGGGGTTTCAACGGCGGACCAACTCAAACGGCTCAAAATCGCTCAGCTGCTCGCATACGCGGGACAGACGGACAGGGCGCGGCAGCTCGCCGAGCCGCTCCTGTCCGCGCGTGACTTTGAGGTGGCACGGGAGGCGCTTAAGACGCTTTACGCGGTGTCGAGAATCACCCACGACCTGTCTCAGAATTCGGCGTGGGCGGCATCCTTTGTCGACTCGCGATCCGATCGTGCCGGCGCACGGGCCGCGGCCACGGACCTCTTGCGAATCATTGCAGACGACACGTCGATGGTGGGCTTGGCGAAACAAACGCTGAAACTAGTCCCCACGGATTCCAACATCCGCGTCGCGATCCATCAAGCGCAGGTCGCCGGGGACAAACCGTTGTTCGCGGCGTCATCGGACGCCTATTGGCGTGTTGCAGCCGACCCGGTGTCCGAGGTGGGCACGTACATCACCTCCTTCACCGAGCGCCATGACGCGGAGTACGTGGAGTCTCTGCTGGGGATTTATTTGGACGCCTACCCGGACAATTGGTTGGCGCGGTCATCGCTGATCAAGATGCATTATCGTTTCGGGGATGTGGCCAAGGCCCGCGACGAGATTTCGCGCTACCTCGAGTCGGTCAGCTATGACGTGCAGGCCGTCGAGGCGGTGAGCACGACGCTGTCAGCGTGGCACTTATGGGGAGAGGTCGCGAGATTCCTGGCGCCGAAGCTGCCGCCCACGGCCATCTCGAGTCCAGTGTTGCGCGACATCGGTCGAGCGAACCTGTACTTGGGCTTTAAGGACACGGGAGTTTCCGCCCTAGATCAATACGTCGCCAAGGCCGCCGACCCTGCACAGGCCGCGGTCGATTTGGCCAATGAGTTGATGGATGCGGGGCATCCGACCGAGGCGCTGCGGTACGCAGAGCTTGCGGTGCAGAGGCGTCCGGGTCGCACGCGAGGTTACCTTGCGCGCGGCATGGCCCGCATCGCGTTGGGACAGGACGGCGACGACGACGTCGAGCGAGGCATCCGCGACGGCGCAGGCAGAATTCTGGCCCTGTATCGGATTGGGAGACTCGCATTGTTGGCTGGAAGCCCCGACGTGGCCGACCGGTACTTGGAACGACTCGTCCGGACGCCGCGTGTTCAAGACGGTTCAACGTGGCTACCGCTCGCGCTCGATGCGTATCGGTCGACCGGAAAACAGGCGGATGGCGTTGCTTTTGTTGAAAAACATTGGCCAGGCATTGCGGCTGGAATTGGGGTGTCCGCGGGCGACGTGGTGCCAACGCTGGCCGGCCTCTACGAAGGGTCTGGGATGGTTGAGCGTGTATTCTCGCTCTACGAAGAGCAGATCAGGGCCGAGTTTGTGACACGTCCCTTCAACGGTGACCTGCCGACGTATCGCAACAACCTCGCCTACGTGTACTCCACAGCGAACCAGAACATCGAGCAGGGCATCGATCTGATTGGCTTGGCGATGGCAGCAGACCCACGCCGTAACTCGTCGTTTATCGACACGTTGGGATGGCTCTATTACCGACAGGGCCGGATCGACGCTGCACACGACGAAGTCTCTCGGGCACTTCGCTCATCGAGCGGCAATGCATCCGAACTTGTCGAGTTGTACGAACACCTCGCAGAACTTGAAGAGCTCAAAGGCAACGGCCGAAAAGCATCGTGGATTCGAGTCTTTGCAGGCTTAATCGCGCGCTAGTCGTCTTCCTGATCGAAGGGGATTTCGATCCGTGGTGGCGTGGCAGGCTCGTTGGCAGCGAGTGCTTCCATCAGCGTCGAAATGAACTTCCGGCGCGGCGAGTTGGTCGCGTTGTTGACGATCAGTTTCAGGTGCGTCGCCCACACGTTCGACCGCGCGAAAGCCCTCGGAGACCAAACGCTCCGGTGACCAAGCGATCCACAAACCCATCCGCGAGGCCGGTTGCAAAACCGCCTTCTCCGCGCTTTGGGTGACGTTTAGGATCCTTGTGGTGAAGCCGCGCGTGGCAAACCAGTCGCGTGCGTAGCGGGGATGGGCGTTGCCAACCGGATCTTTTGACGACGTCAGCGATGCCAATGTGGTTCCACGTCGCGTACCGAAGATCAGTGGATAGTTGCCAAAATTGAACGTAAAAGGCCGCCAAACCTCAACATTGCTCTCGTGAAGCAGCTCGGTACTCATGACGCTGGCTGACGGCACCGCGTTCACGTACGTCCCGGACATCCGCAGGTTCGAGCTTGAGCACCTCGAGATTAAAGTCGAGGTCAAAGGGGCGCTCGATCGTCCAGAAGTCGCCGTCCTCTGACGCTGACTGACTCCCTGCCGCGCACAGGTGAGCGCGGAGCGTGGCGAAATCGATGCCCGTAGGCAACGCCATGCGGATGACCTGATTCATGGGCGCTCCGAGACAATGCGCGTGGGCCGATTCTCAAGCCGTCGATTGATGGCCTCCTGAAAAGCGCTGGACGAGCGAGTCGCCCACCACAACCGCGTCGGAATGCGACCGGGAAGTCGGCACGTCGATCTCGCCGGGCTGCAAAGCGTCCACAATTCCGGTTGTCAGCGAAAAGCCAACAGCCGGTTGTTTCTGGGCCAAAGGCCAGAAGCTCATCGTAGCGCGGCCACCACGTCCAAGCGAACGTCCCGCAACCTCCGAGACGATGTTAAACGCGATGCCCGTGTAATACCGTGCACCGCCGAGCTCGGCCATGTCGATCCGGATCCGGTTTCGGTAGCCCAACGCAGACAACGTTGCGAATAGGTTGCGCATTTTCTCGAGCCCGTAGCAGACTCGGTCGTCGTTGTCTTTGCAGCCGCATCAACTGATGCAAGCCACCTTCTTTGAAATCGCCAGAGCGTTGCCACCGCGTCCACATAACGCTCGCGCGTTCCAAGGTGGCTAAGGACACGCACGCCTGCTGGGTCGCGCGCGGTGATCGCCTCGCGCACTTCCTTTCACGGATACGCTGCGGAGCACCGGTTGCATTGATAAGATGGCGAGCGATGCCGTGGTCTGTCACGTTGAACTGATAGTCCTCCAACCCAAGTCGCTCAAGCGCCTCAAGCGCGACAAGAAATATCTCGATATCCCCGGAGAGGTTTCCCACCCCGGGATGAGTTCGATCCCGAGCTGGTAGGCTCGTTTGCGCTGCGCTCATGACCTTGGTCGATTCGCACAGTTTTGCTATGCGTAGCTCACGCGCATCGGCATGCGCGCTGCGGCGCTCTCGATCTGGTACGCTGCGAGCTTTGCGATCGATGGCGTCACATCCGTCCGAAGGATCATGACGTTGCCGTGGCGGTCCACAAAGCGGAAGCTGCGCTCGGCGGCGTCGGGGTCCAAGCCACGCTTGAGCGAGTCGTAATAGTCGACCAAGGGCACTTGAACTTCGCGATAGCCCCAACCGCTGAAGACACGCATCGCTTGGAACGTGACTTGGCGCCTCACCCCAAGAGAGACCTCTAAGGCTGGGGCTATGTATGGCGACTCAGCCACGTTTCACCTACGGTTCAATGGCGCGCCTTGTATTCCGCAATGACCGGGAATGTCAATGGCAGCTTCAGGGATCGACCGGCGCGAGCAACATGGGAGGAGGCTTGGCGCCGCGTCAAAGAGGGGGATTTCAGTCTGTGTGGCCTTCAACACCGGCTCTCCGGGCGCGGGCTTGTAGAACTCGGGGGGGGCGAGGAGCGCCTCGTTTAACTCCTCTTCGGTGATGCGCCCACGGTTGTACATCGCCTGGATATAGCGCTTCATGCGGCTGAAGTAGGCCGGTGTGATCGCACCACGCTCGTAGTACGTATGGAACTTCTTGGGTCCGGGAATGATGCTTACAAGCCACGCCACTTCTCCCAAGGTCAGGGCGTCAGGGCGTTTTCCGAAATAGTGTAGCGCACCTTCATGGATGCCAAAGACACCCGGTCCAAACTCGATCACGTTCAGATAGATCTCCATGATTCGGACCTTGGGTACGTCGACTGCCGATTCCATGAGGAAGACCAAGAACGCCTCCTGCAACTTTCGCGAGATCACCTTCTTGCGGTTCAAAAACACGTTCTTGATCATTTGCATCGCGATGGTGCTTGCTCCGCGCTTGAACTGGCCTGAGTTCAGATTGCGTTCAATGGACTCCTTGAGGGCTAACGTGTTGAACCCCGAGTGCTGAAAGAACGAGTTGTCCTCGGTCGTCATCACTGCCCGCACCAAGTAGGGCGATATGTACTGAATGGGAACGAAGACATAAGGCCCGTAGGGCAGGTCAGGCTTGGCCTCAACGGTCGAGAAATCATCCCACGGCCGCGCGGCCTGCTGCCGCGTAGCCCACTGCGTTTCCCAAACCTCAGGCGAGTCGATGACGTCTTCGCGAACGCCGTCGTAGCGCGTGGGCAGCTCAGGCCAACCCCGCGTTCTGCGCCGCTCGTCAATCTGTTCGAGGGTCATGCCCGTGTTCTCCAGCATCCACTCCACCGGCACGGGCATCGCTGGTTTGAGCTTGATGGTTCGCGTGAAGTCGTTCTCTTCTTCAATCGAATCCACGATCGTCACCGACATTCCATCCATCAGCCTGCGAACGTCCACCTCTTCGGGAATCGAGACAATCTGGAACTCCGAGAGTTTGGGCTCGGTGCGCCACTCCATGTCACCTGCCCGGTAGAGCGGGACCTCGACGTTGAAATTCCACTCGAAGAAACCCTCCATCTTGGTCTGGCTCGCCGCGCCCATCAACGCGGCCGGCACGGCCTTGAGCAACGACATCACTGGGGTCTTGGGCAGCAGGATGGTCAGGTCCATCCGCGCCGGGAGTGACCTAGGGGCGTTAAAGCCAAAGAAACTCGGACGAAAGGTCAAGGAAACGTCACCAACGGTGGCCTGACCCTTCTTGAAGACCAGACCGCCTAACGGCGCCGGCAATTTGACAGGATTGTCGGGGTCCGTTTTGTACACGGGCACCTTCATGAGCTTTGGCTCAGGCATCGCCAAGTTCGCGTCGTATGCCGCATTGAAGCTGTAGCTCGCCGTGATCCCCTCCAGCGGCTCTTCCGCGAGCCGCGCGTCGAAGAAGGTCAGATCCGTGATGCTCAAGAGTCCGTCCATATCGAAGGCCCCGGGCCCTTTCGCGTCGAACTTCACCTTTGCGCGCAGAGTCCCGCCTCGAACCCGGTCAGACATCGACCGTCCAAGCAGCTGTGAGGTCCACGACAGGTCCAGTGCGTCGACGTCGACGTCGCCTGAAATGGTTCGATTGACCGGTTGGAGCTTTACATCAACCTTCGCGCTGCCCCGTGGGGCAGCCTCCGCGGTGGCCGAGAAACCGCCCGTGATCGATACCTCGCCGGAGTCTTTGTCGACGCCGATTCCAAACTGACCATCGCGCATCATGAGATTCTTGGCGGGCCTCGTGACCGCGAGCTTTCGGTGATCCGTGATTTTGATGGCCGCGTCTTTGATCTCGATCCTGCCTGGGATGCGGTCGATCCAACCTGCGAGGCGGTCTTGCGCGGTTGGGCCTTTCTCAGCAGGTGCCTCGGGTGTTTCTGCGTCCTCGTCCTCGACTGGGAGCGCAACTTTTTGACGCTGGGCCGAGAAGTTGGCGGCCACCCCGCGTGCGGTGGAAGCGACCATCGACGCGGCTGGAGCGATCAGGCTTGCTTCGATGTCGCCGACGATGCTCGCGCCACCTGCGTCGAACGAAACAAGCAATGTAGGCTGCTCGAGTGTGATCGCGCCAAACCTGAAATTCTTCAGCTCGGCTAGGGAACCCAACGCAAACTGAAGCTGCTTCATCTCGAAGACAGGGGTGCCCTGAATCGTGGATACTCGAATGCCGGACACGAACGGGGTGCCGTCTTCCGAGATGCCCATGCCTTCCACCTCCGCCTTTAGGAAGGGCAGGGGACCAACCCCCGCGATCGAGAACACGCCGTCGAGCGTCAACGCGCCAGATACCGGCTTAAGCGCGCTGTCGAACCCCATCTTGATGTCGATCGAACGTGGGACCTTGACCCGCTCGTCGGGCCCCGGTGTCAGTGTCACGGATGCATTTGTCTGCAACGTCTCGCCGTCCCAAGACCACGCCGCGGCCTTCGCCTCGACCATACTTACCGGGAGGCGCGGTCCGCCTTGCGCGACATCGAAGAAGACACGGACATTCTCAAACTCAGCCTCGGGCATGAGGTCCAACTTCGAGGTGAGGCCGCCAGATGCCGCGGGGGAGGACGACGGTTCATCAGGTACGTTTGAGCCCCGCAACATGTCGAGCAGGGGAAGGCTTCCACTTGCGTCAACGACGACGTGCACGTCCACGTCGCGCACCAACAAAGCACGCGTCCGTCGCTCGCCCATCACGACGGACATGGGGTCGATCTGCGCGGTGACGACACCGACGCTCGCGACCTCGACGTCTGCGTCTTTAAACTTCAAGCCTTTGATCTCGATTTCCCCGAGGCCGTGGATGTCGAGGGCGTCGAGTGTTATCTTCAGGCCCGTGCGTTCTTCGACACGCGCCAGACGCTCCTCGACCATACCTTTGGCGGCCGACGGAGCCATGACCACTGCGGCCCCCATTACGATCACGAAAAGACCCAACAAGCAGGTCAGTCCGACGGCAATAAACTTCTTCACAGAGCTCATGGGTCTCGCGCGCAACGTGGGCGCTGATTGCTAGCAACGAAAGCGCCGGGCGTCAAAGCACCGCTCGAACAACACAATCCCGCGAGAATTCATTCTGTGGCGCGCGTGGGTGGTCCGCCGGCCTTGACAAATGGCGCGCTGATCCCAAACTGCCTACGGACGCGCATGGTGCGGTCGACGCAGTGAGAAAACGATGACTCAGTGGAAAGACGATTTGCTCAAAGCAGCGATGAAGGTGATGCAGAACCCGACCGCGCAGAAGGTTGTCACGAGCGACAAGTTTCAAAAGGCGGTCACGGGTGCCTTCAAGGCATCGTTCGCGATCAAGTCTGAGCTCGAGGACAAGAAGGCCGATATCGCCCGCAAAATGAACTTGGCGACCTCGGATGACCTGCGAACCATGAAGCGCGAGCTCGATCGTCTTCAGCGGCAGGTGGCCAAGATGAAGAAAGAGAAAGAAGAAGCCGAAAACGCCGCTGGGTCAGACGAGTGAAACTCTGGCTCCTTCGCATCATCCTGACGTTGGCCGCGATGGCGATGCCATCGATCGCCTCGGCCCATTTGGCGACCTTCGGCAGCTGGGAGATCACCGAGCAGCACCTGCGCACCCTCTTCCCGAGCGCGACAAGATTTCTGGCGAAAACGGTGTCTTACACGCCCGAACAGGTGGCGAGCATTGAGGCCGAGCTTGGTTTCAAACTCTACCCGGAAGACATCAACCCGACCTTCTACATTGCGGTGAAACAGGAACAGGGGAAACAACGCTTTCTTGGAGTGACGTTGTTTATCGACCCACGTGTTCAGCCCAAGATGCTAGAGGGCGCGGTGATCCAACTCGAAGTCGGCATCGCCGTCGACAACAAAGGCGCCATCTCGAGCGTTCGCGTGTTCGATTATCGTGGAAACTTGGCGCTGACCCGTCCCGCCTTCTTGGACCAATTCAATGGCATGACCCTCAACGATGATTTTCGTGTGGGCACCAAAATTAAAGCCGTTGAGGGTGAGGCCGAGGAGAGCCAGCTTGTGGCAAACGCCGCCCGCGAAGCGCTCTACCTGATGAAGATTTCGCTGGGCAAAAAGAAGAATCAGTAGTGCACGATCGCATGGTGCGGGACGTTCAGACGTTTCGCCCCGTCGAGGAAGTCGAGCGAAATCAAGAACCCGCACTCGACGACCTTCGCCCCTAGCTGATGCACCAAGTCAACCGTCGCACCCGCCGTTCCGCCCGTGGCAAGCAGGTCATCGATAACCACCACGCGGTCTTTGGGGCCCAGCGCGTCCTTGTGGACTTCAATTCGGTCTGTCCCGTATTCGAGGGCGTAGTCGACGCCCACCTTTTCGGCCGGCAGCTTGCCCGGTTTGCGTGCGAGCACTAGCCCCATCGAGAGCTCGTGCGCGATTGCCGCCCCAAAGATAAATCCCCGGCTCTCGATCGCGACGAGTTTGGTCAGGCCCATCGCTTCATACCGTTCCGCGAAGTAGTTGGTCACGGTCGTGAACAACTCTCCATCCTCCAACACAGGTGTGATGTCTTTGAACAAGATTCCAGGTTTTGGGAAATCTGGAACATCCCGCAACGTGCGGTCAACTCGTTCAGCCAATGCGTTTTTCATCGATTTTCCTCAAGCGGGTAGGAGAGTTCGTCCCATGTCCCAAGTTCTCTTAAGAACTTGTAATGTGTCATGTCGAGCTGGACCGGTGTGACGGTCACCCGGTCACGCGCGATCTCGTTGCAGTCAGACCCGGGGATGTCGTCGAACCCAAGCTCCGACCCACCGATCCAGTAATAGGGTTTGTTTCTGGGGTCAGCCTTCTCGGCAACGAGTTTGCCGTAATACCGACGTCCAAGCTTTGTTGGTACGATCGCGTCGCTGGCCGCCGCAGACTTCGGCACATTCAGATTGAGGAAAACGCCCCGAGGCAACCCTCGCGCCAATACACCCCGTGCCAGCCGAGTAGCCAACGCCGCGGCATCCTCAAACTGCCGAGCTCGGTAGCTGGCGAGGCTGACTGCGATTGACGGAATATCATTGAGTGTGGCTTCTGCCGCGCCAGCAACAGTGCCGCTGTAGATCACGTCATCGCCGAGGTTGGCGCCGTGGTTGACTCCGGACACACACAACGCAGGCCGCCGCGGCAACAAGCGAGACAGTGCGATGTACACGCAGTCGGTGGGGGTGCCTGTGACCGCAAACCGTTGAGCGCCATGGTCGTGGATGCGAACCGGGGACCACAACGTGATGGCGTGGCTAATGGCGGATTGCTCGGTTGCCGGAGCGACCGTCCACACATCGCCGATGGCCGACAAGGCGTTCTCGAGCGCAGCGATGCCTTCGGCATCGATGCCATCGTCGTTGGTAACGAGAATAAGCGGCTTTTCCAAAGCAGGTGCCTTTGTGGTTGGATGCCCAAGAGTCTGGGCCCGTTTACCACCGTCAGCTTCGTGAGGGTAGTCGCGCTGACTCAACCAAGAGTCATCCAAAGAGAACCGATCCCTCGCCGCTGGGCGTGAGTCTCGGCGAGGGGGCAATCGCCATCGCTTCAATGGTTCTCGACAATGCGCCCGATAGGGATCGAACCTATGGCCTCAGGATTAGGAATCCTGCGCTCTATCCAACTGAGCTACGGGCGCGCCACCGAAGCGATACAAGATTCGTTTCACGCTGTCCAGACATCCGGCGCATGGGGCAATGTTGACGCGTCGCGTCAGAATCGCTAGATCCAAGGTACGGCGGCATTTTTCGCACCACGTCGTCTTTTTGCCCTTGAGGTATCAATTGATTGCACGTCTTTTTCTTGTCTTGGCGCTTGGCGTACTCGGATGCGGTGATGACAGCCCATCGGGCGACTTTGGGACCCCCCTTGACGAGGATGGGAAGAACTCGCTGCTCCAGACGGGTTATCAAGACGCCGCAGACAAGAGCGACGCCTCGGTGGGTCGTCCTGGCCTCCCCGCAAGCGTTGGAGCAGACTCGGCGGTGTGGGAGGTCAAGAACCAGTGGTTTGATACGGACACCGCTGCCGCTCGCGAAGCTGGCTTGGCGTGGGGAGAAGACTCGGGGCTGAGCTGGGAACAGAAGTTCAACGCGTGGGTCGACTCGTTGCCAAAGGTCGCGCGCTCGGGCAGCTACAGTTACGGTCAGACCTATCAACTGACGACACCTTGGGGCACCACGGTGGACGCTCCGGCGCTCGAATGCGCTGAATCGGCGATGTTCCTGCGGATCACGTTCGCGTCGTGGTACCAGCTTCCATTCGTGATGGAGGCCATCGACGGAAACCGGAAACGCGTCTTCTTCGGGCACTTTGGAATCCGCACCGAAGACGGCATCTACCCGGGTATGCCTGCGTTCAAGACACGATACGCCGACAAATCCAGCGAGGCGGACGCGGTTCGTAACGGTGCACAGTGGCCCACTGACACTACGCTGGCGGCTCGAAAACTCGCCGGTGGACGCGACGACCTGCAGCCAATGATCGGTCCGGAGGCCCACGCGGGCGCCTATTTCGACAAGATCTTCCTCAACAAACGTGTTGGTTATTTCCTGTTGATTCAACTCGCTTACACAGGGTCGGCCAACCTCGCTGACCCGGCGAATACCTACAACATCACACCCGAGTCCATCGAGCCCGGGGACTTTCTCGTCGAACGATGGCAACGCACCGGCATCGGTCACGTCCTGATCGTCATGGATGTCAAGCGGGTGGGAGAACAGGAACTCGACGGAGAAACTGTGCCTGTTTTAGAGGCTGAGCTGGCCTCCGGGTCCATGCCGCGTCGCCAACCTGTGTGGGAAGATTCGGACTCCAGCATGTCGTACTTCACGCTTGAGGAGACGGGCGGTGGGGAGTACGTCGAGTTTGGCGGCGGCGTCAAGCGGTGGAGGACGCCCGTGGTCAAGGGTGGCCGGTGGAACGCTGTGGTGCTCGATGACGACTACGAAGACTTCATTCCGACAACCCAGAAGGAGCGATTGGCAGCACGTCCAGAGCGCTTTGAATCGATCCTTAAGCGTCTGACCACCGAGGAGAAACTCGCGGCACTCGTCAAAGTCATCGACTCCAAGCGTGCGCACCTTCGCTCGTACCCCGCGAGCTGCTCGGCTCGCATCAACCGCGAAAAGGCCTTCGATGACCTGTACGCGATTACCGACGAAGCCGGCATGAGCCGTGATGAGGTGGACCGCAAGTACCGCCTGCTCGAAGACTATGTCTTCGCAGAGCTCGAGTACGAGTCGTCTAAGACATGCTGTTGGAACTCCAGCACGGCGAACATGTACGACATCGTCATGCAATACAACGAAGCACGGCAGAACGATCCTGACGCGCTCGAATGCCCCGCCATTGAGAGTGTTCAAGTCGACCAACGATGGGGTAGACGGCTACGACGTATTCCGGCAGTTTGCCGTGACACTCGACCGAGGCGATGAGTGGCTTGATTGGCGCGCTGACGAATCGTGCCCTCAGGCTGGCGTCGTGCAGGACACCGAGGTCGAACATGCATGGAGCGATTTCTGTGATATCCGCGACACGTTTTTGGTCACTCCTTAGCGCCTGCTTGTGCGCAGCCACGTTTTACTCTCCCACCAGCGCGTTCGCGCAGACCTATGAGCTAAAAAACACGTCAGGTTGGTTTCTGGGTGGTGAAGCGCTCGTAGGCGCCGGTTTGGCCGTCGGCGGCCGTTTGGCCGTCGGGGAACCTGACGATAATTGCGGCTGGTGCGAATCGAACTCCTTTGACCGAGGGATCCGCGGCGTCCTCGTCGTCGAGTCTGCATCCAAAGAGATCGGTTACATCTCGCATGGCGTCTCCCTCGGAATCGTTCCCATCATCGGGCTTTGGGGCGTCATCGCCCCGGCGCTTGAAGAGGATCGCAGCGACCACGCGATCGAAAATGTCGCGATGGTGCTGAACGCCTTCTTGGTCACGACCGCCATCGCCGAAGTTGCCAAGGGCGCGTTCGACCGCCAGCGCCCGGGCGTTTATTATGATCGCGCTGACCAGACGGAGGCTGGGGACTTTCCCTCCGAGCGAAATCGGTCATTTTTCTCCGCCGATACCGCTTGGGCTTTTTCTTTGGCGGCTTCCGCGTCAACCATCGCGCATTTGCGAAATTACGAGCATGCGACGCTGGTTACCATCGGCGCAGGCTCGGCCGCGGTTGTTGCTGGCGTGATGCGGACGATGGCGGACATGCACTGGCCCACAGATGTTCTGGCCGGCGCAGCGGTAGGAACGGCGGTCGGCATCGGAATGCCATTGCTCCTGCACGGGCGAGCCGATGATGGCGAGGGCGACGTATCGGTCGTTCCGAACAACTCCGGGGCGACGGTGCAATGGATCTTTCTCTTCTGATTGAACGATGAAACGAATTTATCTCGACTGGAACGCTACAGCGCCCCTGCTGCCGGAGGTCAGTGACGCCATGGTCAAGGCCATGTCCACGATCGTCGGAAACGCCTCGAGCGTTCATCAAGAGGGGCAGGCCGCGCGCACGCAGGTTGAGCGGACGCGACGAGCTGTCGCGAAAGCCCTGAACGCCCCGCCACAGGCCATCGTCTTGACCGGCGGCGCCACGGAATCCAACAACCTCGTCCTGCGCGACTACATCGCACGCCATCCCGAAGCGGCGTTATTCGCCACGGTCGTGGAGCATCCGTCGGTCATCGAGGTCGTCGAAGACCTGCAGGCCAAAGGCACGACCGTGCATCGATTAGCCGTTCTGCACGACGGAACCCTCGCCGCTGATGCGCTTGCATCGCTGAAGGCCGGCGACTTGGTGTCGGTCATGTGGGCCAACAACGAAATCGGAAACATCTACCCGGTGCGTGAGATCGCGGACCGCGTCCACGCGATGGGCGGTCGGCTTCACGTGGACGCGACGCAAGCGCTTGGCCGCGTGCCCGTGGATTTCGCAGACAGTGAAGCGGACTTCATGTCGCTTTCGTTTCACAAGATGGGTGGGCCCAAAGGCATCGGTGCCTTGCTCGTGCGCGAGGGCAACAAGGTCGAGCGAATTCTCTCGGGAGGTCACCAGGAACGCGGGCGCCGGCCGGGCACAGAAAATGTTCCTGCGGCGGCAGGCTTGGAAGCCGCGATGAACGTGCTTCAGCAGTGCCAATCCTCGTGGCAGGCCACGTTGAAACACCTGCAGTCCGTCGCGCTCTCCGAGCTTCGAACGATCGAAGGGTTTGAATTGCGCGGCGCGCTGAGTAGCGGCGGGCCGTCCTTGCCAAACACGATCAATTTTGCGTTTGAAGGGCTCGACGGCGAGGACCTCTTGCTCGCGCTTGACCTCGCGGGCGTGGCGCTGTCCAGCGGGTCCGCGTGCACCGCTGGGTCGTTGGAGCCCAGTCATGTCGTGGTCGCGATGGGATTTCCGCACACCGAGGCACGGCGGTCGATACGCATGAGCTTTGGACCGTCCACCCACGAAGCCGAGGTGGTTGACGCGTGCGGTAGAATCGCGCAGACCGTTGACCGGCTGCGGCGAATTTGAGAAGGGTTCGCCCCGAAGTCGAGGTAGTTATGACGACCACAAACGAAATGCCAGACGTGACCGACCGAATCGTCATCGCCATGAGCGGTGGAGTGGATAGCTCCGTGGCGGCCGCGCTGCTCGCCGAGCAAGGCTACGACACGGTTGGCATCAGCATGCGGTTGTATTCCACGCCGCAGGAGGACTACAGCAAGTCCTGCTGCTCGCCCGACGACCTCTTTGATGCGCGCATGGTCGCGAGTCGTTTGGGGATGCCGTTCTACGTGGCAAACTACGAGGACCAGTTCCGAGAGACTGTGATCGATTATTTCGTCGACGAGTACGCACGCGGCAGGACGCCAAACCCCTGCGTGATGTGCAACAACCATCTCAAGTTCGACATCTTGCTGTCGCGCTCGCTCGCACTTGGATCGAAGTATTTGGCGACAGGGCATTTCGCGCGCGTCGACCGGTCTGGAGACGTGCCGGTGCTCCGCACTGGGCTCGATGCGAGCAAAGACCAGAGCTACTTCTTGTTCGGTCTGCCTCGGGAAGCGCTCGGGCGCATCTTGTTCCCGCTCGGGGAGATGACCAAAGACGAAGTGCGGCACGAGGCCCGGCGCCTTGAACTTGAGACGGCGGACAAGAAGGAGAGCCAGGAAATCTGCTTCGTGGCCGGTGGGGACTACAAGAAGTTCGTCCAAGAACGCCTGGCGAAGCAAGGCACGACGCCCGGAAACATCGTGTTGGACGACGGGTCGATCATCGGCAGACACGATGGGATCCATCAGTTTACCGTGGGCCAACGTCGAGGGATCGGCATCGCCCATGACGAACCCTTGTTCGTCAAGGCCATTCGTCCCAAGGACGGAACCGTCGTTGTGGGGCCCAAAAACGAACTCTTCGCGCGAGGACTCGTGGCGGAGCGCTGCAACTGGCTTTCTTTTGAACGGCCCCCAGGGGCGTTTGAGTGCACCGCAAAGATCCGATATCGCAGTCAGCCTGTGCCCGTGTTTGTCACGGTCGGCGAGGACCCGCAGACCGTGTTCGTTGAGTTCGAGGAACCCCAACGCGCCGTTACGCCCGGACAGGCTGTGGTGTTCTACAAAGGCGACGAAGTGCTCGGCGGTGGCTACATTGAGGAGTCTCGGCAGTGACGTCGGAACCCACACTCCGCGGGGATTTCGCTGAGCTTGAGGAGCGGCTAAACTATCGATTCACATCGCCGTCGATCCTGTTGGACGCCCTGACTCACCCTTCGTACGTCAACGAACACCCCGACGTTTCGACCAACAATCAGCGTATGGAATTCTTGGGCGATTCGGTGCTGGGGCTGGTCATGGCCACACAGTTATTCGCCTCGTTTCCCGAGTCGGCTGAAGGGGCATTGAGCAGCGGGCTGGCCCAGTTGGTGTGCGAATCAGCGCTGGCGGATGTGGCACGTTCGATCGAACTTGGCGCGTATCTGAGGATGGGCCGGGGCGAGGAGTTGTCGGGTGGCCGTTCGCGGTCGTCCGTCTTGGCGGACGCGTACGAAGCGTTGCTGGCGGCGATCTATCTGGATGGTGGGCTAGAACCTGTCGAAAAGATTGTGGCGACCTTGCACGCAGACGCCATTCAAGCCTGCCAACTCACGCGTTCGTCACAAGATTTTAAGAGTCGGCTGCAAAAACTCGTGCAAGGTGCGAAATCGGCGCCACCAGCGTATCGTATCGTCCACGAAGATGGGCCTCCTCACGAACGTCGTTTTGTTGCGGAAGTCGTCATCGAAGGCGAAGGTGTGGCACAAGGGCAGGGGCGCACGAAAAAAGAGGCCGAACAGGCCGCCGCCAGCGTCGCGCTTGAGTCTTTGTTGGAATCTATGGATTAGGGCCTAGGAGGCGCTATGTTTGGCCTTGGTACTCCCGAACTACTCATTATCCTCGTGGTCATCATTATGTTTTTTGGCGTGGGAAAACTTCCCGATGTTGCCAAACAGCTCGGTGGCGGCGTCCGCAGTTTTCAAAAATCGCTGAGAGGCGAAGATGAAGACGAGGACGAAAAGGACGCCAAGTCCGACGACGAGAAGAAGCTCAAAGAAGACTAACGGAGAATACGCATGATCCGCAGCATGACCGGCTTCGGCGCGGCGCAGATTTCCGCCGACGGCTGGACCGTCAGCGCGGAGTGCCGCAGCGTCAACCAGAAGGCGCTTGAGGTAAAAGTCTACTTGCCTCGTCAGATTTCCACGTTCGAGCCTCACGTTTTGGAGTCGATCAAGTCGGTGGTTCGCCGAGGACGGGTTGACGTTCGGTTCGAGCTGCAACGTGAGTCCGGTACACAGACCGCGGTCGATGAGGCGCGCTTCGCTGAGATCGCGAACACGCTCAAACATCTCGCGGAATCCAATCGCCTTGCGCCGCCAGTGGTCTCCGATGTTCTGTCGTTTCGTGAGGTTCACGTCGCGGGAGACACTCAGGAAACCGTCGGCGCCGAAATTCTGGCGCAAGTCACCCAACAGGCCGTTGCGCAGCTTGTGTCCTCGCGATCGGAAGAGGGCAACAAACTCGCGCAGACGGTTCGTCACCTCGTTGAGCAGATAGAGACCCTCGTGGGAGTGGTCGAGGCCAGCGGGCCAAGATTGTCGAGGAGTTTGGCACGAGGCTTGAGGCGCGTGTCCGAGATGCGCTCCAGAAATTTGGAGTCTCCGAGATCGACGAGCAACGCCTGGCCCAAGAAATCGTGTTGTACGCAGACCGAAGTGATATCGCCGAAGAAATCCAGCGGACGCGGTCGCACCTGAGCAAACTCGTGGATTTGCTCGACACACCCTCGGACGAGCCATGCGGCAAACGGATTGATTTCTATCTGCAAGAGCTGTTTCGTGAAGCCAACACCATGGGCTCGAAGAGCTCCGCGGTTGAGCTGACCGACGCCGTCGTGGGGATAAAATCGGCCATCGAGCAAATGCGCGAGCAGGCCGCTAACATTGAGTAACGTGATGCGTGAAGGTTTGTTGTTCATCGTGTGTGGGCCCTCAGGTGTTGGCAAGACAACCCTGTGTGGGCATCTGCTCGACGAGCAGGCGAGCCTTTGTCTGAGCGTGAGCTACACGACGCGCGCCCCGCGCGGAAACGAACGTGACGGTGAGGCCTACCATTTCGTGGACGTAGCGCGGTTCGAAGCGATGATGGATCGAGGGATTTTTGCCGAGTCCGCAAAGGTGCACGGCAACTACTATGGAACCAGCGTTGAAGTGATCGAAGCCGCATGGGCTCGTGGCCAAGACGTCCTGTTCGACATCGACTATCAGGGCGCGCTGCAGCTCAAAGAGCGCTTCAACGAACGCGCGGTTTCGACGTTGATTGTTCCCCCGTCCATGTCGGAGCTCGAAAGCCGTCTGCGCGGCAGAAAGACCGATGACGAATCGGTGGTGCAAAAGCGGTTGGCCGCAGCACGCCATGAGCTGGAACAGTACCCATCCTTCGACTACCTGATCGTCAACGACGACCTTGAAAATGCGAAGTCGACCTTGAACGCAATCTATCGCGCATCGCGGTTTAAGGCGGTTGTGCAAACGCCGCGGGTTCGGTCTCTGCTCGCCACCTGAATTGTTGCCGCCGCTCACTGCCTTCGTTACGATGTGCCGATAGCTCCGCGTGCCACTTAATCCCGGGAGTTTTGGGGTCCTGTCAGTTGTTTTTTTCGAGGTGTGGCACCCTCAGCGGTGATTCATGGACGCAGCGGAAAGAGAAATTCGGAAACGGGTGGACGAGATCTTGGAGAAGGTCCAAGCGTACCAACCCAACGTCAACGGCGACCTGATTATCCGCGCGTTTGACTTCGGCATGATGATGCACGAAGGGCAAAAGCGGAAAAGCGGCGAGCCGTATATGTCGCACCCGGTCGAGGTGATGGACATCATCGCTGAGCTGCGTTTGGACTCGTCATCACTTGCCGCGGGGTTGTTGCACGATGTCGTGGAGGACACCCAGACGACCGTCGACGAGGTGCGTGACCTCTTCGGTGAGGATGTGGCGTTCTTGGTCGATGGCGTCACGAAGTTGTCCAAACTCTCGTTCAACACACGCGAAGAAGCCCAAGCGCAGAACTTTCGAAAGATGGTCATCGCCATGTCGCGAGACCTGCGAGTGATTGTGCTCAAGCTCGCGGACCGTTTGCACAACATGCGAACGATGAAGCACATGCCTGCCCACAAGGCCGAGCTGATCTCTCAAGAGACACTCGACATCTACGCGCCGATTGCCCACCGACTGGGCATCAGTTGGATCAAGACCGAGCTCGAAGACCTCTCGTTTCGGTACCTGCTGCCCGAGTCGTATTTCGACATCTCGGAGCAGGTCTCCAAAAAGAAACGCGAACGTGAAAGCTTCATTCGCGAAGTCATCAAAATCCTGCAGGAGTTGATGCAAGAGAACGAGATGGACGTTGAGGTCAACGGACGACCCAAGAACTTCTGGTCCATCTATCGCAAGATGCAAAAACAGCAGATCGAGTTCGAGCACGTCTTTGATGTGTTGGCGTTCCGCGTGATCGTGGACCAGAAGTACCAGTGTTATGAGGCGCTCGGCCTGGTGCACAATCTATGGAAACCCATTCCCGGCAGGTTCAAAGACTACATCGCCATTCCAAAACCCAACGGTTACCAATCGCTGCATACGTCCGTCATTGGCCCACAACAAGAGCGCATCGAGATCCAAATCCGTACGCGTGAGATGCACAAGGTCGCCGAGGAAGGTATCGCCGCACACTGGTTGTACAAAGAGGGCAAGGCGGTGCCCGACCAGGACGACCAAGCGTTCGCGTGGCTTCACCAGTTGATGGAGGAGCACCATGACGCCGACGACCCGCATGAATTCTTGGAATCGGTCAAGATCGACCTGTTCCACGATGAAGTTTACGTGTTCACGCCGCGGGGAGACGTCAAGGGTATGCCGTCGGGCGCGACCTGCCTAGATTTCGCTTACGCCATTCACACCGAAGTGGGGCATCACTGCGTCGGCGCCAAGGTCAATGGCCAGATTGTGCCGCTTCGCCACGAGCTCAACACGGGCGACATCTGCGAGATCATGACGAACCCGAACCAAAAACCCAACAAGGATTGGTTGTCCTTTGTGGGGACGGGGCGGGCGCGAACGAAGATTCGAAACGCGGTGCGAGAGGAACAGCGAGAGCGTAGTCGCGAGCTCGGTCGAGAAGTCCTTGATCGCGAGCTCAAGCGATACGGCACGAACATCCGTGAAGCCGAGCGCAACGGAAAGCTCCTCGATGCCACCGTGAAGTCGAAGTTCCACAACATCGACGAGATGCTCGCGGACGTCGGGTACGGCAAGACCGCACCTGAAACCGTGCTCTCAAAGATGTTCCCGCAAGAGCCACCCGAGAAAAAAGAGAGCCGAATCGGCCAGATCATCAACCGGTTTACGGGACGCGGGAAGGGCAAGGGCGTCATCATCGATGGCATTGAAGACATCATGGTCACCTACGCCAAATGCTGCAATCCAGTCCCCGGGGACGATGTCGTCGGGTTCATCACGCGCGGGCGCGGCTTGTCGGTTCACCGTCGCGATTGCGACAAGATCTCGCATCTCGAGAAGGAACGCACCCTCCCCGTGTCCTGGGCGACGCGCGGCGGCGCTGAGAAAGACAACAGCCGCCACGCGGTCAATGTACGCGTGTTTTGTACCGACAAACCCGGATTGTTGGCCAACATCAGCCAGTCGTTCTCAGATTCGGGCGTCAACATCGCGCAGGCGCATTGCCTCACGACGGAAGACCAACGCGCGGTGAACACGTTTGAGGTGATGGTTCAGGACCTCGATCAGCTCCAAAATGCGATGAAGAAGATCCGCCGAATCAAAGGTGTCTACCGCGTCGAACGCGCCTAACCCGAGGTCCGTCCATGCAAACTCATGTGGACGCATTCTTGGACTACATGCGTGTCGAACGTGGTGCCAGCGCGCAGACGATGCGGGCTTACAGCAGCGACCTCGCTCAGTTCGTCGAGTACCTCGATGACAACGAGCTATCCCATGAGCATCCGGCCAATATCACGCTCAGGCATCTGCGCGGATTCGTGGCCGAACGCTTCGAAGTCAACGGGTCGGCGTCAATCGCCCGTAAGATTTCGGCCATCCGCTCGTTTTGGAAGTTCCTGACCCGTCGGCGCATCATCGATGACAACATCGCCGAACTTCTGACAACGCCGAAGGTCTCGCAGCCGCTGAGGAACTATCTCACGGTGGACGAGGTGTTTCATCTGCTCGAGAGCCATCGCGCGGACGGCGTGCTGGGGCTTCGAGACATGGCAATGTGGGAAGTGTTGTACGGCAGTGGGCTGCGCGTCTCCGAGCTCGTCGGCCTCAACCTCAGCAGTGTGGATCTCGACGCAGGATGGGCACGAGTGATCGGCAAGGGCAACAAGGAGCGCATGGTTCCCGTGGGGCGCAAGGCGACACAAGCCCTGCACGTTTACCTCACTCGCCGTCATGAACTGGTCCGTGAGGCGTCGACGGACCCCGCGCTCTTCCTCAACTTCCGCGGAGGTCGGCTGACGACCCGAAGCGTTCAGCGACTGCTTGACCAACATCTGTTGCGCGCCGGGCTGGACACGAGCGTCACGCCACACGGCCTCCGGCACAGTTTTGCGACCCACCTGCTCGACGCTGGAGCAGACCTTCGGGGTATTCAAGAGATGATGGGCCACTCAAGTCTGTCCACAACGCAGCGTTACACCCACATTTCCGTGGACCGATTGATGGAGGTCTACGATCAGACGCACCCTCGTGCGCGAAAAACGGATTCGGAAGTTGCCGACCGTTTGACGGTGTCCACCATTGAGGAATCATGATGATCCACGGAACGACGATATTGAGTGTTCGCAAAGATGGACGAGTGGTCGTCGCCGGCGATGGTCAAGTCACCTTCGCCGAACGTGTTGTGCTGAAATCGTCGGCAACCAAAGTTCGTCGCATCCACGACGGCACGGTCATTTGTGGCTTCGCCGGGTCCACCGCCGACGCGATGACGCCGTTCGAGAATCTCGAAAACAAACTGCAACAGCACAACGGGCAACTGCTCCGAGCCGCTGTGGGACTGGCCAAAGACTGGCGCACGGACCGAGCCTTGCGTCGCCTAGAGGCGCTGCTGATCGCAGCAGATGCAGAGAGAACCTTGTTAATCTCGGGCAACGGTGACGTTGTTGAACCCGAAGAAGGTGTCATTGCGATCGGAAGCGGGGGAGACTTCGCTTTGGCAGCGGCTCGCGCCTTGGTGCGCTACACGGACCTTGATGCGCGCGAGGTCGCTGAGCGCGCCATGGCGATCGCCGCCGAGATGTGCGTGTTCACCAATAACAACGTGACCTATGAAGAAATCGGGTGACGTGATGCCGTATCGAAATCAGCCCAATCCCATGACGCCGCGCGAAGTGGTCGACCACTTTGACGCGTTTGTCATCGGCCAAGCCTCCGCCAAACGCGCGGTCGCGATCGCATTGCGAAATCGGTGGCGACGCACGCAAGTGCCAGATGAGCTACGCGACGAAATCGCGCCAAAGAACATCCTGATGATCGGCCCCACCGGAGTCGGCAAGACCGAAATCGCCCGGCGCCTCGCCAAGCTTGCCGGTGCGCCGTTTTTGAAGGTGGAGGCGTCCAAGTTCACGGAGGTGGGGTATGTGGGACGCGACGTCGAATCCATGATTCGCGACTTGGTCGACATCTCGATCGATCTGGTGAAGTCGCAAGCTGAGCAAGCGTTCGCGCCCAGGGTGCAAGAGATCGTCGAGCGGCGTATGGCGGACCTGCTTGACCTCAAGGTCACGGGGGAACGACGTGCGCTTGATGGAAGCGAGGACACGCGTTCCACCTTTGTGGTTGGCCATGACGGCAGCGTCCGTCCTGAGGAGAACCGCGAACGCACCCACCTCGAACGTCTGCGTGCCGGCGAGTTTGACGATGAGTTTGTGGAGCTCGAGGTGGCCGAGGCTCCATCGACGCCTTGGCCCCAACATGCCGAGTCTACGCCAGAGATCGCGGCCATTTTTGAGACGATGTTCCCGCGAAAGCGGCGCAAGAAACGTATGCGTGTCCGCGACGCGTTCCGCGCCTTGATGCGCGAGGAGGCCGCCAAATTTGTCGATCAAGAGAAGGTGGTCGAGGTCGCGCTGGAGCGCGCGCAAGAGATGGGGATCATCTTCATCGACGAGATCGACAAGGTGGCCGGACAAACGCGTTCGGACGGGCCGGATGTGTCCAGAGAGGGGGTTCAACGTGACCTGTTGCCCATTGTGGAGGGAAGCACGGTCAATACCCGCCACGGCATGGTCCGAACCGACCACATTTTGTTCATTGCGGCCGGGGCATTTCACGTCAGCAAGCCGTCCGACCTCATCCCTGAGCTCCAAGGACGATTTCCAATCCGCGTTGAACTTGAGCGGCTGGGTGAGCAAGAACTGCGTCGAATCTTGGTTGAACCGACCAACGCACTGACACGACAGTATGCCGAATTGATGGCCACCGAAGGGGTCGACATCGTCTTTGAGGGAGGCGGTCTCGACGCGATCGCCGAGATTGCGACGTTGATGAATGACCGGGTTGAAAACATCGGTGCTCGTCGGTTGCACACCGTGATGGAACGGGTCTTCGAAGATCTCTCCTTCGAAGCGCCAGAGAGGGGCGGGCAGCTGGTCAAGATTTCGTCTGAGTATGTGCACGAACGGCTGGATCCCATCATCAAAGACGACGACATTTCTCGCTACATCCTGTAGTTGCGAACCCACCATTGACGGGGCGGCGCTTGACGCCGATCATGCGGTTGGACATGCCACTAGGGAAATCCCATGACGTCGACAACCGACCTGATCGCGCTCGGCAACGAGCATAACTCGCCTTCCTATGCACCCGGGCCGCTGGTCATCGACCGCGGCGAGCGCGTGACACTGTTTGACCACGACGGTGCAGAGTACTTGGACTTCGTGGCCGGCATCGCGGTCAATGCGCTGGGGCACGGTCACCCGGAGCTCGTGAAGGCCATCCAAGAGCAGGCCGCAAAATTGTTGCATGTTTCCAACATGTTCTACACCGAGCCTCAGATTCGACTGATGGACGAATTGTGCAGGCTGTCGTTTGCTGACCGTGTGTTCTTGTGCAACTCAGGCGCCGAGGCCAACGAGGCGGCGTTCAAGCTAGCGCGCCGGTTCCAGAAGGTTGTCGCGGGAAAGCCGAACAAAACGAAAATCATCTCGATGAAAAACTCGTTTCACGGGCGGACTCTTGCGGCGGTGACCGCCACAGGGCAGCCGAAGTACCACAAGGGATTCGAGCCGTTGGTGCCAGACTTTTTGTACGCGACCTTCAATGATCTCGACTCCATCGCGGCGCTCGCCGATGAAACCACCGCGGCCATTATCGTGGAACCGGTGCAAGGTGAGGGGGGGATCGTGCCATCGGCTCCGGGTTTTTTGGCAGGCTTGCGTGCCCTGTGTGACGACGTCGGAGCGCTCTTGATTTTTGACGAGGTGCAGGCGGGCATCGCACGAACCGGAACGATGTTCGCGTACGAATACGACGGCGTCGCCCCAGACATTATGGCGCTGGCGAAGGGCCTTGGCGGTGGTGTGCCGATCGGGGCATGCATCGCGACGGACCATGCGTTTGAAGGTTTCGAGCGAGGCAGTCACGCCAGTACCTTCGGTGGAAACCCTTTGGCGAGCGCCGCGGCATTGTGCGTGCTGGAAGTGATCCAGCGGGACGGGCTGTGTCAAAACGCGACGGCGCGCGGCGAAGAGCTGATGGCTGGCTTGCGGGACATCGCCGCAAAACATGACGTCGTCGAGGACGTAAGAGGCCGCGGCCTGATGGTCGGTGCTCAGTGCGCAGGGACGTCTGCTGGCGACATTGTGACGGCGTGCCGAGATGAAGGCCTTCTGGTCAACATCGCCGGCGGAAACACGATTCGCTTCGTGCCGCCGTTGATCGTCACCGAGGCCGATGTCACAAGCGCCCTCACACGCTTTGAAACCGCCGTCTCAAAGTGGTCTAACCAACGGGCAGCGTAGAGCGTTTGCTTGTCACCGTGGTGTTTTGGCGGTATCGTGCGGCCAACTAGCTTACGTTTCACAAGTCATAGTTCGGTGTGAAGGAACACTCTCGTTTTCCTCTTCCAACGGTGTCGCGTTGCTCGACGACTCACTACTCTTGATGCAGAAACAGGATGTGGATTACCGCAGCCTGACTGGTTCACCCAGTCCGGAGGAGTTCTTTCTGCTCTCGCGTGTCAAGGGCACCGTGTCGGTCGCACAGATTTGCTCGGTTTCAGGATTTGGGAAGGAAAAGACGCTGGCGGCGCTGGAGCGACTTCTGGAGTTCGGTCTGTTGGTGCCGGCGTCAAACGGCGCCGGGCCATCGGTGTCCACGCCTGAGCAGGCACCCGTTCGATCGGCCCCCGTCCCCCAGCCTCAGCCCGCGCCGGTGCGCCCGACCGCACCGTCTCCGCAGCCGGTCGCGGCGCGACAGGCACCTGAGCCAATCATAGGCGCTGACGACGACGATCTCTTCGGTGGAGCGCCGGCGGCTGCTCCTCAACCGGCAGCCAAATCGCGCGCCGATTCTCACGGGTCGTTTGTTCCTGTCGTTGAGGCCAGGGCCGACGACTTGTTTGAGGCGGACTCGCCGGTGTTCGGCGGATCGTCGCGACCCGCTCGAAGCCGCGAAGTGCAGTCACCTAGCCAGAGTGCCACCCAGATGCCGGCGCGGCCCGTCGCCCCCAGTGAGCCAGAGTTCGTGATCGAACACACCGCCCATGTCATTTCCCATGATGACGCCGACGATGAACTCTTCGGCGGTGCTCGCCAGGAGCCGCGATCTGAGGCCGTCGAAGCGCCGCGCGTGAGCTTGTTCGACGATGAGGCGCCACCTGTTGCCGCGCAGCCAGCGCCACGTGCGCAACGTGCGCCCACGGAGCAAGATATTCCTGAGGTCGTCGGATTGTGCCGCGTGAAAATCGGTTGGGACGACTTCGTGCCCGACCCGACACTCATGGCCCTTGATGTCGACATTGACGAGCTGAGGAAGCGCGAAATCCTCTTCATGTACGAAAACATGGAGCTCATGAGTTACTACGAACTCTTTGGCGTGGATGAGCAGGCCGACCGCCGGGAGGTAAAAAAAGCATACATAACCCTGAGCAAGCGGTACCATCCCGATCTATTCTTCAGGAAAGATGTCGGAGAATTTGGTGTTCGAGCGGAGAGCCTCTTCAAATGGGTTACGAAGGCGTTTCAGACCTTGCAGAACCCCCAGAAAAAGGATGCCTACGATGCCGAGCTGGCCGCTCAGCATCGCGATGAGCACCAATCGGGTTTGGGCTCGGAAGCCTCAGAAGCCCGAAAAGAAGAGGCTTATTCGATACTCATCGGGCGAGCACAGCGTCTGGAACGCGCAGGAGATTTCTCGGGTGCAGTGGACGAGTACCGCAACGCGTTGTCGTTTCATCGCGATACCAATGTCATCTTGCGCTGTGCAAACCTGTTGTTGCGTGCTGGAATACGGCTGGATGAAGCAGCCATGTACGCACGTGCACTCCTTGGGTACGACCCCAACCACCTCGAAGGGCTGGTCGTACTTGGGAACATTTACGAGCGAAACGGAATGCTCGAAGACGCGCTCGACGCGTACGAGCGCGCTGTGTCGGTCTCAGGGGGCGATGCCTCCGTCGTGGTTCATGCCGAGCGGGTCCGCGTCCAAATGGCGCAGTAGTGAAAGCAAGATATCAAGTCCAGTGATTGAAGGAGCGAATGCATGCAGCGGGTAATTGGAATTGACCTCGGTACGACGAACTCGTGTGTTGCAATCGTCGAATCGGGAACGCCGCGCGTCATTTCGAACAAAGGCGGTTACAAGACGACGCCGAGTGTTGTGGCCATTTCCGAGTCGGGACGGCGTCTTGTTGGCCAGATGGCCAAACGCCAAGCCATCACAAACGCGCGTCATACGGTCTATGCATCGAAGCGACTCATTGGGCGAAAATGGGGCTCGCCGGCGGTCGCTCATTGCATCGAGACATGCCCGTACGAAATCGTGCCCGGACCGCACAACGATGTCCGCATCAAGTTGCGTGCGAAGGAGTACAGTCTTCCCGAGGTCTCGAGCATCATCCTCCAGGAGATGAAGCTCATCGCAGAAGAGTCCCTCGGGGAAACCGTCGAGCTGGCTGTGGTCACGGTGCCCGCGTATTTTAACGACGCGCAGCGGCAGGCCACCAAGGACGCCGGCCGCATCGCTGGTCTTGAGATCCTGCGCATCATCAACGAACCCACCGCTGCAGCGCTCGCCTACGGCTACGGCAAGGACATGGACCGCCGAATCGCGATCTACGACTTGGGCGGTGGAACGTTCGACATCTCAGTCTTGGAGATCAGCGGCGGTGTGTTCGATGTGCTGTCGACGGCGGGTGACACGTTCCTCGGCGGTGAAGACTTCGACGCACGCATCATCGAGCACCTCGCGTACGAGTTTGCCCGGGAGCACCGCGTCGACCTGCGTAAGGATGAAATGTCCTTGCAGCGCCTGCGCGACGCGGCTGAGCGGGCGAAAATCGAGCTGACAAACAAACAAGACACCGAGATCAGCCTCCCATTCATCTACACCCGAGAGGGCGGGGAAGCGCTTCACCTCCAGACCTTGCTCACGCGTGAGACTTTCGAGGAGCTCGTGGCCGACCTCGTGCAGCGCACCATCAAGATCTGTCAGGCGACGCTGCAGGAAGCAGGGCTGGAGATTTCTGAGATCGATGATGTCGTGTTGGTCGGCGGCATGACCCGCATGCCCAAGATTCAGACGGCGGTCAAAGAGTTCTTCAACCGAGAGCCCGCCAAGAGCGTGCACCCCGATGAAGCCGTGGCGATCGGGGCTGCGATTCAAGGTGCTGCCCTCGTGGAACAGGACAACGATGTCCTTTTGCTCGACGTGACGCCACACAGCCTTGGGCTGATGGTGCACGGCGGTGGGTTTGAGAAGCTCATCGAAGCACAGTCCACGGTCCCCACGAGCCATAGCCACGTGTTTACGACGATTCGGGACAACCAACCGTCGGTCAAGATCGTGGTGTTTCAGGGTGAGTCTCCACGGGCTGAGGAGAACGAACTGCTCGGCGAGTTTGTGCTCCACGGATTGCGTCCAGCCCCAGCGGGTGAGGTCGAGATCGAAGTGTCCTTTGACATCAGCGCCGACGGGATTGTTAGCGTCGCGGCCAAAGACACCGAGACCGGCAAAGAGCAGTCGATCACCGTCACAGCCACAAGCGGTCTGACCGAAGACGAGATCAAGAACATGATCTCGGAAAACCAAGACTATTTGGTACAGCTCAAAGAAAGCGAAGAGATCGAGAAACACCGCGCTGCCGTTCGCAAGCTCATCCGCGAGATCGAAAAACTCGCATCGCAAGTCGAAGATGACGCTTCCGAGAATGTTCTGGAGGCCAAGCGCCGCGCAGAGGCGGCTGTAGATTCAGGCCGCGAGGCTCTTGAGCGCGACCAAATGGCTGCGCTTCAAGCGGCCGAAGAGCAGCTAGAAATGACGTTCCAGACGTTTCGTGGTGTGGCGCAAGCCATTTAGGTTTTGAAGTAGTTCGTGATGAAACAGTCGCCACTCATAGATCGTCTTGAGGCCGCATCCAGTCATCTGGAGGCAGGTCAAGTGATGCACGCGCTCAACACGCTTGTGTCAATCCGTGACGACGGTCATGTCAACGCAGACCTTGAACGGCACATCGTGCTTCTGCGTGACCAACCTGGCGATGTCACGCCCACCTCGACGTGGCTTCATGCAATGGTTCGGCTCGTGCGTGAGCAGGGCGATGTGGCTTTCTCGACGGACCAATCCCTGTCCGAAAAGTCGATGGCACGCATGATTGGGGACGTCGCAGATGACTTTTTCGACGACTTTGCGGTGCTCGGGGCCAACAGCTTCGCGGAAGAGTCGACCCGCAAGGTCGACGACATCGCGATGCAAAAGTTCAAGAGTGTGGTTGTTGAAGAGACCACGGTTGCCAAGTCGCTCAAAGACCAGCTTAGGGATACCGCCAATCGCTTCAAGGTGCCTGCGCCATCGGTGAGCAAGGTCGACAAACCCGCCGACAAACAGACCAAACCCTTCGGAGAGCCTGCGCAGGTCGGCAAAGTTGATGAGGAATCGGGTCGACGCCCCACGCCCGTGCATCCCATGCCCGTTGCGCCTCGTGAGCCAGCACCGTACGACAGTGGCGTCTCTGGCGCTCGTTACGCACCCGGGATCGAACCTGAACCGCCCCGGCACCGGCTCAAGCACGACGATGACTCCCTTGGAGATCCCGAGAGTCAACCGGGACTTCGTGCATCGCCAAATCTGACGCCAGATTTTGGTGTGCCTGCCGCAGGCGAGGATGATCTCGACTTCGACTTGGGTTTGGAGTCCAAACCCGCGGCGTTCGTACCTTCGACGGTCAAAGCCAAGAACGACGACGACGATTTCGACTTCGATTTGGGCTTCGGTGCTCCCCAACCCACGTTTGGGACCCCCGTGCCCCCAGCGCCGGCGCCCTCGTTTGGAACGCCGGTGCCGCCAGCGGCGCCCGAGATTTCCGCGGCGCAGACGAAGCCGACCAGCGGCGATGGAACGGCGAAACAAGCCCCGCATCGTGATGCAACCCCGACCCCCATGGCACGTATGCGCGACGCCGGGGCGATCGAAGAAGACGAGTTCTTTGACCTGGCGGAATCTTTCTCTTCGGAAGCGCAGTCGACCAACCAATACCGTGGCGAACCCGTGGTTCGGGGTGCCGCGTCGAAGTCCAACCCATTCAACCGCGATGAAAACACGGGTGTTCGTCCAAGTGATCCCTCGTTTGTGGTGGATGACTTGGGGTCCCCCGCGTCGTCGGTCATCGGTCCGTCGACCAACATGAGCGCGATCTTGCTCGAAGCACGACGGATGTATGAGCGTGGTGAGTTCGCTGCCGCGCTGGACATCTGCAACAAGGTCATCTCCCGTGACGACTCCAACCCGGAAGCTGATCAGCTCAAGGCAAACATCGAGGGCGAGCTGGTTCGGGGGTACATACAGCGGTTGGGCTCGCTGCAACAGGTGCCGCATCGGAGCATGGACTTCGCGGCCACGGCCAACTTGAATCTTGACCACCGTGCGGGCTTTATCCTGAGCCAGATCGATGGCATGAGCACATTCGAAGACTTGCTTGAGCTCGCTTCCATGCCCCGGCACGAAGCCCTCAAGTTGTTCGTCAAGCTCCTTGATGTCGGCGCGATCGCCGCCGACTAATCAGCTCAACAAGAACACCTTGGACACCGAAATTTCGGCCGGATCGACCTCGACCGACCCGACAATCTCGATGTGTTGGTAGCGAGGCTCTGCCAGGTCGATTGTAGACGGCTTGGAGACGTTGAGGATTCGCACGACCGGCCGCCTCGGGTCGCCTGACGCGTTGGGTGTCTTGATGATCACGGCCTTTTCGCCGCTCGTCAGCTGGACGGTGGTGCCGATTGGAAAGACCCCCAACGTCGAAACCATCAAGTCAACGAGCGCAGCATCGAACGTCGTTCCTTTTCGAGACTGAAGGTATTCGATGGCTAAGTCTGGGCGTCGTGACTTGTAGCCTTCGAGGCCTTGAATCAGAAGATCGTAACTGCGGCACATGTCAATGATTCGTGGCGCTAGGTGAAGCTTTCGATTGCGTCGATAAAACGGAGCCTTGACCGACTGGTCGTAGGGGCAGCCCCGCTCGTAAGCGTTGAGGACACGCAACGTTGAGATCACGTCACCTTTGACACGGGGCAACATCCGAGCGACGTCGCGCAGGTTCTGTCCATACTGCGCTTGCGTCTCGATCACCTCGTCTCGGTCTCGATGCCCCACCGGGATACCCACCAACCGGTCAACGTCCTGATAGATGATGGACATCCCAATGGCCGATGTCTTTTGCGCGCTCAAGCCTAAGCGGTCCGCGATGATCATGGCGTAGATGGCCGCGTTCATCGAATGGGTCGACAGGTCGGGTGCGACCAATCGGAGCGGCAGCAGCCCGAGGATCGTGAAGTCCTCGTCACCGATCAGCTCAGAGATGCTCGCCATGATACGTTTGACAACGCCTGTCGCGACGTCTGCGTCCTGAGAGCGCCGAACATGTTCATGAAGATTCTTAAGCTTGACCAAACCACGGATGTAAACATGAGCAACATACATCGCCTTGTTCACATTCATGACCGCTTCAATGATGTTGCGTGTAGGCGGGCCGTGCTGAATGTCGATGGTGGACAGCCTGACGTGTTCCATGCCGGCATGGGTCTTGGACGCCTTCCGGAGCTCGTCAAGGAAGTGCAGGAACTCATCGATCGAGAGGTTGCGCTTGAGCAGCAAGCCTTTGATGGACGCAACAGCGAAAATGTCTCGTAGCTCGTTGAGGCGCTGTTGCGCTTTGCGCTTAAGGCGAAGCGGCTGACCGTTGACGACGCCGAGCTCATCACGAACGAGCACCGAAATCCCCTCGTCCGTGTAGTTGACCATCGCCCGCTGGAAGAAGTCCATGAACTCTTGCGCCGTCAAGCGGGTCTGATTGTGGGTGACCTCGTAGATGCTCCCAATCTTCAAAATCTTATAGAGGAACTGGATGAACGTTCGGCCGAACACCTGAGCGTCGGAGGGGTCGTAGGAGATTTCTTCCTCGCGATATTCGCTGCGCGAAGAATCAATCGTCCCCACAGAGTCATGGTGCAACGCCGACGCGGGCCGGTTCTGGAATCCGTCGTTCATCGGTGCCTCACTTTTGCATCAGGGATGCGAGTTCTTTGCAGGTCGACTTGATCTTGCCGGCGACGAGCCAATCGGAGCCCACTTCATCGAGCAGCTCGAAAACACCCGGCTGTGGGTTACGTGCAATCATTTTTGCCATCAGCACCGCGAGCTCGATGTCTGCGGACCCGACAATCCCACGCTTGTAAATCAGTTCACGCATTTGGGCCAAAGCCCGCGGGCCGCCGTGTTTGAGGTACAGCGTGGCCATCTCGCGAAGCTCTTCCTCCGGCCGACTCGCGACTCCGGAGTCAAACAGTGGACCCAAGTGTTTGGGAAGCGATTTCGCGTCGGCGTCCGCCAAACCGCGAAGCGCCGCGATCCGCAGGCCGACATGGCTCGCTTTGAGAAATGGGACCAACACCTTCTCGGCCTCACCCTCTGTCCAGTGGCCCGAGAGGGCTGTTAGCGTCTTGATCTTGAGATCCGGCTCGGAAGGTTGCGAGACGACTTCCAAGAGGATGTCCTTCGAGCGCGGCATGCGTTGCGTCAGGATCTCCAGAATCGGCCCAACACGATCGGGAGGCAGCTCAAACACAGCCTCACGCAGAAACGCCACGCTGTACTTTGAACGCTCGGCGAGGTAGCGCAAGACGTCCCGTCGCACGTCGTCGTTCAGGGTCCCACGCCAGCATGCGTGCAGGCTCTCCGTTGGCGTTGTTGAGATTCAAGGCGTTGAACATCTGAAGGATCGCGCGACGAACATCGGCGTCGGAGCTCGCGACCATCTTGATCATCATGCCAAGACGACGCGGGGTAAAACAGCTGGCGACGACCGACTTGAGGTCTTCAGTCACAGCGGCATCAAAATTCTCACGCCATTCGTGGATCAACTTCAGAAACTCAAGAGACTCCCAAGGGCGCTGAGTCTCAAGCAGGGTCCCCATCACCTCACCGATTTGCTCCACCGACTGTTCTCGCAGCGCGGGCTTGGGTTTCGCGCCAAGGATGGCGGCTAGGATTTCACCTTCGCGGTGCTCAAGCTCAGCGTGTTCGGTGAACCCACGTCGAAGGTCGGACAGATGTCGCTGCTGCTCGGTGTCGAGGGCAAGGAACTGTCGTGAACCGACCTCCATACGTTGTTGTCGTTCCGCGCGTTTCTCCATGCGCAGCTGAAACTCCTCGCGTTGTTTCTGGGATGCCTGTTCCGGGGACATCTTTTTGTTGGCTTCTTTGTCGAAGGCCTGGTCAAACAAGTCCTCGATGGCCTCCTGCTCCTCTTTGGTGTCGCGATCTCGGATGTCGAGCTCCAAACCCGCAAGCTGGGCGAGCGACTCGTCCAACGCGTCGTAGGACACGTATCGGAAGCCCGCTTCGAACAGCACCGTCACGGCGTTTTGTGTGAGGTCGCGTTCGTCAATCAGGACGTTCAGGATGTCGACAAAATAGCGAACCTCCCGTTCGTCGATGCCGGCAAGGAAGTGAAGCAGATACACACCGTCACGGCTTAACACCCAGCAGTAATCGCGTGGGTCTTCGGTCTCCCACACCCGTTCCTCGGTCCCGAGGAACTTCAAGCTGTGGGCATCTACAAGGACCGAGAGTCGGTCCGAGAGCTCGAAGTATTCCTTGAATGCAGCGACGCAGCCTACCGCGGCTTCCTCAACGATGGGGTGGCCGGGCGGGTAGGTCATCATGATGCTGGTGAGGCGATCGACCTGAATGAAACACCGTCGCGCCATTTTGATCTCTTGGCGCTGCTCGGGCGTAATCTGGGGTGCTACCGTCGCTTCGGAAATGCCGTCCATCAGTCTGTACCTTTTGTGAGGACGCTACGTTACGAACGCGCCTTCGGCGTGTCAACGACTCAGCCCAGCTCTTCGAGAAACAGGTAGACCAGCAAACCTTTGCCCGTCTCCCGGCCGTAAAACTCAATCTTGAAGTTCTGAGAGACTTTGAGGAGCACGTCGTTGTTGGGGTAGTTGGTGCGGGTCCCCGTGGGATCGACAAGGAAATACCAGCGCGCTTCGGGGAGTCCCGATGCTCGACGCTCCTGGTAAGTGGTCTCGCCAAGGGGCGTGCGCTTGACGTTGAGAAACTTGCGGGTGTTGCAGTCCAATGTTCGAACCACTTGCGTGCTCGCGTCAAAGAACTGGAGGTCGATGGTGGGCGTGGAGCATGGTGAGTTGCTCACCACCTTTGGCGGGTCTTCCACCACAACCTCGGGCTCGGTTTTCAACTCCACCACACGGCTGTCTTGAGTTTCACGTGGCTCGGGGGCAACTTTCCCCTCTTTGCCGGCGTAGTTGTACGCGCAGCTGGACGCTAGAAACATGATGAAGATCATCAGCGCGCGCCAAGTCATCGATTGCCTCAATCCGTTGGACCAAGTAGTAAGAGCCATCAAGCCCCCGCAGTCTATTGACTCTACACGTGTTCGCCAAGGGATTCGTTCCAAATCCATGCATACATTGGAAAGAAAGATTCTGAGTGGGGTGGTCATCGCCGTCCTTGTGTACGCCAGTGTCGCGCTCTGGGCGGACGCACGTGCGGTCCTGCAAAGTCTGACGTCGCTGCCGTATCAGGTATTCATGGCTGCGTTGGGGTTGACCGTGGTCAACTACGCGCTCCGTTTCGCCAAATGGTCGCTGTTCCTTCGCAGGCTCGAGATTCGCGTGCCGGTCCGGTTGAGCTTCGTCGTGTTCTTGGCCGGCATGTCGATGTCCATCACACCCGGGAAGGTGGGTGAGGTCCTCAAGAGTGTCTTGCTGCGGCAGTCGTGTGACGTTCCCGTCGCGCGTACCGCCCCCGTCGTGTTCATGGAGCGACTGACGGACTTGCTAGGATTGGTCATGATCGCGATGTTCGGGTTCTCGCGCTTTGAGTTTGGGCGTGTGCCGTTTGTCATCGTGTGCGTGTTGCTGTTGCTGACGATCGTCGCGTTGCAGCGGCCTCGCCTGATTCACAAAGGCTTGGGATTGCTTGACAAGGTCCCCAGATTGTCCAGGTTTCGCGCAAAAGCTGAGGAGCTCTACGCGTCTACCCGTGCCATGTTGGAGTGGAAGATACTCGCCGCGACCACCGTCGTCAGTGTGTTCTCGTGGGGAATGGAGGCCACTGCGTTCCATTTGCTCGTCGAGGGCTTGGGCGGCCACGCAGACTTCGGTTTGACGAGCTTCATCTACGCGATGTCCACCATCCTTGGGGCAGTGAGCTTCTTGCCAGGGGGCCTAGGTGTCACCGAAGGAAGCATGATCGGCGTCTTGAATGTTTTTGGGGTGTTCGAGTCGATTTCTGCGGCGACAGCCGCGACCTACTTGATCCGCTTTGCGACGCTTTGGTTTGGCGTCGTCGCGGGTTTCATCGCCCTTTTGGTGTTCCGAACGATGCGCGGTTCGCACTCGTCACTTGACCTGTGATTCCCGCTTTCATTAGTGTCCGCGGAGAATCTAACTCGCATCGCCCATGGATGGCTGAATGAGCGCTCTGAAGAAGTGCAATATTTGCGGTAACGAATTTTTCGTGAAGTATCGCTGGCAGATCGACCAACAAGACGGTCAGATGCGCTACTACTGCTCGCAGGAGTGCGAGCAAGATGCACGGCAGCAGACGGCCGAGGTCGAGTGCAGCACATGCGGCACGCACTTTGTGCCGAAGTACGCTTTCCAGGCGGCCACGGTAAACGGCAAGACGGTGTACTTTTGCACCATGGAGTGCCGCAATCCCACCGTTCAAGAAGTTCGGCGCAAGACAGTGCAGTCCACCGATGGACCGATGCGCATCGCGGTGCTGAATCAAAAGGGTGGCACAGGAAAAACCACCACGACGGTCTCTGCTGCGGCGGGCCTCGCCGAAGCGGGCCACCGTGTGCTCGTCATCGATGTGGACAGCCAAGGACACGTCGCCGTCAGCTTGGGCGTCGAGGGTACGCACACGTTGTTCCATTTTGTTGGTCGAAGACCGCTCCATAGGAGACATTGTGGTGTCCGCGCGGCCCAACCTCGACAATCGCGGGCAGAGACCCTCGCATCCGCCGAGATCGTGCTTGCCCGAATAGACGAGGTCGGGATCGCGTCTTGCGGGACAAGCTCAACGACTTGAGCGACTACGACTACGTGTTGCTCCGACTGTGGCCCGAGCCTCTCGCTGATGAACATGAACGCGCCCGGCCTTCGCGGATACGGTCGTTCAGGTGTCCTGCAGCTACCTGTCGTTGGTGGGGGTTAAGCAAGTGATGAAGACGCTGAAGAACGTCAACCAAGTCCTCATGCACCCCATCAGTGTTTTGGGGATCCTCCCGACGTTCTATGACATGCGCAACAACATCAGCGATGAATCGGTGCGTACGCTCAAGGGCTATTTTCATGACAAGGTCCTCCCTCCGGTGCGCGTCAACACACGCCTGAAAGAGGCACCGAGCCATCAGCAGACTATTTTTGAATTCGCACCGGAAAGCCGCGGAGCGGCCGACTACCAGAAGTTGGTGGATTGGCTCATCAAGCAACGCGAGGAACGCGTGCGGAAAATCGCATAATTCTGATTGATTGACGCTGCTCTGGCCGCGTTCTACCATCCAGACTATCTGCGATGGATGTAGCGACCAGGTGGGACCGTTTCAAAACGCGGCTACACGGCGAGGAGAAAGATGATTCGCACGAAAGTCACGCTCGTTTATATCGTTTTGGTGATCCTCATGGGGTCATTGGCGGTCGCGCTGCTGCACATGGACATGTCCGCCGCGCTCAAGGAAGACACGCGTACCGCATTGCGGCGCTCCGCCAACGTTGCCGAACAAAGCATTCTGAGGACGAAGCCCCAGGTCTGGCCAAGCCCAGTTTGTGGCTCAGGGAGGCGTTGCATGCCGCCATGAAGGGGAAACCGCTGAGGAGGGTGACGCGGCGGAACAAGACGCAGCTGAGCTTTGTCGGCGCCATCGCTGCGCACGAAAAGTTGGATGCACAACGCTACCGCCTTGATGACATCGCAAAAGCTGTGGCCAAACGCCGTAACCTCGAGCTTGCGCCGCTTGAGCGCAAGCCCGCATCGACATTTTCGTCGCGCTGGACGTCAAGGTGAAGGGGTTGCCGCCCTCGGAAGGACCTCTATTCGTGGTTTTGGTGAGGATGTCGTAAGACTTACCCTCGGTTCGAGAGGTCGCCAAATCCGGTGTGCCGCGCATTGAGTGGCTGTGGTCGTTCGGTCAGAACCAAGACAAACGACCTTACCGCGTGGCGATTGCCCCCATTCGGAAATCAGAATCCGACTCCACGGCAGGTGTCGTCGTCCTTGGGACCATGCTTAACGACGGTGTGGCTCAAGCCAAACAACGCCTCATCGTTGGCGTGAGCGACGACGACAAAGGGGCCGATGTCTCGTCCGCCCCGCAGTTTGTGATGTATCGCGGCAAGACGATTGTTGCCTCGACGTTCGATGCAACACAACAGAACGCGGTCTCCGCGGAGCTCAGCGAACGTGTCGGTGGCTTCACAGCGGATTCGGCGACGATTCTGGAGGTGGAAGTGGCAGGCGCGTGCATAGCGATGGTCCGGCAATTTGGGGTGAGGGTGACAAAGCGATGGGCGTTGCCGTGCTCGCCAACGTTGCAACCGCGCTCGCGCCCGTGCAAGGCACGACCACGACGATGCTGCTCATCTTCATCGCCTTCGCGTTGCTTGGCGCCGGGCTTATCTTTGTTTTGATTCTGCGGTGGATTCAACCCGTGGAAGAGGTCGAGCGGGCATCAAGAGGTCATCGCGGGCAATCGCGACTACGTGTGGCAACCCATCAGCGGCCACGCGCTGCAGACGTCCCTCGCGCAGTCGCTCAACCTTATGAGCGCGTTCCTCCAAGGCAAACCGATGCCGGACGACGATTCGCAAGAACTCCTGGGAGCCGACATGGACGAATTGTCGACCAACGGCGGAGAGGCCCCCAGAATTCAAGGCGTTGCGTTGCCGCTCATGCAGGCGCCGCCACCCAAAAAAGAAGACTAACCGCCATCCAAGGACGGACATGGCCAACGTTGTGACTGGGCTTGATCGTTTGGTGAACGAACATGCCCTGATTGAGCGCCTCCGCGGGAAATCGGTCGCGCTTCTTGTCAATCCAACCAGTGTGACCGTGCAGCTCGCCCACGCCATCGACGCGCTGCTCGGTCGCGGTTTGACGGTCACCAAACTTTTCGGACCTGAGCACGGTGTGCGCGGCGAGGCGCAGGACATGGAGTCGGTGGTCGAGGACCGCGACCCGATCTCGGGCCTCCCAACGATTAGCCTTTATGGCCATACCTTCGAGAGTCTCCAGCCGACGGTTGAGGACCTCGCGGACGTCGACATCGTCATTGCCGACATTCAAGACATCGGCGCGCGCTACTACACCTATGTGTACACGATCGGGCTGACCATGGAGGCCTGCGGGCGTGCCGGCGTGCCGTTGTGGGTTCTCGACCGGCCCAACCCCATCGGGGGCCTCGCTGTTGAGGGGAACACGGTTTTGCCGGGTTTCGAATCCTTCGTCGGCATGCAGCCCATTGCCGTGCGCCACGGAATGACATCGGGTGAGCTCGCCCACTACTTCAATCGATTTGGTGCTGGATGTGATCTTGAGGTCATCGAGATGGTAGGGTGGTCCCGTTCGATGTGGTTCGAAGACACGGGCCTGCCTTGGGTGATGCCAAGTCCGAACATGCCGACCAACGACACGGCGACGGTGTACCCCGGTCAGTGCCTTCTCGAAGGCACGAACCTTAGCGAGGGTCTTGGCACGACCCGTCCGACAGTGTTTGGTGCGCCCTGGATTGATGCCCGAAAACTCAAACAGGCCTTGCACCATCATCGCCTACTCCCGGCGTGATCTTTCGCGAAGTCTCTTTTCGGCCCAAGTTTCAAAAAGCACACCGAACCCTGCCTGTGCCGGACTTCAGATTCACGTCACAGACCGGGCAAAATACGACAACCTCGCGACCTCTTTTGCCATTCTCATCGAAAATACCACCATTGAACCCTGGACAGTTCGCGTGGCGCGGAAAACTTCGAGTTTGTCAAAGACCGGCTCGCCATCGACCTTTTGTTAGGTGATCCCATTCTGAGGAAGGGGATCGAGACGGCCAGACCCTCGCGAGCTCGCGCGCTGGCGACAGGAAGCGGACGTGATGCAATCAACAACGTCAAGTGTCTCATCTACGGCGAACCGATCGCGCATACATACCTTGGGTAGTCTTGGGGGCAGGCCGTGTTGGGCGTTTTCGATTTCATTGCTAGCATCCAGGTTGGGTGTGACGGAACTACACTGGTCGCGCTCGGGATGCCCGTCGGGGTTGCCTAAAACGACCGAATTGTCAGGAGATGTGCACAACGTCGTGGAGTATCTGGGCGGGGCGATCGTGTGGATCACGGTGGCCGATGACCGCCAGGACGTCGCGCGCGGCGATCGCGCGGCATCTGCGTCCGGCCGACATCGTCGTGCACTGTTCGGGCTTGTTGGATTCGCGCGTGCTTCGACGCGCGGGCATCACCAACCCAGTCGCGTCCATCCATCCACTTCTATCGGTCGCAGATCCCAAACAGGCGCTCGAACAGTTTTCGCAATGTGCTTGGACCGTCGAGGGGGACTTCCCGGCAGTCGCTTTTGCGAAATGGATGCTTGGTCGAATCGGTGTAGATCCGTTCGAGATTCGGGCAGACCAGAAAGTGCTCTATCACGCGAGCGCGGTGACCGCGGCCGGTCTGCTTGACGCGTTGATGGACGTCGCATTTTCGCTGGCAGAGGCGGGAGGGTTCTCCGGTGAGCAGGGAAGGGCGCTGCTCCTCCCGCTCGCGCGTTCGATCCTCACCAATCTGGAGTCGCGTGACACGTCGAGCGCCCTGACGGGGCCGATTTCCCGCGGCGACGACTCAACCGTGGACCAACATTTGGCTGCCATTGAGGCACTCGACGACGAGACGGCGCTCGAGGTGTATCGGGCGCTCACAGCGAGGGCTCGCCAGGTTCGGTTCGAACCGCATTAGGCTTCGGCGCGCATCGTCAATTCGCCGTCCTGAACGTCGACGAAGATCCGGTCCCCGCTTGTCGCAGCGCCGCTGATGACCAAACGCGCAACGGCTGCTTCCACTTTGCGCTCAATGGTCTGCCGCATCGGCCTCGCGCCGAACTCGGGGTCGTAACCGCCGTTGTCGACCAGCCACGGTACCACGCCATCGCCAAACACAAGCTCGATCGCGTTTTCGTCGCGCAGCCGCAGCGCGGTTGATCGAAGCTGAAGCGTGGCAATCTGCGCGACCTCACGCTTCGCCAGCGGCTGAAACACAAGACGCTCGTCGATGCGGTTCCAGAGCTCGGGTGGGAAGTGCTCTCTCGCACGGTCGATGACTGTCTGGTTCACATCGTTGTCGCTCACCGTTTGGCCGAAACCGATGCGCGGCCCCGAATTGCGTTCCGAGAATGCGCTCGAACCGAGATTGCTTGTCATGACGATGACACAATTTGAAAAATCGACGGCTCGTCCCCGACCATCGGTCAAGCGGCCCTCGTCGAGCAGCTGCAACAGGATGTTCAGGACATCCGGGTGTGCTTTTTCGATCTCGTCGAGCAGCACCACCTGGTAGGGACGGCGACGCACACCCTCGGTGAGCTGTCCGCCCTTTTCGTAGCCGACATACCCGGGAGGGGGCCAATCCAGCCACCGGCTGACTGAATGAGGTTCCATGGGCGACATGTCGAAGCGCACGGCGCCTCCTCGATCAAAGAACAGAGTCAGCGGGCGCTTTGAAACGAACTCGGTCTTACCGACGCCGGTAGGGCCAAGACAACAACAGGCTTCCAATAGGGCGACTGGACCGAAGCGCATAGTTTCGCCGGATGATCTCGCAAGAGCTGAATCGGACCGTGGTGGCCAACCACCTGTTCTGCGATGATGTTCTCCATGTTCAGGAAACGTTCACGGTCGGTTTTGCGTGAGGCGTTCTGCTGGCACACCTGCGAGCTCTGCCACGATTTTGGCGACATCGTGCGCGCCGATCTCCGTCGCCCCTGTGCGCGCCGCGCGGCTTCCTGCGAGGTCCATGACGCCAATGGCCTTGTCGGGCAGCCGCCGCTCATGGATGAATCGTTAGGCCAAGCAGACCATGGACTGCAGCGACTCGTCGCTGGCATATCCGTGACGGCTTTCGTAGTGTTCACGGATCCCGTTGAATGTGAAGCGTTGTTTCGGTGTCCGGTTCGTCGACAAAGACGGTCTGGAAGCGACGCTCGAAGGCTGGGTCGATCGACGAACTTCTTGAACTCATCGCGGGTCGTCGCACCGATGCACGGGAACTCGCCGCGTGCGAGCGGTTTTGAGCTCACCGGCTGCATCCGTGCCGTCGCCGCCGGAGCCTGCGTTCATCCACATGTGAATCTCATCCAGCGATGACATCGCCTGAGGCCTTTTTGACCTCGTCCTTGATGCCGATGAGCCGCTCCGAGAGTGAGCCGCGCAGGTGCGTACCACCCAGAATTCTTCCGACCTCGATCTCAATGATGGCGCGTCGGCCCAGGCGGCTGCCCTCACGCGCGAGACCGACAAATTCCAGCGCGAGGCCTTCCACGATCGCCGTCTTGCCGACACCGGCGTCGCCCAACAGCAATGGGTTGTTGCTGCGTCGTTTGCCCACGATATCGATCAGTTAGTTTCTTTTGCTCGGTAATCCGTGGTCAATTTTCCAAGCGCGGCTTCCTCGGTGAGGTTTCTTCCGAACTTCGTCAGCGGCGAACTCATCGGCGTCGAGGGCATACAGGCGCGCCATCCAGATGTCTGGCTCGGCGGACACGCATGCTCAGCCTTCTGGCCGGGCCACAGGTTCTGGCGGAACGATCCGGGTGGAGGCTTCTTTTTCAGCGACCAGGTCAGGCTCCAGCAGCTCGGGTTCGGCGACGGATTCGTCGCTGGGTGTAGGCGCGGCGCGTGAACCTCGAAGGCTGGTGCCGTCCGGCGAAACAACGATTCGGCGAGCCGTTTCACGGTTTGGTGCTCGTTCAGCATGCTGTCGTCAGGGTGGCCGGTCGGGCTTCACGAACTCGACCCGAACGATGCAGGTGCCTCAGGATTCGGGTGGAGCGACCGTGATTGGCGGGAGCGTCTGGTTTGCGTGCGTTGGGTCTCGACACGCGGCGGGGATGAATCTGAATCCGGGCTCGGTGCGTGTTCCGTGTTTGCTTGGCGCGCAACCGCTGGGGTATCGCCGGCCGTGTTACAGGAGGGTGCCCGCATGGCGCGAGACCCCGTCGCGTAACTCATGACAGGCTCGTATGACGCTGACATTGGCGCCTGCGTTCAGGATAATGCGGCTTGGCATCACCGGATCAAGGCCCGCAGTCAGGTCTGCGTAAAATCCGACGCGGTCAGCGCGCGACCTTGAGCAAGTCGAAGAACGCGCGCTTCAACGCGATCAAGATGCGTGCAGGTCTTCTTCGGGCGGGTCCTCGTGGCCAGTGGCGTCGACGGTAATCGCCGATCTTCAAACGTCGCGCCTCGGTTGGGGACCGTGTGACGCGACAACGGTCGAGCGACAGCCAGCGCCCACGGTTTGACGCGCAATATCGCCCCAGCCCGGTTGGCAAACGGTTGAAGTTCGCGGTCACGCCGGCGTTGGCATCCGTCTCCATGACTCAGTATCGGCCGTCACCGTTCAGCCAGCCCTCCAAGTGGATCGCCACCAGTATTGTGGAGCTTGCGGGCCATCTCGATATGCCTCCACTGCGTGACTGGCACACGCGAAAGTGGTGCAAGCGATGTTTCCCTGTCTTGATGATTCGCCATCCAAGTGGACGGAATCGAAGGTTTCGATAGATCGAAAGTACATCATCGACACGGTCAAAGGCGCCTCGGGCGTTGGTCCCGCATATCGTATGACAATGGGTTACCAACGGCTTGCTCTACGTCTCTGGGCCTTGCGAGACGGCGATCAACACCCACAGGCAAGGTCAGCGGCAGCATCGAGAACCAAACCCGCATGGTGCTCGGGCACCTCACGGGCGTGCGAAGACAGCGCGGGCCTCACGCGAACTTTTCGCTACGTGTTGCACGTCACCATCTACCTGCGAAATCTCGACGACCTCGTCGGACGGTGCCTCCCTAACCGCCACGGCCACGGCGCTTGCGCTCCGTGAGGGTGGAAGTCGGCAGGTCGGACGACGCGCTGATCAGATGGATTGCAGTCGCGGCTGCCCCAACCACGACTACCTGATGAAGTGGTGGACGAGCGGAACTGAGCGAAACCCACATCTATGGGGGCCCTTACCAGTCGGGTACGGAGGAACCCATCGAGGAGACGATATCGGCCGCGCAAACGGCGTTGAGGGCCTGGAGATTCCGCCCGGGGCATCTTCCCAGCCGATCAGACTTCGCTGACGATGGCAGGGTGATACCACTCGCGGGCGGATGGTCACCATTGAACAAAATACCCGCGCCAAACTTCCTGCACCTGCCAGCAGGCCCGAAGGGACGTTCGGGTCAGGTCCTAGCTCGCGGTGTTTCTTTTTAGCTTCGTCTTTGGGTGGGAGCGCTCGCGCGCCGGATACGCAGGTTGGGCGTTGGTGCAGGCCATCGATGACGCCAGTTTCGCGACTGCCGGACGAACGCGCCCATGGATCGGTGTCGATTGGGGACGTGTCAGACAGGTATACCTCGCGCATTCGGTGCGAATCATCGAGCCTTCACCCACGACCGCCTTTCTGCCGATTCAGTTCAAGCGCGGTATCGCACACACCACGGACGAATTGGCGCAGCTCGGTTTCAATCGGCAGCAACACCTGTCGCCAACGTTCCCGGAAGCGTGGTCTTGAGAACTGGCCGCCAAACGCTGGTGGCGACCGTACCTATTCGGTGTCGCACCTGCTTCTCCAGGTCGGGATTGTGACGTCGCATTCTTCATGAAAGACGAGAAGTAGCAATCGCCGGGTTCCGCCAGGACCTCGTGTAGTGGATGAGGATGGGACGTGGCGGCCCGATATGACGGGGAAGTCGTCTACCACTTTGACGCCGACGTAACTGATCGCTGGTTGAAGAAGTTGCTGAGCTGGCAGACGAAGGTCGGCTACAATTCATCTTTGTCTCCCGCGAAGCTCAAAGACCTCTTTTGCTCGACCACGCGAGGGCGGTCAGTACGAATACGCTTGTAGCGGCCCTGGACAGATTCTGCAGCAACCGGCGGTGCCCTCCTGGCGATGCTGCCTCCACGTCTTTTGCAGCGATGACGGCATCTGGGAGGTGTTTGGATCGCAGGGACGTACGACCTTCACTCGCCATCGGCCCGATGTCTACAGCGCGTGAGCTGCTGAACACCGGCGTCCGCAGTATTTGGAGCACGAAAGGAACCTCGGCTGTGCGCATTGGCTGCCTGGGCGACTCACGCTCGCTGGACGCCACGTGATTGCCGAAAAAGATTGTCGTCATGACTCGACAACCACGTGCCGGAGGTTCGCGTGGCTGCCGCCGCGCTGGCTACGCTGGGCGCAGGTGGGAAGTTTCTCTGGCTTCACGGCTGAAGTAAGAGAAGAACACCCGCCGCCTCCAGAAATGGTCCCACAGCACTTTCCGGCATCAGCATTTGGTCCATGGATGGCTGCAGCGTTGAGGTGCGGGAGCTTAAACCACCGGACCATTTGTCCCAGGAGCAGATGGATCAACAGGCGCCCTCGCGTGCGGGCGGCAGCAGGAAGGCGAGGACGGACGGGCGGTTCAGGCGCTCATTAAAGTCCCCTCGATGTTCTTGTTATCACCGCTAAACGCGCGTCCTCGTCTGCTCAAAAACTGGCCAACAATGACTTTGGACGCGATTGGCAGCTGGATGGATTGTTCAAAGGACGGCGAAAGAAGCGACGCGTGGCTGGTGGCTGGCTTCGCGGCGTCAGGCTTTGCGGTGAAGCGCGTCTCGGGAAATTTGTGGGGGATCTTTGCCGGACCCGATCGATGGCCGGACTGGGTCGCTACAACCGCTCGCTTGCGCGCTGATGCGGATTGCAGGCGTGGAGGTGCCAACACCGGAATGGTCGCGCCCGGCACGAAGTTTCTTACTGGCGCCGGTGGTTCGAACGCCGCGCCGAAAAGTATCGACTGCCACCGATGCCTCCGGACATGTCCACGCTGACGCCCACGCAATCCGTTTCGTCCCGGTGAGCAGTGCTTTACTCTGGGTCAGAATCCGGGCTAAACTCGCGCGGTACCAAATCTCCCGAACCGAAAGTATCATGGCCAAGTTCTCTAGGGTCCTCCTCCTAATGTTGGCGCTCAGCACGCTTTTACTGTCGGCGTGCGGCGATAAGCTCGATCCTTCGGACCCCGAGGGGGCGTTCAATCTGTTCAAAACGGCCATGCTCAACGGCGACCGCGACACGATGTGGGAACACATGGCGCCGTCCTCTCGCGAGTATTTCGATGCTCAGCTAAAGCGCCTTCACGCGATGGACGAGAAAATCGCACGCTATCTGCCGCCTACTGACCACAAGCTTGCGCGAACGCAGGCGGGTTCCATCCTCACGGATTCGATGACCACCGGCCGGCAACTCTTCGACAAGGTCGTCACACCCTCGGGGCTTCCCAAAGACGAAAAGTACCTCGTGGGTCTCACCGTCGAGGAGATCAAGGTTTCAGAGGACGAGAAAACGGCCGCAATTTTGACGCGTGGGAAGCAGAAAGTCTTGCTGCAGTATGACGAGAAGAACGACCGTTGGGATGTCATGTTCGTCGAGTCGTTCGAACCCCTGAAGACTGCGATGAAGTGGATGGATGCCAACGAAAACGCCCTTAATCAGACAATCGACGACCTGTTGAGCGAGGAGCGCCGTAAGCGCGAAACCATCCTCGCCGAATTGATGGGCTTCGAGGACTAGCGTCCAGGTGAGACGTTCGATGAAAGACGACAAAAATCTCCCTGAACTTGACATCGAAGCCGTCGACGACCAAGGCGTGAGCGGTAGTTTGTCAAATTCGGGTCCCGGAACCAACCGTCGCGCCAAGGCGGCGGAAGACGATCCGATGCTTGGGGTCACCCTCAAAAACACGTACCGACTCGTCAAAAAGATCGGCGAGGGAGGGATGGGCAACGTGTACAAGGCGTTGCAATCGCCTCTGCAGCGCGAGGTGGCCGTCAAGCTGCTCAAACCCACTGAGAATAACCCTGAGGGTGAGCACTACTTTATGCGTGAGGTGCAGGCGATCAACATGCTGCGCCACCCCAATATCATCGGGATTTTGGACTTTGGGAAAGAGGCCGACGGCACGCTTTATCTGGTGATGGAGTACCTGCCTGGTCGCACGTTGAAGCGTTGCATTAAGCGTGAATATCCGCTTGATCCCGTGCGGTTGTGCAACATCTGCGCACAGGTCCTCAGCGCGCTCGAGCAGGCTCACCAGA
>JAWKQR010000039.1:0-56550 GCA_041390025.1 bacterium
TGGGCCACGATGAAATTTCGCGCACGGCCAAGTCCTGTCGCGATTGGGACATCAACCCACGCGTTGGCCGCGGCAGGGTCATCTCCGGGCAGGATCCCGATGGTCGAGCCTTCGACGTAGTGGACAGATTCGTGCGCACCTCGCGCAGCGGCCTCCATGATCCCGCCAAGCCCCCCGCAGACCACACGCGCACCGGCGTCGATAACAGCGGCGCCGCATGCCTGCGCGAGCATGTATTCGGGGCTGTCAGGCGCGGCGTCGCCTGCCCCAATGATGGCGACAAGGGGGCGTCTCAATCCAGGAATCCGAGATGTTTCAGGAATCCATCGACGTCGAAGCCCATCGCCTGTGCGCGATCGAAGTAGTCGTTGGATTTCTCCTCGTCGAAATCGACACCGTCGCCGGTGAAGTACATGACGCCGAGCACCGCGCCGGCTTGGGCGTGGCCGTGCTCGAACGCCTTTTCGTACCACTTGACCGCTTCTTCTGGGTCTCGGGCGACTCCCATCGTTCCCGTGGCGTAGGCGCTTCCCAGATTGTTCATTGCGCGTCGGCTGCCGGCCTCGGCGGCCTTTACGCACCAGTGCCGGGCCATGTCTTCGTCGACCTCGACCCCAGCGCCGGTGACGTAGAGGATGTGCAGCTCGAACATGGCCTGGGCGTTGCCGACCTCCGCGCTCTTTGTGTGGTACGCATGTGCGGCTTCGAGGTCGAGCGGCAGGCCGACACCCTTTTGTGACATGTACCCAGCGATGAGATGGGCATCGCCATTGGGATCAGCAGCCAGAAGCCGCTCAAGGTCGGACTCCACGAAGGAGTCGATTTGCTCCGGTGCGAAAAAGTACGCGAGGCGAAGACGACACAGTGCGGAATTGTCCGAGATCTCGGCGGCCTTGGAGTAGTGAGCAATCGCGCGCTCTACATCTTGCGCCACGAGTGCGCCGTCGGCGTATAGGTGGCCAAGGTGCTCGTGCGCCAATGGATTATCGGACGACTCAAACAACTCGATCAGTGTGTCGACGGAGTCCCCCGGCAAAAGGCCGATGATATGGTCTCCACGGAGAAGTTGGCTTTCAAGCTCGCACGCGCGTTCAAATGCAGACATGTTGATCCCTAAGTGTTGTGCTTCCGGCGTTTTGCCATCTTGAATTCACGCTGAAAATGACGGCTCAGAACACCAATGGCTGAGCCGGGGCGCATATGCGGGGCCTCGCCATCGGCGAGCCGATAGATTTGTTCGTAAAACCAGGCTGTGCCGGCCTGAGAATTGAGCCCGCGAAGGGTCGCCGATGTGCTGCGATGCCCCCAGAAACCGGACCCAATTTGAATGTCAAACTCTGGCGTCGGCAGTTTGTGAAGATCGCCTGCGCGCAACGCGTTTGGGAAGTTGGGCGCGACGCAGAATGGTCGTCCAAGTCCGATCACATCGACGTCTCCGCCGGCGAGGGTGGACTCCATGAATTTAGGGGTTCGGAAGCCGCCGGTGATCATCAAAGGTACGTTCGGCGCAGCGGCTCGGATGATGTTTGCGTACTCGAGGAAATAGGCTTCACGCGCGGACGGGCGGGCTTCAGTATCGAGGAACGCCACGTTTTCGTAGGTGCCACCACTGATTTCCAACAGGTCGATGCCGCGTTGCTCAAGCCAACCTGCCACGGTCGCTGCGTCCTCGTCCGAGAATCCGCCTTTTTGAAAATCCGACGAATTGAGTTTCACACAGACCGGAAAGTTTGGGCCGACCGCTTCACGCGTACGCTCGACAATCGTGAGCAGAAATCGCGCGCGATTTTCGAGCGAGCCGCCCCATTTGTCTGTGCGTTGATTGGTGATCGGCGACAGGAATTGGCTGTTCAAATACCCGTGCGCGCTGTGGATCTGAACGCCTGTAAAACCCGCGTTTTTTGCCACGTTCGCCGCGTTAACCCCACGCGGTGATAATTCCTCAATCTCGTCGTCGGTGAGCGCCCGCGGTTTTTGCAAAAGAGACCGGCAAGTTTGAGCTGGACAGCCGATGGCGCGACGGGATGGGGATTGGTTGTGCGCGAGCACTGTCGACCCGGATGGCTGATCTGCATCCACAGGTGCGTATCGTTCGCGGTGCCTGCTTGGGCCCACGCTTCAAGGGCATCAAGACTGGTTTTGGCGTCCACGACGACGTTGCCTGGGCGCTCGAGGAACCGGCGGTCGACCATGACATTGCCAGTGATCAACAGCCCCGCACCGCCCTCGGCCCACGTCTTGTAGAGGGTGGCGTGCCGCGGCGTTGCGTCGTCGTTGGCGTCCGCAATGCCTTCGGTCATCGCCGCTTTCGCGATGCGATTCTTGAGCGTGGCACCGCAGGGAAGCTGAAGCGGACTGAAGAGAGTGGAGGATTCCAACAGGTCCGCCGAATCAGGAGAGGAGAAGCAACGTGGCGTACGTTGCAAGGCCCGCAAACAGCGGAATGGAGAAGTTGTCGTCGACCGAGCCGCTGAAAAGCTCTGCCAAGGCACCGACGAGCGCGGCGACGAGTGCGCCGACGATGCGTGTGGTCCAGCTCATGTCGGTATGAAACACGGAAAACACCGCGGTGATGGCGATCGCAGCGACCACAAAAAACGCGACCGTTCCTTCCAGCGAGCGGTTGTGGACGAGTTTGTGTCGCCCCCACTTTCTGCCGATGAACGCTGCCGCGGGGTCCCCCAGGCCAAGCGCCATGACGCCGGCTGCGCACGCGGCGGCGTTGCCGGTCATGCACAAGATGGCGAGCGCCGTTGCGTACCACGTCGCGGAGTTAACTTTAAATCGCTCGTGTGGGTGGGCGACGGGTCCAAGGACCCACATCAGGATGTCATTCCATTTTGGAAAATGCTGGCGAGAGATCTCGAGGGACCATGCCAAAACGCCGAATCCGACCGCGACAAAGGTGACGATGTTCCACGGCGTGACCTCCACAAAAAACAGGCCCACAAAACCCGACGCCACATGCATCAAAGAGCGGTGGTAGTTGGTCGGCCGCAGGCTGGGAAGCGTCACGTGATGGGCACGCAACGCCGAGGCTAGCGCTTCGTAACGGGGATGAATCTCGCGACGGAATTCCATCCAACGGTCTCGAAGGTCCGACGACGTAGGCACGCTGGCGCGCAGCGTCTGTACGACGGCGTCGAACTCATCATGGGCGTCGGCAAAGGAGCCTTCTTCAAGCGAGGTGGCCGAGTCCTCGAGCTGTCTCAACAGAGACTGGAAGCCCGCGACCAATTCGTCGCGCATGTCGTCTCGCCATCGCGCGGGTTCTAGACTCGCGACGAGACGGTGAAGTTCAAGGCCAAGATGTGTTGCGGTTTGCGCGTCAGCCATGGTGTTCCATCATCACTGATTCGGCCGTCAGTATAGCGAAACGAACCGGAATGCACACGTGCAAGAAATCATGCATAGTTGAATGAGCAGGAGGTCGAATGAAGTGGTTGGGTGCTGGTGTGGGCGTGGTTGTGTTTGTTTTGTGTGTCATCTGGGCATTCACCACAGCACAAGACGCGGAAAACGAAATGAAATCGTCTCAGACGGCGGCTCAAGCTGTGTCCCAAAGCAAAACGGTGGCCCCCACAAAGAGGGGACTCGGACGATTTGGCGGGGCCAACACACGGGTCGAAAAAACCGAGGCGACGCCACCAGATCCGTCGTCCAACGATCAGCTGGTCACGCCGACGGGCGACGATGTTGCGATCGTTCCGGCCATGCGCGCCGAAACACCCGCAGCCCAGGCGGTTCTGCAGCAAAATCGCGTGGTGAAACTGGTCGACGAGCTTGTCGAAAAAGCCGGCACGAAGCCCGAGAATGCCGACGAGGTGCGTCAATTGCTGCTCGATGAGGCCGCAGCGGTTGCCGAGGCGCGCCGAACCGGCGCGACGTCCGTACGGGTCGTGCGCGCAAACACCGACAAAAAGGTCGCGTCGGTGCTCTCGACCCAAGAATACCAAGTTTATCAGAAACTGCGCCGACAGCGGCGGCTCCCGCCCGGTGTGATCGCGCCCTAGCGCAACGCCGCTGCGTGGTGCGCGAAATGCTCGCCGAGGAACGTCGCGATGAAGTAGTAGCTGTGGTCGTACCCCTGACGCATCCGAATGGTGCACGGGTGGTTGTGCTTTTTGCACGCCTCGTCGAGGCGATGCGTTTGCAGCTGACCTTCTAGGAAGTTGTCCGCCAATCCCTGGTCCACCAACAGCGGCAACCGCTCGGTTGCGCTGGCGACCAAGGCGCAAGCGTCCCACGCTTCCCACGTTTTTGTGTCCGCGCCTAGATACGCGGAAAACGCCTTTTCGCCCCACGGGACTTGAGTGGGCGCGACGATCGGTGAAAACGCCGAGACGCTCTTGTACCGGCCAGGGTTCTTCAGCGCGACGATGAGTGCCCCGTGCCCGCCCATGGAGTGGCCGGATATGGCGCGCGCATCGGTTGCCGGGAAATGAGCCTCGATCAAGGCCGGCAGCTCCGTCACGACGTAGTCGTACATTCGGTAGTGCTTCGCCCACGGCTCCTCGGTCGCGTTGAGGTAAAAGCCGGCACCCTTTCCCAGGTCGTAACCTTCGGCGTCGGCGACATCGTCCCCGCGTGGGCTCGTGTCCGGGGCCACCACGATGATGCCGTGTTCTGCCGCATACGCTTGCGCACCGGCCTTGGTCACGAAGTTTTGTTCCGTGCAGGTCAGGCCGCTGAGGAAGTACAACACGGGGCAGCGTTGGGTTGCGGCTTGGGGGGGCAAATAGACCCCAAAGCGCATATCACACCCCAGGGCAGCGGACGTGTGCTGCCAGACCTCTTGTGAGCCGCCAAAGGAGGCGTGCGATTCGATCTTTTCCATGATCAGGTCCTTAGAAGTGGATAACGGTACGGATGGATTTGCCTTCGTGCATCAAGTCAAACGCTTCGTTGATCTGCTCAAGCGGCAAGTTGTGCGTGATGAACGGGTCAAGGTCGAGCTCGCCGTTCATGGATTGCTCCACCATGCCGGGAAGTTCGGTGCGCCCACGTACGCCGCCGAACGCCGATCCGCGCCACACACGGCCGGTCACCAGCTGGAAGGGTCGGGTTTTGATCTCTTGGCCAGCGCCCGCCACGCCAATGATCACCGATTCGCCCCAACCCTTGTGGCAGCACTCGAGTGCGGAGCGCATTACGTCCACATTTCCGATGCATTCGAAGCTGAATTCCACACCGCCGTCAGTCATTTCGACGATGACCTCTTGGATCGGTTTGGAGTGGTCTTTGGGGTTGACGCAGTCGGTGGCACCGAGCTCTTTCGCGAGTGCGAATTTATCGGGGTTGATGTCGATGCCGATGATGCGGTTGGCGCCGGCCTGTTTTGCGCCGACGATGCAGGCGAGTCCGATTCCGCCGAGGCCAAAGACCGCGACGTTGTCGCCTTTTTGGACTTTGGCGGTCTTGTGTACGGCGCCGATCCCGGTCGTCACACCACAGCCAAGCAAACACACTTTTTCGAGAGGGGCTTTTTCGTTGATTTTGGCGAGCGAGATTTCGGGGACCACGGTGTACTCGCTGAACGTGCTTGTCCCCATGTAGTGGTAAATCGGCTTGCCTTGGTAGGAAAACCGGGTCGTTCCGTCGGGCATGAGCCCCTTACCCTGCGTGGCGCGCACGGCTTGGCAGAGGTTGGTCTTGCCGGACTTGCAGAATTTACACTCCCGGCATTCGGCGGTGTACAGCGGGATGACGTGGTCGCCCACGGCGAGTGACGTGACGCCCTCGCCGATCTCGACGACGACACCGGCGCCTTCGTGGCCGAGCACGGCGGGGAAGATGCCTTCGGGATCGTCGCCACTGAGGGTGAACGCGTCGGTGTGGCATACACCGGTGTGCGTGATCTTGACGAGCACCTCACCTTTGCGTGGTGGTTCGACGTCGATCTCGACGATTTGGAGTGGTTTTCCTGCTTCGAATGCGACGGCGGCGCGGCTTTTCATGGGTTTCCTAGGGTCGGGGTTATTTCAGGTATGAACGGAGTAGGGCGTTGACCTCTGTCACGGCATGTTCGCCGGGAAGTTCGGTGGCACTTTTTCCAAACGTTTCGTTGATGTGGGCTTCCATCACTTCGAGCATGAGTCCGTTGACGGCCCCGCGTACGGCAGCGATCTGCTGCATGATGGCGATGCACTCAGACTCGGCCTCAAGCGCGGTTTCTAGCGCTGCGATTTGCCCTTTGATGCGTCGAACACGCGCCAAGACGCGTTTTTTTTCGTGAGGTGTGTGCGGCACGTTGCCTCCTGAATAGTATACTGGGGTATAGTATATTTCGTCGCGAATGCAACGGGTAAAATCGGGTGTGATGGCGACGACGCGCGGACGGTCCGAGTTGAACAAGTTCGGTTGATGGGTTAATCACTTGCGATGCGTTTATCGTCCACCATTCGAGGCGTGGCATACTCCTTTGGCTCGATCAAAGAAGTGCTCGCAAAGTCCAACCCGCCCAAGTCAGGCGATGAGTTGGCCGGCATCGCGGCGCGCGACGCGGTCGAGCGCGTTGCTGCGCGGGCTGTGTTGGCGCATGTCACGCTGAAAGAATTGCGCGAAAATCCGGTCGTCCCCTACGAGATCGACGAGCTGACGCGCATGGTCGAGGAAACGCTGGACGAGCAAGCTTTTGCAGCGATCGGCCATCTGACGGTCGGCGATTTTCGTGAGTGGCTGCTCGAGACCACCACGACCGGTGAAATGATGCGCTCGATCGCGGCTGGTCTGACGCCCGAGATGGCGGCTGCGACTGTGAAGTTAATGTCGAACATGGACCTGATGACGGTGGCCGCCAAAGCAAGGTGGTGGTTCGCGCCAACAACACACTTGGGATGGCCGGGCGGTTGTCGTCTCGCTGTCAACCCAACCACCCCACGGACGACATCGAAGGCATCGTGATTTCGGCGCGTGAGGGGCTTGCGTACGGCTGCGGCGATGCGGTGATCGGCGTCAATCCAGCGACAGACACCGCCGAATCCACGGCCGAGATCCTTAAGGTGCTCACCGACCTGACCCAACGAAACGGGATTCCGACCCAGAACTGCGTATTGTCCCATGTGACGGTGCAGATGGCTGCGTTGAAGCTCGGCGCGCCGATGGGATTGATGTTCCAGTCGTTTTCGGGGTCTGAGGCGGGCAACAAATCGTTTGGCATCTCGGTCGGTTTGATGGACGAAGCGTGGGCGATGATGAAGGAGATGACGACGACCAAAGGTCCCAACGTCATGTACTTCGAGACAGGACAGGGCAGCGCGCTGTCCGCCGATGCGCACCATGGCGCGGACCAAGTCACGCTTGAGGCGCGTTGTTACGGTTTTGCCCGACGCTACGATCCGTTCTTGGTCAACACCGTGGTCGGTTTCATCGGCCCCGAGTACCTCGAAGATGGCAACCAGATCACACGCGCCGCGCTTGAAGACCATTTCATGGGCAAGCTGATGGGTCTGCCGATGGGGTGCGATGCGTGTTTCACGTACCACGCACGGATGAGCCAAGACGAAGTCGAGAGCTTAAAGGTGTTGTTGAGCGCGTCGGGCGTTTCGTATTTGATGTCGCTGCCCGTGGGCGACGACATCATGCTGAATTACCAGTCGACGTCCTACCATGACATCCCGTCGCTTCGGGTCATGCTCGGCAAGAAGTCCGCGCCCGAGTTCGAGGCTTGGATGAATCGTGTTGGGATCTGGGATGGCGACAAACCCGGGCCCCGGTTCGGCGATCACACGGTGATTCGATGAGTGTGACACGTGACATGATCGAGGGGCTGCGGATCAAGCTTGGCCAGAACCGACCTCTGTCGCCGCCAAAGCCGATGGGGAAGGTTGCCGCCCCTACCAAGAAGATTTTCCCCAAAGAGCGCGGTTCGACAGCCTACGCCGAACATGCTGCCGAACACACCACCGCATTGGTCGGAATTGGCCATGTCGGCACGCGATCCGCGACGGACGTAATCCTTCAATTTCAGGCCGAGCTTGCGGTGGCGCACGAGGCGGTCGACGCGGTCTTGCCCGACGGATGGGCCGAGAAAAATGGCCTTCTTTCGCTCAAATCACGTGTGACGAATCATCATCAGTTCCTGCTGCGGCCCGACCTTGGGCGTCGCCTAGACGACAAATCACTGCGTTTGTTGCAAGAGCACGCCGCCAAGGACGTCGATGTGCAGCCGATCTTGGCCGATGGTTTGTCGGCGGTGGCGTGCACGGGCGCTGGTTTGGAGTTGCTGAATGCGGTGTTGCGCGAGTGTGAAGCCCGTGGACTTCGCGTCGGCACGCCGATGGCTGCGCAGTTTGCGCGGGTATGGCTTGAGGACGAGATCGGACAGACGGTTCGCGCCAAGGTCGCCATCATCTTGCTTGGAGAACGCCCCGGGCTTGGAACTGGCGATGGGCTCTCGGCGTATGCGGTGTACGACCCCAAGATCGGCAACACGGATGCTAACCGCAACATGATGTCGAACATCCACGCACGTGGCACGACGCCTGACGTCGCTGCCAAGCGGCTTGCGGTGCTGGCAGGCGCGATGATCGAACAACGGACGTCCGGTGTACCGCTGGACCTGTCGAAACTTGCGGGAGAGCTCGGGGAGCTTGCAACCCGTGCGCACCGTGCGCCGCAAAAGCGGGAGCGCTTGGTCGAGGTGAACCGATGATACTTGAGCCCATTCCCGCGAAGATTTTGTCGGTCAAACGCCTTTATGCCGCCCACGAGAGCGTCCTGCTCGCCTATGGGGCCGACCCCAAGCGGCACACGTCGCTCGGGCTCATCACGTGCGACCAAGACGACTCGACGTACGTGGCGCTTGATGAGGCGACCAAACATGCGAGCGTCGACGTCGTGTTCGCACGGTCTTTCTACGCGGGCGCCGCACACGCTTCAGGACGCTTGTCCGGCGAGATTTTGGGGGTGATCGCGGGCAGCGACCCCGACGACGTGGAAGAGGGGCTCAAGGCCGTGACACGTTGTCTGGAGTTCGATGCGTGTTTTTACACGGCAGATGAACAAGGAACCGTGGCGGTGTTTCCACACGTGGTGAGCTCGCTTGGCCACTATTTGTCGGCTCAAGCGGGGCTGCGCGTGGGTGATTCCATGGCCTACCTTGTTGCGCCGCCCATGGAAGCCTCGATCGCGCTCGATGCGGCTTTGAAGGCCGCGGACGTCAAAGCCGCCAAGATCTTCCCGCCGCCGACCGAGACCAACTACGCCGCTGCGTGGTTGTCCGGCGAGCTGACGGAGTGTCAGGCCGCCGCGGAGGCTTTCGCTTACGCGGTTGTGCAGGTCGCGCGAGAACCGCTCGACGGCCGCGCCTGGTAACCCGGTCGCTGGGTTCGGGTCGGCAATTTCCAATTGCCGAATGGGCGAAGCCCACCTGACCGTGCTGCCGGTCCACATCACCACCCTTCCTGCCTATTGACGCAACACTTTCGCCATTGGGCGCGAATTTTGCGGCCCGATGCGTCGTGCGACACCACGCGCGACGAGATCCCATGCGTGGAGGCTCGATTTCTTGTCGATGGCACGTGCCTTGCGACATGAGGCGGCGAACTTACATTGGAGCCATCGATGAAACGAATCTTGATCACGGTCTTGTTGGCGGGATGTTCGGCGCAGCCCCAAAGTGCCGAGCCCAGCATCGCCGAACAGTATGACATTGTGGAGCAACCCCCAACCGAGTCCGAAGTGGCGACTCAGTTGGACCAAGCATGCGTGGCAGGGGAGGCCGCGTCATGTTTGGCGCTCGGTATTCGTTACGAGCGCGGTGACGAGGGCGTGCCACACGACCACGACAAGGCGTTGGAGCTGTACGAGAAGGCTTGTGTGATGGACAACGCGTCGGGCTGCTACGCGCAGGCGCTGATCCTGATGTACGACAAGAACGACCCGATTCGTGCACACTTGATGCTCGAACACACGTGCCGTAGCAACCACGGACCCTCGTGCGTCATGTTGGGCGACCTCCATCGGGACGGCCGGCTGCTGCGCCAAAACGAGGAAGAGGCCGCGAAGCTCTACCGGCAGGCCTGTGACACGGGCTACACCAATGGATGCAACGCTTACATCGAGCTTGTGTGGACCGCCACGCATTTGCTGACCGACCTTTCCGAGTTCTCGCAGTACCTGGCCAAAACGTGCGAATCCGGCAATGCGATGAGCTGCGAAGAGCTTGGTAAGCTCTACGAGAGCGGTGCGCAGTGGCAGGGAGAGAGCCTCAAACCCGATGCCGAAAAGGCACAGGCGCTGTTTGCCAAAGCCGTCTACTTGCGACGTGTCGCGGGACCACGGGGTTGGTGGGATGAGGTCAAGACTCAACCGCCAGGCGACACGCGCGCGGATGTGACGCAGGAACAGCCCCTCAAAGACGTCAGCAAACCCGGGTACGTGGTCGTATCTGGTCAAGTGGGAACCGTGGTGGTCGACGGTGTGGACACGGGCATCCAGGTTCCGGGTCGGGTGGTTCTATTAACGTTGGGGCGCCATCGGGTCGCGGTGCGCAAAGCGGACGGCACGCTGACCCCGGCCAAGCTCGTTTTCGTCGGGGCGGACCAGGGCATCGAGCTGGCGTTCTAGGGCGAAACCTACATGTGCGGCGTCGACGCGTGCGCAACGACCGGGCTGGTGGTAAAACGATGGCCGAGTGTCCCCCTGCCACGGCGCCTCCATGAGAATTGCCATCATCGGTACCGGCTTTGCCGGACTCGCCATGGGAATCCAGCTTAAGCAGCACGGCTTCGAAGATTTTGTCATCTTCGAGCGCGAAGCGACGGTGGGAGGTACGTGGCGTGACAATCACTACCCCGGCGCCGCGTGCGACGTTCAGTCGCATCTGTACTCGCTGTCCTTCGCGCCCAACCCGCGCTGGAGTCGGCAGTTTGCGCCGCAGGCGGAGATCCTTGAATACACGCGTGGTCTGGTCGAGACCTACGGTTTGGGGCCGCATATCCGCTGCTCCGAGGGGGTCGAGTACGCGACGTACGTCTCTGAGCGCGGCATGTGGGAAGTCGATACCGCTCAAGACCGCTATACGTTCGACCTGGTGGTCTCCGCGTGCGGGGGGCTAAGCAGACCGCGCATCCCTGAGTTTCGGGGGCTGAGCGAGTTCCGAGGTGACGTTTTTCACACGGCACAATGGAATCATGACGTCGACCTGCGTGGGAAAAACGTCGCCATCATCGGCACGGGTGCGAGCGCCATTCAGGTGATTCCTGCCATCGCGCCGCTGGTGGGGCAGTTGGACGTTTACATGAGGACACCGTCCTGGATTCTGCCGCGTGAAGATTCGGCCGTCCCTTCAACGACGCAAAAACTGTTTGAGAAGTTTCCAAAATTGCTTGAGGCGAAGCGCGCCGCGATTTACTCGCGGATGGAGTCTCGCGCGCTGGCGTTTTTCAACCCCGCGCTGATGAAACTTGCGCAAAAACAGCTCGACGAATTCTTGGACGCGTCGGTGGCCGACCCGGAGTTGCGCGAAAAATTGCGACCCACGTATTTGCCGGGTTGCAAACGCATTTTGTTGTCCGACGATTTTATCCGCGATGCAACGCGGAATGTTCACTTAATTACCGAGGGAGTTCGTGAGTTCTATTCGGGCGGAATTCGTGACGGAATGGGCGGCGAACGTCAACACGATGTCGTGGTCATGGCGACGGGTTTTCAGGTGTCCGAGGACGTCGCACCATTTCCAATTGTCGGAGATTCGGCACCCTAGATGATACGTGGGCGCGCGCGCGCGAGGCCTACAAGGCTGCACTGTGGCTGGGTTTCCGAATCTTTTCGTGTTGGTTGGTCCGAACACTGCGCTTGGTCATAATTCGATGATTTACATGATCGAATCTCAGGTCGCGTACGTTTTGAGCGCCGTGCAAAAGATGCAAAAAAATGGTTGGAAAACCGTCGACGTTCGGCCGGAGATCCAGCGGATTTACAACGACGAAATTCAGGCGAAATTGGTCGGGAGTGTCTGGGAGAGTGGCTGCAGCAGTTGGTACCGAACTTCGGACGGGAAAAACACAACGATTTGGCCAGATTTTACGTTCAAATTCCGGGCGATTACGCGTGAATTCGACGAGAACGCCTACTTTTTGGAGCCCAAGTGATGCGTGAAGATTTTTCCCAGCGGACGGCGCATCGCATCTGGCACCGGGTGCAAGGCGAGGGCGTCCCGGTGTTGTTTATCATGGGGTTTGGCATGCGCGGCCAGGTGTGGGAGCGCCAGGTTGCCTCGCTGATGTCGGACCACGAGTGTGTGTATTTCGACCATGCGGGCCTGGGAAACAGCGGCCCGATTTCGACGCGGCGGCTGACCATGGCCACGATGGCCGACGACGCGCTGGGGATTTTGGATACGTTGGGGTGGGAGACCGCGCATGTCGTTGGAATCTCGATGGGTGGCATGATTGCCCAGCATTTGGCGGTACGTGCGCACGCTCGACTTCGTTCTCTGACGTTGGCCGCGACAACACCCGGTGGGTTTCCTCACGTCGTTCCTCCATTGAGGGGCCTTCGGTTGTTTGCCAAAGCCAATGGGGCGCGAGGTGCCGAGGCCGTAAATGCGCTGGCAGAATTGCTGTTTAGTCCCGAGTTCATTCGCCGCGAGCCGGATCTGGCGATGGAGTTGCTTCGTGAGGACTTCTCGGGTCAACAACCTCCAAGGGAAACGCGGTTAGCCCACCTGCACGCCGTGACCCATCACAACATTGCGTCACGTCTTGAGGTGCTTCGTCGTGTGCCGACGATGATCATCAAACCCACACAGGACGTGCTGGTCTCGCCGAAACAATGCGATCGCCTGCACCGTCTGATTCCTCATTCGGTGCTCCACGAGATCCCGGCAGGCCATGGCGTCACGCGTGAGCGACCGAGGCGTTTAACGCGCGTTGAATCACATCGCGGGTGCCGGGCAGTCCTCGACAATCGCGGCGAGACCGTGTAACAAGCGCCCCGCAAACTTTACGCGGGACGATCGATGTTTTCGATTAACAGTTTAGGTGTTTCACACGGTGCGCGAACCCTGTTCGCGGGCGCGACGATGATCTTTAACGCCGGGTCGCGTTACGGAATCGTCGGGGCCAACGGATCGGGCAAGTCCACTCTGCTGCGCGTGATCGCAGGCCAAGAGGAGGCGACCGCCGGTGAAGTCATCATCCAGAAGAACAAACGCGTAGGCGTGCTCGGACAGGACCATTTCAAGTTCGATAAGGTGCCCATTATCCATGTCGTGATGATGGGTATTCCCGAGCTTTGGGACGCAATTTCGGAAAAAGAAGACATGCTCGCTCGGGCGGCGGTCGACCCAGAAGCATTCGATGTCGAGCGATTTGGGGAGCTCGAGGACATCGTGATCTCGAACGATGGCTACACCCTAGAGTCACGTGCGGCGGACATTCTCGAGGGGCTCAATATCCCCAAACGCACCCATTTTGAGCCACTTTCGACTCTGAGTGGCGGCTACAAATTGCGCGTTTTGTTGGCTCAAACGCTGGCGAGCAATCCCGATATCCTGTTGCTCGACGAGCCGACCAACCACTTGGACATCGTCTCGATCGCGTGGTTGGAGAAGTTCTTGGTGACGTTTGCGGGCGTCGCGGTGGTCGTGTCCCACGACCAGCGGTTTTTGAACACGATTTGCACACACATCATCGACGTCGACTACGAGCTCGCGACACTTTATCCCGGCAACTACGATCAGTTCGAGCTTGCCAAACAAGGCGACCGCGACCGCAAGGAAGCCGAGATCGAGAAACAACAAGAGCAGATCGCGGATCACAAAGCCTTCATCGAGCGCTTTAAAGCCAAGGCGTCCAAGGCGCGCCAAGCACAGAGCCGCGTCAAACAGATGGAAAAGATTGAGGTCGAATACCTCGCGCCTTCGTCCCGCCAATACCCGGTTTTCAAGCTGAAGGCAGCCCGCGACACAGGCAAAGTTGTCGTGGAGGTCAAAGGCGTTTCGAAGAGTTTTGCCGAGAAGAACGTGCTCAACAATGTGTCGTTCACGCTGCAAAAAGGCGAACGCATCGCGATCATCGGTCCCAACGGGATTGGAAAGTCGACCCTGCTCAAGATTTTGGTCGGGGAACACCAAGCCGACGAAGGCGAGGTGGAGTGGGGCTACAACGCGGAGCCCGGCTATTTCTCGCAGGATCACAACGAGATGAAGGCCGTTGGTGATACCAACCTTTTGGATTGGCTTTGGAATTCGTGTGCCGACAAACCGACAGGATTTGTTCGCGGGAAACTCGCGGAAGTGTTGTTTGGTCGCGAGGACATTGAAAAGAAAATCATTAACCTCTCGGGTGGCGAGATGGCGCGGTTGGCGTTTGCGCGATTGAGCGTCAAAGAGCCGACCGTGCTCGTGCTCGACGAGCCCACCAACCACCTCGACCTTGAAGGCATCGAGGCCCTCGCGCAGGGGCTTGAGAGCTATCCCAACGCGATGTTGTTCGTCAGCCACGACCGGTGGTTTGTCTCACGCCTTGCGACACGAATTTTGGAGATTACCGAAAACGGCGTCGAGGATTTCAAGGGCACGTACGACGAGTTCCTGCAGTGGGCAGAATCGCATCGCGACCATCTTGACCGAGATGTCGTGTTGGCGGCCGACCGCGAGAAGAAACGCGCGGCGAAGTAGGTCTATACGGCGCGGAAACGCCGGCGGATGGCGACGACCGTGGCACCGAGGGTGGCCGGCGCAAGACCCGCCAGTACAGCCGGCAGGGGCGAGTCCATCGTGCTGATGCTGCCTGCAAACGCGAGCGCAAAGGCAACCGGGACGTTGCCCAATCCGAAGTAAAGGTAATAGCGTCGCGCGGGCATGTTGCCGGCGCCGGCTAGAACACTGAGCACCTCTGGCAACATCGGAGCGGCGCGTGAGATCATCAGGGGCACCGGACCCACGTCACCAATGGTGCCTCGAATCTCGTCCATGGTCTCGGGTTTGACGAACCCAGACTTCCCGGTCAGTCGTGCCGACCAGTAACAAATGGACCCGGCGCTGAGCACGCCGACCGCGGTGGCCGCTCCGCCTGCAACCGGCCCGAGCAGATAACCGGCGACAATTCCGGTGGCGATCGTGGGGATCGACAGGAGCGAATCGACCGACAGGACCGCGATGATCGCGAGCGCGAGCAGCCAAGGCTGCTGCTTCATCTCGGTCAGCCAGACCTGAAGTTCCTCGGGCGAAACCCACCCTAGCAGGTAGTTTGCTAGCCCAAGCGTAAGGAACACCCCCACCATGGTGAGCGCGAGCTTCGCCGTCTTGTTCAAGAGCACCTCGGAATGTTCTACGTCCATGGTAGCGATTCTGGCGCTTTTGCGCACGGGGTCTGTCACGCAAAAGTTTCGCGACACCAAGGTCGTGCACACCGCATCTAAGGAGCAGACAGGAGGCAGACATGGTGATTTTGGCGATCGTGGCTTATTTCTTCATGATGGCGGTGCCGCTTGCCTTCGTGGCTGCGTTCTTGGGCATGCTCAAAAAGGACGGTGCCGCGGCGCTGCCGGCGTCGGACATCTACCGGATGCCGACCGACGGCTCGCTGCTGGAGTGATCACTTTCGAACAAAACTGAGCAGCTGTCCTTTGTAGGAGTCTTTGGTGTCGTCGCGTTCATCGCTCGTCTCACGGCTATGTTCGAAGCCAAACTCGGCCATGCATTTTGTGAAGCGGCCTCGGTGCGGTCGGCCAGGGTCGACGATGAGTACGGTGCATGCGTCTGCAGCGTGTGCGTTGATGAACGCAGACAGGTCGGCGGCGTGGTCGCGCTCGTAGAGCAGGTCGCTGCCGATGATCAGGTCGAATTGGCCCAGTGATGCATCCGGGGCAGCCCAATCGGCGCGCACAAACGGGATGGGTTTGTCGCCGTTGAGGCGTGCGTTGTACTCCAAAAAAGGGCCGGCTTCAGGGTGATAGTCCGACGCCGTGATGTCGGCGCCACGTTGGTTGAGCACGAGGCTCGCCAGGCCAATCCCACAACCCACTTCAAGAATGCGTTTCCCCTCGATGTCCCACGTGCTCATCAGCTCCGCGAGGACGCGGCCGGAATCCCACAAAATGCCAAACAGCGGCCATGTTGCGGACGAGATTCCCAACGATTCAGCGAGGCCGTCGTCGTCGCGGAATTGTTGATTGTCGCGCAACGTGCGCACGTGGATGTCGTGGTCCCCAAATTCGAGCGTTTGGTATCGAAAACGTAGTTTTGTCATTGGTTTCTCCGTGTGATGCAGATACGGAGAGCAGCCCCGCGGGGCCCAAAGCCTCGGCATATTTGGGGGAAACTAGTTCAAGGTGGACGGATTTGCGAGGAGTGTTTTTTCCAACGTCTACGACAATCCTCAGGAATTGCGAGAGAATGTCGCTTTGGATCCGCAGGAGTTGGGGTATTTTCGCGTCATGAATGGATTGAAAGCATTGCTGCTGTTGTTCGCCGGGCTCGCAAGCTGTGCTGCGCCAGCGCGTGTCATCGTTGGCGACGGATCGCAGATCGAGACGGTGGAATTCGAGGGCGTGTCGCGGCTGTCAAAGGGCGACATCGTCAAACACCTGTACGCGGGTGAGCGGGGTTGGTTGCCCGACAACCGCGATCAACCCTACGACGAGGCCTTGATTGCGGCGGATGCCGAGCGGATCGAGCAGTTTTATGCCGCTCAGGGTTACTACGACGCACGCGTCGAAGACGTTCGCACGTCGCGCGACGGCGATGAGGTCACGGTGACATTTGTGGTCTTTGAGGGGGAGCCCACCAACGTTCGTCGGTTGAGTTTCGTGTGGAGCTCGCAGCTCGATGCGAAGGCTCGTGCGCGCGTCGAGGCGGCGGCTGCGTTGACGACTGACCAAGCGTTTGCGGTCAGCGACTACAACGAGACACTCGGCGCGTTGCGGTTTGCGATGTTGACCGAAGGCTACCCGCTCGCCGAAGTCAGCGGGGCCGTGAATGTCGATCGTGACGCGCATGTGGCCGACTGTGAATTCACATTGACCCCCGGACCGCGCGCGACCATCGCCGGGGTAACCTTCGAGGGCCTCGTCGATGTGCCGCAAGACCAGGTTCACCGCGAGATCGAATTCGCGCTCGGCGAGCCGTATTCGCCCGCACGGGTTGCCCAGATGGAAACTGCGGTCAAGGGGCTGCGGGTGTTTCGCTGGGTCTCGACCGTACCCCCCACAGAGGTCATCGACGGAAAGGTTGTCTTGGTCATGCGTGTCAGCGAGGCCGACCCGCAAAGTATTCGCATCGGTGCAGAGGTTGAGGTCGACACCGTACGTTGGCAGGAGCAGGCCCGCATCGGGTACACACACACCAACGTCTTTGGTGAGCTGACGCGGTTGGATTTGACGACCATTTTGGGCTGGGCGCAGTTGCCAAACCCCTGGGAGACCGATCTTCAGGGCCCGGTGGTCACGGTGCGGCCTGAATTGACCAAGAAGGGACTGCTGGAGCGACATTTGATGTGGTCGTTCGCGCCCCAGTACAAGTTGGACCTTGAGGAAGGTTACCAATACCACTCGATCTCGGACCGATTCGGCGTTTCGCGTTGGTTCAAGGGGGTTTACCGGGTGGGGTTGAACCACCAGCTTGATTACGTGAACTTCTTCAATCTATCCCCGAGCCTCGATCCCACCAAGTCGTTGTTGGGAAGGGATTTTCGGGACCCTTATTTGTTGAGCGTCGCGGAAGCGCAAGCGGCTGCATTTTTTGTGGACTCAATCACCAAGCCTCAAAATGGTGTGATCTTAGAGACCAGCTACGGTGTGGCGAGCTCCAAGATTGGCAGCGATTTTGATTTCCAGCGTGCGGTCGTTCAGGCGCGCGGCTACTGGCGCGTCAAGCCGTGGTTTCAGATCGCGAGCCGCGCAAAATCCGGCCTGATCGTGCCATTTGGTGACAATCCGTCGGTCCCGTTCAACAAACGATTTTACCTCGGTGGTGCAAACTCGGTTCGTGGGTGGGGGTCGCGTCGACTGTCACCGCGCATTGAGGAGTGCGACGACACGGGCACTCAGTGTGATTCCATTCCGGTGGGTGGTTACACCCTGATCCAGGGCAACCTCGAGCTTCGGTTTCGGGTGGCAAAACCGCTTTGGGTCGTCGCGTTTTCGGACATGGGCGATGTGCAGGCGCAGGATTTGACGTTCGACGTCACGCAGTGGAACTACTCGGCGGGTCCTGGCGTGCGGGTCGACACGCCACTGGGGCTGGTCCGGCTCGACGTAGGTTTTCGGCTCAACGAAACCGGCGTGTACCCCGATGAGAACACGTGGGGCGTCTATTTTGGCCTCGGGGAGACGCTATGAGATTCTTCCTCCTGATGGTTTCGCTTTTGGTGGGGTCGTCCGCGTTGGCTCAGGACAACGGCGCGCCCGTTGAACAGCAGCCAGATGCGATCGCGACGTTCAATGTTGCGGTTGCGGACTTTGTGGCGGGCACCCGTTTTGAGGGGCTCTCCGGCGTTGTTCACGTTGCGATGGAGAGCCGCGCAGAAGATGCCGTGACAACGGTCATGAATGTCGCGTGTGATTCGCTGCGTGCGGGGCCGGTGCCGCTAGGGGCGCTGAAGGGCTCGTGGACGCGTTCTTCTGAGTCGTCCCAGTCGCGGGTCAATTTGGAGCTGCTAAGCCCGTTGGGGCGGGTACAGCTCGTCGCGGAGGCGAATTTCGACATCGACCTCGTTTCAAAGACCGTGACGTTAAACGATGGACCGATGACGGGGGCTGTGCTGATTCGGCTCCCCGTTGTTCAAGCGCTGTCAGGCGTGTTTGGTGTGGACTACGAAGGCAGCGCAAGTCTGGACATGTCCATCGCCGGCACGGCTTCTGCGCCAGAGTTTTCGCTGCGCGCCGAGCTGAAGGATGGCAGACGTGCCGGGCACGACATCGGTACGTTGCAACTGGATTGGCAGCATGCGAAGCGTTCACGCATCCGCGCGAAGTGGATGCACGCTGGACGTGCGGTGGTGGACGCGGGCTTCGACCTGCCGCTTGTCATCAACGCGATCACCCGCGATGTGGCGTTGACGCGTGATGCCTCGATGAGCGTCACCGCCAAAGTGCTCGGTCTTGATGACACGTTGGCGCGCGCGTTTTGGGCGATTCCTCGCCGGTTCGACTTCACGTTGTCCGGCGACACTTCGTTGAGCGGTCCATTGGGCCAATTGGCCGGCAAGGGGCATCTTGAGGGAACCGCAGGCGCCGGGAAAGTCAAGGCGCCGCTTACCGCGGACTTTAGCTCGGACGGGACCCGGCACGACTTGGCCGTATCATGGGGGGACATGGTCGAGCTGGTGACAACATCGGCGTTTTCACCATCGTTGCTGGTCGACGACCGGCCGGCCATTGGCGCGGCCCCGTGGACAGGTGACGTCAAGGTCAATCTTCCCATCGACGCGTTCGGCATCGCGATTCCCGGCCTGCGCGATGGTCGCGGAAGCGCGGGGGGCAGGGTGACGTGGGAAGGGACGGTTAATGCCCCGACGTTCGACGGTACGATCTCGGCACAGGACGCGGCCTTCACGAGTGTCCTGCTGCATCGACGGCTTTCGGATGTGACGATGCGCCTAGACTTTTCGGGCGAACAGGCCGCGTGGGAGGTTGGCGCGAAGGCAGCTCCGGGCACCCTGAGCGCTCGGGGCACCCTAGGATTTTCGCCCACGGGTGGAGACGACGACGGTACCCTTTGGAGCGGTTGGCGTTCGTCGCTCTCCGGTGAGATCGTCGCGCAGAAGTTTCCGTTTGTGCATCGTGATTTCCCGCTGGGTCTGTTCGACGGGCAGCTGACTTTCAAGGGGGCCCGGGCGCGAATTCAGACCGACGTGTCTGCGGTGCTTGGCACGTCGACTCTCCAGTTGATCGCCGAACAACTGCCCAAGACCGAGTCGATCGCCACCAACAATGACCTGAAGTTTGTGGAAGAAATCGGGTCCCAGGACGATCACACCAACATCCTCAGGCTTGGCATCGACGTTGTCGATCTGCACATCGTGGGAGACGGAACTGACTTAAGCGTCGCAGGGGAAGTGAAGGTCCATCGCGAGGACGACATCGTACGGGTCGATGGTGGGCTCGGCATCAAGCCCGATGGCGTGATCTCGATCTTCGACAACACGTTCTCGGTCATGAACGGTCGCGTAGCGCTTGCTCCTGGGCATCTTCGTCGACCCGTGCGCATCGGCGAAGATGGCGCCCCCGAGCCGTCGGCGATGGAGCCAATCATCGCGCTGGCCGCCCAGAGCGAGGTCGAAGGAACGTACGTATTGTTGCGCCTTGATGGGGCCATGAAGCGTCCGACCCTGACGTTGGCTTCGTTGCCGGCAGTTCCGGAGTACCAGATCATGACGTTGCTCGTGACCGGGCGCGTGGATGCTGTTGATGACCGCGACGGCAACGTTCGCAAGGCGGTCGCAAGGCTCGTGGAGCGCTACAACAATCCGTCCTTGCAACGGCAGTTGTTTGACCGGCTTGGAATCGACAAGGTTGGTCTCGGGTTCGCGTCGTCCATCACGACCCCCGTGCTCTCGGTCGGCAAACAACTCACCAAGACGCTCTATGTCGAGACGGTCTATCGGCATGGCGCGTCAGACGATGTGAACATGATGGAGGGGCACATCGAGAAGCGCCTGTCGCCGCACTGGACTGTTGATACCACGTTTGGCGAGGCGGCAGAGGGGCGTGCCGGCCTGTTTTGGCGCCGAAAGTTTGGTGCGCCACCCACCAAAGAGCCCGCGCCGGATGAATGGTCGAGTTTGGAGCCACCCGAAGACGTGGACTCGGATGCCGACGGCATTCCCAACGCCTTTGACCTGTGCGCTACGTCCGCGGAGGACGTTGACGGGTACCAAGATGCCGACGGTTGTCCCGATCCTGACAACGACGAAGATGGCATTCCAGACACGGACGACGCGGCGCCGTTGGAGCGTGAGACGATGAACGGGCTCGACGATCTGGACGGGGCGCCAGACGATGCCCCTGCACGGTTGTCGGGACTGGAGGGAAGCATGCAACCGATTCGCTTTGGTCGAAACGCGACCGGGGTTGCAGCCGACGCGCAGAGACGCATTGTCGCGGTGGCGGAGGTCGTTCGCCTTCTGGGGCCGGGCGTGCAGCTGACGGTTAACGGGTACTCGGACGCAAAAGGGACCGACGCGACAAAACTGCGTGTGTCTAGGGCACGTGCGGATGCCGTACGCAACGCGTTGATCCGGGCCGGTGTACCGCGCGACATCATCACGGTCGTGGCCAAAGGCGATGCCGATCGCCTAAATATGGCTGACACGCCGGAAGCCGAGGCGATGAACCGCCGTGTCGAGCTCGACCTTCGCTTGCCGGATCCGGATGTGTCGGATGTGCCCAAGCCCCGCGCGACACCGTGACTTGCAATCCGGGCTAAAATTCTTCAATACTCCAAGGGTGACCACGCGGTATTCGCCGGGTCACTTCATCCCTCTCACCGCGCGATGCCATGAGCTCAACTCGCTGAAGCCTTTTTCAAATCACTGAAATTCTTCGAGCGAGACAACCATGGTTTCTGTTTCTTTGCGTGGCATTACGTTTGCGTTTGGCCACCAGCATGCCTTGTTTTCTGATGTGACGTGTGAGTTTCGGCCCGGCTGGACGGCGTTGGTGGGGCCCAACGGTTCGGGCAAGTCGACGTTGTTGGCGCTGATTTTGGGGGACCTCGAGCCGCAGGTGGGCCACGTGTCGCCGGTTGGCGGATGTCTTAGCCGTCAGAACCCTGACTTTGGCGACGTGGCCGATTTTGCCGCTGCGTGGGACCCTGAATCGATGCGATGGAAGTCGTGGTTTGGGCTGGATGGGCTCGAGCCCGAGGCGTGGTCCACGTTGTCACCGGGTGTGCGGCGGCGCTGGGCGCACGCCGCCGCTTTTGCGAAGCGGCCGCTTGTGTTGATGCTTGATGAACCGACCAACCATCTCGATGCGCAGGCAAAGGTGCAGCTCGCGCGCGCCATGGCTGATTTTGACGGCGTTGGGATTCTGATTTCTCACGACCGCGATTTCATCCAGCAAGTCTGCTCAAGGATCATTCGATTGAACCGCGGACAGGCCGCGACGTACGAGATGGCCCTAGATCAAGCGCAGGCTCTGTGGTCCGAGCAAACCGCACGTGTGAAAGAAACGCTGGACAGGGCTCAAGACGAGATGCGCGCGCTTTCACACCGACTTGCTCACGATGCCGACGAACATCGAAGCGCGAAACGACAACTTTCGGTCAAAGCTCGCAGGAAAAACGTGGGCGACAAAGACGCGGCGTCGATCGCAAGAAAATCGAGAGCCCAGAAGGCTGAGTCGAAGTTGGGTAGGGCGGCCAAATTGTCGCGCGCAGAGCTCGAGCGCGCCGCCGCGCGCGTCGCAGAGTTGCCTCGCCCTGAGCCTGCCGCGGGGAAGTTGAAGCTTGATGCGAAGCCTGCTGCGACGCGGTGGGTGTTCGATTTTGAGGGCGACGTATGGGCGGGCGACCGGCAGTTGTTTCGGGCGAAGTGGGCGCTCGAAGCAGGCGCCCGCGTGTGGCTCACCGGACCCAATGGGGCAGGAAAGACGTCGTTGATCGCAGCAGTGACCCAACAGCGCAGCGACTGTTTGGTGCTGTCGCAGGTTATTGTGCGTGAGCAAGTGGTCGCCGCGTGGGATGATCTGACGGCAGAGCGGAGGAACCGCACACTTCATATCGCGGCCACCATGCGGCTCGACGTCACGTCCGTGTTGGACGGATCTTCGCTGTCGCCCGGGGAGCTCCGAAAGCTCGCGCTGGCCATTGGTCTGGTTATGGAGCCGATTTTGGTGGTTCTTGACGAGCCCACCAATGACCTCGATATGGATACGATCGACGCGGTGGCGGCACTTGTGCGCGAGTTTCCAGGCGCTGTGGTGGTCATCTCGCACGATGGGGCGTTCGCGAGGCGATTAGGTTTGGAAGAGGTGCGACTGCGCAGTGTCATGATGGGATGACAAAACAGGACGCCAACATGGCGACTATCCAGGTCGCAACGGCAGCTTGGAAGCTGCCTGTCAACATCACACGGCAGCTTGGAAGCTGCCATGGTAGGTCGCGACGCCAGCTTGGAAGCTGCCCGTCCGTCTAGGAGAGTCAATGATGGCCCCAGTTCCCGACTACGCTGCGTTCATTCGCGCAAACACGTCGATTCAGGTCACGCCGTTTGTGCCGGAGTTACGCCTGTGGACCGCGGACGAGTCGTTGCCGCTTTGGACCAAAGCGCAGGCCTGGATCGCCGCCGGCGAGCTGTCCATTCCGTTTTGGGCGTTTCCGTGGTCGGGAGGGCAGGCTCTGGCAAGGTATGTTTTGGACCATCCCGAGGTGGTGTCGGGCCGGGATGTGCTCGATTTTGGGAGCGGCAGCGGGCTTGTCGGGCTCGCGTGCAAGCTCGCGGGCGCGCGACGCGTGCACGCATGCGATATCGACCCGTTCGCCAAGGCAGCCACCATGATGAACGCCGACCTCAATGGCTTGGAGGTCTTGGCGTTCGATGGGGTGTTCCCCGCGCAGATGCCCGAGGGCGTGTCGGTGGTCGTCGCCGGAGACATGTTCTACGAGCGAGATGCGTCCGCGTCGTTTTCTGCGATGTTCAAAGACGTTCATCGCAGCGGCGTCGAAGTAATCGTCGGCGACCCGAAGAGGCTCGGTTACTCAATGGAAGGGTTGGAAGAGGTGGCGACCTACGATGTGCCCACGTCCGTTGAGCTGGAGGACGCTCTAGTTCGGCGGGTTGCGGTTTGCAAGATTCTCACCACGGATGACGCGTGAAAACGAGTCGTCGAGGGGAGCCTTAACCGCGACTTCATTGATTTTGAAGGATTTTCGTGCGTCCTCCACGCTCATGCCCTCGGGCAAAAGTCCGAGCTCCGCGACCAACTCTTCGCTGAAACCTGGTAGGAGGATTCGATAGTCCGGTGGGAACGACACCTTATTGACCGCTTCGTAGTGAGACGCGAGGTTGCTCGCGCACGAGCTCGTGATGGAGTTGTACCACTCGGGTTCATTGTGGATTTTGGTGATGCGGTCGACCATCGAGACAAAGAACTCGGCCGTCTTTTCTTTGCCGGCGTTCATCGGAATGAGCCACGTCTCGTCCTTTTGGACCTGAGTGCGCAGGGCGATGGCGTCGCGTTCGTCGGCCGCCACGTAGTACAGCTCGTATTGGCGCATCGCCCCGCCGATGGGGTCGTACGACTCGCCGTCCTCGCGCCGGATTTCTGCCGACAGCACGATGAATTGGTCCCCTTTGAATCGAAAGCTGGCCATCACGTGCGCTAGGCCGTCGATGCCGCCAAAGCGCGTCAGGACGAGGTAACCTTGTTCGATGTCGTCCAGATTGAAGGTCTTGTCGTACCAGTGTGCGGTCCACGTCCCGTCGGCGTTGTAACGGAAGTCGCGGATGTCATGGATGGTGATGTTCTGGCCGTCTTTGGTCGCGTACGGCGTGCGCGCCGAGACCTCTGACCATTCACGGTCTTTTTGCGGTGAGACCATCGCCCAGCCCAGTGTGGATGTGACAAACACCGCGGCGAGCAGCAACCATCCACGTTTGTGCACGAAAGGCGCCGCCAAGCAACTTAGCGCGACAAATGCGCCAATCAGCAGGCGTGCAACGGGCAAGGGTCCGCCGAACCCACCTGCGTAGCCAACAACGAGGAAGGCCCAGAACGCTACGACCATGGCAATGGGAAGTAGGAGCAAGGCGCTGCGCATCGAGGGGCGTGGTTTTGTCTTAAAGACCATAGGCGCCTAAGGGTTGCAGGCGGGAGCGCCAGCACAATCTGCGCAGGCGCATGCCTCGTTAAACGGATCACATTGGCCGTCGTTGATGCAGTTGGCAACTGGGCACTGTTGGGCGTCGTTTGCGCAGTCAGGGCAAACGCAGTCATCGCGGTCGTCGCAGACGCCGTCGGTCTGGCAGCCCACGCATGCGCAGGTGACAGTGTTCGGGCTTGTGCAGTTTGCCGAGGGACTGCACACGAAATCTGAGCATGGTGTTGTGTCAAACGAACACGTTTGCGAACACCCCAGCGTTCCCGTGCTGAATCCGAGCGATGTGCAGGTTTGCCCATTGAGATCCGCGCCGTCGCACTGTTCGTTGCCCTCGATGACACCGTTACCGCAACGTACATTGGTGCACGACTGTGTGTTGAACGATTTGCAATCGGTCGCGCAGCGAACCGTGCCACCGGTGAAGCCAAGGGCCTGACATGTTGAAGGGACGTTTGTGCCATCACAGGTCTCGCCCGCGTCCACCACACTATTGCCGCAAAGCGACCCACACGCCTGCGTGTTGTAGCCATCGCAGGTGGCGTTGCAGCGCAGCGTGCCACCGCCGAGTCCCAGCCCTGCACAGGTTTCGGCAACATCGGTACCGTCGCAGACTTCGTTCCCATCGATGATGTTGTTCCCACATTTGGGCGCGCAAGTGGTCGTGTCGAAGTCGCCGCAGTTCGCCGCACAGCGCAGGGTGCCTGGGCCAAAGCCCAACAACTCGCATGTGGTCGCGCCCACATTCGTACCGTCACACGACTCGCCGGGATCAATCACGCCGTTTCCACAACTCTCAAACGTGCAGGCGCTGTCCTCGTACCTGCAGTCAACGCAGCCTAGGACCCCGTCGTCGAAGCCGAGGGATTGGCAGGTGGCGTCGATCGACTCTCCGTCGCACTCTTCACTCTCGTCGACCACGCCATTGCCGCAAAGCGACACGACATTGTTCGGATTGACGATCGTGTTGTTTGCGTTGTTTGCGTTGTTGGCGTTGTTCGTGCCGCCATTGTTGACGCAGAGTCCCGCTTCGCAGTCGAGCCCGGTCAAACACGTTCCATTCGCGAAACAGGCTTGGCCCTCGCCACCGGCGGCAGCGCCACTCTTCTTGGATTTCGAGCTGTCACCACACGCGACCGCGAAGCTCATCACGGCCAAAATTGTCAAAAAGTTCATCCATTTCATTGCATCACCTCATTCATTCATTCATTCGGACAGATTGCGACACGCCCTCTCCGCGGATTTCCGGCACCGCCTTAGCGGCATTCAATGTGCTCTGCACAATCGGCGCAGGCACAAGACTCGGCAAACGGGGCACAAATCCCATCGTTGTTGCACACGCTGCATATTGTCTCGAAACGGCAGTCTGCGCACACGCAATCTTCGAACGCGCCACACACACCGTCGTCGAGGCAACCACCGCAACTGCATATGGCGGTGTTCAGGGCAGTACACGAAACATCGAGGTCACACACCAAGTTGCTGCACCCGCTCGCGTTGAACTGACAGGTCGCGGTGCAAGCGATCGTTCCCGCGGAAAATCCTTGAGTTGTGCAACTTTGTCCGTTCAATGCGTTCTGGTCACACTGTTCTGTTCCTTCGATGACGCCGTTCCCACAGGTCGTGCTGGTGCAGTCTTGGGTGTTGTACCCGTCGCACGTTGTGTTGCAGCGCAACGTTCCACCGCCCAAACCGAGGCCTGCGCAGGTTTGTCCAACGTCGGCACCGTCGCACAGCTCGTCGCCCTCGATGCGGTCGTTGTTGCACTTTGGGCCACAGCCGCTCGTATCAAACCCGCCGCAATTCGGCTCGCAACGCAAAACGCCTGCGCCGGATCCCAAAAACTCACACGTCGCGGCTCCCAAGTTCATGCCATCGCACGACTCACCTGTGTCGATGACGCCGTTTCCGCAGCCGTCAAACGCACACGAGCTCTCGTCAAATCGGCAGTTGGCACAGTTCAAGGTTCCCGAGTCGTAGCCCAGGTCCACGCATCGTGTCAGAACTTCTCCATCGCATTCCTCGCCTTCGTCGATGATGCCATTGCCACACGTCGATGGGGCGGTGTTGTTGTTCGTGTTGTTCGTGTTGTTCGTGTTGTTCGTGTTGTTCGTGTTGTTTGGTCCGGCGGCGACACAGAACCCCAGTTCACAGTCCAGCCCGTTTAGACAGGTTCCGTTGCCAAAACACGGCTGGCCCTCGCCGCCGGCATCACCCACACCTTTTTTTGACTTCGAGCTATCCCCGCAGCCGACGGCAAACGTCGTCGCGGCCAGTAACATCCAAAAATTCATCCATTTCACTGACGCACCTCAGCGGCTCATTTGCACAGGGTTACTACACGTGACCTGCGTTGAATTCCAGAGATGCTTTGACTTTTGAGGACATTACGCGGTCCCTCGGAGGGAAAACGCGACGGCTGGTTGATTATCTACTCGTGAGTAGATAAAGTGTGTTCATGGCACGACCAAAAAGTGGATCAAAACTCGACATCAAGGTGCTCATCGCTTCGGCGGAACTGGCGTTCGCTGAACACGGCTTTAGGGCGGCACGGCTTGAGGACATCGCTCGGACTGCAGGCATCTCCCGCCCGTCGTTGCTCTATCACTTCGCGAGCAAGGACGAGCTTTACGAGGCCGTGGTGGACGGGATTTTTGCCGACCTGGGTGGGTCGCTCAGGGATTCCATGACCCGCAGTGACACGTTCGAAGCGCGGCTTCGCGACCTTACGGTCGGATTTACACGTTTTATGGCGACACGGCCGGCCGCTGCGTCGCTACTGGTGCGCGAGCTCGTCGCACCAGACGGTCCTGGCCGTGCCCGATTGGTTGAACACGGCGCCCCTTTGCTTGACGAGATCGATGCGTGGGTCATCGCGGAGCGGCCCCAGTCGCCCATTTCGGTACGTGCGGTCCTTCTGCATGTGGTCAGCGATACATTGCTGCGCAACGCGGTTGGAGAGCTTCAACAAACATTTTGGCGAGATGTACCTGGCGACGCGGGGCTCGCGCTCGTCGAACGCCTCATACTTGCACAGGAGAAACCATGAACGTGCTTCCGTTCTTCATTGTTTACGGGACGCTGCCTGCACTGTTGGCGGGCATGTATTTCGGCGGATGGGCGAACCTGTTGGTGCCCGCGGTTGCGTTCTTGCTGGTGCCGTTCGGCGACCTGATGACCGAACACAACTTGGGTAATCCCTCCGAAGCCGACGAGAAGAACAAGCGCTTGCAACTGCTCTTCAGTCTGCCGTTGTACGCATGGATTCCGCTCCAGGTAGGGGTTGTCGCATGGGGCGTCCATCTGGCGACCATGCGCACGGGCTGGGATTTCGTGGGTCTGATTGCGTCTGTGGGGCTGTTTACTGGCGGCATTGGGATCACGATTGCGCACGAGTTGATTCATCGAAAGTCGAGCTTCGAGCGCGGTTTGGGCGAGGTTTTGATGCTGTCTGTGACGTACCCCCACTTCTGCGTTGAGCATGTTTTTGGGCATCACAAACACGTCGCGACACCCCACGACCCAGCGTCGTCGCGCCTCGGAGAGAGCCTCTACCGCTTTTATCCCAGAACGATCGTAGGAAGCTTGTTGAGCGCGATTCGAATTGAAAACGCACGGGCAAAACGCGAAGGGATTCGTTGGTGGAGCCTGCGGCACCGCATGACACGTTACGCCGTCGTTCTCGCGGCGGCCTACGGCGCGGTGGCTGGTGTGGCGGGTCTGCCTGGGGTCGTCTTCTTCGCCTTCAGGGCGTGGTGGTCTTCTCGCTGCTCGAAGTCATCAACTACGTCGAGCACTACGGGTTGCAGCGAATGAAAAAGTCTCCAGGCAGTACGAGCGGGTGCAACCTCACCACTCCTGGAATGCCAACCATCGGGTCAGCGGTTACTGGTTGTTCAACCTCCAGAGGCACGCAGACCACCACGCGTATGCGAGCCGGCCCTATCATCTGTTGAGGGCTGTGACAGAGGGGCCGCAGCTGCCACACGGGTATCCCACGATGTTGCTGATGGCGTTGATTCCGCCCGTCTGGCATCGGGTGATGATCCACGCGTTGAGGCGCTGCGCGAGCAGGCCGCGCAGCCAGAGTCAAACCGAGCTGGCGGCCTGATTCCCGCCCACCGGGGCAAGAACGAAAAAAGGCGCGGCAGAAGCCGCGCCTTTTTTTGTGTCGGCTAGCCGAACTTAGTACGACTCAAGCATGATGCTGTAGTCAGCAGCCACCAACGGGTCGGTAGGCTTCTCGTACGAGATGATGCGGATGTAGTACTGACCCGCAGCAAGCGTCGGGAGCTCGACGATTTCTGGTTGTTCGAGACCGACGAGTCCACGAAGCTGAGCTGGTCGTCGTAGATGGTCAGGTCGAGGTCGTCTGCCTGGGTCGGCCACGCAAGCGTCGCGCGCACGTTGGTTGGCGCTGCCAACGTGAACGTGTACCAGTCTGCTTCGTTCGGCGAGATCGACTGCAGGCGGTCGCCACAGATCTTGGCGTTGGCGGTAGCGCCGATGGCGAGCTCGCCTGCGCCGGCAGGGCCACGCTGTTAAGTTCAAACGCGTCATCGCCCGTGCACTTCGTCGTACGAACCGCAGACGGTGTTGACACATGCGGGTGTGCCGGGGGCGGTGCAGGTCGAGTTGTCCAAGCAGCCACCACGATGAGCGCGTCCGTATCACAGATGGTGCGGTTCGCGTCCACGGTGCAGTCGCTGTCCATGGTGCACTCGGCGTCCGCCGACGTGTAGGTGATCGTGTAGGGCGCAGCAGCGTTGCCACCGCCGACGGCCGACGTAAGTCGTAAGAAGGATCACAACGTAGTAGGTGCCTGGAGTTGCCAGACCCGCAACGATGGTCTCGGTTGCGTTGTCGGTTTCAGCCGAGTCGACCAACATCTGGTTCGCATCCACCAGGAAGACATCAACGTCGACGTTGGCGTCGGTGGTCACGGTGATGGTGACGGTCTGAGGGCTGGTCGTCGTGATTGTGAACCAGTCGGATTCGGTATCCGTCGTGCCGTTGCAGATTCCACCTTGGAACGCTACGCCGGCGGTCAATGCGTTAGCAGCTGCGGGGCCGTCGTCTTCTTCGTTGGCGTCATCGCCGGTGCATTCCATCACCGTGCCGCACGTAGGATCGCCGTTGGCGTCTGCAACACATGCCGGCGCTGCAGCGTCGGTAATCGAACAAACCACTGCACGCGACGCAGACGTTTTCAGCGCAGAATGGCTTGGCAGCGTCCAAACAGTCGACATCTTCGACGCACTCTGGGGTGGTGTCGAACTCCGACGTTCCAATGCACCACTGCGAGCCGTTGGCCACGGGGGTCGAGACATACGTGTCGAAGTCGACCGTCACCTCTTGCATCTTGACGTTGGTCAAGCGGCCTTTGATTGCGGAGCCTGCATCGTCAAGGCTGTCGATCTCAACCGCGCCTTCGGTGGCGAGGAAGTAAGCGTCACAGCCAGCATCGGCGGTGCAGTTTTGACCCACCAAGAGGCATGTCTGGCACGTCTCGTAGCTTCCGGGCCGTCGGCCGTTACAACGGGTAGGTGCCTGGGCCGTTCAGAGGCGAAGGACCGGCTGCCGTCGTCAAAAACTCCAGCGAGAAGAAGTCGGCAGGCTCGCCCGCGGATGTCTGGGCATATACAAACGTGTTCTCACCGTCCGAACTGTATTCCGCCGTCGCCACAACAAAACCGTTCACGTCACACGTGTTGTTCGTGTTGTTCGTGTTGTTGGTGTTGTTCGTGTTGTTGGTGCTGCTGGTGTTGTTCGTGTTGTTGGTGTTGTTCGTGTTGTTGGTGTTGTTCGTATTGTTGGTGTTGTTCGTGTTGTTGGTGTTGTTGGTGTTGTTCGTGTTGTTGGTGTTGTTCGTGTTGTTGGTGTTGTTGGCGTTGTTCGTCGAATTGTTCGACTTTGAATCGCCGTCATCACCACAAGCGCTCAACACGAGCAGGCCAGCAGCAAGCAAAAGTACTGATTTCTTCATGGGTTCTCCGAGTACAATCCGGGGCTCGGCAGGATACCGCGCGGCGGAATATTGGTAAGAAGGCGCGGACGTTAGTGAACACCGCTGCGAGATGCAACATCTTTTTGAGCCGCGGACTGCACGTCCTGTTTACAGCGTTCGGTCGTGCGTGACTTTGACATTCAAATGGCCTATCCCGCTGACAACCAAGGAGTGGGTATGCGTGATTTTGACATCGTGGTGTTTGGGGCGACTGGATTCACGGGCAAACTGGTGGCTCAGTATCTGGCGCGCGTGGGTCAAGACCGTTGGGCAATTGCCGGGCGAAATCCCGACAAACTTCAGGCCGTTTTGGACAGCCTGACCACATCAACCCCACCTGAAATCCTGGTTGCTGACGCGAACGACGGCAACGCCCTGCACGAGGTTGCGTCTCGCACGGCCGTCGTGCTGACAACGGTTGGCCCTTATGCCAAATACGGCGACAAATTGGTCGAGGCTTGCGCCGCTCAGGGCACCCACTACTGCGATTTGACCGGTGAGGTGCAGTGGATGCGTCGGACCATCGACGCGTATCATGAAAAGGCACAGCAGTCGGGCGCGCGCATCGTTCACACATGCGGCTTTGACTCCATTCCTAGCGACCTAGGGACGCTTGAGGTTCAACGCGTGTTTCTGGAGCGCGAGGGACACTATGCCGAAGAGGTGGGGTGTTTCGTGATGTATGCCAGCGGCGGATTCAGCGGGGGGACGGTCGCGAGCATGGTCAATCTTATGGAAGAAGCGGCCGACAAGTCTGTGCGCAAGATCGTGGCACACCCCTACGCGCTCAATCCTACCGATGACAAAGAGGGTGCTGACACGTGGGACTCCTTTGCGCCGACCTACGACGACCTTGTCGATGCGTGGACGGCCCCCTTCCTGATGTCCTCGGTGAACACACGGGTTGTGAGGCGTTCGCACGCCTTGCTTGGGCATCCATGGGGGCCCAAATTTCGCTACCGCGAAGTCATGAGTATGGGTAAGGGGTTGAAGGGAAGGGCGAAAGCCCTCGCCGTGAGCGCGGCGTTGGGGGCCGCGGTGGCTACACTGTCCGCCGAGCCGACGCGAAAACTCGCTCAAAAGACCATCCTACCCGAGCCTGGCGAGGGCCCATCGCAAGCCCAGATCGCCTCGGGCGGTTTTCTGATGCGCGTGATCGGACGTCGTCACGGGACCACCCATGCCGTGGACGTGAAGGCATCGTTGGATCCGGGTTACGGCGCAACGGCGATTATGCTGTGTGAATCTGCACGTTGCCTTGCGTATGACGACCTCGACACACCGTGCGGTGTTTTGACGCCTGCCGTGGCCATGGGAGAATCCTTGGTATCGCGGTTGAATGCATCGGGCGTCAGTTTTACAGTGCGCTGACACCATCCCAAGTTTCCATGCCACAAGCCCAAACATGGTTTCGACTGTCTCGTAAGCTTGCCGAGGGCGGCATGGGCGCGGTGTATCTCGGCGAACACGTCAAGACCGGCCAGACGGTTGCGGTCAAGCTGCTCAAACCGGAGCCAAAGACTCAGGAGCTTGAGGTCGAGTGGCTGCTCGCCGAGGTCCAAGCGACGGCACGGCTGCACCACACCAATGTCATCGGGATATTGGACCATGGGACCTTACCGCAGCCCCACGATGGGTTCGCCGCCGGATCGCCGTATTTTGCGATGGAGTTCGTCGAGGGCGGTTCGGTTGCCGAGCATCCGCCTCAAGACGGGCTTGAGCTCGCGTGATGCTCAATGATTGTCTGCATGCTCTGGCGCACGCGCACGCCCGCGACCTGATTCATCGTGATATCAAGCCCGCCAATGTCTTAATCCGGCAGGGTACGTTGGGCGCGCAGTATGTGCTGACCGACTTTGGGATCGCGCACGCGGCCGAGCGCCAAACTCGGACATTTGGTTCGGACCAGACCGCGAGCAGTCACGAGGATGCCTCGGGCACACCGCACTACATGTCGCCGGAACAGTTCACGGGGTTGTGGCGCGATTACGGGCCTTGGACCGACCTCTACGCGCTAGGGATCGTCGCGTGGGAGTTGATGACCGGTACTCCGCCGTTTCGAGGGTCGAACGTGGTCATGGTGGGGCTGATGCTATGAACAAGCCGCTGCCAGAGCTTTCGCCCAAGTTTCTGTTCCCCCGCGCGGTCCGCGGCTGGCTCGAGAAGATGACGGCCAAGAAGCCTCATCATCGTTCTTGTGCGCGGCCGATGCACGAGACGCGCTGATGGAGATCGATGCTGGTTTTGTGTCGAGTCGCCACGTGGCCTCGTGGGTGACGGTGGACCGGCGCTACCGCACGTCGACCGTGGTGGGCGGCGGCCTCGGCCTCATGGGCTTGCGCCACGTTCCGATCGAGGGCCGCGAGGTGATTCGGGACCGGATGTGGCGCAATCTCCAAGGCGCAATGGAAGCCAGCGGGTCACGCTTCTGCGTGGTGATGTGGGTGTTGGGAAATCCCGGACTTGCCGAGTGGCTGCATCACTTGGGACGAGAAGTGGGTGCGGTCGAGAGCTTCGTTTCGGTCGGCGCTGAGTTTGGTGTGGCAGGTGGCTTGTGGGCCTGGTGAACGCCATTTTTCGGTCACACGGCATGACGGGCGCGGCGTTGTTGAGCGGATGGAAGCGTGGCTCACGGACCGGGATTCGACACGTTTGATGCGCGTCTTTGGCGAACTTCGCCGACATGGGGACGAACGGCGGAGGCGTGTCTGCAGAGCAGGCGTTCCTGTCGTTGGCGGAGCTGCTCGTGTGTGTGGCGCGTGACCGGCCCGTTCAGATCTGGTTCGACGACCTCGACCGCGGATCGTTGGAGTGCGAGTTCGTGGGGTGGGTATTGGACGAGCCGTCGATGCCGCTGCACATCGTAGCGACGGGAGTCTCCGACTTTGCGGGGTGCGGCTGGCTGGACCGTGCCGAAGTCGACGTCGTGGATGTGCCGCCGCTGAGCGACATCGAGATTGAGGTCATGTTGCACAAGCACGTGCACCTGCCCCCTGGAATTGCGGCGCGCGTCATCGAACGTGCAGGTGGGAGCCCGTTGTTTGCGCTTCAGCTCATGGACCACTGGATGGCGCGTGGCGCGATAAAATCCGTGGGGGGACGGTTGGTCATGGAAGACCATGAGGAGGAGCTGCCGGCGAACATCAACTTGCTGTGGAGTCGTCGCGTGGCGCACGTGGTTCGCAGAATGCCGGACCCGGATTTGGCGATGCGGACGCTAGAAGTCGCGGCCGTGCTGGGCGAGGTTTTTGAGCAGGATGCCCTGACCGATGTCTGCTCGGAGCTCGGGTTTTCGCGGTGTGACGGACTTGAGGACCTGATGGAATCCCATGGTCTGTGGCGCAGGAACGCATCGGGTTTTGCGTTTTGTCATCGGCTGCTTCGTGAGTCCGTGTTGCGCTCCGCCGAAGAGCGCCCGGCATTCGCGTCAACGCACGCCGCGTGCGCGCGCATCATCGGTCGGCTGTATCAAGCACAGCATCCACAGATTGCGCTGAGGATCGCGCACCATTTGTCGGAGGCCGGGCAGTGGCAAGCCGCGATTGTTGCCGCACGGCACGCGGCGAAGGTGGCGCGTCAGAGCTTCGACGTGCGAGCGCTCCTGATGTGCACCGCGTCGTGGGAGCGGTGCCTTGACGGGATGAAGGTTTCGCACACAGCATCCCAGCGCATCGACCAGTGGACCATGAGAAGTTACGCGTACCTCTTGGATGCCGCTCCCGAGAACCGACGTGTCGGGTTTTCGCTGTTGGAACAGGCCAAAGCGGCTTTGTCTGGGGCCAGCCGTATCAAAGACCGCGCGCGATATGCCGCGCGCGCCGCCATCGCGGCGCTGTATGGTTACATGCCCACGACGAACGCATATGCCGATGTCGTTGCCGTGTTGGAGTCAACCCTGGACGACGAGCTGCGGTTCGAGTGCGAGGTCTCCGCAGCGCGCTTGGCTGGTGCAAACGGCGACGTTCCAAAAATGAACGATCACGCGACACGCGCTTGGGGCGCGGCAACGAGCCCACTTGAGACCATGCAGGCCCTCCAGATTCTTGCACGTGGCCATTTGGAGCTCGGCGACGTCGACCTCGCGCATGACGCCATCGAAAAGGCGAGACATCTCGCTTTGGCGGCGAACGCGGTGGTTGCTGAGGCGCGTTGTTTGGAGACTGCCGGCTTCATCGCTGACGCGCGGGAGGACTTCGACGCCGCGGTGCAGTGCCACACCGAGGCGTTGCGTCTTTTTACGCTTGCGACGCCCCGCACGAGTTACCCGCACGTGGAGCGCGAATACCTCGCGCGTGCGCTGCTCGCCGCGGGACGCTTCGAGGATGCATACCAGCAGTTGGGGAAGGTCAGGCACGCCTACGAGCTCGGCAAGACGGGCTACAACACGCATTTCCACGAGGCGCTCGTGGCAGCATGTCTTGGGCTGGGGCGGTACGCAGAGGCACAACGTTGGCTTGCGCCCGCAGTCGCGTTCACGGGTCATCGCCACCATGAACTTCATTGGCGTGCATTGGCCATCGGTGTCAACTTGGCGGCACGCGCTGGACAGGCGTCGTTCGAGAAGTCGCTGCGCGAGACGTTGTCCTCACTCGTCGGGCACGAGGAGGCGGAGCGTTGGATTTCGCGAACCAAGGAAGTGGGCCGATGACCGAACAAGAAATCGCAGACGGAAAAACCGCCATCGGCTGGGCAGGCTTTGCGGTTGCGGCGAGCGTGACGCTGGTCGTCATCAAGGTCACGGCGTTCATGCTGACGGGAAGTTCGGCCATCCTTTCGGACGCCCTAGAGTCCGTGATCAACATCGTAACCAGCGGATTTGCCCTGTATGCGGTGTGGTTGAGTGCGCAGCCGCGCGACATGGAACATCCGTACGGGCATGGAAAGATCGAGTATTTGAGCGCGGCTGTGGAAGGAGCCCTTGTTACGGTGGCAGGCATCGCCATTCTATTGATTTCAGCCTACCGAATCGCTCACCCTCCCGAGCTTGAGAGCCTCGAGGTGGGGGGGCTGCTGACGTTGGTCTCGGTCGTCGTGTCGCTCGGGGCCGGGATGGCGTTGGTCAAGGCCGGCCGGCGCCTCGAATCCCCAAGTCTAGAGGCCGACGGCGTGCACCTGCGCTCGGATGCCGTCACAAGCATCGGCGCCCTGGTCGGGGTGGGGTTGGTCTTTCTGACCGGGCATGTGGTCATGGACGCGGTTGTCGCGATGGTGTTGTCGGTTTGGTTGATGGTCGACGGTGGGCGAGTGGTTCGTCGGGCCATTGGCGGCATATTGGACGAAGCAAGTCCAGAACTCCTAAGCCAAATCGGACAAACACTCGAAGAAGCCCGGGAACCGGGGTGGTCCTCGCCGCATCATACCAAGGTCCATCGGTTGGGGCAGGCGATTCACATCGACTTGCACATGGTGTTTCCGCGGTTTTGGTCGCTGGAGCTGACGCACGATGCGACGGTGAAACTTGAACGGGCCATTCGGGCACGATTTGGCCAGCGGACAGAACTGATGATTCACATGGAGGCGTGTCGCCCGGACGCCTGCAAGGAGTGCGACCTGGAGGAGTGCCCCATTCGCACAAGCCCATTCCTTCAGCGGCCCGCGTGGGATGGCGAATCCATTCGGCGAACACGACGCCACGACGGAGAAGTTCATGAATGATTTGATGCCCTTTTTGATCCCCATCGGCTTGATTGTCGTCGCATTGGTAGCCCGCAGCGTCATGATGGGGCGGTTCATCTCGTCCGAGGAAGCCCATCGCCGGGTGGAGGCCGGCGCAATCCTTCTCGACGTTCGTAGCCGCGCCGAGTTTGAGGCCGGCCACATCAAAGGCGCCATCAACATCCCGGTCGATGAGGTGGGGCGACGAAGCGGGGAGCTTAAGCAAGACGCAGAGATTGTGCTTTACTGCGGGTCCGGCGCGCGAAGTGCCCAAGCGCGCTCTATTTTGACAGCCAAGGGATTTAAGTCACTGTTCAATCTTGGTCCCATGTCCGCATGGTGACGAAGTAACGTGAACCTGGGATCCTGATGAGATTTTTGGCGTGGTTGCTGGTGTTTGGCGTGCTGGGGCCCTCGCTCGCCGAAGCAAAGCCCAAGAGGAAGCCATCGGCAGAGGTCGAGGCGGCACTCAACGCGGCAAAATCCGCCGTCGATTCCGCGGTAACCGAACCCGAGATGGTGACCGCGCGTGCACCGGAGCGACGGATCGGTGTGACCGTCAGCGGTGGTGTGTCGCTAGGGGTTTATCAGGCCGGCTTCATGTACGTGTTCACCGAGGTCATGAAGATCGCGGGAACGCACGTGTCGTTGTTCGCCGGCGCATCAGCCGGCAGCGCGAACGCCCTCATCTCAGCGATTAACTCGTGTTTGCCGCAAAATTCAGACCCGATGGAGGACCTCGGTTGGAAGGTCTGGATGGATGTCGGCTACGACGCGTTGTTCGACCCCACGCGGGTTTCGAGCGTGTCGGTCTTCAATCGCGATGCCCTGATCGTCGCGACGGATCTCATTCGCACCCAACTTCAGGGCGGGTTACGCGACGACTGTGATGTTGTGGTGGGGATGGCGACCACTCGGGCCGAGGCGCGTATCGTCGAGCTCGCGCCGGGCCTTAGCGTGCCATCGCAGGACGAGAAGTTCGTGTTCCGCATTCGAGGGGCAGGTGAGGGCAAAGCGCCGATCATCGAGAACTACGTTGACCCTCGCTCGAATGTCGAGCAACCGCTGTTGCCGCTTCGGGAACTGCGCACCCCGACGGATTTTGAGACCGCGCTTCGAAACTTCGACTACGTCGTCGACGTTGTGTTTGCGTCCATGTCGTTTCCCATCGCGTTTACACCCAAAGAGCTCGCGTTCTGTTACTCACCTCCGTCGGATCCCAACGAAGCGTTGGTGGCGCGGCCCGAATGCGAGGTGCCACAGCGACGCGAGAAGTTCGTCGATGGCGGCGTCTACGACAACAACCCGCTGCGCTTGGCGCACAACATCGCCAACGAGGGACTACGTGTGAACGAGTCCGGCGAAGTGTTCTGGCGTGACCCCGTCGACCCGCCCGCGCTTTATCCGCCTTACCAGAACCTTCAATATCTTTACGTTGACCCGGACACACCTGCATATCCCGTCGAAAGGGTTGCGACCGAGAAGACCGACAACGAGCTCATTCCGCAAGCGCTAGGGATGATCGTCAACTTCGTCGAGACCTCACGATCGCGGGAACTTTATGAGCTGATGCGCAGCAACGCAGAGCTCGAAGGGCGCATGCGGTTGTCGAAAGTTCACTACCCAACCGTCAGCGAACATCTCTACGCATTTATGGGCTTTCTGGAGCGAGATTTCCGGCGTTTTGACTACTACCTAGGCATGTACGACGGCTTGGTCACCGCGCGTTCGTACACGATGAACGATCCGTACGGAAAGTTTGACCTCGATGGTGTGGTCAAACCGCAGGGCACGTATGCGCCGTCGTGGCGCCCGTTCGCATGCATGTTGGGTTGGTTCGAGGACCAGTACTCGATGTACCGCGACGCCTGCAATGGTGACGACATGCGCAATTTCCGCATCCTTCTGCAGGTCTCGATCGACCGCATATACAGTGAATGTTCGCGACTGACGCCAAGCGACATGGGGACGTTCCACCACAAACACTGTGAGCTCGCGACTCGCCGCGCCGCGCCTCCTCAATTGGTGGGCGTTCGGAAGGTCGCCAATTGGAAACGCGGCGAGGATGAAGGGAAGTTCGACCACTCCCTGCGGTTGCTCACAGAGTATGAGTTTGAGTTCCATGATTGCGGCTTGAAGCCCGAAGAGGCGGAGAAAGGCAAGTACCGCATTCGCCGAAACATCCTCGCGTTGGTTTCAGCCATCGCAAACGCGCAACAGTCGACCGCCGACCGAACGGCGTTGCTCACCGTGGGCCGATCGGCGGTCAATGAGATCGCGTACGAATCGCCATCGTTCTACGGCTACATTGTGGTGGGTTCTGCGGCGGAGACCGGCTTGAGCTGGACGCCCTTTGATTGGGAGCCAAACTGGCTGCGGATCAACATGGCACTGCAGGCAAAAGGGCTGTTCTCGGCGCTGACCTTGGACGGGGTCGGCCTGCAGCTTACCCCAATGATTGGACCGGAGTTTGAGTTGTACGGCATCACGAACTCGGTGCTGCAGCCCATCGTCGGCGCGAGAGCAGGCTACCAGTTCAGTACGGTGGACGACTTTCGGTTCAAACGCTGTTCGGAGTCCGATGCCATCGGCGACGAACGCCGCTGCAGCCAGTTGGTGGTGCAGCCGTACGTTGCCGTGTCCGTTTTCGAACGATTGAGGCTCCAGCTTGTTGCTGAGATTTTCCCCAATTCGTTCAGTTTCGACGATCGTCGCTACAACCTTCTGCTCGGCATCGGCGGGCAGATTTTCTGACCCGATGAATCCAGCGCGCGGCGGTGCTTGATCATGCAGGGATGTGTCGCTATCTTCCCGCGCCCGCCAGCGGGAGGACTAGATGCGCAAACTCGGATGCTTAACAGGCTTATTCGTGCTGCTTTCGAGCGGCAGTGCGATGGCAGACGAATCACTGAAACTTCGGCAGATTTGGGAAGGTCGAGTCGACTATTTCATGACTGGACTATCGTTTGCGGTGGACACTGATTCCGATGCGAAGGTCGATCGCATGTTGCTGCCTGCCGTGGTGCGCGTTCAGGCCGATGTTGTTCCTCCGTCCGCGTCGCTCAAACACGTGCGCGTGTATTGGGGGGGCACGCAAACCCAAACCGGAGCCGATTGTGTTGGCTCACAAGCCGACGATCAGATCCTCGTCTCGACGCCCGATGGCGATGCCCTGCAGGTCAAAGCGGACGGGTGTTACTGTTCGGGCGCCGACAGCGGCAGTTACGATCTTTGGGTGTGTCACGCAGATATCACCGCGTTGGCGGGGTCGCGCATCGATGGGCAGTGGGGATTTGACGAATACGAGGGACAGGTCGCGAACGGCACAACCGACACTGCCTCGGCAGCGTTGATGTTCGTCTACGAGGCGCCCCAGCTGTCGCCGCGCCGTGTCGCGCTGTTTGACGGCAACTACGTGCTCTCCGAGGCGACGGCCAATTTCAGGCTGGACGTCAACGTTGACCAGATGCCCCAAGGTGACCTCACCTACTACGTCCTTGAGGGCGACCTTGGTGGTCTCGGGCCGGAGGGAATCTCGGTCGACGGAATCCCGGGTGCAGCCGGACCAACAACTTTGTCCGATGCGGTTAACCCTTTGGATAACCCCTTCAACCGGACCATCAACACGGTGACACCCGCGCAAACGAATTCCGTGGGCGTGGACATCGATCGATACGACATCTCGACCGCGCTCACGGCCGGAGACACCGCAGTGTCGGCCACGTACACCGCGGGCGAAGACAAGGTCTGGTTGGCCGTCAACGTCGTAGGTGTCAACCTGTTTGACCCAGTCCTGTCGCAGAAGTCGTTCAAGTCTGGGACGTTGGAAGATCTCGACGGGAACGGCGTCGCGAGCCCTGGCGACCGAATTACGTATGTGATTCATCTTGAGAACTCGGGCAATGAGCGCGCCACAGTGACCGTCAACGACGTCATCCCCGACGGCCTGACCAACTTTGCGGTGTTGTCGGTCGGGGCTGGGACAAACGTGTCGACCGCATCAGAGCTCGTTGTGAGCAACGTGGTGGTTGAAGTCGATCAAGCCGTGGACATTCGTTTTCAGGCCACGATTGGCGCCGTCACAGATCTGACGACGATCGCGAACACTGCCGCCTGGAGCCAACCGACTGAGGGTGGTCTTGCGGGATCCGTCACCTCCGAAACCGTGGAAGTTCGCGTGGATGCCGACGGCGATGGCATCTTTGACACCGATGACAACTGCCCGGATGTGGCAAACGCTGCGCAGGTCGACGCGGACGCCAACGGCATCGGAGACGCCTGTGAGGGTGATACACCCGACACGGGGATCGTGGCGCCTGACATGGGCTTGGCCGATGTTGGTCCCACCGTGGAGGCTTACGGGGAATGCAGGGTGGATGCAACGCGCGGCGGCGGCTCAGCCTGTTTGGATGATGCTGCTCGCCCTGTTCGGACTGCGCCATAGCGTTAGGCCTCATGATGACCACAGCGCGGTCGTCGTTGATCCCGCCAGCAAGGTTCAGAGATTTGCCCGCGCAGCGCGACGGTGGTCCCCAGATCGGCATTGGGGTTCTGCCGGATCTGGAATCTTGATGTAGGTGGTGGGGTGCTCGCTGCCAAAACGAGTATTGGGCCGGCCCAAGGTTCAAGTTCGCCCCCAAGTATCCATCGTAGCCTTTGACCTCGACCGCCACCGCGATCGCGTCAGCGGGTTATTAGCGAGCTTGTTCAGCAGGAACTGAGGGGACAGGTTCTTGAGGTCTTCCTTCGCGATGCCCAAGTGCTGAGCCAGTTTCGCTTCATCGGTGACCTCGAGTTTGATGCTCGCCGACATACGATCCTGTCCCGACGTGGCGTCGAGTTTGAATTCCACGCAGACAGGTTCCCATCGTAGCGAACGCTCCCCTCGGCTTTACAAGACATCGCACCGCTGGGCGAGGTCATCGCCTTCAGGCAGTCTTGGAGTGAGCGTTCCTGTTCGGCAGGCAATCCGCTGACGGAGACGCCTACGGGGCAGGATTGAGGGACAGTTCGAACTTCTGTTGGACGGCCAGCCCCGTGGAGGTTGAAAGTTCGGCAGTTGGATTGACTGTGACGGAGCCAAGGCCGACCTCAGCGCCAATCTGATGTTTGACCTCGATCGCCGTCAACTTCACTTGCGTCTCGGATGCGTCCAACTGTGTGAGGCCATCGTGGGCCAGCGCGGCGTGGGCTGGACTCGCGAGCGCAGCGGCGAGGTCACCCGCCGAGTCGATCACCTGGGCAGCGTTCTGACCGCTGACGAGAAACGTCGCCGTGACCTCGTCTTCGTTTCCGACGTCAAGGCTCACCCAGCCTCGTCCGCACCTAAGCCGAGGCCGCCGCTGGCTTTGGCTTTCCCGGTCAAGGTTACCAGTATTCGTTCTCGCCAAGCTTGGTAATGGCTGCCTTGGTTTCGAGACCGAGGTTGACGCCAACGCCCTCGTCGAATCTTTTCTTTGAGGACAAACTTTTTGGGTGTAGACGTCGCCGACCGGCGTGCGTTCTAGGCGCTCGCGTAAAGGAAGCGTAAAGGCTGCGAGTTCGCGACGATGCACCGTGGCGGGGTCACTTCGGATGGCATCCAACTTTTGCGCCATTCCTGCGCGATGGGCGATGCAACCTTTCGGAGTGAGTCGACTGCCGAAGCCGATACCGACCGGAGGTCCCTGTGGAAGCCCATTCCACTGAGCGCTTTTGCTGCATCGAGGACGTTGGATGTGTGGTCTTTGAGCGCTGCCGCAACCGGCGAGTTTCTTACAAAGTCGATCGCACCCAGTTTTCATGGATTACGCCTACGGCGAGCGAGACCGCGGCGGTCGCCCTGGTCGAGTTTCCCGGTTGACCCGCTTAGAACCTCGACGGTGTACTTCAGGTCGTCCAAGTCGGGGTGCGCAGTCATTTGAAGCGCCTCTTTGCCGTACACCTCACGCATGGTCTCGTTGGCGCCGGCCACAACGCGGTCCAAGGCAGCGGTTGGATCGAGGGTCAACGATTTGTACTTTTCCTCGACGAGTAGCTCGTGTGCAGCGTTTCCGAGTGTGATGGCCGCGGCATCAACGGTTTCAACCCCGCTGATCGCGGTGCGAGCGAGTGCCGCAACGCCGCTTTGTTTGGCCGCGCTAGCTGCGGCGTCACCCACCAAATCGAGCGCGCTCGCCCCAAAGTCAGCGGCCTTGGATAGCCACGAGTCTTCCGCCCAGCTCGATCCACCCGAGTGGGATTCCGCTTTTGGACCTTCAGTTTTGGCTTCGGTCGGTTGTGGCGAGACGTCGACGTTCGGGGTGTCGACGGGAGATGAAGTACCGTTGATCTTGGTCATCGTTGAGTTCCCCTGCTTCTTGGAGGTGCAAGGGAGTTATCGGTCAAAGCTCAAAGATGTTGCGAAAAAAGTCGTGAATCATCTAAGTGTCTGACAAGACGTGCTTTTCGAGCACGAAAGTCGTGAAGGTCGCGGTAAAAACGGTTCGGTCATCCACCGTACCTTCGACGTTGACGAGGTGTTTCTTTCCCTTCGCCTCGATCACGCTCGCGCTGAGCGCCACCCGTTCGCCGACCCTCACGGGCGCCAAGAACCGACATTCTGCAGCCCCCAGAACCACGTAGGGGTCGTTTACGGCCAGCATGGCGGCGTAGTCCGCCGCGCCGAACACAAATCCACCATGCACCAAACCAGCGTCGTCTGCCGACATCACGTCAGACGTCTGAAGCTCGACCTTCGCGACGCCCGGTTCGATCTGAACCGGGCAGCCGCACAGGTTGGTGTTGATGCCAAGATGGGTGTTGGACCGCATTAGAACTCGTCCACTGTGAAGTCGAACATGTTCGTCTTGCCTGCCGCGATCAGACGTACGTGTGAATCCATCTCGGGCAGAATGTGGTTGAAGTACCACGCGGCCGTCTTGAGCTTCGTGGTGCTCTCGGCGCTGGGGTTGTCGATGGCGTAGCGCGCCTCGTGTGCCAGGGCGAAGCCGATGGCGACCAACCCGAACAAGCTGAGGTAGCTGTTGGCCACGGCGCCGGCGACTTCCGAGTCTTCCATGGCACGCCCGGCGAGCTCCATCGTGACGCCGGTCAGCGTCTTCGACGCGGCCTTGAGCGGCTCGATGTAGGGCGCCATCGCGGGGATGTCTTTGTTGTTGCGGATGAGCTCGGTAACCTCAGCACCAAACGTTTGCATCAGGCGACCACCGCCCATGGGGAGCTTGCGGCCGACCAAGTCCAGCGCCTGAATGTGGTTTGTGCCCTCGTAGATCAGCGCGATGCGCTCGTCGCGCAGGTACTGCTCGATGTTCCAGTCGGTCGTGTAGCCCGAACCGCCACACACCTGCATGGCTTCGGAGATGTTCGAAAATCCGCGGTCCGAAAAGAATGCCTTTACGATCGGGGTCAACAACGCGACCAGGTCGTCTGCCTTCTGCCGTGCTGCCTCGTCTTCGTGGTGAATCGAGACGTCGTGCTCGATGCCGACGTAGGTGGCGAGGGCACGCATGCCCTCGTTGGTCGCCTTGATGTTCAGCAACATGCGACGCACGTCGGGGTGTACAAGGATGTTGTCGGCGGGACGATCGGGGTTGCTGCGTTCGGCGTTGAGCGCGCGACTTTGCTCGCGTTCTTTCGCGAATGCGACCGCCGTTTGGTAGGCGATTTCAGCGAGCGCGATGCCTTCGAGACCCACGTGCAGGCGTGCCACGTTCATCATGGTGAACATCGAGCGCATGCCCTTGTTCGGCTCTCCCATCAGGAAGCCTTTGGCGCCTTCAAGTTCGATGACGCACGTTGGCGATGCCTTGATGCCCATCTTGTGCTCGAGGCCGGAACACGACACGGCGTTTCGCTCACCGTTGATGAACTTAGGCACGATGAACGTGCTGATTCCCTTGATGCCTTCTGGGGCATCGGGCAGTCGCGCCAACACGAGGTGAACGATGTTCTCGGTCATGTCGTGTTCGCCAAACGTGATCCAAATCTTGGTCCCCGTGAGCGAGTAGCTGCCGTCGGGGTTGGGCTCAGCTTTGGTACGCAAAAGACCGAGGTCGGTGCCGCATTGGGGCTCGGTCAAGCACATGGTCCCAGACCATGTTCCGGTGACAAGGTGTGGCAGGTATTCGGCTTTCTGCTCGTCGCTTCCATGGGCGATCAGGGCTTCGACGAATCCACGCGTCAGTCCCGGGCACATCGAAAAGCTCTTGTTCGATGCCGTCGAGATCTCGCTGATCAACGAACCAAAGGTCTCGGGTGCGCCTGAACCGCCGTATTCGACGGGTCCTGTGATGCCCACGACCCCGTTTTCGACAATCTTTTGATACGCTTCCTTGAATCCGGGCGGCATCTTGACCGAACCGTCTTCGGGGTTCCATTCGAGGCCAACCTTGTCGCCCAGCGAGTTCAGCGGAAGCATTTCCTTCGTGATGACATCGGCGGTTGCTTTGAGAAGCTCCTCGAGGGTCTCGATGTCGAAGTCTTGGTATTGCTTCAGCGTGGCGACGCGCTCCTGATACTTGAAGGTCTTCAGGGCGAACATCATGTCTGAAATGGGGGCGCGATAGTATTCCATGGTGACCACTCGTGCATGGGGTAGAGATATGTGTGAATGAATCCTCATTCACGGACAAAAGTCAATCCTTTCTCTCCCAAAGAAGATGCTCCAAGTGCCCTGTGGGTGCGAGATCTGGGGCGAATCGTCAAATTCGCAATTTGCGTGCAATCCCCAACCCTGATCCGGCACTGGAATACTGGGCGTTGGTTCTTAGGTTTTGCTGAGCAGGAGGTAGAAATGACACATTTCATCTTAAATTGGTTGGTCGTCAGCGTCGCAGTATGGATTTCGGCGATGATCGTGCCGGGCGTGCGACTCAAAGGATTCGGAAGCGCCGTCATCGTCGCAGGCATCTTTGGCCTATTGAACTTCGCGCTTGGATGGCTGCTCTTCACGGTGTTCCGATAGGAACCCTTGGATTGGGTTATCTTTTTGCGTTCATTACGTGGTGGATCGTCGACGCGATCTTGCTCAAGCTCACCGACGCACTCAGCGACGGCATCCGCATCGACGGATTTGTGCCGGCCTTGCTTGCCAGCGCGTCCATCGCGTTGTTCACGTCGATTGGTCACTGGATGATCACCTAACTTTGGACGCGAGGTCATGATTCGATAGAGTGGTGGTCCACGACCACCCTTCGAGTCGACGATGCAACGAGCCATTCTGGTCCTCTTCGCTGTCCTGCTGCCTTGCGCGGCGCAAGCTCATGGCATTTGGGGTCATATTCATGTCACTGGCTGGGCGATCGAGAACCTGCCGCCCGGCGAGCTGCGCGACCTGATGGATGACCCCGAGGTCCGAAACGCTGCCCTTTTTGGCGCGGCTTTCACGGATTCTGGCTATTGGCCTCAGGGCGGTGCGCTCAGGCGCCCGCGCGCATCTACGGAGAGCACACGCATTGGGAGCCGTTCGTCAACGACTACATCGACTGGATGTTGGTCAACGACCCTCCGCCTTACACGACGCTCGAGAGTCGCAAGCGCGCCGCGTTTCTGTTGGGCGCCGCCTCGCACGGGTTGCAGGACGAGATCTTTGATTCGCTGTTCCTGTTTCAAATGGAAAAGCATGACTCGGCGGGGCAGGAAGAGGCCGATCCTGGCACCGATGGCTTCCTAGCCCTCGATGGGTACATCCGGCTTGTGCCGCAGCCCTACGTGCCGATGGACGTTTTGCTGGATGTGTACGCCAACCTTGACGCGTCAATCACAGAGGACGTCATCCGTGGCGCGGTCGACATCATGGACCGCTTTTACGTCAACGACACCGTGGGACCCGCCGTCGCGAGGTCGCAAGGTGAGATGTACGAAGCGCGCATTCCGTGGGCACGGCAGAATTATCTCAACCCCAGCGTGCCGGGCTCGTTGTATTCCGAGGTGCGGCCGACCATGGCCTACATGCAAGCCGTCTGGGATCGCTTGAACGCACGCCCTGTGGAGTCGGTTGTGTTCGCGTATCCCGACTCGCCTCGGCGCCTCTTGGGTGAGTCTGCCGGAGACCCAGATTCTTGGGTGACGTTTGTGGCGTCGATGGGCCTGCAAAATGGCACCAGCCAGGCGACGTGGTTGGATTCGATGCTGGACCCGGTGTCGTTCGAGACGCTTGGCTCGCGTTGGACGGGTGCCGGTTGGACGCGGATTGTCAGGCTGCAGCCCACGACGGACCTTATTCCCGGCGACAGCTACGAGGCGAGCATCACGACCGCGATACGCATCGATGGCAGCGAGTTCAAGGCATCGACCCATGTGTTCCAGGTCGACTGCAATCCACCAGACTCGGCGCTTTGCCCGCCTTTGGACATCATGGACCCCGTCGTGTTGCCTGCAGAAGTAGCTCCGCCCGATGCGGGGACGCTACCCGACGCTGCGGATGTTGGCATTGCGCCAATGGCTGACGCTGGCGCGGACTCTGGCGCGCCGGACGCGGCGATGCAGGACGCCAAAGACCCAAGGTTGGGTGGAGACGGATGTGCATCAGTCGATGGCGGGTCGTGGTGGGTTTCGGTTCTCGCGGTGTTGTTCTGGCGTCGCCGGCGGTGATTTACTGCGCGTTGAACACGTTGTCGCCGCCGTCGTCGAGCGTGGCGTTGCCCTTCTTGGTGATCGCACCGTTGTAGACACTGCTTGTTGTCTCGAGGGTGGAGTTCCCGCTCAACTTCAGCTTTCCGTTGAATGTCGAACCTGTGGTTTTGACCGAGGCGTTGCCGCTTGTCTCGATGGCGGTTGGGCCGTTGACGGTGCACGCCTCAAGCGTCACGACTGCGTTGCCGGATGCCACGATGGCGACCTTTGTCGTGTTAAAAACGCCCGCGCGCACTGTCACACTGCAGTTTCCACCTGCGCGGATAGCTGTCTTGCCGACAAAGGTCACGGCTTCAACGACGATCTCCTCGTCCTTGTCGCACGCGATCGATTTGTGTTGATTGGGTGCGGTGGACGTGTCCGACGCGTCGGCCACCTTAACCTTGGCGGATTTTGTTTTAACGGTGGTGTCGCCCTTGTTGGTTTCGACCTTGGTGGTTGGCGTCTTGACCGTGGTCTTCGCACCGTCGGTGTTGACCTCTACACCACCGACCTTGATGGTGGTCTGCGCAAGGGCCGAGGCGGGAAGGGCGAGTAGGACAGCGAGAACTAAGTGTTTCATGACAAGCTCCAAGTGGGAATGTGGGGCATTGTTCACAAAATTCGCACTTTGGTTCCAGCGAAACCTTTTCGTCCTAAGGCGCTAGAAGTTCACAGAATCCGTTCAACGGATGTCAGGTCGCGCACCATGTTCTTTTGGTGCGCTTCGTTTGTTCCGCCGCCAATCTCAAGCAACTTCGCGTCGCGCCAGAGTCGTTCGACCTTGTACTCACCGACGTACCCGTAGCCACCTAGGACTTGGATTGCGCGGTCGGCCACATTTTTCGCCATGGTGGAGCAGTAAAGCTTCACACCGTCTGAATCCATGCGATTGCCAAACGAATCGAGGGCGAGGTTCGCCGCGGTGTTGTAGACGTACGCGCGACCAGCCATGTACTCGGCGTAAGACTCCGCAATGTGGCGTTGAATCTGGCCGAACTGATTGAGTGGCTGCCCGAACGAGTGACGGTCTTGGGCATACTGGTTCATGATTTCGATGCTGCGGCGTGCGATCCCTAGACTCATCGCCGCCAACGTGACCCGCTCGATCGCGAGATTGCGCATCATGCTTCGAATTGCGCGGCCTGGCTCGCCGACCAGATTGACAGCGGGGACGCGAACATCCTCAAAGACCAACTCGGCGGTGGTCGACGCGCGCATCCCGAGTTTGCCGTGGATCTTCTGGCCAAGGCTGAATCCGGGCATGCCTTTCTCGACGAGGAAGAGCGACACGGCGCGGTCGTTCTTGTCCTCGTGTTTGGCGTAGACCAAGAAAACGTCGCCTAGTTCAGTGTCCGAGATCGCCCCGTTGGTGATCCACATCTTCTGACCGTTGAGCACGAAGTCATCGCCGTCACGTTTCGCGACGGTTCCCATGCCAAGCACGTCGGTGCCCGCGTTGGGTTCGCTCATGCACATGCCACCGACCTTTGTCCCGTCGCACACGCTCGGAAGGTACTTTGCTTTCTGAAAATCGTTTCCGTTGACGGCGAGGTTGTTCACAAAAAGCATCGAATGAGCGAGGTAGGCGAGGCAGAACCCAGGGTCAGCCGCGGCAAGTTCCTCGTGCACGATCACCGCAGCGGTGGCATCCATCTCGGAACCGCCGTGTTCCATCGGCGCCGTGATGCCCAACAGCCCCAGTTCACCCAGCTTGCGGAAAAGCCCGAGGTTGAACTGCTCGTTTTTGTCGAACTCCTCGGCCTGAGGGTCGACTTCTTTTTCGGCGAACGCACGAATCATCTCGCGCAGGCTTTTGTGTTCTTCGGTGGGGTTGAAAAGATCAGCCATGGAGCACCTCGCTCGGGTTCCGTAATGGGATGCCGGTCGTACCGCGCAAGCGCACAATTAGCCAATTAAGGGGGCAGTGGCAACGCGGGTGTTCATGGTTGGTCGCCAAACCAAGGTCGGTTTGGGTGGGCTGCGCCCATTCGGCAACCGGAGGTTGCCGACCCGATTCAGCAGGATGGTTTGGTGGGCTGCGCCCATTGGGCAACCGGAGGTTGCCGACCCGATTCAGCAGGATGGTTTGGTGGGCTGCGCCCATTGGGCAACCGAAGGTTGCCGACCCGATTCAGCGGGGCGAACCCGCTCCGGTTATTGGGAGACTTTCGCGCCGGGTCGGGGTTGCACCAGCATCTGCGGGTCAGGCGCGGTGATGATCATGTTCCCCTGCGCACCGGCCTGCTTGTAGATTTCCGGCATCTTCTGCTGGATATCGAACTGCAGGTACTCTGGGTTTCGCCGAAGTGCAGCGCCGATTTCGTCGATGCGAGCGGCCTCTGCGGCACCTTCTTTTTGAGACAAGAGCTTGCGCATCTCGGTGGTCTCGATTTCGGCGGTCACACGTTCTCGCTCCGCAATGGCCTTATCCTTCAGCACAGCCTGCACAGCACGTTCGGTGTTGGCCTGGTCCATCGCCGCTGGGTAATCCAGGTTCGACAAAACCACATCGTAGACCCGGATTTTCTTTCGTTCCTCGTCCTCCATGTTCTTCATGAACAAGACCCGGATCTGGCCCAGAATCTCCTCACGACGCTCGTTGACGTCGTTGGCACGGTGAGGGGAGATGGTTTCACGCACCGCCTCGCCGATCGCTGGCCTGACGTAGGTTTCGTAGAGCTTCTGGCTCGAAATGGTGCCGTACTCGTCCGGGGTCAATGTCTCCAAAAGTCCACCGACCGACTCATCCGCGCAGTCTGCGGAGTATGTAATATAGACGTCGAGCTTGAACTGAACGCCGTCCTTCGTCAGCGATTCGAGTGGCTCCTTCATCGTCGACTGTGAGCAGTCGACCGTGCGGACGTCGTCGTAGAGTCCGGTCCAGTACGTGCCCGGGCCCAGGATTGGACCGGTCAGACCATCGCCGCCCTGAAACAAGGCGAGCGCGCCCGTTCGGTCAAACATTTGACCCTTGTGCGCCTGAGGGATGTCCTCGGATGCGCATCCGGTGCCAAGTTGCGACACTGCGAGCAGCGTCAAAAGGATTTTGGTGAGTTTCGTCATGGCAACCTCCTTGGTTACGTTCGAACCTAGGCGCACCGAACGAGGAAACCGTAAGGTTATCTCGAACGTTACGTTTTGTTTTACTTGATCAGACGCAGGATGCTTCCAAAGTCGTCTGTCCACAAGTCCGCATCCACCGGGCAGGGTTGCCAGGTTCCGGTATCGCGAAGTGGAGCCAAATCGTCGGGAGACGCCGCAACGACGGCGTACATGGATGGCATGACCTTTTCGTTTCGGACGAGCTCTTTGGAGGGCAAGTGGAGCTGCACCCAGCACGTCTCGCCGGCGTCTTTGGCGATGACGCCGACCGCGGATGCGATGCGAAGATAGCGGTTCGACACGTGATAAACGATGAGGCCGTGGTCCTTGGTTTTTGCGCGGTAGACCTCATGGGCCTGCTTGGTCAACAGGTGCATTGGGACTGAATCTGAGTTGTAAGCGTCGAGAAAGATGATGTCGTAGTGTTTGTCGTTCGCGATCAGCTCTCGCCGTCCATCGCCAATCGTCACCGTGCAGTTTTGGCCGCAACGCGATAGGTAGGTGAAGTGTTGGCGGGCGAGCTCCTCGACCAACGGGTCAATCTCGAAAAAGTCGAAGACGTGCCCTGGCCCAGCGTAGGCCGCCATGGCGCCGGCGCCTAGCCCGACTACGGCGACGCGTTCGTGCGGAATGGCGCCCAGAATCTGCCCAACGGGTCCAGATGGATGATGGTAGGCGGTCGGTAGGCCTTCTTTGTCGCCCAAGAACTGTGCGCCGTGGGCGGTCGTTCCATGGCTGAACTTGCGCAACGTGTCCCCGCGGGACTCTCGGTCAAAAACTTTGTATGCCCCAAAGAAACTGCGACGGGCGTCAACCAGTCCCCGAGTGTCCGCGGCCTCGAAGGCCGCCACGCAGACCAAGACGGCGCCGGCGAGTTTGAGCAGGCGCGGTTTCCAGAAAACGAGCGCGCCTAGCGCCAGCAGTCCTCCGCCGACCAACGCGACCGACGTTCCGCGGTTGGGCGCGAGAAAGCCAACTTCGTACAGCTCCCACAAGCCGATCGCCCCCAGCAACACGGGGGCGATGTACTTCCACGGGTCGATGCGGAGTTGGTCGGCGCGGATGGGCCACGCCAAAAGCGGCAAGGCGACCAAGAGTGCGAGGTGGTAGTCGATGGCGTAATCCAGCAGCGCCGGCGCGATCGCGGCGTTGAAACCCCCGCCTATCGCTCCACCCACGCTGAGGATCAGGAAAAACTCCGTCAGTCGACCTGGCGCGGGTTTGTCGGTGGCCAGCTGGCTGTGAAGCGCCCACACCAACAGCCCGAACAGCAGCATCTGGGCCAGTGCGACCCACACAAAGTCGACATCGGAGGACGCCAATGCCAACGAAAAAACGACGCCCAAGACGAGCGCCGGGGTGCCGCCGGAGGGGAACAGCCGCGGTCGATTGGCGAAGACCGCGATGAATGTCGCGAGGTAAATGGCGAGCGGTGCCACCCACAACAGCGGCACCGAGACGAGGTCGGTGGTGATGTAGGTGGTTACACCTAGCATCAGGCTTGAGGGCACGGCCGCGAGGAGTAGCCATTTTCCTCGGCGTCGCCAGGTCAGGGCTTCAGTCGCTAGGGGCTCCTCGCGTCGATTGGCCTGCGAGGTCGCTGCCATCCGGCCGCCCGCTACGATCATCGCCGCGAGCACGAGATAACCCACGGTGAAGGCCATCGTCTGGGTGTGAACGCCAAAAACCGGCTCGACCGCGAGCGGATACCCGAGCAGCGCCAACATGCTGCCGATGTTGCTCGCGGCGTAGAGCCGGTAGGGGTTCCCTGCGGCCGGATGGTTCGTTGACGCGACCCAGTACTGGAGCATCGGGGCAGAAGCCGCGATCAGCACAAACGTCGGCGCGACCCGCAGCGCCAAGGTGCCAAGCAACCAACTCAGCGGGGCGTTGGCGTCAGGGAGCGCACCTTCGAACGACAGCGGAAGCGTTGCGGCGGCGACCACCATCAATGACGCGTGCAGCCAGACCCATCGCCGCGTTGAGATTCGGCCGGCCAATCCATGGGCGTAGCCGTAGCCCGCGAGCAGCGCGATTTGGAAGAACAGCATGCACGTGGTCCAGACTGCCGCGCTTCCGCCCAGCATCGGCAGAAGCATGCGCGCGACCATGGGTTGGATGATGAAGAGCAGGGTCGCGCTCAACATCAGCGTCGCGGCGAAGAATCCCAACATCGCGGTCAGTGCCCGCGGGCTTGGAGAATGCGTTCGATCAAGGTGTTTGTAGACCCGTCATGGTTTCGGGCCGCGTTCGGATCCTCAAGCTCGGACACGATTTTGCTCGCCAGCGCTTTGCCGAGCTCGACGCCCCATTGGTCGAACGCGTCGACCTGCCAGATAACCGACTGCACGAACACACAGTGCTCGTACAAAGCTACGAGCTTGCCCAACGCCGTCGGCGTCAGCCGGTCCAGCAGCAGTATCGACGAAGGTCGATTTCCTTCGAACGCGCGGTGGGGAACGAGCCACTCCGCCGTGCCTTCGGCGCGCACTTCGTCTTCGGTTTTGCCAAACGCGAGCGCTTCGGCCTGTGCAAGCACGTTGGCCAACAACAAGGTGTGATGGCGACCAATGGGGTTGAGCGAATGCGTGAACGCGATGAAATCCGTCGGGATGGAGGCGCGCACCGGATGGATACAGCAGCGAGTGCTGGCCATTCGTCCCTGGCTCGCCCCAGATGGTGGAGGTTTGGTAATCGACATGGTCACCCCTGAGCGTGACGTGCTTGCCGTTGCTCTCCATCGTCAGCTGCTGAAGGTAAGCGGGGAAGCGCTTTCAGGTAGTTTTCGTAAGGCAGCACCGCGATGGTCTCTGCGCCCAAGAAATTCGTGGACCAAATGCTCAGCAACGCCATCAAGACCGGCAGATTCTGCGCAAAAGGCGTGGTTCGGAAGTGCTCGTCCATCTGGTGGAAGCCGTCGAGCAGCTCGCGGAATCCGTCCGCTCCAATCGCGATCATCGTCGAAAGGCCGATGGCTGAATCCATCGAGTAGCGACCACCGACCCAGTCCCAAAAGCCGAACATGTTGGCGGTATCGATGCCGAACTCCGACACGCGACCGGCATGCGTGGACACCGCCACAAAATGCTTGGCCACGGCCTCGTCATCCTTCAACACGTTGAGCGCCCATGTCCTGGCCGTGTGGGCGTTGGTCATGGTCTCCTGGGTTGAAAACGTTTTGGAGGCGATGATGAAAAGCGTTTCTTCTGGATTTAGGTCGACGGTGGCTTCGGCGAAATCGGAACCATCCACGTTCGACACAAACCGGAACGTCAGATCACGTTTGGAGTAGTGTTTCAGCGCCTCATAGGCCATCACGGGACCCAAGTCCGAGCCGCCGATGCCCACATTGACGATGTTTTTGATGGGCCGACCGGTGTGGCCTTTCCAATCGCCAGAACGAACGCGCTCGGCGAATGCCCCCATCTTCGCGAGGACCTCGTGCACGCCGGGCACGACATCTTCGCCATCGACGAAGATCTGCTTATCGTTCGGGGCGCGCAGTGCGGTGTGCAAGACCGCCCGGTCTTCGGTGATGTTGATCTTTTGGCCCGAGAACATGGCTTCAATCGCGTTCGCGAGGCCCGATTCATCGGCCAGGTCGACCAACAAACTCATGGTTTGCCGGGTGACACGTTGCTTGGAGTAGTCAAAATAGATGCCCACGGCGTCCACCGCCATGGTAGCCCGGTTGGGGTCGTCGGCAAACATCTGCCGCAGATGGAGGGGTTCAATGTCCGCGAGGTGGTGTTGAAGGGCGTGCCACGCGGGCAGCGTGGTCAGACTTTGCGACGTCATAAAAACTCCGTGGCTCAACGAATGCGTCGTTATACCCCCGTGTTGCCGCGTTGTCGTGCCGAGTTGGCCGGCCTAACGAACGAACAGCAAACCTTGCTGCCCGTTGACCTCGCCGCCGAGGCAATCGTCAAAATATGTACTGATGCCTGTGGGGATCAGGCCGTAGGTGAAATCCTCTACTGCGTCGCGAAACCAGAATCGGTTTGTGCTGGTGTTAAAGCCAACGCGGTTAAACATGACGACGTTGTTGCACGCACCGGCGACCACTGCGACCGTCACCGGGCACTGGACCGTTGCGCAAGCGTTCCAAAAGTCCTCGGGTGCGCCGATACGATACACACGATCACCAAGCGTGTTCTGATTTGCGACGTTGCCGATCAGCATTTGTGCGAACGGAAAGTCGACCTCGCTGAGCGAGTAGGCACGTTGAAATTGTCGACGGCGCCCGCTGCGGAGCGCCAACCGAAAGGCTCGCCGCCCGCGGCTGCGCTGCGACCGACTAACATCCAGCCACCCCCTTGGACGTCCATATCGCACCACACTTGGACCCCGGCCACCGCGGTCGATGATGTGAGCTCCCGTGCTTTCGCCACGGTCGCAAAAACAGTGCAGGAGGTGGCGACAGGAATGGGGTCTGGCGTCGGGAGCCACGTCCGGCGTTTGCCCGGGGGTGACGACGTCGGCTTGGGCGTCCAACACGACGGCCACCGACGGCGGTGTTTGTGTCGATGGGTGGCGTCGGCGACGCCCAAATCGCGTGGAGGCGACGACGCACAACCAGCCGGACTGGGTAAGTCGGCACGGTTTGTCACTCTCGACGGCATTGTCGCACGCCGCGAGTGTCACAAGTCCAAGAAGTATTGTTCGATTTATGACCATGTGTCCGAATCCGAGTATGCTCACGAGTAGGGTTGCTCCCGACGCGCTGTGAGTCAACAGGTGGCACGTGGATAACAAGGAATACGCCGACATACTCAACGAGATCGCTACGCTTCAACGGGTCGTCGGCGATGGTTTCGTGTGCGTTCTCGCGGGCTGCACGGCTGATCGAAGATCTGCTCTGAACCCATCGAACAGCTTATCGACCAGCGCCGTCTTAACGAGATCGACGGGATTGGCGAGAGCATTGAGGAGGAGCTCGAAGCACTTCGTGCTTACGGTTACAGCCCTCGGCACGAGGAGTTGCTCGACCGAGTGGGGCGTGACGTGACGCAGCTTTGGGAGATTCCTGGGCTGGGCATCAAGCGCATCCAGATCCTTTACCAAGAACTCGGGATCGCGAGTGTCGCGCAGCTCAAGGCTGCCGCGTTGGACGGCAAGTTGGCGCGTGTTCCACAGTTTGGTGCGGCGGTCCAAGACAAGCTACTCGCCGAGATCGAGGGCTGGGCACGTGGGCGTGGCCGCCGTTATCCATTGCCCGAGGCCAAGGCGCTCGCGGACTCGCTGCGCATGCAGTTGTTGGAAATGGGCGACGTCGACCGCGCCGAGGTGGCGGGCTCGATTCGTCGTGGGAAAGAGACCATCGGGGACATCGATATCTTGGTGACGACCGACCACGCGCACTCCGTCGCTCAGTTTTTCAAGACGCTGCCCGAGGTGACTGAGATTGTGTTCGATGGCGACACGCGCGCCTCGGTCCGCATCACCAATGAGATTCAGGCCGACCTGCGCATCTTAGACCGGCACTTGTTTGGCGCCGGGATGCACTATTTCACCGGTGACAAAGACCATCACATTCAAATGCGCCTTCGTTCGAAGCGCATGGGTCTGAAGATCAGCGAGAAAGGTGTGATGCCGTACAACGATCCGACCGAAACGCCGGTGGGTCCCATGGATACTGAGGAACAGGTGTTTGGTGCGGTCGGTTTGCAGTACATTCCGCCCGAGATCCGGCACGGCAAAGACGAGATTAAGCTCGCCGAGAAAGGCACCTTGCCGACACTGATCTCCCAAGGGGATGTGCGCGGTGAAGTACACGTGTGTTCGGCGCTGAGCGGTGGTGTGGATCGCCTTGATGCGTTGGTCCAAGGGTGCCAACGGCGAGGTTACGAATACGTGTTGTTGGCGGAGCGCGCGGGGCGGACCCGTGGGATCACGCCACAGGATTTGGCCGACTACGAGCGCAAGGCAAGCGCGCTTGCGGACCGCGGGGGAATCTCGGTGGTCGCGGGGCTCGAGGTCGAGATCCTTGACGACGGGACGTTGGACTTCGACCACCGCGCGCTCGCGAAGGTGCCCTGGGTGGTCGCGGTCTATCGCGGCCACAGTCACGGGGATGACGCCACCGACGTGTTGATGTGGGGCATGGAGACGGGGCTGATCTCATGTTTGGCGTGGCCCACGGGTCGCCATCTGGGCATGCACGAGGGCCACGGCGCCCGTTTCGATGATGTGGTCGCGTGTGCTGTGGACTTTGGCGTGGCGCTGCAGGTCAGCGGAGACCCGCAGCGCCTGGACCTCAATGGTACGCTGGCTCGACGCGCGCGGGACGCTGGCGCGGAACTTGTCGTGACGGCCTCGGCTGCGTCGGTCGACGGTTTGAGTCAGATTGACTACGCGCTGCAGCAGGGGCGGCGTGGTTGGTTGAGGCCCGAGGACGTGCTCAACACGCGGCCGCTGCCCG
>JAWKQR010000040.1:0-52144 GCA_041390025.1 bacterium
GCTGCCGTGCCCGCGGAGTCCTCGACGACGACCTCAAAGCCTAGCTTCAAGAGTCGTTCGACGGTTTCGGGCGCAGCAGCCACGCGCGACTCGTCCGGCCGCACTTCGCGGGGAATGCCGATTCTCATGACGCACCAGTTCAAAAGTTGAACTGGACACTTATCACGAAATTCGCACTTTATTGAGCAGAATCAGTCGCAAACAAACTGCGTGCGCTCGCCCGCTTCGATAAGGCGCAGGGTCAGCCCATCACGCCATTCCGACGCGAAGTAGAACGTCGCGGACTCACTGCCGACCGTGAGCGTCACAGCTGCTGCGGCCTCGTTGTCGTAGGTCGAATAGTACTCTTGCAGCACGTACGTCGCTGTCGCGGCGCCGTCGAAGCCCAGAGTCTCGATGGCCGCCTGAGCCGCGACGTCGAGCACGCCGCCGCCGGTCAACGTCGAGAGCACACCCTCGCCCTGTGAGGTTTCGATGGCGTCATGCTGCAGCGAGCGGATCGCGCCCCAGAAACAATCTTCGCTCGGCGTGGCTATCGCCGGACCGTTTGGACAGTAATACTCCACGGTGGGGGACTGGTTGCTTTGGTACATGGCGAGCAGGTTCTCGTCCTTGTCGAAGATGAAGGTGATGCCGTCTTCGTCGCCGCCGGCGTCGAGCTCAACCACAATGCCCTTCTCGCGGTGGGTCGTCTGGAAGCCGATTTCGACGCCGTCACCGTAGTCAAACTGCTCGTTGAAGTCCGTAAATCCCGACCACCACTCGTGGTAGAAATCGACAGCTTTCTGGTCGATGCCGCCGAGGTCGCACTTGCGTGTGATGTCGACCGCGCCGCTGTTGGACGACACTTCGTTGCTAAACATGATTTCGGCAATCTGGTTGGTACAGGCCGCGGTGATGTCCGACGTGCGTGGAAGCGGTTGGTAGACGTCGGCCGAGCACGAGGTGTCGGGGGCCGAACAGCCGGGACCATCGCAGGTCGCTTCGACGGAGAACGAGCCGCGAAGCGCCGTTTTGAAGCCCTTGACCACGATTCGGTATTCACCGGCTTGTGCGTCCAATTTGATGCGGGACGAGATCTTGCTGCCGTCATCGTCGTTCTTCTTGATGTAGGCGCCCCAGGCTGCACCTGGCGTGTCACGGCGGTACATGTACATCACGGTGTCGAGGTTATTGGACACGCTCGTGCTGATGTCGACCTTGGCATTGTCGCTAAGCGTGAACGTCCATGCGTGGAAGCGCTCCGCGTCCGAGATGGTCGCCGGGTTCGACGTCGTGAATCTCAGCTCACCATGTTCGGTCGGTCGGTAGAACGAGTCGTCCTTGCCGCTGGTCAGTGGGTCTTCCTCGGCTCCCTTGCCGGCGTCTTCAGCACAACCAACGGCCAGAGCCATCACCACCATCATCCACGTCGCTTTCATCGGAGTCCTTGCCTCTAGAGTTTGATTGTGTGCGCTCACGTCGGACACGCGCGACCTCTAACAGCAACACGCGTGCCACCCAACCTCCGACGGTTTTTCTGGGCGTGCGCCGTTTGAACTGGCATGCACACTTGCCATCTCGCCGGACATGCAGGCGCGCGGAAAGTGTTTTGGGTCAATGAGTTGGGGTTTGCACAGGGTTGGGCTAAAAAAGCCCCAATGGAAGCCAAAGTAGCCACGTGTGTTGAATCCACCCACATTTCCATTGCGGGCCGCCTCTTCCTTGCTATGCTTCCGCGACTTTTGCCCGATCGGAGTTGACCCGTGTCAACAGGATTGCCCGAAACTCGTCAGAGCATTTTAGATGCGACGTGGAAACTCGTCGCGGACTCGCGCACGGCTTCATTCAGCCTGAGCGATGTCGCCAAAGCCGCTGGGGTGTCGCGGCAGGCGGTCTATCTGCATTTCGGTTCGCGCGCTGGCCTGTTGCTCGCCTTGGCACAGTTCGTCGAGGACAAGCTCGACATTGATGGAAAACTCGACGCGACGATCGAGGCATCCAGCCCGCTGTCACGTGCCCGCCGGTTCATTAGCCTCACGACACGATTTGCTGGCGAGACCCATGAGGTTGCGCTGGTCTTGGAGCGCGAACGCGACCGTGACCCCGAGGTCGCCGCGGCGTTCGAAGAACGCACACAGCGGCGATTGGCGTTGTTGCAAGATATCTTTTTCCATCTTGAATTGGACGGCATGCTGTCGCCCTTGTGGACCGTGGACCAAGCCGCAGATGCCATCTGGGCGTTTGGCTCACCCACCGTCTACGAGCTCTTGGTGGTGGCCCGAAAGTGGCCCCCTGCGGAGTTCGAGCGCTACGTGCTGGCCACCTTCAACATGATGTTGGTCGATTAGGGTTCGACGGGACGATGCCGGTCCATCCACGACGTGGCATGGTCAACAAGCGGAACCTGTCGAAACAAACGCGCGCGTCCCGCCCCCACCAACCCCTCGTTTGGCGGATGCGCTTTCTCGAAGCTGCGACCGATTCGCGTGAAGTCCGACGGGTCGTTGTCGATGTCGTCGTACGCCACCCACTGGCGCTCCAAACCCACCATCATGGGTGCGCCCGCGCGATAGTGACGCGTATGCGCGTTTTGGGTGCGGTATTCAGCGAGGTGAATCGACGAGTTGTTGGCGTGTCCAACGCCAAGCAACAACACATGACCGTCAAGCTCGTAGAGCCGCGCGAGGGGGCTGCCCTCGCCCAAGCCATACGAGAGCTCGTGGCGTTGGGTCAGCGCTGCGGCGTGGGCACCAACGGCGGCAAACGACACCGCAGGGTGCGAGGAACGCAGCGCACGCGGGTGCGCACGCAGCGTGTCTGCCACAACACCCATGCCACGGGTGGGCGTCAAAGACGGGTCGTAGGCGGGCAGCGTCGCACGAATGGTCGACCACCATGCTTTTGGAACCGGCGGACTCTCCCAACCGCTTGGGTCTGACAAGTGGGACGAAAACGTAGGAACCATAAGCGTCCCGGACACGCCCAACACGTTTAGCAACGCGTCCACCACAGCTTGGGCGCCACCACACACCCAGCCGAGCGCGCTCATGCGCGTGTGCACCAGCACCGTCATCCCCTCGTGCAGGCCAAGCGTGTCGAGCTGGGATTCAAGGTCAAGTTGGGTGACGAGGCCCTTGGTGGTCGCGTCGAGCTCGCTCATGGCGTGTGGCTCGCTTTCCACGCTGCGGCGCGCAAGGCGATGTTTTCACGCAGGTCGATGTAGAACAGAGAATAATCCATCAAATGGTAATCGCCCAAGCGGCCAAGCAGCACGTTGTAGTCGTCGTTTTGCGGCTCGATTTCGAGCAGCCCGTCGATGCACTGCGCTGCGAGAAACATGGCGTCTGGTTTGGTTTTCTGGGTACCGAACCGCCACGCGCCTTTGTGGGCGGCTGGCGCCGTGCGGCGCCCATCCGTCGAAAAGCTGACTGGATTGACACAGACAAGGCCGGCGCCTTTGTTCAAGGTGTAACCCTGCGCGGGCAACCACGTGAACGCCTTGTCAAAAAAACGCTCCCGATTCGCCCCCCGTGCGATGGTGCTGTAGTTGATGACACATCCCGTTTGGTCGGGCGTCGAACACAGCGGCACCCCTTCCACGTGGAATCAAGCACGCGCAAAAGAAACAGGTGCGCCGATGACATACGCTGCGACGAGCCGCTCTTGAAGCGGTTTTCCAGCGATGAAGTCATGTATCAGCCGAACGGCGTGTTGTGACCCTTGGCTATGACTCGCGAGGAAGAATGGACGGCCATTGTTTTCGTGCTCAAGGTAGTACTGGAACGCCGCCGCTACGTCTTGGTACGCCAAGTCGAGCGCCTTGTTGCGCTCCCCGAGTGACTCGGTCGTGTAAGCCCAAGCGTCGCCTGACGGTATCGCGGGGCTCAGACCCGCGCCGGCGTTAAACACCGACGCTTGATTGGGCAGCACCTTGTTGTCGAGACCATCCGCCGCATCGGGATCGAGGACAGGGCGTTCCACGAGCGTCGAGAAGTACGTTGTGGGATGCACAAAAAGACGTCAAACGCGGCGGTGCGATTGGCCATCGGTGCCGCCGGGCGGCACATCGTCTGCCCGATCAGGCATCGGGGCGCGCGCCCAATGGTCGGGTTTTGTGTAGTCGGAGCTTCCGGTGGGTGCATCGCGTCGAAGGGTTCATCGGGCTCAAGCGACGCTGCGACGATCGCCTTGCAACCCATCGACAGCACAAAGAGCACAACCCACCAATGCGAGCGCAAACGCATGACAACCTCGGTTTACTCGACGACGACCTCGGCCGCGCCATCGACCTGCAGCCACACAAAGTTCCCATCTTGGACATACCCGGTCAGACCGGCCTGTGCCCGCGTCGCTGCAACCGTTCTGGCCTGCCCGTCCACCTGCACAAGCGTGGCCGCAGGGGCGAGCATGCGCAACCAAACGGGTTTGCCAACATCGGGGATGGCGATTGTCGCCCGACCTTGGTTCATCTGGATGGACGCCGTGGCAGGGCCGTTCTCGTGCAGCACAAAGGTCCCGTCCCCGGGGAACACCAAAAGCGTCAGACTTCCCGCCAAATCTGTATCTCCAATCCCTGTGACGGCCGACGAAATCTCCATCGGGATGATGGCACCCTGGGCGGCCCAAACCGCGGCGCGCTTGTAGTCGCCACCGAGGTCGACCGACTGCGTTCCTGAAACAGCTTCGCCGGTCCAAGGGTCGAACCACGTGCCCGCGGGCAGCTCGACGTCGCGTTGGGCCTCGTCGTTCAGGATCGGGGCGACCAACAGCTGCGAACCCAGCGTGTAGCGCCAGTCGCCCGGCCATGACGCCTCGTCCCCAACGGGCCGAAGCACGGACGTAAAGGTCTTGAACCCTTCTTCCGCGAGCGCAAAGTGGAACGGGACGAGCTCGTGGTGCAATGTCGCCCAGTATCGATACGCGTCCACGGTCGCGTCCGTGTCGGTATCGTTGGGGAAGGTCCACGGCGTCAGGTTTGCGCGGCCGTGCAGCTGCATGAAGGGCGAAAGCGCCGATGCGGCGGTCCATCGCAGGAAGTTTGCGCGGTTCGCAGGGACCAGGATCGAAAGGTCAACATCATCGCGGTCCAGATAACCGCCCAAGTCTGACCCGACCACGACGTAACCCGCCGCAGCGCTGCGGAACATGTGATCGAGCGCGTCTTCAAGCCCCACCCAATCGCGCCGATTGTCGCCCGCCCACACCACCGGAGCGTGCTCACGTCGGGCGAAGAAACGACCTTCGAAGTCGTAGCTCGCGTCGTAGCCGCGCACCATGGTCAGGAACTCTTCCGTTCCCAGCCGTGCCGCGCCATGTTCCCAGAAGTCTTGGTAGTAGGCCTCGGAATACGCTTGATGGGGTTTGGTGCCTTCGGCGGTCTCAACCGTGTCCGTGCGGATGTAGCTCTCCCCAAAATCGAGCTTCCAACCGGCGACCCCCAAGTCGAGCAGCGTGTTTTGTTGCGCGTGCCACCACGCCCGGGCACCCGGATTGAAAAAGTCGACCCCCGACCCGCGTCCCTTCCACCAATTGAAGAGCTTCCCGTTGTCGACGTAGTAGCCGCAATCAAGGCCTTCTTGGTAGTTCGAGGCCGGCCCCACGTAGGTATCGCCCCCGATTTCGACGTCGAACCCGATCGTGTTGACCATCTGTGTGACCCACAAGACAACGCGGACGTCGCGCTGGCGTAGGTCAGACACCATCTGTTCAAAGTTGGGATAGCGTGTCGGGCTTGGGATGAACGTGTTGTAGTGCGTCTCCCATGGACTATCGAGCACCACGACCCCGACCGGGATGTCACGCTCCTCAAAGCCTTGCACAAACGCATAGGTATCCGCCGCGTCCGAGATATCTTTAGAGATCCACGGTTCAAACGCCCATCGCGGTGTGCGAATGGCCGGAGGCGTGACCGGCGTTTCCGTGTGATCACACGCGATGGACGCATCGGTGCCGACATCCGTCATACCCGAGTCTGCGACCGACTGGTCCACCGCAACATCGGCGCCAGCGTCGATTTGTCCGGCATCGTTGCCCGAGGCTGTCTTGTCGTCCGAACACGACATTAACAAGGCTGCGAGCAGCACACAGACGAAAGGTTTCATAGGGTTGGCTCGATAGATTGTGCGCATCGGAATCCAAAGTGATGAAATGGATGGTTGTCAGGGTGATGGCGACGTCGATGATAACCTGTCGCGTGCTCGGCTGGCCAATACCATGAGCCACCACGGACGGCGCGATAGGTCAGATCTCCGCACGGCGCCTTGCCGTCACACGGTCCTTTGGGGTCTTTGCCCAAGCACGACTCGCCGCAATCCGCATACGTTGGGGTCCACCAGTCGGCGACCCATTCTTCGGCGTTTCCGACCATGTCATACAACCCGTAACGGCCGGCCGGTCTGGATCCTACCTCAAGCACACGTCCTTTCTCGGGATTCTTGCCCCGACGTTTGATTTGACCGCAGCTGCGCCCGGACGCGTCCATGATCACGGCGCGTTCACAGGTGACCGGATCCTCTCCCCATGGATAGGTTTCGCTGCGAGGCCCACGCGCTGCGAACTCCCACTCGGCCTCGGTCGGCAGGCGTTTCCCTTTCCATTCGCAGAACGACACGGCATCAAACCATGGTGTGCCGGTGATGGGTTGTTTGGGTGCTCGGTAGTCCGCGTACACCGGTCCCGAATTGGGGCATTTGCCCGCTTTGACACATGCGGTGTAGGCCTCGACCGTGACCTCGGTCAAATCCATGAAAAACGGCGAGACACTCACCTTGGCCGCAGGCACTGCGGCGCTTCGCCGGTCGTCGGGTTGGTGGTCTTGGTCACAGGCGTGGGGGTCGTCGTCCTTGCCGCGAACAAACTCACCGCCCGGGATGCACGCCATGCCCTCGGGCGGCGTTGGGCAAACGAACGGCGGGGTCTGCGCGGTCGGTGCAGGCGACTCGGCAGCGTCGATGTCCTGCGGGACGTCCGCCGGGGGTTCCACGGCGGCCGCAGTCGCGACGGGTGCTGGCGTCTCGCGGGGCGTGTCAGCGCCCGAGGTCTGACAGCCCGCGAGCATCAAGGCTCCAAAAATTAGGCTTCGCATCGCCGTCCTAGGTTCAATCCAACACCACTTCAACCGTCTGACCCGCCACGAACGGCACGCTTTTGCCGCCGACCACAAACGCACCCCGGTCCTTGGGCACCAACCGCCAAAACCGGCCATCGCGCGGGCGAGAGGTCCACACTTCATGGTTTCGAAGCGTTTGGCCGACCACTTTGACCTCCACCGAGCGAGGCGCACCATCGTGGCCGATGACCTTGCCCGAAATCAACCGTTGCGTGTTCAATTCCCCAAGGGCCGCGCGCCACGCTCGAACCCCGGGTTGGACGGCTTGCGTCCGTGCGCACCATCCTGCCGGAGAACCTCGCGAAGCCTCAACCAAGATAGCGATCGTGCCATGCGTAAACCGCATCCAGTCTTGGTCCACACCCTCGACCGCATACAGGTTCTTGCGAAAGCGGAACGTGCGGCCATTGGGAGCCTTCCCCATCGCCTTGGCGACCACCTTCCCCACCGCGACGCTTTCGTCAGGCGATGCGTTTTGCAGGGTGTCAATCGAGTAACCCGACAACACGGCGGTCGTTCCCGTGTGGTAGGACAATGCCATGACAAAACGCTCACGATCCACAAGGGCCATCATGGCTTGCGTCTCGGCCTCGGATGCGGGCTCCGGTCCGCGATACCATTTGCCGAAGGGCTCGCTCAGCTCTTCGTGCTCTAACGTGCCCCATTGAATCGGAAAATTGCGATTGAGGTCGACGCCTTCACGTTTCTCGACGCGTCCATCGCCGTTTAGATCACGCGCGTTTTTGCGCCCGCTGAACTGTGAACGATTTAGAAATTCGTTCACACCATCACCATTCACAACGGGAACGAACCACTGAACGTAACGCTCCAACGCCTGCTGCGTCGCGTCGTTGTCTGCGTACAGAGTTTCCTCAAGGATCCCCAGCACCACCTCGCTCGATAGAATCTCGTCGCCGTGGTAGGCCCCGTTGATCAAAATCGCGGGCCTTGGGTCGTCCGCGACGAGGTTTTTTGCCACAACCAACGCCTCGATGGGGCGGCCCTGCGACGTGTATCCAACGGTTTCTAGTCGCGTCATCTCCGGGAATCGCCGATGGACCTCATGCAACAGCGCTGAAACCATCTCAGCCGACTTGTAGGACAAGTCGAACCGCAAACGGCCGTCGACCTCGGCCGGGGGCGATTGGCTCCAGGTGCGAAACTCGTCATCGAGCACACGCCAAGGCGGCTCAACCCAGACATCGTCGAGCGTCACACCAGCACAGTATGCGGCCTCGAGCCCGCGCGACGTTGTCTGGTATACATCGCCGTCCGGCAGCGACTCCACGCGCTCCGCCCCCGACACGGGCGCTTGTGACTTCAGGTAGCGGGGAAGCGGGTTAACACCCTCACGCACAGGCATCGGCGTGCATGCCACCCGCATGGACGCTAGGCTTGCTGAGACGCCCGTCCAAGTCGGCACGCTCGCGGCCATCGCAATGTTGACCGCTTTGACGGTCAGCAGCTCCAGCCCCGAGTCCGCGTCGTGAACCTCCACCACGGCCGTGGGCCCAAGCAACCACACCACAAGCTCGATGTGTTTGACATTTTCGACCTTGTAGATGGGCTGCTTCGCCCCGTTGGCCACACGAACGCTTCCGCCGTCAAACGCCACGGTGAAGCCGTCCCGCAGCGTCAAAACATTGTCCATCGGCAATGTGACGTCGAACCGCACGCGAACCAAACCATCGGTCAGCGCGCCCCACGGTGTCTCAGTCGTCGCGTCGTACACGGGGTCGATGTTGGCGGTGTTGAAGGGCTCTTCGACCCAAGGCGTGCATGCAGGTGGTTGCCAGTCGACGGCCACGTAGCTTGGCTGCGGCGCAACAACCTCGGGCTCAACCACGGGTTCTTCGACGTATTCCGGCGCGGGTGGCACTTCAGGGGTGACCGACACATCCACCCGCGGCGGCCGCTCGCACGCAGCGAGCAGCACCAGAAGCCACATCCACTTCACTCGGCGGCCTTCTCAGCGGCTTTGGGCGCGTTGGCCGGCGCCTGAGCCGTATCCTTGCCATTTGGAAGCTTGGTAATGCGATACAAATGGTCTTGATCGCCCACCTTCTTCGCGGCGCGGCGAATCAACGCGCGCAGATCCTCGACCTTCTTGCTCTTGATCCAGGCCTGGTACACGGGCCCGGTTTGATAGACGTAACGGTACTCCTTCTGACTGCGTGGGAACGTGTGCAAAACGACCGAGTCCTCGGGCATGGGCAGGCCCATGATGTTGGACGGGTATTGCTCGGTCTCAAACGGGAAGTAGTACTCGGCGTTGGTCAGGTACAGGGTCGTCAGGTTCAGCCCACGCCTCTTGGCGAACTTGGCGATGTCGCTCATCGTCTTGTCTTTGGTCAAATCCCCGCGCACCGCGTGTACCCGACCTTCGTTCCACATCTTGGCGACGTAAGTGTATTGGGCGGCATCGTTGGCGAAGGTGGACGCACCAAAGCCCGGCCACGTGTCGCGCATCCACTCCAATCGCGCGAGAACCTTCTTGCGACCGGCTTTATAAATCCGCTTGAGCCGTTTCGCGCGTTTTGCATCGAAGGCGTCGATCGCCGCGTGGGCGCTCTCTTCGGCGGTTTTCTCCCACAGCGCGATGAATTCTTGGGGCGTCTTGGCCTGCTTAAAAAATGCACCGTACACGGCGTGAAGGTCGACCACGTTCTGGTCAAAATCCACCAACACCGCAACGTCGGCCTTTGACCAAGCGGCAAACACGTAGTTCGGGTCGGTGCCAAGGCCAACGTAAAGACCTCCGCGCTCGGTCACGGCGTCCTTGAACAGGTAGAGCTCAGCCTCGTCCGACGTCAGGTAGCTGTGCCCCTGCGTCAACGATTCCGGCGGGGGGTCGCGGCGAATCTTCTTAAAGTCGTCCGCGAGACTGGTCTCTTGGGCCATCAATGGCGCGTGAAATCCAACCAGACACACCAACACCAACCAACCAAACATGCGCATGAATCCCTCTGCAGCCCTGAAGTGCGCGCAGTTTAGCCAGATTCAAGCACGAAACAAGTGCGCTGGTTCAGTGCGCGGACATCGCCGAGAACCGCGTGGTCGCCACGTCCCCCAAGGCCTGACGAAGGTCCGCGATCAGGTCGTCGGCGTCTTCTAACCCCACGGACATCCGAACCAAACCGGCAACGATCCCGTGGGCGTTGCGCGCTGCTTCATCGACCACACGGTGGGTCAGTGAGGCCGGGTGCTGGATCAGCGAATCGGCCGACCCAAGACTGACGGCTGGAGTGATCAAGCGGACCGACTCCACGACACGACGGGCCGCCGAGTATCCGCCGTGCACCTCGAAGGCCACCATCGCGCCTGGGCCGCGCATCTGCTTGGCGACCAAGTCCTGACCGTCACTCATACTGGGATAATACACGCGGTTTACGGCGGGATGCTGTGCGAGCATCTCGGCGACCCGCATCGCGTTTGCCTGAGCGGCGAGCATCCGTACACCCAACGTTTGCAGGCCGCGGTGCAAGTCGTAGGCGGCGCGTGGCTCAAGCAGCGCGCCCGTCGCCACACGAACACCTCGCAGGCGCGTGCACCAAAACTCGTTCGCCGCAACCACGCCACCCATCACGTCACCGTGACCGCCGATGTATTTTGTCGCGCTATGCAAAACCAGTGTGGCCCCATGCCGAACCGGATTTTGGAGCACGGGCGTCGCGAAGGTCGAATCCACCAAGACCGCGACGTCACCGGCACGCGCCACGACGTCTTCGATGTCGACCAAGTCCAACGTTGGGTTGGCCGGCGTCTCGAGGATCACCATCGCCGTGTCGGGCCGAATCGCCAGATGAAAATCATCGGCTTCGGCAAAGGTCACATCGACCCCGAGCAAACCCGACGAGAGCAGGTGGTCCGATCCACCGTACAACGGACGGATCGCCACAATGTGGTTCCCAACGTCCTTGGCCGCCAGGATGCACGCGGTCACGGCAGCCATACCCGTCGCGAAGGCCACTGCGCCCTCGGTGCCCTCCAGCGCTGCCATCGCGTCTTCGAACCGGCCGACGGTCGGATTATAGAGACGCTGATAAACCGAATCCGGCGCGTGCGCCTCGCCGTGTGCCAAAGCGTCGAGGCTTGCACCGGCGCGGGTTAGGTCATGGATGGGGTACGTCGTCGAGCGGTCCAACGGAAGCGCGTGAACCCCAAGGTTCGCCAGTTTCTCGCGACCTGCGTGAATGAGCTGTGTGGGGAATTCGGACATGGGACACCTCCGACGTATGTTCGTTGAAACAACCTGATTAATAGAATACCGTTCCCCCAACAAATATATCCAACGAATCATTATCGGATTTACCTCATGAATTTCAGCCTCGACCGAATTGATTTCGCCATCTTGGAACTCCTTCAAGAAAATGGTCGGTTGACCAACAAAGAGATCGCGGCCGCGGTCGGACTCGCGCCCTCGTCCTGTTTTGAGCGGGTCAAGCGGCTGACCCAAGACGGAGCCATCCGGGGATTCCACGCAGAGGTGGCCGCCGAAGCGCTCGGGATTCACTTGCAAGCGATGGTCGCCATCCAACTCAAACAGCATTCGCGTGAGCTCGTCGAGGCTTTCTACGACCACGTCTTGACGCTGCCCGAAGTCGTCGCGGTCTACCACGTGGCCGGGCGCCAAGATTTCATGGTGCACGTCGTCGTGCGTGACACCGACCACCTCCGAAACCTCGCCATGGACGCGTTTACCACACGCCCCGAGGTCGCCCACCTTGAGACCTCGCTCATCTATGCGGCGACACGAAAACACGGCTTGCCGAGGTTGAGCTGGGATTCCTGAGTGGCGATTCCGACGTTGACGCGGCATAGTCGACAAAACACAGGACAATGATGCCCCCGATCGAACAAGCTCACGTTCAGTTCAGCCCGGCCGGACTGCAAGTGCTCAACATCGCGCTCGGGTTCGTGATGTTTGCGGTGTCGCTGGGCATCCAGACCGACGAGCTTCGCCGCTTGCGCGATCGCCCCCGCGCGCTGGCCGCAGGTTTGTTCTCGCAGTGGGTTGCCCTGCCTGTCATCACGGTTGGACTGGTCATCTTGTTAATACCCCACCCGGGGATCGCGCTTGGCATGTTGCTGGTGGCCGCCTGTCCCGGCGGGAACATGTCGAACTATTTTTGCCAACTGGCCAAGGCCAACACCGCGCTGTCTGTGGGCCTGACAACGATCGCGACGCTTGGCGCGGCCTTGATGACCCCCATGATTTTTGGCGGTGCCGCGCGATTGCTCCCCGACCTGACCGCGGACGTCGGTGTCAGCGTAGACTGGGTCGACATGGTCAAGACGACGCTGTTGCTCATCGCGCTGCCTGTGGCTCTTGGGGCCGCGCTTCGAAAGGTCCGACCCCTGTGGGCACAAAAGATCGAGAAACCCGCGCAGATTCTGGCCGGTTTGGTGTTGGTCGCGTTCATCGTGATCGCGTTGGTGGTCAATCGGGGCGCCTTTGGCGCCTACGTTGGGCACGTCGCGGGGCTTGTGGCGTTGCACAATGGCCTAGCGCTGCTCATTGGCTATAGCATCGCGTGGGCCGCGCGTTTGGAAGAGCCCGAGCGTCGCACAATCGCGATCGAGACGGGCATCCAGAACTCTGGCTTGGGCCTTGTGTTGATCTTCAGCTTCTTTAACGGCAACGGTCCCATGGCCGTGGTGGCCGCGTGGTGGGGCGTTTGGCACCTGCTCTCGGGCGGGACGCTGGCGACGATTTGGTCGCGCAGACCTCCTCTGTCGGCCCAACAAGACTGACTTGGCCCACATAAACATCCGATGTTCGACTACGCCGGTCGGCAAGCTCTGGTTGCCGAATGGGCGAAGCCCACACGCTCGTCCGATTGCCGAATGGGCGAAGCCACACGCTCGTCCGATGTTCGGCTCGCCGAATCGGGTCGCAGCCTCTGGTTGCCGAATGGGCGAAGCCACACGCACGTCCGATGTTCGGCTGCGCCGAGTCGGGTCGGCAACCTCCGGTTGCCGAATGGGCGAAGCCCACACGCTCGTCCGATGTTCGGCTGCGCCGAATCGGGTCGGCAACCTCCGGTTGCCGAATGGGCGAAGCCCACACCTCGTCCGATGTTCGGCTACGCCGAGTCGGGTCGGCAACCTCCGGTTGCCGAATGGGCGAAGCCCACACACTCGTCCGATGTTCGGCTACGCCGAATCGGGTCGGCAACCTCCGGTTGCCGAATGGGCGAAGCCCACACACTCGTCCGATGTTCGGCTACGCCGAATCCGGCAACCGGAGGTTGCCGGCCCAAGGCCTGACCAAGCCCGCACAGCTACTGCTGCCAGCCAGGTGTCCACTTGGCGCGGTCACGCAGCTCTCGCCACGCGAACGCCACGAGAAACTCGGCGTCGAGCACGGCCTCCATGTGCACGTTTCCGTCGCGATCGACCCGCCGCACCACAAAATGCCGATAGGGCTCGGCGGGGACGAATGTCCACGCGCTACCCACCAAGTGCCGTGGATGGCGTGGATGCTGGATTTGACCCGGATGTGTCATCGTTTCACCGATATTCGTGCGACCACTTGTACAAAGATGCATCCTAGACGTACTTGAACCACGGATTCTCAAAATGTCATTGCTTTCAAAGATTAAGGGGAACGGTCCCAGCGGATTTGGATACGGCTCGACAGCCGAGCAAGTCACACAGGGCTTAGACCTGAGTGGCAAAACCTACCTCATCACCGGCTGCAACTCGGGCATCGGGCTCGAGACTGCGCGCGTGCTCGCATTGCGCGGGGCACGTCTGATTGGGGCAGCACGAACCGAGAAAAAAGCGACAGACGCATTAAGCCCGTTTACCGACAATCTCTTGCCGGTAGCGTGCGAACTGAGCGAGCCGGCATCGGTGCGTGCGGCGATCGAGGCCGTCAAGGGCGAGAAGCTCGACGGCATCATCGCGAACGCCGGCATCATGGCCCTGCCCAAGCTCGAGCTCAGCCACGGCTACGAGCTTCAGTTCATGACCAACCACATCGGCCACTTCATTCTGGTCACCGGCCTGCTCGACCAATTGACCGAGCACGGCCGCGTGGTGATGTTGTCAAGCGACGCCCACAAATTCCCCGTCAAAGGCGGCGTCAACTTCGACAACCTGGATGGGAAAAAGGGTTATTCGGGCACGCCGTTCTACGGTCAATCCAAACTGTGCAACCTCCTGTTTGCGCGCGAGCTCGCCAAACGCCTGCCGTCCGGTCAGACCGCCAACGCCGTACATCCTGGCGTGATCCACACAAACCTCGCGCGCAACATGGCGTCTATCGCGGATTTTGCGCTGTCGATCGCCAACCCACTTGTCCTCAAGTCCGTGCCGGAGGGCGCTGCCACTCAGACGTGGGCCGCGGCTCACCCGTCACTCGACAAGACCACCGGGGAGTATCTGGCGGATTGCAACGTCGCGAAATCCTCGGCGCTTGGGCGTGACATGGGGCTTGCGGCGAGGTTGTGGGAAGAGAGCGAGAAGATCGTCGCCAAGCTCTAGATGAACTCGACGCCGAGCTCGGTCGAAAGGTAGTAGCCTTCGTCCGAAGTCAGCAAGTAGTCCTCAAGACCAAACCCGCGCAGCGTGCGAATCGCCGTATAAACCCGCGAGGCCGCAGCTTCGGGCGTGACGCGCTCGCCGGGCCAACCCAGCTCGACCACATCGTCCAGCGAGATTCCCGACCCCGGGTTTTGAACGCGGTTTGTCGCCAAGCCGACCAAAATCAACCGAAGCGCGCCGCGCCGGGTGAAGTCCACAGGCTCGTCTGTGCCGGGGGGGTAGAACGTGCGCCCATCTTCGCTGATCCGCAGCGAGATCGCTTTGGAGTCGGGTTGGACGCGTCTGGAGAACAACAATTCCAGGATCGCGCCGGCCTCCCACTGCGGCCACGGCCCAAGGGCCGGGTCAGGCATGGCCGAAATCGCGACCACCTCTTCCATCAACTCGTTGTAGGCCGTCGGCGAGAACTTGCGTCGCTCCATCATCGCGTCGCCCACGGATTGGACCGCGTCCAAGAAGGCTTCGGCAAAGACACTCGGGGCCATCAACGCCCGAGACTTTTCCAAGACATCATCAAACGCCGGCCCATCGTAGGTCATTGCATAGCCGATGGCGTAAATGCCACCCATCACCGCGCGCCACGGCACCGACACAGACTCCGACTGGAACACCAATCGCGCGGCGTGCCGCGACAGCGGTGGGTTGTCGAACGCCAAATCAAAAAACGCCATGCGCGATCGCAGGAGGTTTGCCTCGGTCGAGTCGGACTCTTCCCCGACCCGTTCCAGCGCCGTAATCAGGTACCCGCGATCCGCGGCTGCCCCCAACGTCATCGCCAATCCCGAGAGCGCCCTGACCTGCAGGTCAACCGACGACGACGCCTGCGCGGTATGCACGGCACGCTCGTAGTGGGCGCGCGCAGAGTCGAGCTTGCCACGTCGGCGATCGAGATCACCGCGACCGATCTGCGTCGTTGCCAACCAGATGGGGTCGTCGAGCGACGCCAAAAGGTTTTCAGCATCCAGGAGCATCGTCTCGGCGCGCTCCAAAGCGCCCGAACTCATCGCACTTAACGCGAGTTGAGCCAGGCCCCGCGCGGCCGTGCGCTTGTCGCCCAGATGGTTGGCCTCGCTGATGTTTTCGGCCATCAGGGCTTCGCCACGGGACGACTGTCCCATCTGAAACAGGGTCGACGCGAGCTGAGCGCGGACGCGCAGGCGCACGTCCGCATCTTTTGAACGCGACGCGATTTCATAGGCGTGCTCCAATGTCGGCAACGCGTCGGTCGGCCTGCTTAAGCGCGACAAAAAAGCGCCCTCCGCAGCATGCGCGAGGGCGGCGATGTCCATGTGGCCGTTCTGCTCGGCCATCTGTCCCGCTTGCGCGGCCAACTCCACGGCCTCGTTCAAGCGCAGCAACTCGGCGTTGCCCAGCGCCATCAGGTACGTTGCCTCGGCAATGCGGCCTGGATCGTTGGTCAGTTCATGCACCTGGCTCAAATGGGACACAAGCTGGGCAATCCCGCCCGTTTCGCGCGAAACTCGACCAGCCGCGACCCAACATGCCGCACGCAGATCGAGGTCGATGTCACGCTCTGCAGCGACCAGCAGATTGGGCACCACGTGGCGCATCGAGGCGAGCTCCTTGGGTTTCGCCGATTCCACTTTCTGCACGTAGTAGCGGGCGTGGCGACGCCAAACCACGCGCGCGTGGTCACTCTCAGACAAACGGTCGGTCGCAAAACCTCGGACCGTTTCAAACATCCGAAATCGTCCGCCGACAACGCGCTCAAGCAGGCATTGGTCAAGCAGCCCTTCGACCATCTCTTCGGCGTCTGGATCGGCGAAAATCGCCGCGGCGACCTCGACGTCAAACGGGCCTCGCACCACCGAAATGTCTGTCAGCGCGCGACGCAAGTTGTCGTCCAACAGCTCCCACGACCATTCGATCGTCGCTGCGATGGTGCGATGGCGCTCCGGCCGGTCACGGTCTTTGCTCTTGAGCGCGGACATCCGGTTTGTCAGCCGTTCCGCCAACGCCAGCGGTGTCATCATGCGTGCGCGCGATGCCGCGAGTTCGATCGCGAGCGGCAGAAAGTCCACCCGCTCCACAACCTCGACGATCGCCTTTCGCGACGCGCTGTCGAGCTTGAAATCGGGCGATTGGGCGCGCGCTCGGCTCTCGAACAGCTCAAGCGCTTCGTCGAGGCTCAATGCGCTCAGGCGATGTTGATGCTCGCCCACGATATGGAGAGGTTCACGTGATGTCGCGAGCACCTTGGCGTTCTTGTTCACCCGCATGAACTCGGCCAAACGCGGCGCGAACTCCCCGATCATGTGCTCAAGATTATCGATGATCAGCAGCGGCTTACCGAGGCTATCAAGGTGCCGCGCAATCGCGTGTTCGGGCGCACCACTGCTCGATATCCCGAACAGCCCCATCGCCGCTGCGAGCGCATCGTCCGCAGACTCAAATGGCGTCAAATCCAAGAACCACAACGAGTCGAACTCCGCGCCCGACGCGTGCCCAAACTCTGACACCAACCGCGTCTTTCCGGCACCGCCTGGACCCAGCACAGTGACCAACCGATGGCCCTGCGCGAACAACGACCGAACGGTCGCCAAGTCCTCAGTGCGTCCCACAAACGGCGTGAGCGGCTTGGGAAGATTTCCAGAAGTTCTAGCCATACTCTCTCTCTTAGGCGCTCATCCTCACTCACACGGCCAAGCTTCGCAAGCTGGGTCGCCTACCTTTGATTCAGATTCTTTCAGGTTCTTTCAGTCGCTTACGGCATCACCTGCGGCAGTGTGTCGGTGTGCAGGGCGCGACAGTTGACCGGAAAATGGATGGATGGATGAATGTCCCGGTCAAATGAATGCATGGTTGGGTGTGTCGCGTTTTTTGACCTGCCTGCGTGGTGAACTTGCTTTCATGGGTTCGAACATCACGTCACAAAAGCCCGGCTTCGGCCGGGCTTTTGTTGTTTCTGCATGCCTTGACCGCTGGCGCGTTGGCGTTCACGATCCGACCCACAACACACAAGAAGATGAGAAAATCGTCGAATTCTCTCGACAACTGCTGATCCCATTGGCAGAAAGACGCCGCTTAGGACCCCTGAAAGTGCAGAGAGCAATATGAGTGATGAACAGGTTTCGGCAACGATTGCGGCAGACGACGTACCGCCGGGAGGTTGGAATTTCGCCGGATGGGGCAGCTCGAACGCATCGACGACATCGCCGTCGACCCCAACGCCGAGGCCCCTAAAGCTCCTCACCAGCTCGGACAATTCGCGGCCACGGCGATCTGCGGCAACGACATCACCTCGTCGTGCCTCTACGTCTCGGCGCTTGCGGGCATCGCTGCCGGCCCTCGCCCCATCGCACTGCTGCTTGTGGCGAGCGTCTTGTTCCTGTTCCGCAAAATCTACGCTGAGGTCGGCTCCGCCCTACCGCTCAACGGCGGTACGTACACCCTCCTACTGAACAGCTCGAACAAAAGGCCGCGGCGTTTGCCGCTGTGCTCACGATCCTCTCGTACGTCGCGACCGCCGTGATCAGTGCCGGCGAGGCGATGCACTATCTTCACGAGATCATGCACAGCCTAAATGTGTTCTGGGCGACGATCGGCCTGCTGAGCTTCTTTGCCGTCTTGAACCTCATCGGCATCAGTGAATCCGCGGGCGTGGCCGTGGTGATCTTCACGATTCACATGATCACATTGACGCTTCTCGGCGTCGCAGGGATCAGCTACGTCGCCAACGATCCCTCAACGTTTACGATGAACTGGGCGACCCCGCCGCCGGGTGGGATTGCACACGCACTGTTCTTTGGTTTCGCGGCAGCCATGCTTGGAATCTCCAGGTTTCGAAGTTCCGCGAACTTCATTGAAGAGCAGAAACCAGGTGTGTTCCCAAGACCCTTCGCAACATGTGGCTCGCGGTCGGTATCTTCAATCCTTTGATCAGCTTTCTGTCGCTGGGCATCGTCAAGCTTGAAGACTTCGAAACCTACCAAACAAGTCTTCTGTCCGTGATGGCGCAACGCGCCGGCGGCGAGCAGTTTGGCAGCATGTTGGCATGGCTGGTGAGCATCGACGCCGTTCTCGTTTTGTCGGGCGCGGTGCTGACTTCGTTCGTCGGTGTCACCGGCTTGGTGCGACGCATGACGCTTGACCCGCTGCCTGCCACAAGTCCGCTCGCCGAGAACAAAGCACGAAAGACCAACCACTGGATCATCCTGGGATTCTTGGCGCTGAGCTGCTCGATCTACGTCATCACCGGCGGCCACGTCGGTGTTCTGGCAGGCGTCTACACACTGTCGTTCCTCGCCGTGATGTCGCTGTTCGCGTTTGGCAACGGCCTACTGAAGGTCAAGCGTGGCCGCCTGCCTCGCGACGTTCGGGCAAGCTGGCCAGCGGTCGTCATCGCTTTGGCAGCCGTGCTGATGGGCCTTGTGGGCAACATCAACGTCCCCAACCTCGAGGTCTTCGGCACGTACTTTGTGGCGATTGGCTTGCTTGTCGCGGTCATGTTCCTTCGCATCCCGCTGTTGCGCGGCGTCATGTTCGCCTCCGAGAGTGTCGTGCTGCGCATCGAAGAGCTCAACAACTGGATCTCGCAACGCCTTCAAGGGGTGATCAACCGCATCAATGAGCAGGACATCATCTACTTCACGAAGGGCGACAACATCGCGACCCTCAACCGCGCGGCGCTCTACGTGCTCGAAAACGAGCAATCGACGCACCTACGCGTGGTCCACGTCTACGAGGACGAGGCGACCATTCCGCCCGAGCTCGCCCATCACCTCAACGAGATCGACCACATGTATCCCCAACTGCGCATCGACTTCGTCGCGGTGAAGGGATCGTTCTCACCCGAGCTGATCGAAGAGATCTCCAAACGCCTCAACGTCCCGAAGAACTACATGTTCATCGGCACACCAGGTGACCGCTTCCCCCACGAAATCGCCAAGTTGGGCGGCGTGCGTCTGATCATCTGACGCCGCAGAGTTTACCGTCCTCCGGCTTTGCGCTAATCGTGGCGCAGCACGGAGGTATCCATGGCAAAAAAGAAGGGGAAAGTCTCATTGGACGCGGCCGCGGAAGGGTTTTCGAGCAACCCGTTTGCCGCCTTGGCGAATCGGAACGATTTGCCAGCACCTGCACCCGAGCCCGAGGCATCTAAGGCCGAGCCCGAGGCGGTTTTGGACCTGTCAAAGACGCGTATCCACACAAACATCGAGAAGAAGGGACGCGGCGGAAAGACCGTCACGCTCATCGGTGGGTTGGAGGGTCTGCCTGCAAAGCAGCATGAGCAGCTCGTGGCCGCACTGAAAAAGGGGTTGGGGGTTGGCGTATCCACCGAGGACACGGTCATCGTGGTCCAAGGGGATCAGCGCCCGCGACTCGCCGGAGTCTTCGAGAAATTTGGATACAAGGAGAAAAAATGAAGCGACTGATGTTGGCTGCTGTCCTCGCGTTGAGCGCATGCGGCGGAGCCCCAGCCAAGCAGGAAGCCATCCATGTCAACATGGCGCGCCCCGCGGCGTTCCCCGAGATTGACATCCCCTACACCAAGTTCGTGCTGCCCAACGGTCTGACGTTGTTGGTCCACGAGGACCGCAAGGCGCCTGTGGTCGCGGTCAACGTCTGGTACCACGTCGGTTCCAAAGACGAGGTCCCAGGAAAAACAGGCTTCGCCCACCTCTTTGAACACTTGATGTTTCAGGGGTCCGAAAACCTGACCGGCGAGTTCTTTGAGCCGCTTGAGCGGGCCGGTGCGACGGACTTGAACGGCACGACCAACTCCGACCGCACCAACTACTTCGAAACCGTGCCCAAGTCGTCGCTCGACCTCGCTCTGTGGATGGAGTCCGACCGCATGGGCCACTTCGCGGGCGCGATCTCGCAGGAACGCCTCGACGAACAACGCGGCGTGGTCCAAAACGAGAAACGCCAAGGCCTCAATCAGCCGTACGGCAAGGTTTGGGAGATGATCCCACCGAACACCTACCCCGTCGGCCACCCTTATTCGTGGTCGACGATCGGCAGCATGGACGACCTCAACGCGGCGTCGTTGGACGACGTCAAAGCCTGGTTCGCGGGCTACTACGGGGCGGCCAACGCCGTGATTTCGATCGCGGGCGACATTTCGCCCGACGAAGCCTACGCCAAGGTCCTGAAGTATTTTGGCGATATCCCGTCCGGGCCTGCGGTGGAGCGCAAGGGCGTGTGGATCGCCAAAATGACCGAGCGCCGGGAAACCGAAGTGTTCGACCGCGTCCCACAAGAGCGCGTGATGTATGTCTACAACGTACCCGAATTCGGCTCGGATGCGCTTGAGCACTTGCGACTGACGGCGTCGGTGATGGGCTCGGGCAAGAATTCGCGGCTGTACAAACGCCTGGTCTACGAAGACCAGATCGCGACCAGCGTGAACTTCTATGTCGACGAGAACGAGATCGGATCGCAGCTGCTGATCATGGCCGACGCCAAACCGGGTGCGGACTTGGCGACCCTTGAAAACGCCATCGAAGAGGAGCTTGCGAAATTTATCGCGAACGGCCCCACGGAGGACGAACTTTTGCGCGCTCGGATGAGCTACTTTGCAGACCGTGTCTCGCGTTTGGAGCGCGTGGGCGGCTTTGGTGGAAAGTCCGACCTGCTCGCGCGTAACCAAGTCTATTTGGGCGACGCCGGGGCTTACAAACGCCAGCACGAGGTATTCAGGACCGCATCAGCCGCCGAGGTCAAGGACACGACGAAAGCGTGGATGAGCGAGGGTGTGTTTGTCATCCGTGTGCGCCCCGAGCCCACAACCAAGGTCGCAGCGTCGGACGTGGACCGCAGTAAACTGCCCGACGTTGGCGACGCGCCGGATCTGTCGCTCCCCGCCCTTGAACGGGTGACGCTGGCCAACGGCATGACGATCGTGCTCGCACAGCGCCACGATGTGCCCGTCGTGCAGATGAGTTGGATCGCCCCCGCAGGCACATCGACCGATGTCGGTGGCAAGCCGGGGACCGCCAGGCTCGCCATGGACCTGATGGACGAGGGCACGCAAAACCGCGGAAGTCTGGAGTTGTCGGCGGAGCTTGAGCGCCTCGGCGCAAACCTCTCCAGCGGAGCGGGTCTGGACGACGCCAGCGTTAATTTGTCGGTGCTTTCGGTCAATCTCGACCGTGGGGTCTCGCTTCTGGCCGAGGTGGTGACACAGCCCGCGTTTGCACCCGAAGAGCTCGAGCGCCGTCGATCACAGTTGCTGGCCGCAATCGCGCAAGAGAAGGCCCGTCCGAACACCATGGCCCAACGTCTGCTCGGGCCGACGTTGTTTGGCGCCGGTCACCCCTACGGCATGCCGTGGACGGGATCAGGCACCCTGAAAGCGTCACCAACATCACGCGTGACGACCTCTTGGCCTATCACGCACAGTTCATTCGACCCGACGGCGCGACGCTGATCGTGGTGGGTGATACGACGCTCGATGCGATCAAACCGGCCGTCGAAAAGGCGTTTGGGGAGTGGACAGCAACCACCCCACGAAAAACCCTTTCGGTCTCCACGGTCACCTCGCCGAAACCCAAAGTGCTGCTGATCGACAAACCCGGTGCCGAGCAATCGTTTATCGTCGCGGGCAACATCTTTGGGGCACGCAAAGACAACGACCCCATCGCGGCCGAAGCGATGAATCAGATCATCGGCGGCTCGTTCATGTCGCGCATCAACATGAACCTTCGTGAGGACAAACACTGGTCGTATGGCTCGCGCAGTTTCCTGTTCGACACACGCAACCAACAGGTCTACGCGGTCTATGCTCAGGTGCAGTCGGACAAGACCAAAGAGTCCATCCTCGAGGTCCAAAAGGAGCTGAACGGTTATCTTTCGACCAACCCAGCCACCGAAGAGGAACTCGCGCGGGTCAAGTCGAACACCGCGCGCAAGATCCCGGGTCAAAACGAGACCACAGGTCGCTTGCTGAACAGCGTGGAGGAAATCGTGGTGTTTGGACTGCCCGACGATTATTACAACACCTACGTTGAGCGTGTGGAGTCACTGGACACGGCCACGGTTGCGGCTGCCGCGAAGACCATCATCCAACCTCAAAACATGGTGTGGATCGTTGTGGGCGACCTGTCGAAGATCGAAGCCGGCGTCCGTGAGCTCAACCTCGCCGCCGATGTTGAGGTCATCCAACAGTGACCAAGATTTTCCGGTGAAAGTCCGGTACTGTGGCCAGACAGGAGACACAATGCATCGACTTTTCTTGTTCTGGCTGGTGATGGCCGTTGGGTGTGGCGACGATTCGGGCACGAGCCCAAACAACCAAACGACGTCGTCCAACAATCAGACGACCTCGAGCAACAACGCCACAAGTTCGAGCAACAACGCCACGAACACGTCGACAAACAACGTCACCAACGCGACGAACAATCAGACGACGCCGACCAACAACGCGACGAACAACCAAACCAACGGCCCAGATTGTGTGCCCTCCGAGGCTGCGTTTGCGACGATCCAACCGTTTTTGCAGGAAGGTTGCCAGACCTGCCACGGCGCCACGCCCACGTTTGGGGCGCCCATGCCACTCGTCGACTACAGCGCGATGGTGGCGGGTGCCGAAGGCGAACGTGTCGTGGACAAAATGGTCGCGCGTTTGGTCAACAAGACGATGCCGCCCGCCAACGCGCCTCCACTGACGCATCAGGGCTTGGACACGCTGACGGAGTGGGCCTCTTGCGGCATGGCGCACCCCGACCACACGATCGGACTCAACGCCAACAAGCCGCCGCTGACGGCGCCCGCGCAAGCCCCAAACTTGCCGTCCTTTGACGTCACCGCGTCCGATTACGCGCTCGGGCAAAATGAGCTCGACCGCTACCAGTGTTTTGTGGTCCGAACCCCGCTGAACGAGCGGCGCATCATCCGACGCATCGAACCCGTCATCGATGATGCGCGCGTCGTCCACCACTTCTTGGTCAAGCTGCAAAGCGGCAATCCCGCCGAGACGTCGTTCGCCTGTCCCGGATTCCCGCCCGGCGATTCGTACGCCTACGTGTGGGGCCCAGGCCAAGCCCCGCTGCAATTCCCCGATGGTGGCATCGTCATGGAACCCGGCGACGCCTTTGTGCTGCAGATCCACTACAACAATGGCGCTGGCGCAGCGAACGTGCGGGATTCAAGTGGCATTCGTGTCTACCACGACGCCGTCGCAGGCCCCGAATACGCGCTGGCCGAGATCGGTCCCGGCGTCGGCTTCCCCTCGATTCCAGCGGGCCAAACCGGCTCGTCGAGCCAAGATTGCACGGTCAACACCGACGTTTCGTTGTTCGCGACGTGGCCGCACATGCACGAGATCGGCTCTGCGTTTGACCAATCGGTGCGGCGCTCGGGCACCAACGCCATCGAGAGCATCATCGCGTTGGCCGGATGGGCGTTTGAAGCGCAGATCATCTACGACACCCCCATGGCCCTGAATGCGGGCGACCGTATCAGCACAGGCTGCGAGTGGGAGAACACCAAGAACTTCACGGTCTTTCCTGGGCTGGGCTCCTCGGACGAGATGTGTTTCAGCTTCATGTACGTCACCCCACCCATCGAAGGTTTCTGCAATTGAGCTGGTTCGACTACGTGGTCCAATGCGCGGATGACACGCTGTACACGGGCATCGCGACGGATGTTGAGCGTCGTGTCACCGAGCACAACGAGAGCCCCAAGGGTGCCAAGTACACCAAGGCACGCCGTCCGGTCGTCCTGCTGGCCAGCTGGCCCTACGAGGACCGCTCGGCCGCAAGCGCCGCCGAACACGCGTTTAAGCGCCTAAGCCGCCCCGACAAACTAAAGAAAGTTCGCGCTGCAAGCGCTGCGACCTAGTTTCGACGACGGCGGAAGAATCCCACCAGCATCAGCATCACCCACGTGCCGCCTGTGGCGGTCGAACACCCCGATGCGGGTGTCGTTGCAGGTGCTGTTTGTGCCGCCGTCTGCGGCCCGCGATCCAAAACGACGGGAGTCGTATCTGAAGGCCGTCTCGAGATCGGAAATCGCAAGGGGACTTGTGGCGTCAACCCCAAGATGGGCTCGCGGACCAACGACTCCAAAGCAGGAGTATGCTGGTTCTTCTTGTCTGCGGGTCTTGTGTTCGCGCTCAGCGCAACGGATGGTGCGCGTGTAACAGGCGGCTTCTCGGACACTCCAAACTCTTGCCGCCACTGAGCTGCAACCGCAGCGGCCTCCGCCTCCGTCATCGGGTCATCCGCGGTTGCGAGGTTACGTTCTTTACCCTGCGCCGACAGCGCGTCACGACGAATTCGCAGCAGAACGACGCGCTTGACCTCGTCCATTTCAAACGGGCTCGGTGGCAGGCCCCAACGGCCAAACACAGGGTCCTGACAAGTCGGTTCCCCCTCCCATTCGTGCCGAATCACGTAGCGACTCTGAAACTGATTCGCCAAGGATGCACTTACCGCGGTCTCGCCGGCCGCTCGGCTTCCGATGCCACCAACAAGTGGATCGGCCTTTCGAAAGACGAGATCCGTACCGACGTTGTCCGCGGTGTACCGCGCGTGCAACCGCGTCAGTATCCACAGCCGCGGATCCGCGTTGCTCACTGTGGCGCCGAGCGTCACGAGTTCCTCGGGGCTCAGAACCACCCCATCGCCTGGCGGGCACGGATCGCAACCGCTGGCATGCCACACATACTCCGTAACGACGGCACCGGGATTCTGTTCAATAGCGCGATCAAACAATGCTTCGTAGAAACCGCTGAAGTCGTACCTGGCTGCGTCCGAGACGCTGGTGTCCGTGGGTATCGTGATGTTTGGCCGGTTCGCGACTTCATAACGCTGGTTCATGGCCAAGATGTAAATCAGAAGGTCTTGGGAGCCGCTGGAATTGATCATCCCCAAACGAATGGGCAGCGAGAACTCGTTGGACTGGTAGTTGAATCGGAGTGGACTCAGCGCCGCCTTCCCACCCTCAAACTTGACCTTTTGCGCATCGACCTTGGCCACAAAGAAGTACATCCCAGCTTCAACGTATGGCTTCAAATAGGCGTCCGCCCCATCAGGAATTCGGTAGTTGTTGGCCTTGAGCCAACGCTCAAGTGCCGCCGAGTCGTTTGTATCGAGCATGACGATTTCGTACTCACCGACCACGAATTCGGCACGAACTGCCACCGAACCTTGCCAGTCCTGTGACTTGGACGGGCCCCGAAGAATATCAAGCGGTGGAGCTGGCCGATCTCGACCGCACGGGTTTTGTTCCCAATATTCGACCAAGCGCGGGGCGCTTAGTTGTTCGATCTTGCGAAAGATGGCTTTATCCAACGTCTTAACGTTCTCGACCTTGAGGAGCTGCGGCACAGGCACCACCATCGCAAAGTCCTCAGGGGGCCCCACGTAAGAATTCTGCATGGTAAGAACGGTTTGATTCCCATCCCGCATGAGGACAACCTGCGTCGCGTCGTTGTAAAGGTTCGCTGCAAGATCTTTGGCGACGGAAGCTCTGGGCACAAAACAGCCGCAAAATCCGAGCGCCGCCGAAGGTGACAAAAGCAGGACGAGAAGAACAAAAAACTTCATCAGGGCTCCTGTTGGCGACCATGTCGAAGACATTCAACACGATTCAAGTCATCCACCCAAACGCTTCACTTACTTTCGCTTGCGACGGAAGAATCCCACAAGCATCAGCATCACCCACGTGCCGCCTGTTGCGGTCGAACACCCCGATGCGGGTGTCGGTGCGGGTGCCTGCGCCGCGGTTTGTGCCGCGGTCTGTGCCGCCGTCTGTGTGGCCACCTGCTCCGCCGTTTGGCCGGTCTGTGGCGTCGCCGCGGGCATTGATTTGGCGGGCTCCGTTGGTGTGAGCCCCAAAACGGGTTCACGAATCAACGATTGAAGCGCAGGCGCAGTCGCCAACGGCGCGCCACCACGTGTGTTCGAGCTTGGCGCAACGGAGGGCGCTGTGCCCGAATCGGCGGGTACAGACGATGTCCCAAACTCGCGCCGCATGTGGAACGCAACGGCATCAGCCTCCTTTGCGGTCAGGGCCCCCTCAAGGCTCGCCTGAGCTGGGTCCTTGCCTGCCGCCAACAACGCCTCACGACGCATCTGAAGCACCAGGACATCCTTGATGCGATTCATCTGTGTCGCGTCCGGCGGACCGCCCCAACGACCGAATCTTGGCGCCTTGCACTCACCTTGCCCTCCCACTCGTGGCGCATGATGTAGCGCCCTTGGAACCTGGTTGAATGTCGAAGGGCGCGCCACGCTCTCCTCACCTTCACCAGTCTCGCGCCGCCGATGATGGAGTTCGGCCTTCTTAAACACAAGGTCAGCCCGGTATCGTTGGGCGCGTAACCAGCGATGCCGACGTCAACGTCCAATTCATCGCGCGCGAATTCAGCACGTCAGCCCCCAAAGTCTGGAAATCGGTCTGATTGAGCGTCGCGCCTCCGACCGCGCCAGTCGGGCACGGGTCACAGTTGGTCGCCTGCCAGGCGTATTCAGTCACGACCGCCTGTGGGTTTTCCTCGATGGTGCGGCTGAACAGCGCCTCGTAAAAGCCCGCGAAGTTGTCGCGTACCGCGTCTGCCACGTTGGTGTTCGTAGGAATGGTCACATTGGGGCGATTGGCCACCTCGTAACGTTGATCCTGAGCCAGAATGTACACCAGCAGGTCCTGCGACCCACGTGAGTTGATCATGCCCAATCGAACGGGCAGCGAAAAATCATTGGATTGGTAGTTGAAGCGCAGCGGGCTCAGCACGGCCTTTCCGTCTTCGACCTTGACCTTTTCGACGTCGACCTTGGCCACGAAGAAGTACATGCCCGCTTCGACATACGGCTTGAAATAAGGCTCAGCGCCGTCTGGAATCTTGTACTTGTTGGCTTTGAGCCAATTGTCGAGCGCAGCGGCTTCGTTGGTCTCGAGCATCACGATGTCGTACTCCCCGACCGCGAAGGCGGCCCGGACCTCGACGTATCCGCGTGAGACACCCGACCCAAGTCCGCCACCTCCGCGGCCAATACCACTTATCCCAAGCCCGAAACCACTTCTCGGATACCCCCAGTCGTCGGCGCAAGGGTCTTGCTCCCAATACTCAACAAGGCGCGGTGCGCTCAGTCGGTCCACCTTGTCAAAGAGGTCCTTCTCGAGCGTTTTGACGTTTTCTCTCTGAAGCACTTGTGGGACAGGCACCACCATCGCGAAGTCCTCGGGCGGACCCGCATAGGCGTTCTGCATGCTCAGGACAGTCTGATTGCCTTCGCGCATCAGGACCACCTGGGTGGCGTCGTTGTACAGACTCGCTCCGCCGCCGACGTAGAAACCGCAAAACGCGGAGGCTTGGGCGGGCAGGAGCAGCAAACTGATCAAAAACAAGAGGCGCTTCATCGACGTCCTTTCGAAAAGTGATGCCGGGCAGACACTGTCCACCAACAATTGTTCCATTGAGTTTCAAAACGTTACGTGACAGCGAGAAATGCGACAATGTAGAACCCGAAATTAGATCCTTGGTGGACCGCTCACGTTCAAACCGCCTCAAGATCGTCTCGCGTGGAGTGAAAAATGAAATGGCTTGTCTGCACCGTGTTGTCTCTGCTTGGCACGAACGTCGTCGCGCAAGATCTCTCCAACGCACCGACTGCGGCGGTCGAGCGGACCATGATGGACTCCGGCGATTACCGGTCCAAAACCCAGGATTGGTTGATCGCGCCGGGCGGCAGTGGGTCCGTCGGCGGTGGGTTCACGTTCATGACTGCGGACGGTGACCTCGGCGGAGTGCTCGGCACACGGCGGCTGAAGTTCACCGACGTTGTGCTGCTTGGCCTGCAATCGCGTTACTCGTTGGGCGGCATCGCCGAGGTCTCGCTGGCGACGTCGTTGTTGCCCAAACAGCCGAGCACCACCGATGAATTGGCGTGGCAAAGCGCGTCTTTGGGGTTTCGCATCGGTCTGACGGACCACCTGTTGACAGCGCTGAGCTTCGCCGGCGGACCGACGCTGGATCAGTCCGGTGGGTGGACATCAGCCCAGCTTGGGCTTGGCTGGCGCTACGCCGTCAATCCGTACATGGTCTTTGACGGCGGGGTTCACGGGCGCGGCACCGCGTTGTTCATCGAAGACGAAGCGCCGTGGTTCGGCGAGGTCGCGACGAACGTGCAGCTGGTGCTGCCAAACCCGGGCATCGCCGCGTTTTGGTGTGGCGTGGAATTCACGTTCCCAGTGGCCTCAAACGCAACCACGTCCCTGCCCATCGACCCGCAAACACGCGCCAATGTCATGGTCGGCGGTGTGCTCAGCTTCGTCGACGATTGGGACATCTACGCCACCTACGCGTTCATCGACCGGGGCGACCTCGTCGATCCCGCGACCACGCTCCCCATCTTGGACGGCGGATTTGACCAGCAACAACTCACCGTGGGTGTGGCGTATCGCTTCGAGGGGTCGACCAAAACCGCTAGTCGGTGACCCGATTGCGCATGTGTCCCGCCATGTGCTTGAACGCGCCCATGAGCTGGTCGTACACCGACGGGCTGACACACGCCATAAGCGCCACATCCATGCACGCCAACCACTGAATCGCTTCGCGGTCGCCGATCGCAAACGGCATGTGACGCGCGCGCAGTCGCGGGTGACCGTACGTTTCCCAATACAGATTCGGCCCCCCGGTCCAACCGCTCAGAAACATGAAAAGCTTGTCGCGGGATGTCGTCAGATCGGCGGGATGCATCTGCCGAATCACGGCCATCTCGGGATTCTGATCCATCTCGTCGTAGAACAAATCGACGATGCGCCGCAAAACGTCTGCTCCTCCGAGGTCTTCGTAGAGGGTTGAATTGGGTTCATCCATAGGGGTCTCCGAGGTAGGACGCCGCCAGTTTTCCATTTTGCCACGAATTCTGCTACATCAACCCGCTTGGCCGTCGGGTTCGGAGGATCGAATGTGGAAACGCTTTTTGTTGGTGGGTGGACTTCTTTTGACGTTTGGCTGTTCGGACGATTCCGCAACGAGCGAGGTGTCTGCGACCAACAACGGCACGTCCCCTGAGGACATCCGCGACCAGATGACGATCCCGAATCAACCCGAAGTCTGCACCGGATGTTACGTCAACGGCGAGTGCAAAGCCGGGAACGAACGCCTCTCGTGCGGAAGCGGTGGCAACGCGTGTGTGATGTGTGCCGAGGGCGACACGTGCGAAGACGGCGTGTGCACCTCGCCGCGCAACTGCACACCTGCAAACTGCAACGGTTGCTGTGACGCCAACGATCAATGCATCACGGGCAACCAAGCATCCGCCTGCGGGGCTGGCGGCGCGGCCTGCGAAGCTCGCCTCGACGGCACCGGCTGCATCGACCAACGCTGCGTGGGCGCCGAGACCTGTGGTCCCGACAACTGCGCTGGCTGCTGTGACAACGGTGTGTGCGTGACCACCACGTCATTGACGCAATGCGGCGCCGGCGGCGGCGCCTGCCAGGATTGCTCGGCCATCAACGGCAGCACCTGCGGCGGCGCAGCGTGTGTGACACCCCAATGCAGTCAAACCTGCGACGGCTGCTGCAACGGCGACACCTGCATCACGGCGACGTCCGCCGCACAGTGCGGAGCCACCGGCGACGCCTGCGTGGCATGTCCCAACGGACAGATGTGCTCGAACGGGACCTGTTCCAACATGACCACGGTCAGCGGTCGATGGGACATCGAAATCATCGACGGAAAGGTCGATTTTTGGGACTACGACGCCCTGTCCTCACCCGACGCCTATCTTGACATTTATTGGCTCGATGCCCTGTCCCAAGACGTCGCCTACTATTGGACCGACACCGACTTCGACACGTATTCCCCGACATGGAACGAGACGATCTCGGACCTGAGCACTGATGACATCATGTCCGGCATCTTGTTCGAGATGTACGACGAAGACCTCACGGGCTCCGAGCTCATCTGCGACGACATGTTCTACGTGCCGGTCATGGCTGATTTTGGCGGCCCAATCATCACGACTGTGTGTGATGTGTACCCCGATGTCCAAGTTCGCTGGCGAATCGTGCCTCACGCACCATGAAGATCAAACGTAAGAAAGAATTTACCCCTCGCTCGGCGTGTCCGTGCGGAAGCGGGAAGGCATACGCAGATTGCTGCAAGGCCTTCCACGACGGCGAAGTCCCAACAACGCCCGAAGCCCTCATGCGGTCACGGTATGCGGCGTATGCGCGCGGTTTGGTGGACTACATCATCGACACCACCGACCCACTGGGCAGCGCGTGGGACGCCGACATGACCGCGTGGGTAGAGCGCATCAAGAAATTCGCGCAAAAGACCACCTTTGGCGGCGTCAAAATCCACGAAACGTCGGTCGATGGCGACCGTGGTGTGGTCAAGTTCAGCGCGAAGCTCACCAAAAAACTCGCTGACATTTCGTTCTCCGAGACCAGCCAATTTGTGCGACGCGAAGGGCGCTGGCTGTACTCCGAAGGTGAAATTCACTAGATTTCTCAACACATTTCCCATGCGTTTCGTCACTTGGGCCGGCAAATTCCGATTGCCGGCCGTCGACACGCAGGATTGCCTCCTTTTCGGCAACCAGAGGTTGCCGACCCGATTCGGCATAGCCGAAGAGCGGACGTCTATGGGCTTGCCGAAGCACCTGTTCCTGTGCCTACTTAGGCCAAACTAACCAGAAGGGTTCCCCATGATGCGATTGACGATGGTATTGGTATTGTTCGCGTCACCGCGTGTTCCGACGATTCGAACACCAACTCAAACAACACAAACAACGCGAACAACACCAACAACACCAACAACACAAACACATCGAACAACGCGAACGATGCCGGCCAAGACGCTACATCGGATATGGACACCCCTCCTGTATGCGGTGTGACGCCCTCGACCTCGGCACATTGTGCGCTGCCCTGGCCATCCAACGTGTTCCTGACCGAAGACGCGGACGCGCGAAACAGGCTACACGTTGACCTTGGCGCGGACTCCTTGCCCGCGAACAATCAGGGCGTTCACATCGCGCCAGAACCCTACAAACGCATGGACGGCTACGGGCTGAGCGCTCCGGCCATCGCACTGTTCCCCAACGTCGACGACTCCAACTTCGCGACCGAATATACCGTCGAAAAGTCGATGGAAGCCGATGCACAGATCCTTCTGTTCGATGACCAACGACGGGATCGAGCGCGTTCCCTACTTTGTCGACCATGACCTGCAATCCGACGACCCGACAAAACGTGCGCTTGTGGTGCGACCGGCCGTCATCTTGAAGCCAAACACACGCTACGGCGTGGTTCGGCAACCTTATGACACCAGCGTGGGGCGACATCGCGCCGAGCCCGGCGTTTGCCAAACTGATCGCGGGGCGAATCAGACCCGAACTTGGACTTCCGTCAGGCACGCTTCGACACGTTGTTCGCGCGATTGGACGCGGCTGGGATCCTGCACACGCTGACGCTGGCTTGGGATTGGAACACGGCATCGGAAGCCGCGCTGCACAAGTACGCGCTTTCGAGATGCGCGACGAAGTCTTGCCGCGCTGCCCGACGGGCTCGAACTGACCGTCACGAAGACCACGGAGTTCACCGAGGCCGAAAACGCTGACATCGCGGTGCGGCTTGAGGGAACGTTTGGAGGTGCCGAACTACATCGTCAGCAACGGCGACGACAAGCATCTGCGCTCGACGCCAACGGCAAGCTCCTCGCCGAGGGCGTGCGAACCGCCGACTTCTGACTGGTCATCCCGCGCGCGGCGCTCGACGGCACCCCACAAGGACTTGTGCAGTACGGACATGGTCTGTTCGGCTCCGGCAGCCAGACAAACTCAGGGTCTGAATGGACGCATCGGCAACCAAAACAACTACATCTTCTACGGCGCCACGCGTTGTGGGGCATGGGAGACGTGCAGGCACGCAAGACGCGTTGAAGGTCGTCTTTGACCTGTCGCTGCGCCCGGTCTCTGGCGACCAGCCTACCAAGGCATGATCGAGTGGATCCTGTTGGCCCGCGCGATGAAAAATCGCTTCCCCAGCATGACCGAGGTCACGTCGCGATCGATCAACGTCGACGCCACAAAACAGTTCTACTCGGGCATCTCGCAAGGCGGAATCTTTGGGCCGACGTTTGTCGCGTTGAGCCCTGATGTGCAGCTTGGCCACGCTGGAGTGCCCGGTCACTCTTACGCAATGTTGCTGCATCGGTCTGTGGACTTCGGACCGTTCTTCGCCATCATTCGGGGCACTTACCCTGACGTCACCGACCAGCTGATCGCCCTGCACACCATCCAGCTGTTGTGGGACGGCACCGACCCCATCAGCTATTTCTGGAACCTCAGCGCTCGCCCGATCGATGGCAGCACCGGCAACAAAATGATCTGGGCGCCCGCCAAGGGGGATTTCCAGGTCGCGGTCGTTCAAAACGAGACGCTGGCGCGCACGCAGGGGCTTGGGGTGGCGCTCATGGCCAACTACGACGTTGACCGCACGGTGGACCTCGTCACACCGGCGACCTACCCCCACCAAGGTTCGGCCGTTGTCCTGTACGACTTCGAGAAGTCGCCCGATGGCTACACGTTCCGCAACAATTGGCCGGAGCCCGGCAACCGGCCCCCCGTCCGCGGACCAGAATCCGATTGCCCATCCGAATGCCCCGTCGGCCGCGAGGTCGACGGCACCGTGTATTCGTGCTGCGCAGGCGCATGCTGCTTTGACGCGCATGAACTCCCGCGACGCCAAGACCACCACAACGACCAGATGATCCACTTTTTTGAGTCCGACGGCGAAGTCATCGACGTGTGTGGCGGCGACAGCTGCACGCCATTGTGAAACCGACGGACCGGATCGACATCTTCGCAACGTCCCCCTGATCCGGAGTTGGAAATGGACGTCCTGACGCAGCTCGTGTCCTTGCTCTCGCTAGAGCGTATCGAAGAAAATCTATTTCGCGGCCAGTCCCAAGACCTCGGGTGGGGTCAAGTGTTCGGCGGGCAAGTGCTTGGGCAGGCCCTTTCGGCCGCGGCACAAACGGTGCCGGATAGCCGGATGGTTCATTCGCTTCATGGCTACTTTTTGCTGACCGGCAAGGTCGACCGCCCCATCGTTTACGAGGTGGAGCGCATCCGCGACGGCGGCACATTCACGACACGTCGTGTCAGAGCGATACAAAACGGACAGGCGATCTTCAGCATGTCGGCATCCTTCCACGCCGAAGAAGATGGTTTTGACCACAGCGACGAAATGCCGGAGCTCAACGGCCCCGATGGCCTTCCCTCGCAAGTTGACCTCGCCAGAAAGTTCGCCGACCGCATTCCGTCGCCATTGCGTGAGCGCTTCACCGCAGATTCCCCCATCGAGATTCGCCCCGTCGAGCCCATCAATTACCTGAATCCGACCGTTCGACCGCCCGTCAGCGCCGCGTGGTATCGTGCAAACGGAACGCTCGGCGACGACGACGCCTTGCATCGCTACATGATGGCGTACGCGTCGGATTTCAACTTTTTGAGCACCTCGATGTTCCCTCACGGCGTGACGTGGTTGACGCCCGGGATGCAAGTCGCGAGTCTTGACCACGCGATGTGGTTTCATCGTCCGTTTCGCATGGATGAGTGGTTGCTGCATGTCGTCGAGAGCCCGTCGGCTTCCGGGGGACGCGGGCTTTCCCGCGGTCGTTTTTTCACGCAGGACGGCCGATTGGTCGCGACCACCGCCCAAGAAGGCCTGATTCGAAAGAGGTCGAAATGAAACTGCCAGACTTCGAACAATTCATCGTCGCCCTCGAGTTCGCGGCGCGAAAACACCGCGACCAACGGCGAAAAGACCGCGAAGCCTCGCCCTACATCAACCATCCCATTCAATTGGTCTGGGTGCTTGTTCACGAAGGTCAAATCACAGACCCAGACGTCCTGTGTGCCGCCCTGCTCCACGACACCATCGAGGACACCGAGACCACGCGCGATGAGCTTGTGGCGGCATTCGGAGCGTCTGTGGCGTCAATCGTCGACGAGGTGACCGACGACAAGTCGCTGGAAAAACATGTCCGCAAGCAACACCAGGTCGACCACGCCCCACACCTGACGCGACAGGCCAAACTCGTCAAACTCGCCGACAAGATTGCGAACGTCCGCGACGTCGTGATCTCGCCGCCCCAAGGATGGCCGATCGAACGCCAGCAAGAGTACTTCGATTGGGCCAAACGTGTGGTGGATGGCCTCAGAGGAACAAACGCGGCACTCGAGGCCGCGTTCGACGAGGCGTACAGCCGCCGACCCCAGTGATGGAGAGCAGCATGGCCTTTGGTGTCTCGATGGACCCGCCTGGATCCTCATGCGGTGCCACAACCTGCCTACACCACCCCAACCCCGATTCGCCGTTCTCGACCCTGTGAATTGCTCTTAGATATCGGATGGGTGAATCCGCATTTTCACGTCGATCCAATTGCCGGAATCGTCATAGACGTCGACCCATCCGGAACGGCCAATCGGTTGCCTCGCGCGGAGCCAATATCGATTTTCTTCGTCGTCCAAAATCTCGTCTGGAACCTTGCCGCGAAACAACTCGACGTCACGACTTTTGGAGAAAGTTTCGAGCAGTTCCCTGAAATCCACCGGATTGTGATCCTTGACCTCATCGAAAAGGCAACTCGCGCAATAAGAATCGACTGATGGGTCAAAGACACACGCCAAACACGCGCAGTACTCGCGGGCATCTTTAAGGGCCTCCGGTAGCAAACCGCGGTCCATCACTTCCTCTTCCGCCTCCCTACCCGTTCTTGATACGACGCCAAGATCCACAACATTTGCGACGGTGATCCGACGCCCACGTATTGTCGGTGCGCCGCGGCAGACACCCTTTACACCGCCGATACTTGTCCGATTCACTTCTTTTCCAATGTTCTTGATACACAATCTAACGAACAGAATGAAGGTTTGAGGTCCGCCGGTCCGCCGAGCTCGGTCTATGCCCAGCGGCCTTGTGCCAACACGCCTACCGATTCTCTTCCCACCAATCGTAGCAGAAACGGTGCCATTGATTGGGGGGCAGGAACTGCACGGAAAAGCCAATGATTTGGTCTCGAAGCTCCTGTGTCGGCTTCACTCCAGAGTTACTGAAGCATTCATTGACCTCGTCTTGAGTAATCCAAACCGGCTTGTCATTTTTATGCAGCATGTCGACGACGCACGAACTTACGTCATCCAAACGCGGCTCATTTCGCCCATAGGTGATCGCAACAAGCTGATGGCGCACATCTCGTGATGAGCAAGCCCATTTCAAACTTTCAGCCGTCACGGCCGTGTTGGGAGCCTTACCCTGACATGCCGCACACATGGAGAGAACTGCGAGAAAGTCAAAGATTCGATTCATTCGGCTAGTGCCATCGAGAGACATTTGCATCGACTTTCACTCCCAAAGTGACTTTGTCTTGATTTCTTGGCTCGAGTCATTCTCGCAAACCAAACGGAGGCATCGACCTGCTGGCCCAATCATACAAAACGTTCCTACCCGATTATCGCCTCAAATTGATCCAAAAGTCACATCTGGTCATCGGTTCAACGGTTCAACAATTTTACGCTATTCACCCTCCTGTTTCGCAATTTGCCTCTCAAGCTCACGAACTGTCATGGCCGTACTCCCGCGGGCCGACTGGCCGCTAGACCTGACGCCACTGTTGCAAGAGCCCCCACGTTTCATGTCCTTCAAATGTCTCTCCCGACGCAAAAACATATACGTGGACTCGATAGTCATCCCATCCATCGGTGACCACAAAGGACTCCGATTGACCGGCAATCTGGCTATGACACCACTCGCCTCGACGGAAGAGACTTGGTGCTTGGATCTTCGGTGCGCCAAAAACCGCAGCGAATCCGTTCACCTCCGCCATGCGACCTGTTGTGTCAAATCGCATCTCAAACACAAACTGCGGCCAAATGAGAAGACGGAGTTGCATCAAACCATTGGAACCATCGGATTGAGTGGCACCCAATTGCTCGAATTGCTTTGCTGACAAATCGGCAAAAGTGTCCCAGCTGAAATTGGAGAATTTCCGAACGCAGTTGGAGTGATTTTCACATAACTCCGTGCATCCCAGACCGGCGAGGACTTCCTCGCGATATTCCGCGTCCATCCAACTCAAGAGCCACGCTTCAAAACGCGGCAAATCTTGTGGAAAGCTACTTGAGCACAATGTTGGTCACCTTAGCACCAGGCCGTACTCGGCGGTTGCGAATCCGAATAATGCTACCCGCGGCGGCGTTCACCACATCGTCAACGCCAAGAACGCATCAGCCCGCCTTGCCTAAGCACCCAATAAACTCAGCTGTGCGTGCAGCGAAGCGCGCACATACCTAGCACTAATTCATAGACCGGTCAGTGACGAGCGCCATTGACCGTTGAACGCAAAAGGCAGACCGCCTGGCGCCGCGCATAGGCTCCCGGTGCTCTCTTTCTGACACACGACGTTCCCAGCCAGTACTCGGCGTGGCCCGACAAAGCCTCGGCGCCCGCGAAGACCGCGACCACGTTGTTGACCGACAGGTAGTCCGTGCGTGCGATGTTCTGGGTTGTCAGCCAAATGTCTTCTAATGCGACGACCCACCGACCAGACCACTCACTCTTTCGTTTCTTCATCGTGATAACTGTAGGTATTCGCGGGCTCGGAGATGACGGTGAACTCCCTAATTTTTGGCCAAAATCCACTTGTTGCTGCTGTTTTTAATGCGTCAATCATCCCGTCGACGACGAAGATTACTGATACTATTATGTCTTCGCCGTTATTGATGTCCACGTACGTGTCCCCTCCATGCGTGTTGTTGTCGCCCTCTGGAAACACACGGAGTGAAGGGTCGAGCTTGAAACACACCATTCCACCCATGGGCGTTCGCCATTGATCGATGATTTCCAGTTTGAACGGGTCGAACACCTCTGCGACTTGTTCTCCGAGTTCGTAACGTATCGCTTCCTTCAGAAGTGCAGTTTCGAGTTCTGACAGTGCCACTCTTCGCCTCCAGTGTTTCATCCAAGCCGTGCCTGACCGTCGCATGCTCTAGGACAGCCCCGGTCAATTCAGGGTGACTTCAAGTGACCTCTTCAATGTGTAAATGCCCGAAAATTCGACCTTCCAGCTCCTCGAAATCAACTGCTTCAAAAGTACCATCGACCTTGTAATCTTCGCCCTCTGGAGACTCCAGTTCCAAAAAGTATCGGCCGGCTGGTTGCTTCCATGTCGACACGTACGCGAGCCGTCGCGGCTCGTGAGCCTCCGCTATACCAATCGCGCAGAGATCCGCCTCCCAGTGGTCCACTAGAATCCAGCTCGGGTGGTGCAGCTGCAGCTTTCTCACGACATCAAGAATAGATTCGTGTTTAGCCATTTTTGAAACCGTCCGTGTGCCGAAAGCGCAATGCTTCATATCTCCAAACATTCCATCTTACGTCCTAGGTGGCTGCTTTTTGAGCAGCCAGATTAGCAGATGGACCAACAGGAGGCCCGGTGCGAAACTCAGCAGCCATCCAACAACGCGCCAACCGGGGACACTGAACAGTCCGGGATAGGCAAAAAAGGCAGTGAAAACGAACAGAATCATTCCACATGGTATGAGCTGCCAAGCTCGGTTCTCGACCCTTGCCATTGCATAAGTCGACAAGAGAAATCCCGCAGCACAGTATTGAATAACGTCAGTTGTCGGCAGCAACACTGACGCGCCCACTGGCATCGCCAAGATCAATGCCCAAAATAGATAGCGGATTCGAAATCTACCCACTCATCACCTGCCAACGGGGTTCTAGGTTGCCACCGTTTGCGCGCGCAGTTGCCGGCCGTCAGCCGTATGAACAAGTCCGCCAGGAGGATAGAAGCGCAAGTTCAAGCACGGTCGTGCATCCGTTCCCATAGCGAACTGAAGTGAGCTGCACACGAATCAAAACTCGGCGCATCCCAAAACCCCGCCTTGGCGACCGTCGAACGATGAAGATGCCAATCCTGGATGAGCAAACGTTCAATTTTTATCCAGACATCATCCGGCCTTTGGCTGCGAATCATATCCTCAAACGACGCCACGATAACCAACATCAGGCCAAACTTCTCTGAATCAGTCAGACTCATTGTTTGGTATGCCAAGACAAATTCGTCAATTCGATGTGCGGCACGGCTTTCCAAGGCGAAGTCTCGCATGGAACCAGGCGGTTGGAGGTGGAACAAATGAACCAAACGCTCGATCACGATGTCGGGCACAGAATCGGGCTGTTCCATCGCCTCTCGAGCCGCCAACAGCGAGTTTGTCAGCCGGGTGACTTTGCCCTCCACCCAAGGCCGATAGGTAGCGGCGATGCACTGATAAACTGCAAAAAGTCGCTCCCAATAGTCGAATTCGAGAGTGACACCATGATTTGTGAGCAGGCAAACCCCCTCGTTCCAGCGACTCTTGCGCGTCGCAAACTGAACTCCAGCGGTCGTCAGTTTCTCGGACATCAGCGTCAAATCAACGTTGGGCCCTAGACCCCACATGTTGTCGAGGCTGGATGTTTCAGCAAAATTGTCGATGTGTATCAGCGTCAGTTCTCCGTTCTGTGTGAAGTGAAACTCGATACATCCAAAGCGCCAGATGATGGCCTTACCGGTTCCAGTGTCATCGGGCTCGCCAAGCATTTCCTTAACTCGCCCAATGGACGGAGACGCAATGAATTGGCGAAACCGGCCATTTCGAATCCAAAACTCAAGGTCCAGTCGATAACCTGTGTGATTCACTTCAGGCTCTCGTTCTGAAAACGAGTAACAACCGCCTCTTCTTAATATCACGCCGCCATCACAACGGGCACCAATGTTGTCTTGGCTTGACGCATCAATCGCTCCGACAATCGCGCCCTCTGAGTCCACAACCTCGATCAAGCCCATACATGGGAGTTCTGAGCGAAGACGATAATAGGTGCCAAGCGGATGTATTTCGAATTCTGGATGCGATGATACCGTGTCATCGTAAACAGGCTGTCCTTCTAGGTACAAACCAAATACGAAGATGTTTATCACGCTGGCAGATGCAAACAGCACGCATAAGAAGATGATCTTGGAGTATCTAGTATAAGCCTTGATCACCTAAACCCTTCTTTGCTTGTAGGTGGGGGTGCTGGTGCAGTCGATTCTTCACTGGAAGTAATCGGCTCACCAAACTTCCAGTCCATCCGTCCGAGTGAATCAAGTTGGCCACTGCCACGTTTTGCAGACGGTGGCCGACGTCGCGGCCGAGGGCGCACCCTCTACACTCCGCAGCCTCTAGGTTTCGGATTCGTGGATGACCTTTTCACGTCAACCCAATTGCCAGACTCGTCATAGACGTCCAGCCATTCCCAATAGCCAATTGGTTGGCTCGCAAGAAACCAATATCGATTGTCTTCGTCGTCCAAAATATCGTGTGGAATCTTGCCGCGAAGCAAATCGACATCAAGACTTTTCGAAAAGCTTTCGAGCAGTTCCCTGAAATCCACCGGATTGTGATCCTTGACCGCATCGAAAAGGCAAGCCTCGCAAAAGGAATCGATCGTCGAGTCAAACACGCATGCAAGATGGGAACAATACTCGCGTGCATCCATGAGGTCTTCTGGTTCCAAACCCAGGTCCGCGACCTCGGCTTCGGCTTCGGGTAAACTCTGTGAAACCAGTCCAAGACTCACTACATTCGCAACGGTGATTCGACGCCCCCGCAAAATGGGCGCTCCGCCACAAACACCTTCCACACCGTATATATTGTTCTTATTCATTCATTTTCTGACGGGTCCACGAAAAAGCGCACCTGCCGAGTCTATCACTAAGACCTCGCCTGCCTCCACAGGAACACGTCCGACGTGGTCAGCGTGACAGTTCGATTTATCTCAGTCGGCCTCTAACCAAAGGAGACGATTTCGGGGGGTTCTTTGTCGCACGGATTCACAATGGGGGAAGGAGTCTCGACCCCGGCTCAAATGCTTCCCATTGGGACACAAAGTACTCTACACCTTCCACGCCTTCGCCAACAAAAACCTGAATGATCACGCCCCAGTTTTCGCATGTCGTGCCGTTCTGGCAACGTAGCCACTCGCCGAACTGGGCAAATCGTTCCGTCTCCGAAATGTAAGCAGTAGATCGGAGATCCCGGAGCGCCGCTAGGTATCCGACGGCATGATGGTACAGCGCGGAAACTGAGGGACGGCCAAGGACCACCCCAGGACGCGTTCTGAGGTGCGGCAAACAGGCAGCAATCCAATCAGCACATGCTCCCTCTGACCCATCCTTGTGTGCCGCCAAAGTAGAGATCTGCTGCAACAGCAAATTCAAGAGTTCATGAAACGCGATGTAGCTATTCCCATTGGCGAGCAGCACCTTAGTTGAGGCGTGAGCCCAAGACGGCCCCGCCAAACTGTTCCCGACCGAGTTGACGACAGCCCGTAAACGGGAATCGACGAGCGAATAGCCTTCGATCAACGCCCTCAAATTCTCAACAGATGGTGAGAGGAGGTACCTTTCAGGGGCGTTCGATATTTCCTCAAGTGTGTAAAAGGACCCCATCGTCACATCTTTCAAAATGGAATCGTTGTCATCATCACGGACTTCAAACTGAGGCCACGTCGAAGAAATTTGAGTACATGAAATCCATTTTTCAAAACAACAGCACAATCTCCGCGGTATTCGAATTGTTCGAATTACGAACAAAGTCAATTTGAGTGTTCTCACTTACCTTGCCCGATGCTAGCTGCACTTTTCCTTCACCGCCCAGGGCAAATTTGGGAATCAGGTCTGAATCAATGGCAATGCATTCGGTCCGTAACTCAGAAAATGCCGACAAGACCTCACATCGTCCAACAATTTCAATAGAAAGCTGTTGATGGTCCAAAAGAAACCCACTCGCGAGACAACCGCATCGCGTTATTTGTCGATTTACCTCCTCCCAAGAAAAATGGATTAGATCGAATTCCAGTTCTTTGAGTCGGAAATTCGACTCCCAACTCCGCAAACCATTTAAAACAAGAGTTTGATTTGCGGAATTAACCACTACGAATGGTTCGCGAGCATCACTTCGAATCATCATTCTCATGGAACATACTCCCAAATCTTAACTAGGACGTCATCTGTCCATCGGAAAACCGTGGTGGTCCCATCGACCAGAACGTGTGTTTCAAGACCGCCGCTAGGCTGAAACACAAAGCGTTCCCCGGTCTCTCGTGCGAATCCTAGACCGAAGTTCTCGTCCTCGTCTGTCACCGCCGTGGACGAGGCCATCATATACAGACTGCAACCGGCCACAAAGTGTGGAACTTGGACCGCGCCACACACCGGAACATCGCCCACGACCTCGCTCAACGCTCCTTTTAGTGCCTTACGTGGATCTGGGCTGGATTTTGCCAACTCAGCTTGTCGTCGTTTGGCCCGCTGCTCGGCTTGCTGCTCCTGGTATTCCTTTTTGGCGAGCCAGTAGTCACGTTGGGCCCTAGCAAGCGGAGCATCGGCCAAGTCGCTCGATTCCAACCCCATCGGGTCCCAACTGTTGACCGGGTCAAACCCCGCAAACGCATACAGGTTCGTCGAGTCGACGTAATGCAGCGGGTCGTGGCTCACAAACTGGCCAAGGCGTGGCGAGTACCAGCGGTCTGCTGCAGTCGACCCTCCACGGCGAGCCATCAACGAAGGAATGGGCTCGGGAGGCGACGCGCGGGAATGGAGTCGATCCGCAGACATCGGCGCAATGGACGCAAGGAAGCATCGCGAGGTCAGGCCGAGTTTATGGCCGGCGAGGTGGGGTCGATTGCAGCATGGTCATGTAGCTGAGGCCGGTCAGCGACGAGCGCCATTGACCGTTGAACGCAAACGGCAGACCACCTGGCACCGCGCGCACGCTCCCCGTGCCCTCCTCCTGACATACGAGGTTGCCCGCTACGTCAAACGTCGTCAGGCGGCCCTCTGGCGAGTACTCGGCGTGGCCGGACAAAGCCTCGGCGCCCGCGTCGAACACCGCGACCACGTTGTTGCGCCAGTCGCGCACCGGTAGGTAGTCCGTGCCTGACACGTAGTCGTAGTAGGCGAGCAGCTCGTCTTGGCCCGCGCCAAAGACGGCCTCCCATTTGGCGGCGCCGCTTAAGTCGTAGGCACCCACCATCTGGTTGCCGTCCCATGCGTAGTCTTCGAAGTCGCCCGAGCTGGTGTGGATGCTGGGGCCCGAAGGTTTTGAAATCGTCAACCATCTGGTTGCCGAACAGCGGCGCAGCCGACGCCATTCAATGCCAGCGAAAGTAAGGCCCGATGTATGTGTCCAAGATCGAGTGTCCTGAAAGCCCCCACGAAAGCAGCAATGCAATCCTCAACTTACGATCAGCCACATCGACGTGAGCAAACACCATTGGCGTGAGTATCAACGTGTAAAAGCGCCAAACATCGAGCCCCCTGATGAAACCCGTGGGAAAATTTACCTTCCATGCGACCACAAAGGCAATGACGACCACGAAATTGATGACCACAAGTAATCTCGCAAAGCTCTCAGTTTGCAAGAGAACCTCCCGAACTTTCCGCAGCTCCTTTCGAGTCCAAGCCATCCAATAGTTTTCGAACAAACGCGGAGTCGAGTGGTTCATCGGGAACCGTGCCCCGAAAGACCTTGTCGTCCACCCATTTCTGGGCTGCTTTTGGAAGGCCCTTTCGTTTCGATTCACCACCTGCAGAACCGGCTCCAGGACTGACATAGGCTGTGTGCGTCTTCTTCAAGTGAGCCAGTCCTGCGCGATAGGTTTCAAGCGCCCTAGCCCTGACTTTGGGGTCTCGAATCCCGTCTACCAAGTCCTGCCAAAGATCAAGCTTTGCCTCACCGTAATAGGCCACCGACTCTTGATTCAGGTCATCACCACTCAATGGGTCAGCTTCATAAAACTTGCTCAGAGCTTCATTTACGCCGCTCCACCCTTCATCGAAGTCCGCGATCGCATGAATCATTTCGTGCACGACCGTATCGGTGGATGGATTTGTCGGCAACATCGCTCGGTCCGGAAGCGGATAATATCTCGCAGCAGCCTGAGCTGACCCACCGACCAAAAAGGCGGGACCATCAATGGTTTCAATCTTTTTCGACGTCTCTTTAAATGCGCTAACATCGACGCCATATTCCTCAACCGCGGTGAATGCTCCCTGCAGACGGCTATCTTCATTTCCACGGGTGCCTATCGCATAGTACCCGCCAACCGCGACGGCACCGACGCCGACAGCGATTTTCACCCAAGCGCTTCGTTGCAACCCCATCGGGTCCCAACTGTTGACCGGGTCAAACCCCGCAAACGCATACAGGTTCGTCGAGTCGACGTAGTGCAACGGGTCGTGGCTGACAAACTGGCCAAGGCGTGGTGAGTACCAGCGATTCCTCACGTAGGACAGGCCGGTCAGCGACGAGCGCCATTGACCGTTGAACGCAAACGGCAGACCACCTGGCACCGCGCACACGCTCCCCGTGCCCTCTTCCTGACACACGAGGTTCCCACCTACGTCAAACGTCGTAAGGCGGCCTTCTGGCGAGTACTCGGCGTGGCCCGACAAAGCCTCGGCGCCCGCGTCGAAGACCGCGACCACGTTGTTGCGCCAGTCGCGCACCGGTAGGTAGTCCGTGCCTGACACGTAGTCGTAGTAGGCGAGCAGCTCGTCTTGGCCGGCGCCAAAGACGGCCTCGCACATCGGTGCCACGTTCGCCCTGTACGCGCCAATCATGTAGCCGTCGTTCAAGCCGCCCTCGTGGTCGTAGCGGCCCTCCATCGCACCGTCACCGTCATAGATGCAGGCTTCCCACTGGGATCCTGCTAAGCCCCCAGGCGTCGTATGTCAGGTCGAGGTCGGGTGCGGTGCTGATGCGTCCTCTGGGATCGTGTTGAATTGGGTATGGTTATGTCCCATCATCGGACGTCATTCGGCTCTATTTCAGTGAGCAATTTTTCCAAAAGGAAGTCCATCAGCAGTAGCGATGAAACATATCGATGGGTTCCTTCATCTGTCATCGCGACTCGCTTCAGTCGTTCCCCTGCATTGGAGACTCTTCGCCATGACTCTCTTAGCTGGGGAATCGAACGCGATGAGTTTTGTTTGGCTTTTCAGCAAAACAACCAAGTCCGTCTCCCACTCGTCACATTCGTTCAGCCAGTCTGCACCGTAACATGCGTTTAGACTCTCTCTTTCGACGTGATACGACTGCACGAGTACGTCGAGAAACATAGAGCAATACATTATTGAGGAACTGATCTTGTTGCTTCACTGGCTGTTGACTCCATAACCCACTATTTTCCCTTCTCTTTTGATGAATTCACCGTTACCTTTCTCAAATCGAGTCGCACCGTCTTCCAACGGCTTTTTCACGGCGCCTCGCGTCTGATTGGTCCGCGCGTCGCAGATACGTTCCCAGGTCGGGAAAACGACCGGTGTCGTCCACTTCGTCATCTCTTATGCTCTAAATTTCCGACAACGTTCCATCATTTCGAAAATTACCCCATTTCGAAGTAAGCCGCTCAAACTCCTCCTTCCCCATGTTTCCGAGTTTGTCGTTCAACGCGTCGTAGCAGTTGTGAACCCACGCGCCCAACTCGCCCACGAAGTACGTTTGGTACTCGTCGATCGAAGTTAGACCGTTTCGATGCGTGAGGTCCACTCCAACGCCATGACGGTCAAAAGCCCGCGTTCGGCATGGAATCACATCCCCTGGATGAAGTTCGTCATTCCCGTGTCCAGCCGCGACCGTACGCGTAAAATGGGTGGTTGTCCGTGGTCTCGATGACCTCGATGTGGCCATCCGTGGCTTCCAACGTCACCAGGATGATGGACCGGCCCGGGTTGTCGTAAGGCGCAACCACTTGCCGGCAAGACACCTCGCCGGTCGCCTCGTTGCGGGCCAACACCCATTCTCCTTCCTCCACCTCCTGAATGGCGCGTAGTGAGCCGTCGCACATCAGGACGGGTGTGTCTTCGGTGAAGCTGCAGACCCGTCCAACCATCTTGCGTGGCACCAGCAGCAACAGCGGGCAGAAACAACATCAGCTTCTTCCGCGGCATCGACCGGCTCGAGTGGAGTTTATGCCGGTCTGCATCTGTTGCGTAAATCGTACATTAGCCCCAACGGACTCGACGATACGGCCGCTTTCGCCATTCCTCGAACGATGCCCGCCGCATCATGCAGACCTTATTTTGCGGCGGCCCGTTCTTCCACGCGCATCCGTTCATAGGCCGCTTTGCGTTCTAAGAAGTCGCGATTGTTGAAATCAAATCGATCGGGTTTGGGCGACGGCGTCTGAGGATTGGCGGGGTCCTCGCTGAAATCTTGGGAACAAGACGCAATCGAGGGGTCGCACGCCAAGTCGCTCGCTGCCAACCCCATCGGGTCCCCAACTGTTGACCGGGTCAAACCCGCAAACGCATACAGGTTCGTCGAGTCGACATGTGCGGGGTCGTGGCTGACAAACTGGCCAAGGCGTGGTGAGTACCAGCGGTCTGCTGCAGTCGACCCTCCACGGCGAGCCATCAACGAAGGAATGGGCTCGGGAGGCGACGCGCGGGAATGGAGTCGATGCGAACATCGGCGCAATGGACGCAAGGAAGCATCGCGGGTCAGGCCGAGTTTATGGCCGGCGAGGTAAGTCGGTGCAGCATGGGCATATAACTGAGGCCGGTCAGTGACGAGCGCCACTGGCCGTTGAACGCAAACGGCAGACCGCCTGGCACCGCGCACACGCTCCCGGTGCCCTCTTCCTGACACACGAGGTTGCCAGCGACGTCAAACGTCGTCAGCCGGCCTTCTGGCGAGTACTCGGCGTGGCCCGACAAAGCCTCGGCGCCGGCGTCGAAGACCGCGACCACGTTGTTGCGCCAGTCGCGCACCGGCAGGTAGTCGGTGCCTGCGATGTAGTCGTAGAAGGCAAGGCAGTTCATGTTGGCCCGCGCCATAGACGGCCTCCCATTTGGGGGCGCCTGACAGATCGTAGGCGCCCACCAGCTGGTTGCCGAAGTATACCGAACAGCGGCGCAACCGACGCTATTCAATGCCAGCGAAAGTAAGGCCCGATGTATGTGTCAAAGATCGAGTGTCCTGAGAGCCCCCACGAAAGCAGCAGCGCAATCTCGCTTACAATGAGCCACATCGACGTGAGCAAAGACCATTGGCGTGAGAATTAGCGTGTAAAAAACGCCAAACATTGAGCAACCCCATGAAATCCGTTGGAAAATTCACCTTCCTGGCGACCACAAAAACAATAACGACCACGACATTGATGACCAAAAGTAAGTTCGCAAATCTCTCAGTTCGCAAGGGAACCTCCCGAAGTTTCGGCAGCTCCTTTCGAATCCAAGCCCTCCAGAAGTTTTCGCACAAACGCGGATTCGAGGGGTTCGTCGGAAACGGTGTTTTGAAAAACCTTCATCCATCGTTTTCCAAGGATTTCGATATGCCGTCCAGCGACCAAAACGTGGGGGCATGTCGATCGTGTGAGTTTACAAGATGCTCCACGGCATAAGCACTATGGGTTGCAGAATCGATACCATTGGTTAGTCAGGAGAGAGTTGACTGCATATCCGACAACCGCATCGCGAGTTCTTGCGTTGGTGTCACACCACCAACATTGAAGCACGTATCAAGCTGGCTTTGTGTGATCCAAACCGGCCGGTCATTTTCGTGCAGGGCATCGACCACACAAGAGTGAACCTCATCCATTCGCGAATCGCTTCGGCCAAATAGAATCGCGACGGCTTCTTGTCTTGCGCTCCAAGATGAACAAGCCCAGTCTACGCTTCGCGTTGTCACTGCCGACTCAGAACCCTTTGATTGACAGGAAGAAAACAAGGTTTGAGAATATTATGAGGGCAACTTTTGCTTTCATTCGGCTAGTCCTCGTTCACTTCCTGTAGTCCCTGATTTGAGCATCGTCTGCTCACCCGTCGCACGGTCTGCATTCAATCTCTTTGCGGTTTCATATTCGTAGGATAACTGTTCAACCTCTTCAAAAGTGGTCGGAATCTTCCTTCCAGAATCTCTTTCTCCACTAATGGCCAGACCTGCGCAGGAAGCTGACGATTAGCTTCCTTGATGCTCATTCCCACTGGCCCCTGCCGAAAGGGCTACAGGGGTTAGACATTGCATCGAGGTATCCACGAACGCGAATGTCCACATACCACGCTATCGATTCATGACGTGCAGCCCAATCCCAGCGACTGACGTAACGCCCAGTAAGGTCCCATATTCGCTGTAGATTCGGAAAGGATCACTAAATTCCACCATCGCCATATGAGTGGATTCATGCGCTAAAGTTGCCATGCCTCGCTCTCGTTCATCATCGTTGTAGAAGCTCAGCAGATCCTGAGCTTGGTCGTGAAAAACAGCGCCGTGATGGTACATTAATTCGCATTATACTGGCCAGTGAGACCTGTATCGCTAACGATTTCGATGGCGCTTGGGTCGGACACCATGATCCGAACATACGCTGTAGGCACATTTAGTTCCGTCATTTCGGCAATGAGTCCGTTCAAGCGGGCCATGTCTTCCTTTGTAGCCTTTCGTGGGGTCGGACAGTCACGGCAAGTCCCCATCGGGTCCCAACTGTTGACCGGGTCAAACCCCGCAAACGCATACAGGTTCGTCGAGTCGACGTAGTGCAACGGGTCGTGGCTGACAAACTGGCCAAGGCGTGGTGAGTACCACCGATTTCGCATATAGCTGAGGCCGGTCAGTGAGGACCGCCACTGTCCGTTGAACGCAAACGGCAGACCGCCTGGCACCGCGCACACGCTCCCCGTGCCCTCTTCCTGACACACGAGGTTGCCCGCTACGTCAAACGTCGTCAGCCGGCCTTCTGGCGAGTACTCGGCGTGGCCTGACAAAGCCTCGGCGCCGGCGTCGAAGACCGCGACCACGTTGTTGCGCCAGTCGCGCACCGGCAGGTAGTCCGTGCCAGACACGTAGTCGTAGTAGGCGAGCAGCTCGTCTTGGCCCGCGCCAAAGACGGCCTCCCATTTGGGGGCGCCGCTTAAGTCGTAGGCGCCCACCATCTGGTTGCCGTCCCATGCGTAGTGTTCGAAGTCGCCCGAGCTGGTGTGGCGGCCGACCATCGGGCCGTCGCCGTCGTACAGTTAGGCCTCCCACTGGGTGTCCTTTTGCGCCCCGACCAGCCGGTTGTAAACGTCAGGTCGAGGTCAGGAGCCGTGCTGATGCGGCCGCGGACATCGTGTTGAATCGGGTACGTGGTGCCATCCACCGCCACGTTTTGCAGGCGGTCGGAACTGGTTCCATTGAAAACTACGTCATCAATCCAGGTTTTGGCGACGTCGTTAACGCCAGGCCCTTTTTGACGGATGACAAATCACCCGATTTCAAAATGACGACGATTCGCGTGCATTCTCTGCCTCAAGAATGGCTATGCAGTCAGTAGATTCCCGGCCATTTCAGATACTGCCTAACGGCGAACTGATGCGCCGTTGCAGCGTCGTGTTTACCTCGAGCCAACACTCATCGTTCACCGGAATCCAAACAAGCCGACCTGTCGCCTCCAGAGCTTTTGTACGCCGTCAGCAGGTCCGACACGGTGACATGGAAGCGAGAAGTCCCAATGGAGTGACCACTCTGTGAAATCTCGACTCATCGAACGACACGTCTGATTCGATAAGACACGAACGTACTCAATGTCTGTGGCGGGCAGGCGGCTTTCTCCCGTCCGCGAAAGTGGTGTCGCATTGATCTGTAAAATTGCTTCTCAAATCATCCCTTCGTAGGCGGTGTAAAGATACTTCACTGGGGTATCCTGAAAACAATATGCAATAATGAACCAGCGCCAGGGACATATTGTCGAAACCCGCCTCAGAATCTGGACGACTCCGAGAGTTCGACACGCCGAAAATGTAAACCTGGGAAGCTCACTCTCTCCGCCTGCATGCCAACCGTAGTCGAGCCTCAACGCTTGCTGGCGTGGGCTTCTGCGCATCGCAAGCGCAACAGAGTGTCAACATAGCGACGTGAAACATTTTCATGGAATCCTCACAAATCCGTTTTTTTCAGGCTCATGATCGTACACCAGCACCCCTACGCCAGCAGCGACGCCACTGAGCGCGGGCAGACGTCCTCTGGGGTTTTCGATAGGAACTCGGGCAAACGGTCCATCAATCACCTCGATGTGGCCATCCGTGTCTTCCAACGTCACCAGGATGATGGACCGGCCCGGGTTGTCGTAAGGCGCAACCACTTGCCGGCAAGACACCTCGCCGGTCGCCTCGTTGCGGGCCAACACCCATTCTCCTTCCTCCACCTCCTGAATGGCGCGTAGTGAGCCGTCGCACATCAGGACGGGTGTGTCTTCGGTGAAGCTGCAGACCCGTCCAACCATCTTGCGTGGCACCAACCCAGCAACAGCGGGCAGAAACAACATCCCAGCTTCTTCCGCGGCATCGACCGGCTCGAGTGGGTTTATGCCGGTCTGCATCTGTTGCGTAAATCCAGCCATTAGCCCCAACGGACTCGACGATACGGCCGCTTTCGCCATTCCTCGAACGATGCCCGCCGCATCATGCAGACCTTGTTTTGCGGCGGCCCGTTCTTCCGCGCGCATCCGTTCATAGGCCGCTTTGCGTTCTAAGAAGTCGCGATTGTTGAAATCGAATCGATCGGGTTTGGGCGACGGCGTCTGAGGATTGGCGGGGTCCTCGCTGAAATCTTGGGAACAAGACGCAATCGAGGGGTCGCACGCCAAGTCGCTCGCTGCCAACCCCATCGGGTCCCAACTGTTGACCGGGTCAAACCCCGCAAACGCATACAGGTTCGTCGAGTCGACGTAGTGCAACGGGTCATGGCTGACAAACTGGCCAAGGCGTGGTGAGTACCACCGATTTCGCATATAGCTGAGGCCGGTCAGTGAGGACCGCCACTGCCCGTTGAACGCAAACGGCAGACCACCTGGCACCGCGCACACGCTCCCCGTGCCCTCTTCCTGACACACGAGGTTCCCAGCGACGTCAAACGTCGTCAGACGGCCTTCTGGTGAGTACTCGGCGTGGCCGGACAAAGCCTCGGCGCCCACGTCGAAGACCGCGACCACGTTGTTGCGCCAGTCGCGCACCGGTAGGTAGTCCGTGCCTGACACGTAGTCGTAGTAGGCGAGCAGCTCGTCTTGGCCCGCGCCAAAGACGGCCTCCCATTTGGCGGCACCGCTTAAGTCGTAGGCACCCACCATCTGGTTGCCGTCCCATGCGTAGTGTTCGAAGTCGCCCGAGCTGGTGTGGCGGCCGACCATCAGGCCGTCGCCGTCGTACAGGTAGGCCTCCCACTGGGTGTCCTTCTGCGCGCCGACCAACCGGTTGTAAACGTCGTACGTCAGGTCGAGGTCAGGAGCCGTGCTGATGCGGCCGCGGACATCGTGTTGAATCGGGTACGTGGTGCCATCCACCGCCACGTTTTGCAGGCGGTGGCCGACGTCGCGGCCGGGCGCACCACCGGTCGTGGTGGCTTGCCACACGGGGCCCGAAGGGTTCGAAATCGTCAACGTGGCGCCGACGGCGTCCTCGCGCACTCAACTTTGGCGCGTGTTACGTCGGGCACCATTTGGCCGTTCAGGCTGGAGTCTGGAGTTCTCGTTCCCATGTCCAACGGTCGCGGCGTCCGCCGGCAGATTTTCGGAATCGTTCGTCGCCCAGGTCAACGACCACCGACTCGAACTCTCGGCCGCTTAGTGTTTCAGGGTTGATCCCTAGTGTACCGACGACGCCAAGTAGGAATTCGAGTCCGTCTCGAACTTCAACATGACCCCGAATCACCTGAACCCCGTCGCTGGCAGATATCTGGCCTGTAACCTGACCAATTGTCGTCAGAACCCAACCATTTTGAGTCATCTCGAAGACGACGAGCGTAGCCATCTCGTCCCAATCGCTTGCTAGGCGACTGGTCTCAATCAGCCAATCGCTGTCCCAAGGTCGTCGGCCCCATGCGAAGTCCATAATTTGAAGGAATTTGCAGGTGCCGCTGGATTCCCAAGGGTCGATCCGTTGCCCAATTAGCAATCGCAAGTGGGCGCTGGTTTCCTCAAATTTGATGCAGCGTTCTGAACTCCTACCCCACACAACTTCGACTTTCATGGTGCATACTCCCAGACGGTTACGAGTTTCTCACCGGCGGCGTGAATCACACGAGTGGTGCCGTCGGCGAAGACATGCGATTCCAGCCCGCCTCCATGTTGATACACGATTCTCTCCGCCGTGAACTCCCTGGCAATTCCCAGGCCCTGACCAGCATCGCCTGCGCCGTCGCCCAAAGCTTGGATCGCGTCTTTCAAGTTGGATGGTTTTGCTTGTGTGAAACGCGCCTCTACGGCCCGAAGGATTCGCTCGGTGCCGCCGCCGGCGCGTACCAAACCGGCGGAAATCGCCTTATCTACCGAATGTATGATGCAATTGTGGGCCCACGCCCCCAACTCGCCCACGAAGTACGTGTGGTACTCGTCGACGCCGAAGTTGTAGACGGTCTCGATGCGTGAGGTCCACTCCAACGCCGTGACGATCAAAAGCCCGCGTTCGGCGCTTGGAATCACATCCCCTGGATGAAGTTCGTCGACCCGTGT
>JAWKQR010000041.1:0-47962 GCA_041390025.1 bacterium
CAGCAAGTAGTACTCACCGAATTCGCCGGTTTCGGCGGCCATCTCAGAGAACACTTTCGGATAAAGCGCATGGCTGATGCGCTCGCGACGCGTGGGTTCGCGATCCAACAAAGTCTTGAGTGTCACGTCGTGGTCGGACCACTGGTAATCCGGCAAATACTGCCCGGCGCGATCGACGTAGGGCTTTTTGTCGCGGATGACCATCTTTTGGAGCTTCGGTGGGAAGCCGCCGTGGGGCTGACCGATCAAGCCCATGAAGAAATCGACCACGGATTGCGGGAAGTCGAACGACTCACCGGCGTCGTGCCGCTCGAAGAGTTGTTGGACGGTCATGTCGTTTCGCACAAGGAACATCGCGAAGTCCGCGACCACCTTGCTCGTGGGCGTGACCTTGACGATGTTGCCCATGGCGAGGTTGACCTCGTGGTAGGTGGTCTTGATGAGGTTCCACTTGTCGCCAAGACCAAGCTGCACCGCGCGCGGACGCAAGTTCGAGTACTGCCCACCGGGGATCTCGTGGAAGTACACGTCGGTGGTGCCAGACTTTAGGCCCGACTCGAACGGGTAGTAGATTTCGCGGATGCGCTCCCAGTACTCGGACAACGTCTGTAGTGAATCCACATCGAGGTTGGGCCGACGCGGATCGGGTTCCAGCGCCTCGACCAATGCATTAAGCGACGGTTGGCTCGTCAGCCCCGACATGCTCGAAAGCGCGCAGTCGACGCAGTCCACACCAGCTTCGGACGCCATCATGTACATCGCCACGCCGTTGCCTGCGGTATCGTGTGTGTGCAGGTGAATCGGCAGGTCGGTGTTGTCGCGCAGCGCCGAGATCAGCGCCTTGGCGCTATGGGGCTTGAGCAAGCCCGCCATATCTTTGATCGCCAACACGTGTGCGCCCCGCGCTTCGAGCTGTTTGGCGAGGTCGACGTAGTATTGGATGGTGTACTTGTCCTCGGTCGGGCTGAGCACGTCGCCTGTGTAACACAAGCAGGCCTCCGCGATTTTGCCCTGTTTGGCGACCTCTTCGATCGCGAGCTCCATGTTGGGCACGTAGTTCAGCGCATCGAAGATCCGGAACACGTCGATGCCCTTAGCGGCTTCTTCGATGAACGCACGCACGACGTTGTCGGGGTAGTTGGTGTAGCCCACCGCATTCGCCCCGCGCAGCAGCATCTGCAGCAGCTGGCCGGGCATGCGTTTACGGATGGCATCGAGCCGCTTCCACGGGTCTTCTTTGAGGAACCGCATGCAGACGTCGAAGGTCGCCCCACCCCACACCTCAAACGAGAACATTTCGGGCAGCATGTGCGCGCTTTGGCGTGCGACCGCGGTGATATCTCGGGTTCGAACGCGTGTGGCGAGCAGGGATTGGTGGGCGTCGCGGAAGGTTGTGTCCGTGATGAGCAGCTTGTCGTGGCTTCGCATCCACTTGGCCAAACCTTCCGGCCCGCCTGCCTCGAGCGCCGCAAACGCGCTTGATTTGGGCGGATCAGCATGCGTGGTCAGCTCGGGTGGATTGGGCAGCAGAAGCGGCTGAGGGCGCTTGTTTCGCCCCGTCCCGCCGGGAGGTCCGTTGATCGTGATGTCGGCCAACGCTCGCACGGCCTTCGTGCCGCGGTCGCGGCGTTTGGGGTAGACAAAGAGTTCGGGTGTCTCGTCGATGAAACGTGTGTGGGTGTTGCCGGTCAAGAACTGTGGGTGTTTGACCACGTTGGTCAGGAACGGCAGGTTGGTCTTAACCCCGCGGATTCGGAACTCTGCAAGGCTTCGGCCCATGCGTTGTGACGCGTCCTGAAGGTCGCGCCCCCACGCGCTGACTTTGACCAGCATCGAGTCGTAAAACGGCTGTACCAAGGCGCCCGAGCCACCAATGCCGGCGTCCAGACGGATGCCAAAGCCCGCAGCCGAGCGGTACGTGATGATCTTGCCATAATCGGGGGCAAAACCTTTTTCGGGGTCTTCGGTTGTGATGCGGCATTGCAGAGCTTGGCCATTGAGGCCGATGACATCCTGAGACGTGATGCCGATCTCGGGGTCTGCGAGTTTGTGGCCTTCCGCGATGCGAATCATCGTCTTGATGAGGTCGTAGCCGGTGACCATCTCGGTGACGGTGTGTTCGACCTGGATGCGGGTGTTGACCTCGATGAAGTAGACACTCGACTTGCCATCGCGCTCTTCGACCAAGAACTCCACGGTCCCAACGCTGGCGTAGCCTGTGGCGTCGGCGAGCTGCAGGCTGTAGCGGCACAGGTCGTCGCGGACGTCTGGGCTGAGGTTGGGCGCAGGTGCGAGCTCGACGACCTTTTGATGGCGCCGCTGGATCGAACAATCGCGCTCGTAGAAGTGAACCCGATTGCCGTGATGGTCCGCGACGATCTGCACTTCGATGTGACGCGGTCGGTTCACATAACGTTCGATAAAGACTTCGTCGGACCCAAACGCCGAGCGGGCCTCACTGCGTGCGGAGTTGAACGCTTCGTCGATCTCGGAGGCGTCTTTGACCACACGCATGCCGCGGCCGCCACCCCCGTGCGCGGCTTTGACGAGCAGCGGAAAGCCATGCTGCGCCGCAAAGTCATGGACCTTTTTGACGTCGTCGATGGCATCCTCGGTGCCAGGGACCACAGGGATGCCTGCGGCGATGGCCGCCTTGCGTGCACGGACCTTGTCACCGAGCGCCCGCATGACGGCGGGTGGTGGGCCAATCCAGATGATGCCCGCGTCGATGCACTTCTGGGCGAAATCGGCGTTCTCGGACAAAAACCCGTAGCCGGGATGAATCGCATCGATCCCATGCCGCTTCGCCAACTCAATGATCGCGTCGCCATCCAGATAGGCTTCGACAGGTTTTCCTGCCTCGCCGACCAGATACGCGCGGTCGGCCTTGTAACGGTGGATGCTCAGGCGATCTTCGTACGAATAGATGGCGGTCGTTCGGATCCCGAGCTCCGTGCACGCACGGAAGATTCGGATGGCGATTTCACCGCGGTTGGCGACGAGGATGTCTTTCATGGGTGCCCCTAAAGGTCGACAGATTCTTGCCGGGCTTGTTTAACATGCGCGCCCGCTCGCGGGAACGATGGGCGAACCTTTGCAGGCGCAAGAAACGAAAAACGGCGAACCGAAGTTCGCCGTCAACACGGGGTACCCGCCGCAATCAACGACGCTTGCAGGTGAAGTGACGCTCGGGGTGTGCGCGGTGCGAGGCGTCGTTGACGTCCGAGCACACGCGGCCAATCGTCGACTTAAGCTCCGAAACTTCTTAACAGGTCAGCGCCATCGAGTCGAACACGATGGGAACCGAACCGGTGCCGTTCTGGATGCGGTCCATCAGCGGCTCGTAGAGGCCTTCGCCGGTGTTCCACATCGAATCGAAGTTGGCGACGTACTGGTCAACGATGTTCTGGTAGCCCGAGCCGTCGATGATGGCGACGTTCTCCATCGTGTTGTGTTCGGCGTTGTCCGACAGGTTGTAGCTGCCCATGGCGACCGTCTTGCCGTCGACGATGATGTACTTGTGGTGCATCTGCGCGGCGTACGAGTAGTGCCAGCGGTACGAGTAGTACTTGAACTTCAAGGGGATGCCGGCTTCCTGCATGGCGTACGAGAAGTAGAAGCCACGGTCCATGCAGTCCTCTTGTTTCGAGATGCTGGTGCCGGCGCGGTCAAGGCAGCTCTGGAGGTCACGCTCTTGGATGGCGGCGGTGGACTCGGCGATAAACTCTTGTCCGTCGAGGTAGATCTTGATGTCGAGGTCTGGATTCGCCTGCTTGGCGGCCAACAAGGCTTCCGAGACAGGGCGTGAGCGAAGGTGACCTGAGGCCACGTAGATGCTCGTCTGAGCCGACTGAATCAGTTCGACAAGTCGATTGGCCACCGTGTTCCCGCCGGCATTCGACGTAAACGTTGCGCCGTAGCGTGAGGATTGCGTGACCTTGAAGTTGGCCGAGGTGAACACCGCGTCGACGGCCGAGTCGTTGACGACGTCTTCGGAGTTGATGGTGTCGCTCTCGGAAGTACTCGATCTCGGGGTTCCACGAGAAGTCGCGGCTGTTGGCCCACAAGTGGTTGAACTCGCGCTGGTAGCGCAGGTTCAGCTCGCTGTTGCCGTACATGAACAGGGTGTTTTCGTCGTAGCGCGTGCCGGCGCTGTTCGACCAGTTGCCCGAGCCCGTGGCCAAGATGCCGGCATCGGGTCTGGTTCTGGAACGCGTTCATGTCACGAGGTCCGTCGATGATGACGAACTTGTGGTGCATGATCTTGCTGACGTATCGGACGTCGATGCCCATGTCTTCGAGCGCGGCCGACTTGGTGCCAGCGGGGCTCGACTTGTCTTCGTTGGCGGTCTCAAAGATGAAACGGACGTCGATGCCACGCTCAACCGCACGGCGCAACGCCGCGCCGATCTTCGAGTCGCTGTAGCTGTACATGGCGATGTCGATCGAGTGTTGTGCGCCGTCGATGAGCTCAGCAACACGTGCCAGGTGGCTTGTTTCGTAGGGTTGCGGCGAGAAGATGACCTCGGCGTTTCCGCCGGTGACGATGCAAGTGCCGGCGACCATCTCGAGCAGCTGCGACATCGCGACGGTACCCACGTACGAGACATCGTCGACGTCGGTCAGCGAGCGGAAGTAGAAGTCGTCTTCGGTGCCAGGCAGCGCGTCGAGGCCATTGCGTTGCGCGATGATATTGTTGGCAGCGCGGGTGTGAATCCCTGCATCTTTGAGGCCTTCGGCCGATGTTTCGGGGTTGTTCAGCTTGCCGAGCAATGCGTTCGTCTCACACTCACCGATCATCGAGTCCGCTTTGCCGCCAGCGAAGGCGACATCGAACTCTCCGTCGGGCGACGAGGTGTCGTCGCTGACGCAAGCTGCGAAGGTGAGTGCGAGGACTGCGAGGCTGATTTGACCGAATTTCATGGGGAAGCTCCTGCTCGATTCTTGAATGCCTGAATACTTTGCAGATGCTGTGCCAATGTTCCCAGCAGGCTTTTCGGCCCCATTCTACGTGGATTTTTCGAAAAAGTGGTCGCAGGAACGGCCCGAGTGGCTACTGAAGTAACCAGTCACTGTGGCAGGTTTTGGATCCGATCAACGGCCTTGCCGCTTCTGGAGTTGCCACATGTAAAGGGACGTTGGTTCGAGCGTCGCGCCCAAGCCTTCGCCCTCGATCCAATCGAGCGGGCGCGTGAACGTCCACGGACCCAGTTCTTCGAGCACGGCGGGATCCCCGGTCACGGTTGGGAGGTCCGCCTGAACACGAACCCCGGTGGTGCCGATGACGTAGCCCCAGCCGTATTGATAGGTGCGAATCGTGCCCGCACCCGACACGTTCCAAAACACAGATTCGGTGGCCGTGTGTCCGGCGCCTTGGCTTTCGGTCTTTCGATTCAGGGCATCCCATCCGTCATCAAGCCGGCTGGAGTCGATCAGATTGGCCATCGCAAACGAATGATGAAACTCAGATGACGCGCCAAACGCGAGCGCGCCCGGCGAAACGATGTTCTGGCCGTCTCGCGATGTCACGCGCAACCAGACCACGCCGCTGGTGCCAAAGCCCCAGTTCTGAATGAAATTGTGGCGGCCAGCCGTGCCCACACAATCGCGAAACAACACGTCGTTGCTCTGGCTGACTTCAAACAGGTAACCATGGCCGCCACTGCCCAGGTTTTGCGCGTGACCAAGCTCGGAATCCGTGACCGTCACCCGCGACGACTCAAGGATCAACAGCCCATTGGAGCGGATGTGCCGCCCGTCGGGTCCGGGGCTCGAGTGAACATGGTCGACCCACCCGTCGCGCACCTGTCTGAACGCGATGACGTGGCCACGCGTCGAGGCATAGGCGTCCTCAAGCGACGTCGTCGCGTCCGAGATGCCGATGCTGGATACACCTACGTTTGTCAGCAGGCCCTCGACCTTTCTGATGCTGGCTTGATCACGAATCTTCGCGTCGTACCGAAGTGGCACATCGACCTGCACCCGACCAGGCTCCACAACCACAATCTGGCGGCGGAAAAACGGCTGCCAGGTGCCGTTGAACACACTCCAAGCGCCCGACATGCCGTGCTCTTGGACAAATGCATCGCTGATCACCCAACCAATCTGCACATCGTCGCCGACTTGGAACGCGGCGGAGGACGGCACGGAGAGCCAACTCTGCCGAGAGGCCGCATCCTCGCTCAACATCGCCTCATTTGAGGTTGTGATTTGCCCGGAGAACGTCAAGTGAGCCACGTCGGCGTCGTGCGCCCGATAGAACACAAGCTCCGTGCCTTCCTCGCCGCGCAGCCATGTCCCCGAGCGGCGTACGTCAAGGCGCCCGTCGATGCGGTACGTTCCTGCCGGAATCTGAATCACTGCGGGAGGGCTGGCAGCGTCGATCGCGGCCTGAATGGCTGCCGTTGCGTCGCCCATGCCCGTGGGGTCGGCCCCAAAATCCAGCACGGACACCACCGATTCTGGCGCGGTTGCCTCGCGGCCGAGCTGAAATCCCGCATAGGAGAAGTCGTGAAGGAATCGCCCCTGTGCGTCCGTGACATCAGGCGTCCAGTCGGCGGGCAGCAGTTCGGAACGCCATGCCGCGGGCGGATCGACGGGCGCATCCGGCGCTTGGAGCGCATCCGACAAGACGTCGAGCGCCGCGTCCAGCTCGATGTCGGCATCAGGGCCTACCCGCGTTGTTTCACCGCCGTCGCACGCCGCCAGCCCAAGGGCGAACAGCCAAACGGTCAGTTGGGTTCGCAACGGTTGTCGATGCACGTGCCGTTCTGGCACTGTTCGTCGGTATCACACAGGCTCTCGCAGATGCCGCTGTTTGCGAACACCTGCCGGCACCAATAACCGTCACCACAGTCGAAGTCGTCTTCACAGCCTGGCAAGCAAAGCGTCTGGCCGTTGGGGCCGGCAAAACATGGGTTGAGGGGGCCACATCCCGTGCCATCGCCAAGCAACGCCGAGTTGGGCTCGGGACTTTCACCCGCGAAACACCCGATGGCCAGACACCGTCCGCCCGGATTGTAGCCATTCTGTTCCGCGAGGCAGAACGGTTGCAGGTAACCCCCGCTGTTGCATTGGTTGGCGGACGTGCAACCCGTGCCCAGATCTGGCAACGGACACTGACATGCCTCGTACCCAAAGCCGCCACAACGCTCTCGCTCGACCTGTTCGTCAAAGCAACCCAGACCCTGCGAACGCTCGACTTCGTTTCGGAATGCAAGGTCCGCGCGGTATCGACTCGCACAGCTCTGGGGCCCCGTTCCCAAACACGTTGCCAATCCATTCTGGCGCGCGGACTCGGCCTGCCCCGACAACGCGCAATTGTCGGTCACACACGAATCCAGCCGCTGATCACAGAAGACTTGGCACTTCAATGTGACGTCATCGACGGGCGTGGTCATGTTGTTCGTGTTGTTGTTCCCGGTAGTTTGGTTGTTGAAAACCACCGTCCCATTGTTGGAATTGTTGTTTGCGTTGTTTGTCGAAACGTTGTTCGTCGCGACGTTGTTGGTCCCGGTCCCCGTTGTGTTGTTGGTACCCGTCGTGTTGTTCGCACTGTTGTTGAGAACAAACGTCCCTTTGGACTTCTTGGGTGAATCGCCACAACCCGCCACAACCAACATCAAAATCAACCACTTCGACATCACGCACTCCTTGTACATTCCATTTGCGGAGCGCATCCGAGCGAAAAAACGGCCCAAGGTCAAGTCAATTGCCAAACGCGACACGGTTCAATGCGCTGAACGCGCGCCTATGCCTGAGCACCGAGCAACAATCCACGGACGTCGTGGTGTTTGAACGTCAGGAACAACACATACGGCCCAAAGAACGCCATGCCTCCCACGCTTGCGACGGCGCCAAGCGCGAGACCCGTCGGACTGAATTGGTGGCGCCACGCCACCCACAAGGCCGAGAGCATCAAGTAGAAGGAAAAATCAACATTGAACTGACCGGGCCAGTTCAGCGCTTGCACTTGGGTCAAATAGACGTCGAGCAGACCCCACCCATGGGTCATCACAACCACAGCCGTGTAGCCCAAAATGGCGAGCGACATCGCGACCAGTAAGATTCGTAAGGTGTTCAAGAGGACTCCTTTGTGTCTCCGGGGACAAAATGTAGCACCTACTACAAATGGCGCAAGTATGGGTTGCTGTTTCGTTGTTCCCCACGCCCGACACACCTTGCATTCGAAGGTTTGTGCGCGTATCCGCATACAAGCTTCGTCACGAAGGACTGCGATGCGATTTAACTTCAAGGTCGATGCCGCATTGGCGGGGATGCGCCTGGATCATGCGATTCACAAAGCCGCCACAGATGCCGGGCACACCCTTTCAAAACGCGCCGCGAAGGGTCTGGTGGACGGCGGCTCGGTGACATTAAACGGGCGAGTTACCAAGAGGGCGTCTCTGGAACTTCGGCACGGTGTCCTCGTCGCACTCGAACTGCCGGCCGAGGCACCCACGGTGGACCTCGTCGACTTGGCGGACCGAGTCGTTTACCGGGATGCCTACATCCTCGCGATCAACAAACCGGCTTGGCTCGCGACCCACGCGACGCGCGACGCCGCTCGCGATCACGCGCTCGCCGGGGTCGAGCGGATTTTGTTGGCCGAGGGCGTCAAATCGCCGCGGGTGGCCGTGCATCACCGCTTGGATGTCGAGACCACCGGCGTGTTGCTGTTTGGCATTCACCCAGACGCCAACAAAGGTCTCACGGATGCGTTTCGCGACCGCCTCGCACAGAAGACGTACATCGCTCTGGTCGCCAACACCGAGCTCCCCGACGCGTGGACCGTCGAAAACTACCTCGGCAAAGACACGTCGCAACGCCGGGCCAAGAGCATCGAGGTCCAGTCCGGCGGCGACCATGCCGTGACGGATTTTGTGGTGTTGCAGCGTGCCGACGTCATACGGATTCAGGCCATGCCTCACACGGGGCGAATGCACCAAATCCGTGCGCACCTCGCGTCCTCGGGCGCGCCGATTTTGGGGGATGTGCTGTATGGAGGGTCCAAAAACCTAGGCACGACGCGGGTTCCAAGGGTCATGCTGCACGCGTTTCGCCTTGAACTGCCGCACCCGGTCACCGGCAAACCTTTGACCATCGAGGCGCCGCTGCCCGATGAGTTCTTGGCGTTTGGTTAGTTGGCTTGCCCGAAGGTGGCCATCGCGCATTCCTGGAAGTCGCCGCCATCGGGCATCCGGCAATACGACACACCGGCGGTGCCGTTCCATTGCACCGTATCGACCACGGTGCCATCGGCCGTGTAGAGCGTCAGCGCATCCGAGCCGCCCAGGCCAAAGGTGTGTTCGACGTCTTTGGTCAGGACCAGATACGCCGAAGGAGCCATCGTAACACCCGCTGGGAACACGTATCGCTGACCTTCGGTCCCCGCGATGTCGTTCGGATCAAAACCCGAGTCGCCGATGTACCAACCCTCAAGGTCGGCTGCGGCCGTACCCTTGTTGTAGAGCTCGATGTTGTCGTCCCCTGCTGAGGTCAGCTCGTTGATCACGACATCACTGCTGGGGACTTCACATGCGGTGGTCACTACGGCCGCACAGTTGGCCGCACACGTAAGCTCACCGCCGGCAAACCCCTCGCCCTGACAGGTGCGCATGTTGAGGTCCGCTCCGTCGCACACTTCGGTGCCTTCGACGAGGTCGTTGCCACAAACACCGACGTTGTCTTGGTTGGACTGTGCCGGCGTCGGCGTGTCCAAGGTTTTGAACGCTCCCGTCGCGTCAGGAATGCGGCCGTACGACTTTCCGTCGGGAGACTCGCCGTCTGCCCAATCGGCCTGATCGAGGATGGTCGTGCCGTCCGCCGCGACGAGGAACAACGCTTCATCGCCACCGATCTTGAAGCCTACGGTCTCGTCCGCGATGTCGATGACCACGAATCCGTTGGCCGGAAGCAGCGTGCCCGCGGGAACGCTGCCTTTGGTCAGGTCGGTGGCGTCGTCGGTCAGATACAGCGTGCTCAGGTCGAGCTCGACGTTGGTGGTGTTGACCAGTTCGACCCAATCGGGTGCGCCGGAAGCCACGACCTCGTTGATCACTACGTCGCCGGCTGCAATGGCATCGGCGACGTTGTTTGTGGCGACGTTGTTCGTGTTGTTGGTCGACACGTTGTTGGTCGACGTGTTCGTCATGTTGTTCGTCGTGGTCGAATTCGAGTCTTCGGCTCCGCTGCACGCCGTCAGCACCATCAAAACCATCAAAAGTTTCTTCATCGTCGCTCCTTAAAAGACCAACCCGGCCGCCTCAACGGTCAGCAGGATTTGATAGGAATTCGAGAGGTTTGGTGAACCCACCAGTGCGCCTGCGGCGGCTTGGTACGTGGCGCTTCGTCCGTGCAATGCCACCCGAAGCCGCGACAGCCCGGGCTGCGACGCGATGTCGTGTCGCCATGATGTCATCGGCGCCCGCGCGATGACGTCGCTGTAGACGCCACCCTGCAACGTGGTGACCGACGTGTCCGATGCATCGACGTTCAACGTGTGGAAATCGAAGCCTGCGAAAACCCCCAGCCAATGGGACAGCACGTCAAAGTCACCCCAACACGACACCAACCGTGCGTCGACGTCGGCGTCCTGGGTGCCTGTCGCTTGCACGAACTCGGCGCCAAACCCAAAGCTTGGATGGGTCAGCGTCACCGCGCCACCCAGCCGATGGTTGGGCGCAAAACCCCGGCCCACCGAGCCATCACGCCATACCGCATGCAGCCCTAGCGTGGCCGTCTGGCCCCAAATCTCTGGGGCCCAAGGCCGCACACTGGCCACAACCGTCGCGTTCTTTCCCGTGTTCTGTTCGATGTCGTTGCGGCCCTCGCCGTTGGTCCATGCGACGGTGAGCTCGCCGAAGCCGTCCCACAGGTCGTAGCCGAGGCTCACACCGAGGTCACTCGTATCAAAAAAGCCCGACGTTTCGCTGGCGAGCGCGCGCACCGAGCGCAGACGATAGCCGTCTTCGAGGGTGACGATCCAAGGGTCGGCGATGAGGCCGAGCGCCACGCGAAGTCGACCAGGCCCAAGCTCAGGGTCCCCAAACGCAAACGCATGTTTGGCGCGCAAAACCAAGGAGTTTCCATCCACGCCAAACAGGCTCTCGGGCGTGGCGGACCGTAGGGTCTCGACGTTGACAAACACACCACCGAGGTTGGTCTTGCGAAGCCCAAGGCCGACTTCCATCCGATCGAGGTCGAACGCGTTGAAGTCGTCCCCGTCCGTGGCTGTGTAGCGGCCCCCCGCAAACATCTCGGCAACCACCCATGCTTGGGGCGTGTCAGCCGGCTTGTCTTGGGCCCACACCATGGTCGGAGCCAACAACACGGTCAGAAGAAACCAACGCATCATTCCACCCTCGGTGCCCACGCCCGCCGCTCCACGAGCTGGCGAAAACGTTGGTAGTCTTCGAGCACACGCGCCGCGTAGCTCGTAGCAAAGGTCGTGGTTTCGTCCTGTTGCGCGGCTGACAGGTTGACGTCGAGTCCTCCGCGGCGGTGCGCTTGGGCGAGGATGGCCCCTGCCTGTCGGCCGAACAGTTGTGCGTCGTCGCAGGTCCATTCGCCGTCTGACATGTTTTGGGCGTATCGCGCCACGTCAAAACCCTTTTGGTACTTCGTGCGCTCGTGCACACGGAACGTCATGCCTCCTGCGTCGCCCCAACCAAGCAATGGGTCCACATCCGGCGACGACTGCAGACGACGTTGCGCGTCCACGACGCGCTCGCCGTTGGAGGCCCACAACTTGTCTGGAGCAAGAGGCAGGCTTGCGCCCCGCGGCGCGGCGAGTGTCTCTTTGACTTCAAGCAACACATCGTCGTCCAGGGATTCTGTGGGCCCCTCGGTCAGCACGTAAAAACGCAGAAATGGATAGCTCGCAACGCCGGCGCCCAAACGTCGCACGATGCCCTTGAGGGCGCCCGGACGCGCTCGGGTCGCCACGGTTGGTTCGTACGCAGCGAATGCCGCACGGACGAGCTGTGCGTGTTCTGGAGTGGGTTCGAGGGTCGTATCCACCCACAGGCCACCGTCGCGGGCCTCAAGATCCCCGACCTTGAGCGTGCGAACGCCGTTCTCCACCGTCGTGTAGTCGTCGAGCTCTTCGCGCGCCGCGCCGTCACGAAGTCCGCGACGCTTCAGGTCGTCGACGATGGCGCCATCGAGCGGCACCGATTCGGAACGCCAGTGCGAGGCGTAACCGTCGACGACTGAGGCCGCCATCTCGCACGAGGTGTTCGCCTGCGCCTCCATGACCGCGAAACCCGCGGCGAGTCGCCAAACGTCGTATTCGGGTGGGCCAAACGTTGCCGCGTCAAAGTCGTTGAACTCAAAGTGCTGCTCACCCTCAAGGTCGCGAAACACTCCCAGATTTTCGGGATGGGGGTCCCCCACCAACAGAGTGGTCTGCCCGGAAAACCCGGCCGCCCGCGTCTTTAGAGGACGCGAGACGTCTCGCAGATACTGCCCGGCGGTGCCGCGAAAGTAGTTGAACGGCGAGGACGCCATTTTCTCGAACTTGAGCTCGGTCAAAACAGGTTCCCGCAACAGAATGTCGCGGTGGTCCTCGTAGATCGTGTTCTCGAGCCATGCCGTGCGTGGATCTTCGGTCTGTGCGCATCGGCACGCCGAAAACCCCATGATCACCGTCAGAATCGTAACTTGGAGCCGCATCATGACCTCGCCCGCGCTTGTAGCGAGCAGGCCATGGATTCTCAACCCCCGATTGGTGATGTCACAGAAACGTCATGCGCGACGTTCACTTCATCTCGGCCACGGACACAATGGTGCCGGCCTCGGGATTGCGGAAGGCAGTGACGGTGACAAACTCGTCGTTCTTGGCGAACGACAAGAACTTGCCCTTCGTGTTGAACGGCATGTCAGGAACACGAGACGCCACGTAGTCCATCGCAGCGGACGTGTCGGTCAACTCCCATCCTCGGCCGAGCATCGCTTTGCGGTAGAACTCGATGGCCGTGTCCGGGTCTTGGAACGTCTTGTACTGCTCTAGGGCATGTGGCTCGTCGGCCTCCAAGGACCGCGTGCGGGCGACCAGCTCACATGCGGGACAGGCGGGGACCTTCAGGTTGGGTCCGAGCTGAGCGTTGTTTGGGTCCTTCATGGCTTTGAAGTCGAACTTCTCGTCCGCCCAAACGCTCGTCACGCGGGTTTTTCCGTTGCTCTTACGTTGGGCGTCGATGAACCGGAATCCCTTAAAAATACGCTGTTTGCTCTCGGGGGGATTGGCTTCCCACTCTTTGATGAGCTCGGGGAGCGCCTTGTCCCGTGGGATGGGTCCACCCATCGACACGTAGTCGTTGGAGGCGAAGTAGGGAATCACTTCGCCGCGCATCATCGCGTGCAGCTGCTTCAAGCCCTTGTCGGCCGACGCCTTCTTTTCATCGGCGGTGCGTCCACCGTTGGGTGTATCGAGGTACTTTTCGGTGTTGATCCCAGCGGTTACAAACTGCTCTTGGTAATACTCAAGGACCCCCATCGGCGACACGTCGGTCTCACCGACGGCAAACAAGACCTTGTTGCCGTTGACCTCGTAAGCGCGGGGTCGCAGGCCCGACTTCGCCACGATCTCGGTGGTATTCTGGCCCGCGAACACGCTGCCAGGCACGAGATCCAGAATGTCAGCCTCGGCCTCTTGAACACCCTCAGGCGACCCCGTCGTTAGCGAAAAGAATATAGCCGCCACAACACCGCCTGCGACGGCGAGTTTCGCGACATTCTTGAGCATTAACGTCCGCATAGTGAGCCTCGACACGGAATAACATTGAGCAGTTGGTCTGCGAACTGCCGCCCCTCGTTCTTCTTGTTACGTTTGCGTTTGCCGCCTTTGAACGGGTTAGCAAACGACTTCGCCCAATCGATCGCCGTTGAAAACGCTTGGCTGATGTCCGGGATCACGTCGAACTTGATCGCGGTGTCGTACTCGTCCTGCTTGGTCATGCCCAAACGGACCACCGCGACGGTGATGTAGCGTGACGTGGGCCGGGGGGCGTTTGCCACGTGCGAGCGCGCTTCGAACGTGGCCATCTGGCCGCCAAACAGCTGAACCTGTTTGGTCGAGAAGTCGCCGCTGATGCCGTAGCGGACACCCGCGGCGATGGCGGGCCGCGCACCCGCAAACGACAACAGATTGTTGACCATTCCAAGGGCACCGCCGCCGCCACCCGGCGAGAAGTTCACCGCGTCGTTCATCAAGTCGTACGAAATCGAGTCGTTCTCCTCGATGATGTAGTCCTCGTTGAGGCGATAGGTCACCTGCTCGTTCGCGTCGCCGATATTCTCGACGATATCCACGGGCTTGACGCGCGAATACGACTCGCCCATCAACCCGCCCGCCGCGCCGGTGATCGCGGCGACACCGGGACCCCCGTCCATGGCGTAGTCGAGGACACTTCCCCCAGTCTGGCTGTGAAAGTACGCCGCCTCGACCGCAGCCGGAGCCGGGCTCACCGACCAGCCGGGCATGAAGTTTGTGGTCACAGGAATCGCCTTCTCCCACATTTTTGCGTGCGCCTCGGCTTTGACGATCACCGCGGCTTGGCCGATGCGCACGAAACTTGCGATGCCCACAAACAACAGCACAAACACAGGCAGACCAATGACAAACTCGGTCATCGCGCTGCCGCTTTCGTTACGAAGTAGGTTTCTCATTTTACAAACCCCGTGGTCTTGCCACCCCGTGAGTGGGCGCGGGATACGAGCTCGAGATAGGCCCAATCTTGGGCGACTTGGGCGCCAAAACCCTTCACGCCTGACAAACTGAACGACGACGGGGAGTTCGCGAACGCGAGCGGCGACGTCAGCAAAATGTAGGGCAGCATGTCGTGAAGCATGCCGTTGAAGGGCTTGAGGGTTTCCCCCTTGACCTGAATGGGCATGATTCGGGCGGTCCACCGTGCGGCCCACATGTTGGGCTGATTGAACACGTCGATCAAAGACGCGCCCAGCCGCCCCATCCCTGCGGTCACGTTCGAATCGATGCCGCCTGGCAAGATGCCCGGGGGATTGTCCTGGAAGCTAATCTCGCTGCGTGTCAGCGCGAAGTAACCGCCGGGCTTAAGTGGCAGACCCAGTCCGCTGTAGTCTTTGTTGACGTAGTCGAACTTCTGGCGGTCTTTGCCCCATCGGTCGAGGTCCATCTTGTACGAGAGGGTGATGTTTGAGGTCGCCTCAAGCCACGCGTCGGGGGTCACACCGTTGCCAATGTTGGTGTAGCTGTCGGTCAGATCGGTCTTGATCTCGTAGGGCAAGACCTCGTCACCCAACGTCAACGACGCGGCCGCGCAGCCAATTGGGCTGGAGACAAGTCCCAAAACGATCGCGAGTGGGTCTTTTGCCATCATCTTGCTGCGCACCACGTGCTCGGTCCACATGTACAGGTATTCAAACGAGCTGATCGTCTGCACACACAGCGAAATGTGGCCGAAGGCAGACTCGTCTTTCTCGACCGGGAATTCGTCACGTTGTCCCGTCGCGGGGTACAGCGAGCCGTAGTTCGTCCCCAAGATTGGGTCGATGAAGCCGGTGATCTGGACAAACAGGTTCACAGCCCCCGACAGGTTGCCCTTGGGAGGCGGCCACGCCGACGTCATGGTCGCGCCGTTGCGCATGCCACGTGTGATGTTCTCGGCCCATCCCCACCATGGCCCAATGTCCATGTAGTAGGACTGGTACTGGTCCAAGAAAATGACCTCCGCACGGGCCTTAGTCTTCTCGGGCAAGCCTAAGGTGGCGTTGTTTGCGGTGAGGAACTCTGTGAGCTCAAGCGGTATCTGCAAGAGCAGTTTCACCGCCTTCCAGCACGAGTTGAGGCTGGTCAGAGCGCACCCGCCCACGTAAGCGACGAACGCCTCGACCATGCCCAAGAAGGCTGAGATGTACATGGTGTCGAACGCATAGAACACACGCTTGGCCACGTTGGCGTACGCAATCATGTTCATCGTTCGCGCTTTGATCGCTGCTTGGCTGTATGCGCCGGTGTCCGCCGCGATCTGGACGTCGGTCTTGTTTCGCGCGCTCTTGCCGGCGTCCCAAAGCGTCAACGCCGCCATGAACACGATCAAGAACGATGCGAGCAAGGCCATCATGATGGCGCCGGACTCGCTCTCGTGAAATCGGGAAATCGATGGACGTTTCATAGCTTGATCTTCCCTCCCAACCTTCCAATGAGGTTGTTGAACGTCGCGGTCAACGACCGCGCCGGACGGGGGTTCGCATCGATCTGCAGCGGCAACGAGTACTCGGCGGTCATCACCGAATAATAGCCCAGTCGGCCGCCACTGACCTTGGGCTGCCCAAAGATGTACGCAAACCACGGAAACACGTTCGCATGGTCGTATTCAACGCGTGTGGTGATACCGCGGCCGCCCATCTCGAATTCAGCGCGGGTGTGGCAGTACGCCATGAACAACTTTTTGGCGCCGCGCTCAAGCATCACCGAATCGTCGAACGCAACGTTGTAGAACCGGTTTTGCGGAAGGGCGTCGACCTGGCCAATGACCAAGCCACGCGCCATGTTCGCCGGCATCAGCGTCATCGCACGCATGGTCTCGTCAAACGTGGCCGAGTAGCTGCATGTTCCACGGAATTCGGCAGGCACCACCGGAGCCAGCACAGCGGCGGCTGCGATGCGTGCGCGCTCATTGACGTCGTCGGCATTCGCGCTGTTGCGTGCGTTGATGCCACGGGTCTCAGGCTCCCAAATCCATGCCGTGCGACCGGCTTGAAACGTCGCGAGCGCGGTCAACACCTTGGCGGTGCTGTTGACCGAAAGCTGTGCCAGCCCCGACGTCAAAAGCAGATACACCGGCAACACGATCAGGAACTCGGTCATGATCGCGCCACGTGTGCGGACCACGGCCAGCCGCTTTGTCTCGCGGCGGTGCACCACAATCCACTTGCCCGTCAACCAGATGAGCGCCCAAAGGCAGGCGGACACGCCAGCCAACATCATCAACGGTAGGGTCACAATGCTGTAGAAACTCGGGTCATCCAACGCGGCGAAAAACACACGCGCGACCTCGGCATTGACGTTCAAGCTCAGGACGATGCTCAGGATCGTGATTGAACCACAAAGGTGCGCAAACGACTGAATCAAGTATTTCGAGTGGAGTTTTTTCATTCCCTCCTCCGATGACGGAAGACTATGGCACAAAACGCAGCAAAGATCGGACCAATCCGCGGGTGTTCGCGGATCACCGCATGGTTGCGTTGGCGGGTGTGCCAGCTTGTCACAACCGGGGATTTCGAGCCCACGCTACCAAGGCGGAAGTCGCTCGACGACGGCGGCGTGACCCGCGACATCCACCGTCGTGCCGGGATCGTTTTTTCCGCGTTTGACGTACGCCAACGCCCGACCCGGCACCGCGGAACGAACCTCACCCATTTTCTCGCCGTCGACGAGGACATCCGCGCCCGGTTCAGCACAAAAATCGTCCGCAAACACAAGATGGCGCAGCATTTTGGCGGGCACACCGCGGGTGTCGAGCCGCGCGATGATCTCTTGGCCGAGGTAACATCCCTTGGTGTAAGACACGCCGTAGTTCATGTCGGCCTCGAGCGGATGATCTTGGTGTCCAGCTCGACGCCCCATCGCGGATAACCCGTTTGGATGCGTAATGTCTCAAGGGCATCAAAACCAACGGGAGTCGCAAACGCGAGTAGGCGCGTCACCAGGCCAACCGCGGACTCGGTGGGACAAAATATCTCGAAAGCGGGCACGCCAAAATCAGGTGTCGCTTGCAGCACGGTTTCGACCGGGCCAACCCGCCCCCACGTCGCGTGGTAGGGACGCAGACTCGCCACCGGAGCGACAAATCGCCCCACACGGTCGAGGGTCGCGGCGGCTTCGGGTCCCAAAATCAGCAGGCGACATGTGGTTGCGCTCCGGTCCCGAAATTTGGCGTCTTCCATGATGACATGGCGTCGCGCGTGACCCAGGAACGCCTGAGCGGCTTCGGCTTCGGCGTCAAAGATGAGCGCATCGGGCATGTGGAAGACGCGCAGATCGGCCACCAAACGCCCTTTGAGGTCGACCGCGGTCGTGACCATGCCGGCTCCGGGTGGCTCGAGCGTATGCATATCGCCCGTCACAAGGCCCTGGATCAGCGTCACCACTTCGCTGCCTTCACCCGTGAACACGCCGCGCTCGTTTCGGTCGGCGATCGCGACACCTTGCGTGGCCGCTTCGAGCTCCACAGACAGCGCACCAAACGACGACACCACCTCTTGGTCACGCCACATCACGAAGGTCGCGCCTTGGGACGCCCACAATTCTTTGAGTTTTGGATCACGCATCACTACCTCGTCGCCATCGTTTCGATGCTTCGAAGCAGTTCGATGGTTTCACCAAGGCCTACCACTTCGGGAACACCGAGCGCGAGCAGTTCGTGAACGCGGGTCATGTGGTTTTCGACGCTCTCCCACACGTTCGACGGGACCGGTGAAGTCCGGAAGTCGAGGAGCACCTCGACGGCCACATCGATGGCGAGCGCGACGCGCTCCTGCATTTCGGACTGGGGCGGGTCCAACCACGCGCGTTTTGCGCCCACCAACGCCTCCTGCACGCGGCTAACATCCTCGCCGGGGATCACACCGCCGTGCAGCGCGAACTCCATGAATTTCTCGTCGCTCAGACGACGAGTGAACGTCTGAACCAAGGCGCGTTCAAAGTGCTCCAGCCATTCGTCCTGCGCAAAACGCCGCGACAACACCACCCACCCAGCGGCGTTATCGACACCGATCGCGGTGATCTCCTCGGCGTGGGTGTTGATGGCATCACGCGCGAGCTTCATGCGTGTCTCCACAAAACTTGTCGCCGACGCGGTCAGCCGCCGTTTGACCTCGGCCGGGGACATGCCGTGCCAACGGCCGAGCTCCGCGAGCGACAGATCCGTGGAAACGCCCTGAAACACGAACCGATCTTGGGCAAATGCCTTTTCAAGGTCGTCTTTTGGGGTGGGACGGTCGTTGTGTCCACGCAACGTCGCGACAAACGAAACGCCTTGAATCGTCAGCAACGCTTTGGTTCGGTGCCGGTCGACCACCACGTGCTGCGCCGCCATGTGCGTGGGAAGCAGCGGCCAACCTCGGCCTTGGCGCACGTCCACGAGGTACGGGCGGTTCCAGTTGAAGACGCACCACCCGTCGAGCGGTTGGTAGCTTCGCCCTTCAACGCGCGCTTTGGGCGCCCCGTCGGTGGCAAACGCGTGCTCGTTCAGCCGAACAAGACCGTCTTCCACGCGTAACATCCATGGGCCCACAAACCGTGCGGCGGGATCGCCGGCGCTCACGCTCGATGGCCCGTCCCAAACCAGAGCACCACCGCCGTCTACGCCGCGAAGGCACAGGCCGGACGTACCCCAGCTGATCGGCCAGCCGTCTTCGATGCAATCGATCTCGCGGCCGTCGGCGTCGATGATCAACGTCGCAAACCGAGCGTCGTGGCGTCCTGGCACCGCGAACGCAATCAACGCGCCGTCCGGCGAGATCAGCAGCGCCTCGGCGGGCAGCGGCGTAGCCTCGATGTAGAGGTCGTCGATCTCGAGCTCGGCGTCGTTGATGTCGCGGATGATCGAGACCATGCCTCGATTCTGCTCGTCCTCGTGGGCGATAACCACTGAGCTTCCATGTCCGGCCAACGCGGTGACGTGCCGCGTTTCGAATACAATCTCGAGCCCATGGTCGCTGTGCGCAAACACCAAACCGGGGTCCTCAGCCACCCCGACAAACGCGTCATCGACCCAGATCACGCGCGAGGTAAAGCGCTCGGGCAGCGCCTCGGCGCCCGAGGCGAGTGGATGTGGGTCGACCCAATCAGGCAGGGTATCGAGCACCTCAACCGCGGGTTGGTCGTCCTGAAACAGGCAGTTTGCCCATGCGGTGAAAGCCGATTCGGCCGAGCCCATCCTGGGTGTCACCAGACAGGTTTTTCGTGAAACTCCCAGCCGGAATTCGAGCTCGACGGCGGGCTCAAACGTGACGCGGACCGTTTTCCAGGTGTCTCCGTTTTCGTCCTCAACTTCGCCGACGAGCAACACATCGACGCGGCCCACGCTGTCGCGTGGCTGCTCACCCACAGTGAGGTCGACTCCGGCATCGCGCGCAACGGCTTGGGTAAACGTGCGCGCGAGGTCGACGTCTTCGGCGACAAAACACGCGCTGCGGCGGTATTCGTGTCCAAAGTCGATGCAAAACAGGACCGCACCGCCGGCGTAGCCAAGGTGGTAAACATCATGCCCACCCATGGCCTCGTGGCTGAGGTCGAGTTCGAGTTCTTCAAAGCTCAATACGGGCCTCAGTTGGTCTCGAGTTCTTGGAGCTTGTTCATCTGGTCGACGGTACGAAGGGGTTGCACGAGCTCGTCGACGTCGCCCTCCAAGACCTGTTCAAGCCGGTGCGTCGTAAAGCCGATGCGGTGGTCGGTGATGCGCGACTGCGGGAAATTGTAGGTGCGGATGCGCTCGGAGCGGTCTCCCGAGCCGACTTGGCTCTTGCGCTCGCTGGCGATCGCGGCCTCGTGCTCTTGGCGCTGTGCCTCGAGGATACGCGACTGCAACACCTTCATCGCTTTGGCTTTGTTCTTGTGCTGGCTTCGCTCGTCCTGACACTCGACCACGGTGCCGGTTGGAATATGCGTGATACGCACGGCCGAGTCGGTTCGGTTGACGTGCTGACCGCCCGCACCCGAGGCGCGGTACGTGTCGATGCGCAGGTCGCTCTCGTTGATGTGCACCTCAACGTCGTCGGCTTCGGGCAGGACGGCGACGGTGGCGGCGCTCGTGTGGATGCGTCCCTGCGACTCGGTCTCGGGCACACGTTGAACGCGGTGGGTTCCCGACTCGTACTTGAGGTGGCTGTAGACCTGGTCGCCTTCGATCAGGACCACGATCTCACGAAACCCACCTTTGTCGGTCTCGTTCGTATTCATCACGTCCATCTTCCAGCCCATCCGGTCGGCATATCGCTGGTACATACGGAACAGCGTGGCTGCAAACAACGCGGCCTCTTCGCCACCGGTCCCCGCGCGGATTTCCAAAAACACGTTCTTGGCGTCGAGTGGGTCGGGTGGCACCAGCAGGATTTTGATGCGCGCGGAGAGCTCCTCGTGTTCGACCTCGAGTCGCGTGAGCTCGTCCTTGGCCATCTGCCGCATGTCAGGATCGGAATCCCCAGCAAGCTCGCGGTTTTCAGCGATTTCGCGCCCGACCTGTTCCCATCGGCTGTAGGTCTGGACGATCTCCTGAAGGCGCCCGTGTTCGCGCGCGATCTTCTGATATTCCTTGGGATTGCCCGCGATGTGCGGGTCGCCCAACTGGCTTTCTAACTCGTCGTAACGCGCCCTGATTTCTTGCAGTCTGCCAAACACGTCGGTGCCTTCGGAGAAATTCGGGCGGAATCTACATGAACTGCGCACAATGCGCGAGTGTCACACATCTTCAGAGTTCCAAACGTTTGACGGTTCGGTGGAAGTTTGACCGGTCCATGTCCAAGACACGGGCTGCTTGGGCGAGATTTCCATCACACTGACGGATGGTGTCGGCGACCAACTGCCGCTGAAACTCGCGAGTCGCCTCAGCGAGCGACTGCGCCTGCGTGCGTGGGCTCGAGCGAGAGATGAACAGGTCTTGCGCGTCGATGGTGATCCACGGGTCGTGGGTCGCACGCGTCTGTGCCCGCAGCGCGCCGCGCATCAGGACGCTTTCAAGCTCTCGCACGTTTCCGGGCCACGCGTAGGCTCGAAGGTCCTCAAGGGCAGCCTCCGTCAGACGCAGCGGTAGTGTCCCAAGCCTGCCTCGGTGTTTTTCGAGGAAGAAGCCCGCCAACGCGTCGATGTCCGACATTCGGTCCCGCAGCGCAGGGGTGCGAATGGGGTAAACGCTGACCCGGTGGTAAAGGTCTTCGCGAAAGGTGCCTTCTGCCACCGCGGCCTCCAAGTTGCGGTTGGTCGCCGCCACGATGCGCACGTCCACGCGGATGGCGCGATCGCTGCCGACACGCTGAATCTCACCGAACTGAATCGCACGGAGCAGTTTCGCCTGCAGCACGAGTGGGAGCTCACCGATTTCATCAAGGAAGAGTGTCCCGTGTTCGGCGAGTTCGAACTTCCCCAACCGGTCTTGATGTGCGCCGCTGAACGCCCCTTTGACGTGGCCAAACAATTCGCTCTCTGCGATTGACTCGGGAAGGGCCGCGCAATTGACGTGCACCATCGGCTTATCGCGGCGCGGCGAGAGTTCATGCAGGCGACGAACGACGAGTTCTTTTCCTGTGCCCGTCTCGCCGGTCACCAAGACCGAAAGGTCGGAGGGCGCCACGATGGCAATCTCTTGCTGAAGGCGCTTCATCGCGGGGCTTTCACCGACCACCTGAACCGGCTCAGTGCTGACCATCTGCGACAACTTCTGCTCGCCGAGGTTGGCCCGTTCCATCAGGCTTTCGAGCTGCCTGCCGACCTGCAAGGCTGCGGCTGCAAGTGCGCTAAACATGCGGAAATGATCGACATCGGCACCCGAAAAGCGGTCCGGGCCAGCCGCGTCCACGGTCAGAACACCCAACGTGTCGTCACCGCATTTCAACGGCGCACCCATGCACGAATGCACCGAAGACGGCGCGTTGTCGTCCAGAATCATGCCGTCGTAAGGATCGGGGCGCGGATCATCGGCAGGAAAGACTTCGCCACGCTCGGAGTTCAAGATGGCCGCAAGCCGAGGGTGGTCGGCAGGGACGAACCGGCGACCCATGACTTCAGCCGGCAATCCAACGGTGGCAGCGGGCACCAATTCACCCGACTTGCAAAGCAGCACCGCGGCGGCATCGTAGGGAACAGTCCGGCGCAGCTGCTTGAGCAGTCGGGCCAACCGGTCGGCCTGCGTGAGGTCACGTGACAGGTCTCGTGCGACTTCTAGCGCAGCGGTCTCGAACTCGTATGTCTTGGGCTTCATGACGGCCTCGGGGTTGTCAACATAACAACACCCTAGTTGTCTAATTGACCACAGGAAATCATAACAATGCACACACCAGAACAACAAACTCGATAAAATTCAACCACTTAAAAAATAGCTCAACACTGGCATCCGTGATGCAGAAGGACGGGACCGAACCCTTTTGAGGAGAGGTCCAATGAAACCGCTGTTACTGTTGCTCTCGTTTTTGGTTGCTGGCACTGGATGTCAGAAGGCCCCACCCGCTCCCGCTCAAGCTCCCCGCACCGGTCGTCACCGAGAAACCTGTCCATGTGGCGCTTGAGGACATCGATCCTGCCACAATGCCTGTCGAAAAGGCCGTCCTTGGAATCGCGCCCAACGCGGCTCCTGCGATCACGCGCAAGACACCGGCGAAAGTCATCGTCGAGGTCGAGGTCGTGGAAGAAGCCGCCGAGATCGCCCTTGGGGCCACGTACACGTTTTGGACGTTCGGTGGCACCGTCCCCGGGCCGATGATCCGGGTTCGCCGCGGCGACTTCGTCGAGTTCCACCTTAAAAACCGCCCCACAAACACGATGCCCCACAACATCGACTTGCACGCGGTGACGGGCCCCGGCGGTGGCGCTGCGAGCAGCTTTACCGCGCCAGGGCACCAGACCCAATTTTCGTTCCGGGCGCTCAACGCCGGCACCTACATCTACCACTGCGCCACGGCTCCCGTCGGGATGCACATCGCGAACGGCATGTATGGATTGATCGTCGTCGAACCCGAGGAAGGCCTGCCCAAGGTGGACCGGGAGTTCTACGTCGTTCAGTCCGAGTTCTACACACCCAACGAATACCGTGCTGCAGGCGACCAGCCGTTCGACATGCAACGCGCGATCAAAGAAGACGCGTCGTACGTGGTCTTCAACGGCAAGGATGGCGCCCTGACCGGCGATAACTCGCTCAAAGCCAAGGTGGGTGAGACCGTTCGCATGTTTGTCGGAAATGGTGGTCCCAACTTGGTCAGCTCCTTCCACGTCATCGGAGAAATCTTCGACACCGTGCGCGAGGAAGGCGGCACCGTAGAAAATCACAACGTGCAAACCACGTTGATTCCAGCCGGCGGCTCGACGGTCGTGGAGTTCACGCTTGACGTGCCCGGCACCTTCATCTTGGTCGACCACTCCATCTTCCGGGCGTTCAACAAAGGCGCGATTGGACTGCTAACCGTCGAAGGCCCCGAGGACAAGGTTGTCTACTCGGGCAAAGAGGTCGACGAGGTCTACTTGGGTGACTCGTCCCCGAGCGCGAGCGCGTTTCAGAAGGAAGCGCTCGAGACCGACGACACGCTTGAGGCTAGGATTTTGCGCGGCAAAGCCGTCTACCAAGGCACCTGCTCGACCTGTCACATGCAAGACGGCGCGGGCATGCCCAATGTTTTCCCCCCACTGGCCAAATCCGATTTCCTCATGGCCGACCGAGAGCGTGCCATCGGGATCGTGCTTCAAGGTCTCACCGGACCCGTCAAGGTCAACGGCAAAGACTTCAACGGTGTGATGCCGCCCTTTACCAACCTCACCGACCACGAGATCGCGGCGGTCCTGACGTACGTTCGAAACAGCTTCGGCAACACCGACACGAACATGGTCACGCCCGCTGAGGTCGCAAAAGTTCGCGCCGCGTTGCCCAAGGCCGCAGAGGCTGGACGCCACTGATGGCGCTGGATGGACCCATGAAGACCTTCGTTACACTTCTCATCGTATCGCTGTGCTCTTCAGCCTTGGCATCCGAGCCATCCAAAGTTCGGATTCAAGGCGGGGAGTACGCCCCGTTCTATCCAAAGAAGGACGGCGAGATCGAAACGGTCTCGACGTTTGAGATGGATGTGCGACCGGTCACCAATGCGCAGTTCCTCAGCTTCGTCAGCGCTCACCCCAAATGGCAGCGGACGCAGGTCAAGCGCTTGTTCGCCGATGCCGGATACCTGGGCCACTGGCCCGAAGACCTCGACGTCTCGGGCCAAGAGGACCAACCCGTCACACGGGTTTCGTGGTTCGCGGCCCGGGCGTACTGCCAGTCCCAGGGCGGGCGTTTGCCCACCGAACATGAATGGGAGTTCGTCGCGCGTGCAGACGCCACACACGTCGACGCGACGTCAGACCTTCGTTTCAACCAGAAAGTGCTGGAGTTCTACGGAAAACCCTTCCGTGGTCAACTCGACAACGTCGGCCAGAATCCGCCCAACTACTGGGGCTTGCAGGACCTACACGGCATCGTCTGGGAATGGGTTGAGGATTTCAACGCCTCGATCATCAGCTCCGACAGCCGCCAAACCAGTGACAAACAGGAAGCCAATTTTTGCGGCGGAGCGGCGCTCACCGCCGCCAACACACGAGCCTACGCCACGTTTATGCGTTTCGCGTTTCGCTCAAGCCTCAAGGCTTCGTACACACTGCGCAATCTTGGATTCCGCTGTGCCTACGACCCAACACCGGAATAGCCCATGAAACCTCTACTTTTCCTGCTCGCCCTTACCGTTGGTTGCCAGCCGAGCCCGCTCCTCCAAAAGCGACGCCGGCCGCCACTGTCGAGCACACCACAGTCCAAACCGACGCACCACTTCCGGACACGAGCATTTATCAGCTCGAAAGTACGTGGACGACTCAGAACAACAAGACCGTCGAGCTCACCGATTTCCGTGGAAATCCAGTGGTGGTCGCGATGTTCTTGGATCGTGTCGAACCGCGTGTCCCACCATCATCGGCGACATGAAGCGCATTGAGGCGGGCTTGAATCCAACCGCCGCGGCTCAGACCACATTCTTGCTCGTGACGTTCGATCCCAAAGTCGACACCCCCGCGGAGCTGAAGCACCTCGAAGAAAAGTTCGAGCTGGGCGAACACTGGGTGTTCTTGCACGGCGAGCCGGGCTCCATTCGTGAGCTTGCGACCGTGCTCGACGTGCAATACCGCGAGATCTCGGAAGGCCAATTCTCGCATACCAACCGAATCACGCTCTTGGACCACAATGGTTTGATCGCGAGCAAGATCGATGGGTTGAAGCAGCCTTCGGATGCGTTGGTCACCACCCTCAACACATTTGGCGACAAATAGTCGTCTGGAGCACTCCGATGCGAAAACTTATCTTCGTAACCGTTTGTCTGTGGAATACCGCTGGTTGGGCACAGGAGGCCACCGCCCCAGCCGATCCCCCCGCGCTGAAGCTTTCGACCGTCATCGTCGGAAATGCGATTCTCAACTCAGGAACACCGTTTCCTACAGAAGATGCCCCTGCTGGCGCGGTGATGGCTTCCGGAGACGACCTGCCCACAGATACGTCACTGAACCTGACCGCGCGCCAGACGAAGTTTGGCCTGCAGACTTTCACACGGCTCGACCCAGACACGACGTTGTCTGGTCTGCTCGAGATGGACTTTTTTGGCCTTCACGAGAATGCCGGACCTGCTGGCTCGATCCAGAGTGCTCCGCGTTTAAGACTGGCGTACGGTAAGCTGGCACATGGCCGGTGGGACCTACGAATTGGCCAGGATTGGAGCGTCGTCACGCCTCGCTTGCCGACATCGTCCGCGCACATGGTCGTTGTGCTGCATTCTTTTGGTGGCGCCGTTTGGAACCGATTGCCACAGGTCACCGGTCGATGGACCGGCGAAGGCACATTTCATGCGGGTGTGGCCGTTTCGGCAGCACGCCCTCACAGCGGAGATGCAACGGCTGTCCTAACACGCTTTGAAGGCCCCGACCCCGGCTCCTTGTCGAGCCTACCGGCTGCGCAGGCTCGGGTCTTTTTTGTCGCGCCACATGTTGAAGTGGGTGTGGCAGGTCACTTCGCGACAGAGCGTTACGCGACCACAGATGCAGACAAATCCATCCCATCGTGGCTTGGCAGCGCCGACCTCAACGTAGACCTAAAGCCCGTAAACTTCGCAGGCCAGGGCTACTGCGGACAGAACATCAACGGCTTTTTTTCGCGGGCGGGCGTCAAGGCAACCTTGGATGCAATGGACGCCGTCACCGACGTTGAGGGCTTGCGCGCATGCGGCGGCTGGTTGGAGGCCAAACTGGCGCTGGGACCCATCACAGCCGTCGTTTCCGGAAGTGTGGAGTACGGCGAAGAAGAGCTGTTTCGTGACAACGCAGCCTTCAAGCAATGGGATGCCTTTGGCGGCATCGCCTACCGACCGTGGAAACCGTTCGAAGTCTCGTTGGAGTATCTACACACCACCACATCCTACAAAAACGCAGCCGACGGGAACAATGAGTCCATCGCGCTCACCGGGCGATTCTTCTTTGACGCGGCGTTGAGCAAATGACCGGCACACGGCCAGCTGGCCTGCGTATGCGGCGGGCTTTTCTCCTCGCTTTGAGCGCGTTTGTGTTCGCAGGCGTGAGTGGTGTGTGGATGAGAGCAGCCGCGGTCGGGCTCGCCCTACCCACCGGCTCGACGTGGGAGAACATGCGGCACGCGCACTCACACGTCATGTTCTTCTCGTGGGTCACTCCAGGATTGATGGCCGTCATCACACAATCCATGCGGCGGCTAGGAGCCAGCATGCCGCGTGTTGAGACCATCATGGTGGTGGCCGTCTTGCTTGGGATTGCGAGCTTTTTCCCGTTCATGATGGACGGATACGGCACATCCAACGTGGCGGGGCGACAAATCCCGCTTTCGGTGATTTTTTCGACTTTGTCGATGTTCACCTGGTACGCGTTCGGCTGGCAGTTTTGGCGGGGGGCGAATTGCCTGGTTGGCGCAGCACGCCCCACACTTAGAATCGCTGTGGCTGCGCTGATTCTGAGCACCATTGGCGCGTGGTTACGTGGTGCTTTTGTTGGGCTTCATGTGACAGATCGTTTTACGACGGACGGCGCGGTCCACGCGTTTGTCACCACGTTTTCGTTGGGGTGGTTGCTGGTCGGAACGCTTGGTGTGTTGCATCTCCATCGCCACACACCGATGTCACGCACCCTCCGGTGGGCCAATGGCGCCATTGCCTTTGGCCTAGCTGGCACGTGGATCATGAGTGTCGCCAAGATGTTCGTCCCGCCCACCCTGTGGACGTTGGGAGCTTGGTGTTCGTTTGTTTTCGGGTTCGGCGCGTTGACCCACGTTGCCACCTTGTGGCAGCGGGGCAGCTCACGACTCGTGCTCGTCCCGGCTGCGTTGGTAAGCCTCGCGCAAGCTTACGCAGGCTTGCCCGGTGTCATGTCGTGGGCGGACGCAAACAAGCTTCGCGTGCCGTACTTGCACGCGCTTTTTCTGCTTGTGGTCAGTGTCACGCTCATCGACCAAGCCCAGCCGTGGCTTGGGCACTCACACACCCGAAATCCGCAAAATCTGACACATCGATTTGCAGCAACGTCGTGGCTTCTGGTCGCCGGGATCTTCCCAACAACCATGTTGTGGCCAAGCCTCTTGCGCTCAGCCTTCGACCCATGGGTGGTGGCCGTCACGGCCGTGTTCCCAGTCGTCGTCGGTGCATCATTGGTTTGGCGCTTTTGGCCGCGTACGGGGGTCGTATGCCGCTAATCTCTCGCGTCTTTATCAAAACCGGAGTGCTTTACTTCTTGTTGGCCTCCACATCGCTCGTCGTGGACACATGGGTCAGTGACGGGGTGTTCTGGATGACACCAACTTGGCTCCATCTCTTTGTCGTGGGGTGGATTACCCACCTAATTTTTGGTGTGGCAGGCTGGATGTTCCCAAAGCAGTCCAAAGAACTACCGCGTGGACGAACGGCTGTCGGATTTAGTGGATACGCCCTGTTGAACGTTGGTCTCGTACTACGCGCACTTTGGGAACCGTGCGCCACGGTGTCCCGCCCCATGGCGTTGCTGGGGTCCGCGATCACGCAGTGGGTCGGTGCAGCGTTGCTTGTGGTTTGGATCTGGCCACGCGTGAAGGGGAAATAATGCCTACACTGTCACGCATTGCAGTTCGTTCGGCGCTGACTCACTTCCTAGTGGGCACCACACTGGGTGCGCTTCTGCTTGTGCACAAAGCGGGGCTTTTCGTTCTTCCCAACTTCGCAACGCTTTTGGTGATGCACTTTCATGTGATGGTTGCCGGCTGGTTGGTCCAGCTCGCCGTTGGAGTTGCCCTTTGGATCCTGCCACGCATGAGCCGGAAAGCTCAATCGGCGGGCCACTCGTACGCCGCGATGGCTGGTATCACATCCCTCAACCTCGGTGTGGTGTCGTCGCTCTTCTCCCAACATCCGCCGCCGTGCTTCTACCTCGCGTCCAGTATCCTCATCGCCTTCGACCTCTGGCCGCGCATTCGGCCATTTGGAACGACCATCAAGGAGTCAACATGATTTCCATCATCGCCCCCCCGTCGAACGAAAGCCCTATGGCGTTGCTGTTAGCCTGCCATGATCGCATTCGCCAGAACCTGAAAGTTTGCTGGAAACTCGCAGAAGCCGATGAGCAGGACGTAGACGCAATTCGAAACTCGGCTCGAAACGCTGCAACCTACCTCACTCAGGCACTCCCACTGCACATGGAAGACGAACGCGATTCCGTGATGCCGCGTTTGCTTGGCCAATCCGATCGGCTTGACCGCGCGCTGATTTGCATGGAGCGCGAGCATCAGAGCGAAGTCTCACGTGTACAAGATCTCCTTCGTCTGTTGTTACGTTTGGCGCAAGACCCCAAGTCGCTGTCTGTGATTCGGTCGGAGTTGAGTTTCACTGTTCGCCATTTGACGGTCTCTTTGGAATCGCATCTCACCCGCGAGGAGAAGGAGATTTTTCCACTGCTCGCTGCGCTCGACCAAGAGGAGCAGGACACAATCGTCTTCGAAATGCGGCGGCGCCGAAATCCAGACTATGCCGTGACTGACCTATGAACACATCGTTCCAACGTGGCAGCGGTCCACGGCGCCAACAGGATACCGTGGCGACCATGACCAATCGACCACACGAGTCCTCGTGTCGCAGATGTTTCGACGATCGGGCGATTGAGTTCGGACACTGGGCGAAATCCTGTCCAAAACGACACAATGTTGGTCTCTTCAACGTCTGGAAGAACCTCTCGTGCGTTTTCAAGAAGATTCCTGACGCCGCCCGCCGTCAATCGGTCGTCGAATCCGACCTCCTCCATCGTGGAGCCAATGGTCAGTCTCCCATTGCTTTTCGGCACCAGATACACCCGCGGACTACGGACCACGCGACGACACAGCTCGATCCCGCCTTGCACCGAGATCATTTGACCACGGACAGGACGAATCTTGGGCACGTCCACATCCAATTCATCCATGAACCTCAACCAAGCACCTGGGCCAAGCACAACACAATCGGCCCCCACGACTTCGCCATCCGACAGGGTTACTCCTTGTACGCCGTTATCGACCACATTCAAGCGCTGGACCTGTTTGCCTTCACACAACACCCCTCCGTGTTTGACGAACGCCTGAACAAGCGCTTGGACGAGCAGTGTGGCATCAACTTGATGGTCCTCGGGAAAATACAACCCTCCGTGGACACGAGGAGAGACTCTGGGTTCCATGTCGCGACATTCCTCCGACGACATTCGCACAACCGGAAGTCCAACCTCTTTGCGGTACGACAACGTATGGTCAATGGCCGCCAAGTCGTCACGGGTCACGGCCAACAACATGGTCCCATGAGGTCGGTATTGGACCGATATTCCCGAATCCTCCTCAAGGTCTTTGACGAAGTGCGGCCAAAGGCTCACACTCTCCAGTTCGATTTTGAGCAACTCTTCTTCACCGAAACGCAATTCCGCCGAAGGCGACAGCATCCCACCCGCAGCACCACTCGCGCCGCTGCCGGCTGTCGCTTGCTCCAGAATCGTCACGGAAAATCCCGCCCTTTGAAGGAGCCACGCTGCGCCCAGGTTCGCCACGCCGGCCCCAACCATCAAGATATCTCGCATGTCTTTGCCCTCCTCGAGACTCGACACCTAACCCCAAACGCCATCACTCAACGTGATCTAGATCATCGGCAGCACGGAGAATAGAACATGGACCAGACCACAAAGCTTGAAGCGCTTAAGGCGCAGACGTTGTTCGCGAACCTATCCGATGCTGACCTCACGCCACTGACCACCTATTGCTTTCCAAGGGTTTTCGAAAAGGGGGAGGTGCTCTGGCAAGAGGGAGCTCCGGCGCAGAAATTCACGTTTCTGGCGCGTGGAAGAATAAAGATTGTCAAAACACGGATGGATGGCGGCGAAGCCAATCTTGGAGTTTTTGATGAGGGTGACGCCGTGGGGCAAGTCGCTGTCTTCCGACGGATGCCTTATCCCGCATCCGCCGTCGCCCTTGCCGATGGTTGGTGCTTAGAAGTTCTTCGCCAACACTTCTACACAACCCTCCAAATGCATCCAGACCTGATGGAAGGCATGATTGACGGCATCATGGCAAGGAATCACGACCTTGTGCGACGTGTTGAGGAGCTCACCACCTCGAGTGCCGAGCAACGGTTGGCGATGTTGTTTTGCAATTTGTGCGAAAAACACGGCAAACGCGTGCCAGTCGAGAACGGCAAGATGGGAATTTTGCTGGATATGCATCTGTCGAGAAAGGACATCGCTGACTCCATTAACGTACGAGTGGAGACCGCCATTCGTTTGATGAGTCGTTGGAACAAGTCGGGGCCAGTGACCACGCTGCCTGATGGATTCTTGGTGGTGGATTGTGAACACCTTGATGCCCTTGCAGAGGGGGATTGAGGGTTTCGCCAAACCGCGCAAGATCGAGATGATCTGAATCATAACAAACGCCGTCGCGGCGGATACCATGCCGCCATGAACACTGCGTTTTTCCAAAAAGGCTTTCGACCGTTTTTCCTTCTGGCCGCTGTTTTTGCGGCGGTGTGGATACCCCTTTGGTCATGGCGGTTTTCGATTGGGTGGTCAGGTCAAGGGTGGTCGGGTTCGAACTGGCACGCCCACGAAATGGTGTATGGATTTTTGGTGGCCGTCATTGCTGGGTTTCTGCTGACCGCTGCCGAAAATTGGACACAGGAAAAGACCGCAGCGGGCCGCGCCCTCGGGGTTCTGATTGGGATTTGGGTTTTGGGCCGAGTCGCCATGGTCAACGGGCTGCCCAGCGTGTGGACCGCGGCGGTGGATTGGGTCTTCCTTCCCATCCTCGCGTTTTTTATCGCACGACCGATCGTAAAGACGAAGAACAAGCGCAACTACGTTGTGGTTGCGATTTTGATGATTTTGTCGGGCCTCAATTTGGCAAGCCACGTTGGCATGATCGCAGGTTCTGATGTCTTGACCCGCAGGGCGCTGTTAGCCGCTGTTTTCCTTGTGACAACCTTGGTGTTGCTCATCGCGGGACGTGTGATTCCCTTTTTTACGATGAACTCACTGCAACGTGTCACCACTTCTACGCCCAAGCTTGAAAAGGCGGTGCTGCTCGGCTCCCTTGTTTTGGTAGTGTTGCAAGCGTTTCCAGCCAACACGATGACGTCGGTGTTGATGCTGATGCTTGGGCTCATCGTCCTGCTTCGCATGCGGGGGTGGAAGACCACGTTGGCGCTCAAAGAACCCATGTTGGCCATTTTGCATATGGGTCACGCTTGGATCGGTGTCGGACTCATCGTACGGGCTATCGCACAATGGACGGAGGGTGTGACGCCCAATCTCGGGCTCCACATCATCACCATGGGTGGACTCTCCACGGTAAGCCTTGGAATGATGGTACGCGTTTCTCTGGGACACACGGGCAGACAGATCCGTGCATCACTTCTCGTCAAAATCGCCTTCATCTCCATTCACCTCGGTGTAGTCGCACGAACCATTCTCCCCATGGTTGTGCCAGATAACTATGTCACTTGGGTCGCTGTGGGTTCGAGCCTTTGGGCGTTGGCGTTTGGCATTTATGTGGTTGGCTTCACTCGCCTGCTCTTCGAACCACGTCCGGACGGACGGCCGGGCTAACTTTCTAGGAAGATTATGGATGTGAACACCTCGGAATCCTCAAAAACTTTAGACCAGATTTGGCATCAGGTCTCGAAGTATGTCACCGAGCCCGAGTGGGCGCTGTACATGCCGCTCATCGAGGAGATCAACACGCTAAAGCGTGAATTGAATGTCACGATTTTGGCGCACAATTACCAACCGGTGGAAATCTATCACGGCGTCGCAGACTTCTGTGGCGATTCGTTACAGCTCGCACAATTCGCCGCCCAGAAACGCCTGCCTCGGGTAATTATGGCCGGTGTTTACTTCATGGCGGAGACGGTCAAGATCATCAGCCCCGACACCGAGGTCCTCATACCATCGTTGGACGCCGGTTGTTCGCTCGCTGAATCGATCACCGCAAACGACGTTCGAGTATTGCGTGATCGGTTTCCAAACGCGCAGGTGGTCAGCTACGTAAACACATCGGCGGCGGTCAAAGCCGAATCTGATTTTTGTTGTACCTCGTCCAATGCGGTAGATGTCGTCAACGCGTGCACGTCTGACGAGGTGATCTTTCTGCCTGATTCACATTTGGGCACCTTTGTTCAGGCCCACACCCACAAACGCCTCCACTTGTGGCGCGGACAATGCGACGTTCACGCGGTGTTCGACGTTGACAGCTTGAATGCGTTGCGGTGGACACATCCAGACATCCACATTCTCGTACACCCAGAGTGCCAACAGTCGGTTCAAAAGGCAGCTGACTTCGTCGGTTCAACAAGCGCTCTTGCCAACTACATCGAGGCCAACACACCAAGACGCGCGGCGCTGATCACAGAGTGTACGATGAGTGCAAACGTTGCTGCGTTGTCGCCCACAACAGAGTTCATCCAGCCCTGTAGCTTGTGCCCACACATGCGAAGAATATCGCTTCGGAAAATTCTCCACAGCCTCAAAAACAGTGAGCACATTGTGGAAGTCACCGATGACATCGCGGTCGCAGCGCAGCGCGCGATCAATGCAATGCTATCGGTTTAGCGATGCAAGAGTTTGACGTCGTTGTTGTCGGGGGAGGCTTTGCTGGGTTGCTTGCCGCAGTTCACTTCTGTGGGCTTCGTGTAGCGGTCGTGCACAAAGGACCTTGGGGATCACAGACGAGCAGCGAGCTTGCGTTGGGCGGCATTGCGGCCGCGATGGCCGACACTGACCACGTTGAGCTTCACGCCCTCGACACGATTGCAGCTGGTGCTGGACTTTGCGATCCAGCGGTCGTGCGAAGCATCACTGCGGCTGGACCTGATGTGATTCGGCGCTTGGAGGCCTTCGGATTGGATATTGACCGGACCGCCAGTGGGTTCGACCTAAAGCTCGAGGCCGCCCACAGTCGTGCGCGCGTCGTCAGCGCTGGGAAGACCAACACAGGCCGGGTTCTGACACAATTCATGAACGAACTTGCCATCGATCGGGGTGTTCACCATTTGGATGGAACGGTTGTTGGCCTTTTGCAGCACGGTCAGCGTGTTGTGGGGGTGCAGGTTCGCGACGGTCAGGAATGCAACAACGTCTTTGCACGCGCTGTTGTTCTCGCGACTGGGAGTTCCTGTGGCCTTTGGCGCGACCATTCCGTACCCGATCGGTCCAGGGGTGTTGGCATCTCACTGGCACATGCAGTGGGTGCACAACTCGCCGATTTGGAATTTGTCCAATTTCACCCAACGGGGTTCGCCTCGTCCGTCAAACCGCAGTTGCTCTCGGAAGCCCTTCGTGGCGCTGGGGCGCGCATCGTAGACGGCACCGGACATCGTTTTGTGTCGGACGACCACCCAAGTGGAGAATTGGCGCCACGGGACGTCGTGGCGAGGTCGGTTTTCAGAGCCTTGGAGCGGGGCGCAGGCGCGTACTTGGACCTAACACCCATTGCCGAGCTCGATTCACGGTTTCCTGCGTATTCCGAGCTAACTGCAGACGTTGGAACGATGTTGCTTCCCATCAAACCCTTTGCGCACTTTCATATGGGTGGGATCAAAACGGACATCCGGGGGCGCACCAGTGTTTTGGGGCTATGGGCACTCGGTGAGGTCGCCTGCACCGGCCTTCACGGCGCAAACCGGCTTGCGAGCAATTCGCTGCTCGAGATCGCTGTGGGCGGTGCTCGTGTCGCTCATGCATTAGAGCGTGAACTGAACGACCTAAAACTCCCCCGTGAGTTTGACCGGGCTACCGAGATCCCTGAGTGCGACCTACCGATTTCCTTCGGATTCAAGACCTCGTTTCCCATTCCCTTGGTGTAGTTCGTCGCACCTCGGCCCTCCAAGAGCTCCCCAATCAGCTCCGCGAACTCGCGGATTCGCATGAATGCCGTGTTGCGATCCTAATCGCCCAAGCAGCTGCCCGTCGGACGCATTCGTGTGGAGCGCACTTCATCGAATGTACCTGAAAAACGTGTTTCGCATGATCTGCATCATCTCCGGGCCCAGTTAACTCCGCTAAACCAACGTCATGGAACTGCTCCATCACGGAGGTGCGAATGTTATCGAAGTCTCAAGCGAAATGGTTTTTCCTGATTTTTACGTTCGGGTTTTCGGGCGTGTTTCTTTGGCTCACGGTTGACACCCTCATGCAGGTGCCTGAACGCTCAAACGAGGACAAACTCGATGCGTCAGTCATCCGAGGAAAAGAGATTTGGGAGGAAAACAACTGTATGGGTTGCCATACGTTGATGGGTGAAGGTGCTTACTACGCGCCCGAGTTGACCAAAGTGGTGGAACGCCGCGGGGAGACGTGGATTCGCACGTTCATCAAAGACCCAGCGGCGATGTATCCGGGACAACGACAAATGGTGAAGTACGACTTCACTGACGACCAGATCACGGACGTCATCGCGTTCCTGAGGTGGGTTGGAAACGTGGACACCAACGGTTTCCCCGCAAAACCCGACCTTGCACCTGCCGTCATCGTTCCCGTTGCTGACCTCGAGAAGCTCAAGACGCTCCCCCGATCTATGGACAACTCTGCCAAGCGTGTCATGCGGTGGGCGGCCAAGGCGGAGTTGTAGGCCCAGCGCTCGACACAGTGGGTCAACGGTTTGACGAAGCATGGTTTGTCACATGGCTGACCGATCCTGCAGCGGTGCGACCTGGCACCACCATGCCAAAACTGCCCCTCCAAGATTCAGATAAACAAGCGCTGGCGAAGTGGCTCGCCGGATTGAAGTAAAAAGAGGTCCCAATGAAATACCAATCTTACAAGGTGGCGTGGGCCTTTTTTGCCACGTGCATGCTACTACTAACCCTGCAGATCACGTACGGATTCATCATGGGATTCGCCCATATGGGCATGGACGGTCTGCATGCAATCATCCCGTTCAATACTGCTCGCGCAGTGCACACCAACCTCTTGGTGGTGTGGTTGCTGTCGGGCTTCATGGGGTCGGCCTACTTCATCATTCCAACGGAAACGCGGTCGGAGCTCTACAACATCAAACTGGCTTGGGTGCAGCTTGTCTCGCTTGTCGTCGTGGGAGTGGTAGCGGTTGTGGGTTTCCACTTCAACTACTGGGAAGGTCGTAAATTCCTCGAGATTCCACGGCCGCTCGACTACTTGGTGGTGGTCAACGTGCTGGCGTTCATCTTCAACATCGGGATGACGCTCATCAAAGCCAAGCGGTACACCACGACGTCGATGGTTCTGTTCGTGGGTCTGCTGTCAGCCGCCCTATTGTACCTGCCCGGAATGATTTGGTTCGATTCCCAAGTGCTCGACTCCTATTTCCGATGGTGGGTCGTTCATCTTTGGGTTGAAGGTGTGTGGGAACTCATCATGGGCGGCATTCTTTCGTTCCTGTTGATCAAACTTACCGGCGTCGATCGCGAGCTCATCGAAAAGTGGCTGTACGTCATCGTCGGTCTGACATTCCTCAGCGGAATTCTTGGGACCGGTCACCATTACTACTTCATCGGTGCGCCTAAATATTGGCTGATGGTCGGTGGGATCTTCTCAGCCCTGGAACCTCTGGCATTCCTCGGAATGGCGCTCTACACCGTCACGATGGCTCGCCGAGGCGGCAAGAGCCCCGACAACCGAATGGCGCTCAACTGGGCGGTTGGCACCGGAATCATGTCGTTTGTGGGCGCAGGGTTTCTCGGGTTCGCGCATACCCTTCCACAGGTCAACATTTGGACGCACGGGACCTTGGTCACCGCGATGCACGGCCACATGGCGTTCTGGGGCGCCTATGGGATGTTGGTGTTTGGTATGATCGCCTACGCCTTGCCCGAAATGACCGGCCGAAACTTCAATAACTCGTGGGTTGGCGAGTGGGCATTCTGGCTCGCAAACATCGGGATGATCTGCATGACAGGCGCGTTTGCCGTGGCTGGCATCACGCAAGTGTACCTCGAACGTAAAATGGGCATGGACTTCCTCGCCGTTCAAGAGGCCGTTCAAGTTCACTTCTTTGGACTGATCTTGGCGGCATCCCTATTCACAGTGGGCGTGGTGCTATTCATCTGGAACTTTGTTCGCCACGGAAACGCACTCAAAGTGCCGGTGGAAGCGCCGGACCTTGAACCCGAAGTCGCACTCGCGGAGTGACCCATGAACGCCCCTTTCTACCTGCCGCAACATGATGAATGCACGATCTTCGAGATGGCTTACCATCAGAAGCTTCCAGTATTGCTCAAGGGTCCGACCGGTTGCGGAAAATCGAGATTGGTCGAGTTCATGGCTCACCGCCTAGGTCGCCCTTTGATAAGCGTCGCCGCCAACGAAGACACGTCGGCGGTTGACTTGGTTGGCCGCTACCTTATCGAAGGCGGCCAGACCGTCTGGCAGGATGGACCCGTGACGCGCGCCATGCGGCAGGGCGCCATGTTGTATGTGGACGAATTCGCTGAGGCGCGCGCAGATGTTGTGGTGGTACTTCACCCATTGTCGGACCATCGGCGTACTCTATTCGTCGACCGGCATGACGAAGAAATCGTCGCGCCAGATTCGTTCATGTTGGTCGCGTCGTATAACCCTGGCTATCAGCACAGCCTCAAAGAAGTTAAACCCAGCACTCGCCAGCGTTTTGTCACCATTCGGTTTGACTACCCCGACGAACAAGCCGAGATCAAAATCCTGTGCGGAGAGACTCAAACCGACGCCGCCACCGCAAAACGACTTGTGAAGCTCGCGACCAAGATTCGTCAGGCCGATACGTTGGGGCTCACCGAAGCACCTTCAACGCGTCTATTGGTTCACGCCGCCCGCCTCATTCAGGCAGGTCTTGCGCCCCGCACAGCCTGTCGTGTGGCCGTGGTCGAGCCTTTGACGGACGACCCGATACTTGCCAAAGGACTTCAGGATGTCGTCGCACTCGCGTTCTGAAATCACGCCGCCATCCCTCGACTTCGGCTGGGAAGAAGACCTTTTTTCCGCGCTGTTAGGGATTTACCGGAAGCTTCGGCCCAATCGGAGCCCTGAGGGCGCGTGTCTTAGTGAACCTCACCTCGAAAACCTCACAGTTGTCGCTCGGGTGGTTTCGGGGTTGGCCGTGAATGTGGCCATCTCGAAAGGAGCCGGAGGTGTGCGCAATTTGGATATTTTGGTCCCGCGAGTCGTGGGGCATTCCACCGAGTACCACGTCAACCTCGCCACACTGACTGTTCATGTGCTCATGAATGCTACGATGGCGAAAATCCTTACCGAAACCAGATTGGATGGTGATCCGAGCCAACGAGAAACTCAGCTTCGCCTCGCGGTTCAGGCTCGAGATTCTCTGATGAACGAGTGGCCGGTTTTCGTAAAGCTTTGGGATGTTGCAGCGCTCGCTGCCCTCGATGCTGTGGCGGGACTCGGCAACACGCCCGAGGGCTCGATACTCCGCGGCGAAGCGGCGGCCACCCAACACCGCGATGCCCCCTACATAGCCCCGCTTTTGTGGGGGAAGATCTTCGAGATTTCTCAGGGCGGAGGCGGCGGTTCCACCGATGAACTTCAACAAGATGGTCAGGAGATCTCCACCGAAATTCAGGGACAAAATCCCGAAGATGTTCGCGTCGTATTGGTCGACGAAAAGAACCAGAAAGAAATGCCATCTCACATCTTCGAGAAAGTCGAGACGGCTGACGAATACCGCGGGGAGCAGCGCCATACCGATGGTGACGATGAGCTCGACGAACATCTCACCGCACTTGAGGAGCTCGACCTAAACTCGATGTATCGCGGGGGTGCACCAGCGTCTTCGCTCTACAAAGCCGACATCAGGCTCCACCTAGACATTCCGGACGTCCACTCCGTGAGCGCCTCTGAGCGTGCAATCCAGTACGACGAATGGGATGCACGAAAGGGACGTTATAAGCAAAACTGGGTGAGTGTGTACCCTACGTCCCTCCCCGTCGTCGCCAACAGCTACGCTCAACGAATTGCGGACGAAAAGCGCGGTCAAATCACGCATCTGACGCGACGGCTCAAGAACTACCGCCAAAACCTGCGCCCCCAGCGGCGCCAGTTCGACGGCGAGGACGTCGACATCGATGCCCTGATTCAGGAGACCGCTGCAAGCACAGCCGGTCATGGCGGCAACACCCGTATGTACGAACGTCGGGTTCGTTCGACACGCAGCATCGCAACCACGGTCCTTTTGGACATTTCCCTCTCTGCCGACTCGTGGGTTCAAAACCGTCGGGTGCTCGATGTGGCGCGTGAAGCGATCGTTGTGCTTGGCGAGGTTACGAACACACTCGGCGACGACCTCCAGATTCTGGCGTTTGGTTCGAACACACGAAACTTGGTCCGGGTCTTTTCGCTCAAGGATTGGTCCGAATCATGGGCGCGAGCACGCCATCGACTCGGATCCGTTACGCCGCAGGGCTACACGCGCATTGGCCCAGCACTACGCCACGCAACCGCAGACATCCTCAAACGTCCGGCCAACCGAAGGATGGTTCTGTTGCTAAGTGATGGAAAACCGACCGACTACGATCGATATGAAGGGAACTATGGCATCAAGGACGTTCGACAAGCTGTGCGCGAAGCAAACGGAAACGGAGTTCACGTCTTCGGATTTGCGATCGACCAACTCGCCCGCAACTACCTGCCCGCCATGCTTGGTGAACACAATTGGACGATGATGCCCCTTGCCGATGCCCTCAGCGATGGGCTTACGGACATTTACGGACGGGCCACAAAGTGAATTCCATGAAGATTTGGAGAGAGTTTACATTCGAAGCTGCCCATCGCTTACCGCGGGTCCCCGACGGACACAAATGTGGGCGGCTGCACGGCCACTCGTTCCGTGCACGGATTGAGCTGGAACAACCTGTGGATGCTGACACCGGTTGGACGATGGACTTCGGTGACTTGGAACGCATCTGTCGCCCCACAATCGATCGCCTCGACCATCGTTATCTCAATGAGATTGATGGACTTGAAAACCCCACAAGCGAGAACATTGCATCCTGGATGTGGACACAACTCACTCCACTACTTCACGGGCTGAGCTCCATCACCATCCAAGAGACGTGCCGCAACGCGTGCACGGTTTCAAGAGAACCATGAACAACACTGCACAGAGTTCTGAACCGGGCAGCTTCGTCGATCACCTTCCGGGTGGCGCGGTGGTGTGGATCGTGGTGCTCCTTGAGCTAGGAACATTCGCACTGTTTTTCTTCGGGTTTGCGTGGAGCTACGCGCAGGAACCTCGCGAATTTTCGGAGTCGCAGCAATTGCTGCATCCACTCTCCGGCGCGATAAACACGATGGTCCTCTTGACGGGTTCCTGGGCGGTCGCGCGGGGAGTGTCGGCAAAAACGACGGGCAAAAGCCCATTGATTTGGTTGTGGGGGGCGGCATTTTCTGGCGTTGCTTTCGTTGCGATAAAAATCAACGAATACCTGTCTGTCTTCGAACACGGCGTATCACTCTCAACCAACCAGTTTTGGTTCTTCTACCTGTTCTTGACCGTCCTCCATTTGGTTCACGTCATCATTGGTATCGGGATTTGCGCCTACTTGGCGACCTGGCTGCGCTTCCCAAACCCGCCTGCCTTGGACGTCATCGAAGCCGGCGGCATCTACTGGCACCTCATCGATCTGATTTGGGTGTTCCTGTTTCCGTTGCTCTATCTTTCGGGAGCATTCACATGACCCAAACCCGAGTCATAAACGCCGTAGGGTTGCTGCTGATCGTGTTTACCGCACTTACGTATTGGTACAGCCAACACGAGTCGTCGAACTTGACCCTACTGTTATTGGCGCTTGTGAAGTGCAGTTTCATCGCCGCGTTTTTTATGGACTTGCGGCGACACCCGTGGATTCTTGCGGCCATGACGGCGGCACTCTTATGCATCACAGCATTCCTTGTCGTTTTGCTGCCCGGATCTTGAACACCAGATAGGACTCACAATGAGCATCGAGCAATTCTACCCTTGGTTTGTAGGCGCCTACGGGGAAAATCACGCACTCGTTGAAGAGCTCGTCGTGGAAGCCATGCGTGACAATTTCTTCTGGCGGCGCAATTTTCATCCCGAGTCCGAACCGCCCATTCCGACCTCCGCGCAGTACACACCGGACTACATTGCATTTGTCGCGCGGCTGAAGGCCGAACTCTATCGAGTCACCGCAGACCTGAAGCAGTCCGTGCCGTTCTCGAGCCCGCGCTACATCGGACACATGGCGTCTGACCTTCTGATTCCGGGCCTTGTTGGGCGCATCGCGACGTTGCTCTACAACCCCAATAACGTCAGCGAAGATGTGGCGCCTGCCACACTAAGCAAAGAACTCGCTGTGGGCGACCAGCTCTGCACGATGATGGGCTACCCACTTCAAGGGGATGTCAGAGCGTTTGGACACATGACGTCAGGCGGTACCGTCGCCAACTACGAAGGTCTGAGGAACTTGATGGCGGCGCGTCTGTACCCCGTCGCAGTCGGGCAGGCGGCGCGAGACCTGGATCGGGGTTTGGTCTGGCGAGGACAGCGAGTCGACCGGATGACCACAAGGGCCTTGGCGAACTTGAGCGTCACCGACAGTGTGGACCTCCGGCAACAATGCTTGCTCCAGGCCACCGAACTCGGGATTGCCGACTGGACCGATTTTGTCGAAGCGCAACGTTACGAAAGTTTGGGACTCGCGAGATTCCTCGAAGCACACCCGGAGCTTGGGCACCCCTGGCTCATGGTGCCAGTCGAGTGGCCACTACTCTTGGTCCAAGGCGATGAAACTGCTCGGGCTCGGCACCGCGCAGATGGACAGTCTGGAGGTCGATTCATCGATGAGGATGAGCATCGAGCATCTCGGCAGCAGGCTACAAGATGCGGAAACTGCCGGAGACTTGGTGATCGCGGTCGTGCCAATTCTTGGGACGACCGAGTTTGGCGCCATCGACCCCATTGATCGTGTGGTCGCCCTGAGACGCGAAAACAGGGCGCACGGCCGCGAGTTTGGCATCCACGTCGACGCCGCTTGGGGCGGCTACCTGCGCTCGTTGTTCATATCGCCAGCCGGAGATTTCAGGAGCCATTCCGACGTCAGATCCGAGTTCACGTACTTCCCCACCCCTGCCGTTTACGCAGCGTTCGAAGCGCTTTGCGAGACCGATTCGGCCACCGTTGACCCGCACAAACTTGGTTTCATTCCATACCCCGCCGGTGCCTACGTCGCGCGCGACCGCAACATCGTCAACTTCGTGCAACAAGATGCGGCCTACGTTTTCGAGCCCACCTCCGACGATGACGCGCGGTTTCGCATGCTTGGTCAGTACATCTTGGAAGGGTCGAAACCCGGCGCAACCGTGGTTTCCGCCTACCTGACCCACCGATGTGTTCCCCTCCATCAAGATGGTTTTGGAAAGATCATCGCGAACTCGATCCGCAGCTGCGAGATGTTCTTCGACCTTGCCCACGCTTGGGCTGAGCGCCACGCGGGCCGCGTCATCCTAGCTGTCCCGTTTGAGCCCGACGCTAACATCGCCTGTTTCGCCCTCAATCCCACAGGGAACACCGACGTTCGAAAGGCTAATGCCTTCACCAGGAAGGTCTTGGAGCATCTCACAACCACGCGCAACCAGCCTGTTCAGGGACGCGACTTCATGGTGTCGTCGACCAAGCTGTTTCGGCGACAACATGGGACCAACGCGGACCATGCACTGACATCGCTCGGACTGGATCTGCAAACGTTCGGCGAGCCCGACACGGACCATTTGTTAGTGTTGCGTCACACATTGATGAATCCGTGGCTGGCTGCGAAGACCTCCGACGGGAAAAACTACCTTGAACTGTATTTCGACCATTTGGATGCCATCGTCGAGGCGGTCTTGAGCATCTGAATCGTCGATTTTGGGCAATTGCGTTGTATCTTCGGCCTGAACCTGTCAGCGTCCCCCGATGACTAACCAATCAACTTTTCGTACCTGGAAGGACCCAGCGAGCGCTGTGAGCCACTTTGTTGGCTTCTTGGCTGCAGTCGTGGGGATGGCTGTCCTCGTGGCGCAATCCCCTGGACCTGCTCTCAAGACCGCTTCATTTGCCATCTATGGCATTTCGTTGAGCCTGCTGTTCTTGGCCTCGGCGAGCTACCACTTCTTTGATCTCGGCGTGGAGCGTAACCTTTGGCTACGTCGGTTGGATCACTCGGCGATCTACCTGCTCATCGCCGGGACGTACGTGCCGCCGGTCGCACACTTCCTCGTCGGAACGTGGCGCACCGGCATGTTGATCTCACTCGCCGTGACCGTGGCGCTTGGGATCGCGTTTAAGCTGAGCTGGTTTCATATGCCGCGGTGGGTCAACGCCGGGATGTACCTCATGTTGGGCTGGATGGTGCTCATTCCGGGCGAACGCCTGCTCGGTCCGATGCCCGACGTGACCCTGGGTTGCCTGTATCTGGGCGGCGCGTTTTACACCGTGGGCGCCGTGGTCTACGCGACGAAATGGCCAGACCCATGGCCCGACAGGTTTGGGTTTCACGACATCTGGCACGTGTTTGTGCTCGGGGGAGCCGCGGCCCATTTTGCGCTGGTCTATACGCTTCTTCCCATTCCGCTCGCCCAATAGCTGAGCGCGCAATTTGCGAAAACACCCAACGCTCCGCAAAGTTGGCGCATCCACCTTCGGGCATTGCCCCGACTGCAGTGACAGGTCTATCATCTAGGAAATCAAAGAGGTTTCCATGATGCGCATAGGTGTGATGTTGTCTTTCGTCGTGGTCGCGTTGGTGGGCTGCGATTCGAGCTCCCCGACCTCCGAACCCGATCCATGTGATGCGTGCGGAACCGACACCACATGTATCAATGGTGCGTGTGTGCCCAACACATGCGGCGATGGTGTGCTTGGCGACGACGAAACCTGCGACAGCAGCGCGAACGTCCCATGCGACCCGGAATCCTACTGTGAAGCGCCCAGCGCATGCGTGCTCGCTACGTACACAGGCAGTGTCGAGACGTGCACGGCGAACTGCACGACTCAGCTCATCACCGAGTGCATCAACGATGACGGGTGCTGCGCAAGCGGGTGCAATCCCGTGGAAGACAACGACTGTCGCCCCGAGCTGTGCGGCAACGGTGTGCTCGACGACGGCGAGACATGTGACGACCCGCAGTTCCCATGCCCGACAAGCTGTCCGGCGGACGCGTGCGCGACCGTCAGCATCACGGGCCTCGCCCAAGCCTGCAACGCGGCCTGCACGTCGATTCCCATCACCGAGTGTTACCCGATGCCCGACGGCTGCTGCCCAACAGGGTGTGGGGTCTCGGAGGACGCCGACTGCCAGATCGCGGCGTGCGGAAACGGTGTACTCGACGCCGGTGAAATGTGTGACACCGCGATCGGCGCCGGCCTCGCTGGAAGTTGCCCCACCGTGTGCGAGGACAACCGTGCCTGCACCACACAAACACTCATGGGTGATGGCTGCGGTGTGATGTGCGCCACGACCGCGATTGGCGTGTGTGTCACAGGCGATGGGTGCTGCCCCGCGGGTTGTGATGTCGCGGCGGACGGCGACTGCGCGGCGGTGGTGTGCGGCGATGGAATCGTGGACGGCGACGAAACGTGTGACAACGCGCTGACGGCAGGCGAACCCGGCGCCTGCGAAACCGCTGCCGATTGCGACGACCAGAACCCCTGCACCACCGACACATTTGTCGGCATGGCCGCGGATTGCAGCGCACAGTGTGTGCATCAGGAATTCGCGTGCATGGACAACGACCAGTGCTGCCCAACGGCGTGCACGTCTCAAAACGACACCGAGTGCGCTGCGTTGTCGCTTTGCGACACGTATTGCGCCAACGCGGAGCTCTATTGCAGTGGGGCGAACCAGCTCTACGCCACGACCGAGGCGTGCATGACTGCCTGCCAGGCGATGCCCATCGGCACTCCGGATGAACAAACCGGCCCCACGCTGAGCTGCCGCCTGCACCACCTGATGGAAGCCGCGAACGACCCTGACACACATTGTGCGCATGCCGCCGAGACACCCACAGAAGCCTGCATCTAGTCGGCGGCGACCGTGCCGTCGGCGCGAACCTTGATCATCTGCGTCGATGCACGCGTCGCGCACGCGTCGGTCCGCTCGCGGGACACCAAGATGGGAACTTCCATCACAGGAGCTTCGACGGTGCCCACGTTGATGGGGTTTCCGGGCGGCGCCGCGCTGACCGTCCAACCGCCACTCTGGACCACGGTCAGCGCGACGTTCGCCAACCGCATCCCTTGTGCGTCCTGGATCGAGACAATCTGAACGTCGAGCTGGGTCGGCGGCTCGGCGGACAACACCAAGGATTTGGTCACTGCCTCGGCCGCAGCCGGCTCGAACGAGTGCGCAAGCACCGTCTGGCCTGCGGGCGTTCCACCACTACATGCAGCAAACACGCATGCCAGCGGCAAAAGAATCTTCTTCATTTCCGTCTCCTTTTTGAGAAGCATACACGCTACTCAATCGACGAGAATCGTGTTTTCATCGGCCACCCTCCCCTTGGTGGTTTCATGAAACGCGCGTTCATCCTTGGCGTGGCAAGCTGTGCTGTCGCTTGCCAAACTCCCAATCCAACACAGCCCGCCCCACAGACCGCCGCGGCCGAAGTCCCCGCAGAGCCCGTTGCCACAGCCTCGCCGTTTGAGGACGCACAACAGCGCGTCTGCGCCGGCGTCGAGGGCCCGTGCACGTTGACCGAGCTGCGACCGGCGGGAGACGCGGACAACCGTTTGTACGTGGCTGAGGTCGCCTTTGTGGAAAATCCGGATCCCCAAAAGAGCTGGAAGTACCCGAACTACGAATCGGAAGACCAATGCAATCCTTGGGCGCTGTTTCTCGTCGACACGAAGTCGACCGAACCACCTCGCGCCCTCGCCTATCTTTGCAACGACGGCTATGGCGCGAGCGGCGTGGGCGAAGACAGCTGGGAGGTCACTGGTGGTCGCTTGACGATGAGCCAAAACGGCGGCTCGAACTGGCGTTGGGCCCAAAGCAAGACCATCGACCTTGTGGCGAACACGTTGGTGCGCCAAGGTGCCGACAACTACTTTGCGACGAGCCCGAACGACGGCGAACAGCAGGACATGGACTTCGAAACACTCACGCTCAAGGCGTCTTGGTTCGTTTGGCCCTGTGGAACAGCCGAAGACACCTCGCAGGAGTTCCATGCCTTAAGCATCCCCCGACTCGCCTTGCCGGCTGCGTTCACCGCAGAGGGGTGGAAGGCCACATCGATCGCAGATTGCTCGACGCGGCTGGACGCCGCCGAAGGTGGTTTTGTGATCCACGGCGAGAGGTCGAGCGCGCAGGACACGCGCATGAACGTCGTCGCGAGCGGCAACACGTTGTTTGTCGAGGTCATGGACGACACCCTGGTCGCAAGCGCGTCGGGCAAGTGGATCCACGGCGATCATCTGGAAGTGTGGGCCTCGGCCGAGGAGCCCTCCAAAATGGAGATGGATTGCGTGGACCTGAGCCAGAAGGGCAAGGCGTGGCAATGGGGTGTTGACGCGTTGACCGGCGCCGTGACCGAAGCCTACGGCAAGCCACCCTTCAAGCTGGTGGCTGAGCACGCGCCGTTCGCGGGTGGCGTACGTTTCAAGGTCACACTGCCGCCTGATGCACGCTCGGTCACCGTCGTCTACAGCGACAGCGACGACGGCAAGAAACAAGAGCGCTTGCTGTCGACCAGCGCCTTCAAATTCGCCACGGTCCAAACGATGGGCAACATGACCGACATCAACGCGAAGTACCTGACGTGTGCGGTGGCCAGTGGGAAACTCGCCAAAACCCTGACGCCGATGCCGCCGGTCGAAAACCTTCCATAGCTGGGATAGGGTCTGCAAGCTCCGGTCGCCGAATGGCCGAACGCCACGTGGCCCACCATGGGATTGGGTCGGTTGCCGAATGGCCGAAGGCCACGTGGCCCACCATGGGATTGGGTCGGTTGCCGAATGGCCGAAGGCCACGTGGCCCACAATTTGCTCGGTATTCACAAATCAGGGCCGTGTCCCTCACGAAAGCGCGTAACCACGCGAATTCGTGAATCGGAGGGGACTGGCCGTTGCAACGTCGTCGCGACAAATTTGCGACAAGGGTAATTCTTGCGTGGAGCACAGATGAGAAAGTTCGTTGGAATGCTGTGGATCGTGTTTGGGCTCGTCGCCTGCGACACCGTCGAAGTGCCCCCTACCGCGCAAGCCGTGGGCACACTGGCGCTGGACGTGACGACGCTGGCCCACAATGGTGAGACGTTGTTTGGGCAAAACTGCTCCAAATGCCACGCCTTTCAAGGCAACGCGGCCCCAGACTTGGTGGGCGCCGGAGCCCGTTTGGACCAGAAACAGTTTGATACGGTGGTGACATACGGTCGTGCTGGAATGCCGGCACATCCGCGCTTGACCACGGTCGAGAAACAAGCGCTGTGGACGTTCATTTCAACGGCCACCAACGACAGCGATGCCATCGCCAAAACACGCGAAGGCGAAGGCTGCGGTTGTGGCGGAGCATGTGGCGGCCACGGAGCCGGCGCGGCCGCGAAAGACGGCGCAGGATGCGGCGGCGGTTGTGGCGGCCATGGAGCCGGCGCGGCCGCGAAGGACGGCGAGGGATGTGGCGGCGGTTGTGGCGGCCACGGCAACGGCGAGGGATGTGGCGGAGGCTGTGGGCATCAGTAGTCCGGTTC
>JAWKQR010000042.1:0-44465 GCA_041390025.1 bacterium
CGACGTCATCTAGGAACGGTGGGCATTCACGTTCCCAACATTCCGATCCTGACCAATGTCACGGGTGATTTGTATCCGGCAGCGCCGGGTTCGGAGGAAGCGATTCGGGACCTGCTCGCTCAGCAGGTTGCCGCGCCGGTCGAATACATCGACATGGTGGAACGGATGTATGCCCTCGGGGCGCGAACCTTCATCGAAGTCGGCCCCAAACGTGCTCAACAGGCATTTGTGCAGACGATCCTCGGGGAGCGTGAGCATCTCGCTTTGTTCACGAATCACCCCAAGAAGGGCGAGATTGCATCGTTCTTTGAGGCGATCGCGCAGCTCTGGGTTGCCGGAGCGATGGACCACGAGGAAATCCACATCGACGCACCGGTCGCGCGAGCAGCCATGGCATCTGCGTCATCAGCGTCGCGGGCTGACGTTTTGGCTTCGATGGTCGACATTCTGTGTGAAAAGACCGGGTATGACCCAGCGGAGATCGAAGCTGACTTCGAGCTCGAGGCTGACCTGGGGATCGATACGGTTAAGCAGGCCGAGATCATGGCCGCCGTTCGTGAAGTGTACGGATTCGAGCGTGACGACAACTTCAAGCTGGCCGAATACCCGTCGTTGAATCATCTCACGGATTACGTCCTAGGTCGCGTGGGTACGAACGCTCCCGTCACTGCCGCCCCAGCGGTGGCACCCGCGTCCGTTGCCGAACCGATGGTCGTGGCCCCGACCGCGACCCACGTTGAGGTTGCGGCGCCAACCGTGCGTGCAGGCCGCGCAGAGATTCTGGCGAAGATGACCGCGATCCTGTGCGAAAAGACAGGCTACGACCCAGCCGAAATCGAGGCCGACTTTGAGCTTGAGGCGGATCTGGGCATCGACACCGTCAAACAGGCCGAGATCATGGCCGCCGTTCGTGAAGTGTACGGTTTTGAACGCGATGACGCGTTCAAGCTCGCTGAGTATCCGTCGCTGAACCACCTGACAGACTACGTGATCGAGCGTGTCGCCGGGGCTCCACCCGTGGCATCGCCCGCACCGGCCGTTGTCGTTCCGCCGGCCGCAGTGAAACCATCCCCGACGCCGACCGCGCCCGCGATCGCGGCTGACCCCAACTCGACCCCGGTCGTCGCGCCGCCATCGAGTGATACCCGGGACTGGGTGCTGATGAAAATGACGGCGATCTTGAGTGAGAAGACGTACAGACCCGGCCGAAATCGAGGTGGAGTTCGAGCTTGAGGCGGATCTGGAATCGACACCGTCAAACAGGCCGAGATCATGGCCGCCGTTCGTGAGGTTTACGGTTTTGAACGTGATGACACCCTTCAAGCTCGCCGAATGGCCGTCGTTGGCTCGCCTCGCGGATTACGTGCTCAGCAAATTCCCTGATGCGCCGGCGGCAACCGCTGCGCTTGCACCGACTCAGGCGTCCCAAACGGCGCATCTCCTGACCCTCGTGGTCGTAGCACCGACGCCGGTTTCTGCGCCGGTCCCTTCAACCCCGCCCGTGTCGGTCACAGCGTCGCGTCCAACGGACGCTAAACCTACGTCGTCGCCCTTGCCGGTCGCGATCACCGGTTGTGCGTCGGCTTGCCTGGTGACGGCCCGGCTCTTCTCGACGACACCATTGACCGGCTTTTGGAAGGCACGAACTTCATCGGTTCGGTTTCTCAGGCCCAAAAAGAACGCATGGTCGGGCAAACGCAGCGCCTCGTCAAGCACAAGGACGGCGGCGGAGACATGGAGGAAGTCACCTCAACCGACGAGGTCATCAAACTTGCGGGGCAACCCGGCGAGTTCGACATGGCCGAGTGGGGACTCCCCGAGCGGTTGACGACCTGCTGGACGACACAAGTCAGATGGCGCATCATGGCCGGTTTGACCGCGCTGGAAGGACGCTGGCCTGCCGCTGGTTCCGCGCTACCGCACGACCACGACAGGAAAGAAAGTGACGGTGGGTTGGGCGCTGCCCGACGAAGTCGCCGCGGAAACCGGCGTCATTTTCGCCTCAGCGTTCGCCGGCCAAGACGCGCTGATCGAGGAAGTTTTGGCCTCGACGCAACCCGACTACGCCTTCAATCACCGGATTCCTGTTGCGCGTGCCGGCATCGCCAATTCACGTTTTGCCGAGTCTGTCGGCGCGCGAGGACCCAACACCAAGATCAACAACGCGTGTGCGTCAACGACGACCGCAATCGCAATGGCACAGGACTGGATCACGCTTGGCCGCTGCAAACGCGTCATCATTTTGGGCGCGGACAACGCCAGTGGTTCGACGTTGTTCGAGTGGATCGAGAGGCTTCGGCCACCGGCGCCACGAGCACCGAGGCCAATGTAGAAGATGCCGCCCTTCCCTTCGACCGACGCCGCGACGGTATGGTGATCGGGATGGGCGCGATGGCGTTGATCATCGAACAAGGCGGCTTGGCCGAAGCACGCGGCATTGAGCCAATTGCGAGGTTCTGGGCACACGTTTTGTGAACAGCGCCCTGCACCCCACACGTTTGGATGTCGATCACATCGCTGGCGAGGTCGAACAGTTGCTCAGCGATGTCGAGACCACGTATGGCGTGGACCGCCACGAAGCCGCGAAGAAGACCGTGTTCGTTTCACACGAAACCTACACGCCAGCGCGCGGTGGCAGCGCGGACGCGGAAATCGCGTCGCTGCGACGCGCGTTCGGCGAGCACGCTGACGATGTCGTGATTGCAAATACAAAGGGCTTCACCGGACACGCCATGGGCGCCGGAATCGAAGACGTCCGCCATCAAGTGCGCTGCAACGTCGTCGGTTGCCGTGGCTATCGCAAACTTCAAAAGAGCCGGATCCCAACCTTGGCACCCTGCGTTTGGAGCCGCATGACTCCGGACTACGCGTTGCGTTTGGCAGCGGGATTCGGAAGTCAGCTGGCTGTCGCGTTCATGCGTTTCCGGGCACGCACCGAAGACCGCGTGACGCAGCCTGGACGTGTATGCGGCGTGGCTTGCGCGTGAGCGGGCCCGAGGCGCCGGAACTTTTTGTCGAACATCGCACTCTGCGTCTGCGCGAGATTCAGCCGAAGACCGGGCGCCCAAACCCGTGACCATTCCGACCCCGCCGGCGGCACCGGCGGTCACCAAGCCGATGCAGGCACCCGCGCCCGTTCATGTCCTCGGGTCGCGCACGCATGCTGTCTCGATTCGCCCTCAGTCGGTCATTGCGCAAGCCGGCACGGCAGCCCGCGTTGACGCACAACGCCTCAACGACCTGCTGCGTGACAAGCGCGTGGTTGTCCTCGCGGGCCCAATGATGGTGACGGACTTGATCGTTCGCTCGCTTGAGGGCTTTGGTGCGCGGGTCGACGTGATCAACAACGGACGGGCACCGATGGCTGAGGGGGTTTCCGTGGACCTCGCCGATGAGGCCCATGTTCGCTCGGAATTTGGCAGCATGGGCCAGATTGATGGCATCGTGAACCTGTTGGGTTTTGGTGCGGAATCTGCCGCGCCCGCCGACGTCGAGCGCGCCGCCCTGCACACGTTCAACGTCGCCCGCGCCTGGTTTGCGGTGGGCGGTGAACCCGGCGAAGGCACCTTCTTTTTGAGCGTCACAGGAATGGGTGGACGTCTGGGATTCAACCGCGCCACGGGCCCCCTGCCCCTGTCCGGAGCGGTCGCTGGCATGACAAAGTCGCTCGCGCGGGAGTGGAGCAAGTCACGCATCAAAGTCGTTGATGTGGCTCGCGAAGGCTTCTACCCCGAACTTGGACGTCAGATTCTGGACGCGCTTTTCAATGACAATAACGACATCGAAGTCGGCGTCATCGGCGGCGTTCAGTGGGGACCCGCCTACGTTGAGCCCTCGGAAATCTTCACCGAGCAACCAAGCCTGATGCCTCAACCCTCGGGCGTCGTCCTTGTCACCGGCGGAGCACGCGGCATCACTTCTGAAATCCTTCGCAATCTGTCGCTTCGCGCCCCTGCCACCTACGTGATCGTGGGGCGCACCCCGTTTGATGGTCCGGAAGTACTCTTGGTGGACCTCGACCAAGAAAAGGCACGCATCCGGCAGGAGCTTGCGGCCCGCGGCGAGCGCGTGACCCCGGTGGCGATCCAGCGAGGCTTGGCGCGCATCATCGCCCAACAAGAGATCGCGCTGACGGTCCAAGCGGTCCAAAACACCGGCAGTCATGCCGAGTACGTCACGTGTGACCTCGCCGATCTGGGCGCCGTGCGCGCGATGGTCGAAGAGGTTCGCGCGCACATCGGCCCCATCACCGGCTTCATCCACGGCGCTGGCATCGAGGAATCCAAGCTCATACACGACAAGGATCTGGCCGGGTTCCACCGCGTTTTTCGAGGAAAAGCGCTTGGAGCGCTCGTCCTCTGGGAAGCGACGCGATCGGATGCGTTGCAATTTGCAGTGTTTTTCTCAAGTGTTGCAGGTCGGTTCGGAAACATCGGCCAAGCGGACTATTCGGCGGCGAACGAGTGCTTGAACAAACTTTCTCAGCACATCAACGCCACGAGTAGGACACGCGCGCTGTCGATCGATTGGACAGCATGGGACGACGTGGGTATGGCCACGGAGGGTTCCATGAAACAAATTCTGGAATCCCGTGGCATCGACCTGCTCCCCGCTGCACAAGGCGCTCCGATGCTGGGCGACCTTTTGGAAGCAGGAATTTTCGGAGAAGTGCTGGTAGCCGGCCGACTAGGTGATATGTTCGACGGCCCAGTGAAACATACAGCGGAGTTGGCCACCGTGAGCCAGACAACCGAAAAAGCTACTTTTGAGCGTACGATCTCGCTCGACGATCCCTTCATGAAAGACCACATCTACGACGGCACTGCACTGCTGCCTGGCGTGATGGGGCTTGAGTTTATGCACGAAGCTGCGCGCCTGCTTGGACATGATTCATGGGTGGCGTCGGATGTGAAATTCGACAAGGCCATTAAGCTGCTGCGCGACGAACCGGTCAAAATCGTCGTGACCGCGGAGAAAACCGAGAACGGAGTCGTCGCACGCATCGAAACACATCGGGTCGCAGTGACCGGTCGAGCGCTCAACGAAACGCACTTCGAGGCGACGTTTAGCCAAACGCCGGACCACGTTCCGGGCCAGTGGGTCATCGACATCGCCGAAGCGGTCGAAGGCCCCAATCACGAGGAGATCTACGCGCGTTTCTTCCACACGGGCGTGTTCCGCGTGCTCGAGCGTGTTGCGCTGCTGACCAACGAATACGTGGTCGCTCACGGTCGAATTCCTGCTGCCGTGCTCATGGATGGCAAGGACGGCGGGAAGGCGCTGACACAGCCTCTGTTGACCGAAATGATGTTCCAGGCCATCGGCGTTTGGGGCATGGTCCACCACCGCGTCACCTCGCTCCCAAATCGCATCGCGACGTGGGAGCTCTTTCGCAGCGTTGCGGCCGGCCAGCCCGTGTCCATTCGTGCTCGAAAACGAAGTGTGACGGACACCCACCTGACCTTCGACGCCGAGGTCCGCGACGAGTTTGGTCACTTGGTTGCGTTCGCCCAAAACATCGAGCTCATCATCCACCAGCCCCTTTCAAAGGATCTGGCGTTTGACGTGCTGGAACTGTCCCGCGGAGAGCTTCTCCGAATGACCGACCCGGAAGCGCGAGCGTGGGTGGAGGACCACGGCCTCACCGTTGACGAAATGTTGGGCGACCAAGAACTTGAGTCGTGGAATCGATTCCTCAGCGATCGCCGTCGGTCCGAGTGGTTCGCGGCGCGGATCGCCGCGAAGCGGGGCATCGCGGCCTGGATTCGAGACGTCCGCGGATTGGCGGCCCATCCACGCGACATCGTCATCGACAAGGACGCGAACAAAGCACCTTTTCCGACCATGCGCGGTGCCATGTCCCGTTATCAGGGACCACTCCCACATCTGTCGGTGTCCCACTCGGGCGGCATCGCCGTGGTACACGTTGGCACGCGCACGGACATGCGAATCGGTGTGGATCTCGAAGCCGTTGAGGCCCGGGAAAAGTCGTTTGCGACGGAGTATTTCACGCCCGAGGAGCTCGCCCTCGGCCCCGACCTGTCCGATTCGCAGCGCCTGACCGCGTTGTGGACGATCAAGGAATCTGTCAGCAAGGCGCTTGGGTTGGGACTTCATGTGCGTTTGTCCGAGATCGTCATCCAGACCTTGGACACAACAAACCCAACCTGGACCGCCAAGGTCGACCTAAAGAATGACGCCGCCGTTGCGCTCGCCAATTTGCGCGGCGAAAAGATGGACGTGCGCGTGTTTGACTTGGGCCCATTCATGCTGGCCGAAGCCACGTTTTCTGCCACCGCTGAACACGTGCCAAACGAACCTCTTGAGGCACCGCGACCCGACGAAGCGAACATGTTCGCCGCCGTTGCCGCCCTGCTGCATCACAAGGGACTTTTGAAGACGACGCCTCGCGGCAACGTCTCGGGGAGATAATCATGTACCTCGTAGAACTTGATGGAAAAGAACAAGCCGTATCTCTGCGCGAGACCAAACGCGGTGTCTGGACCGCACGCGCCGGTGGTGAAGACTACGAAATGCGCCTTCTAGGCCGCGCACCCGACGGTAGCGTCATCGTCGTGGTCAACGGCGAGGAACGTGCGTTTGAGATTCACCGCAACGGATGTGTTGTGCTCTCGGAAGGTCTGACCAGCGCAACCGTCAACGTGATCCCGGCGGCCGACATCGTGCTCGAAGACCTCGGAATGCGCCGGCCCGACACCGAGCTCAAACCCACACTTCAGAGCCCGATCACCGGGATCATCCTCGACGTCCTCGTCCACCCAGGGCAACCCGTTCGCGCTGGCCAGCCGCTTGTGGTGGTCGAAGCGATGAAGATGGAAAACACCCTCTCGGCACCACGTGACGGCATGGTCGGCGAGGTGTCGACGGCGCCCGGAAGCACCGTGTTTGTGGGTGACGACTTGATTCGATTTGCGTGAAGGATACCGAAATGACGACTGATCTAAGCAAACTGCCTGCAGGCGAATCGACCCTGCTTGAAAACACCGATGCCCGACTCGAAGTCCGCGAGAAAGCCAAGGGAATCTCGGTCGCCCGCCGACGCCTTGAACTTCTCTTCGACGAGGGTTCAATGGAGGAAATCGGCTCTGAGGTCTTGCACCGGTCCTACGACTTTGGATTGGATAAGAAGCGCATTCCTGGTGACGGCGTGATCACGGCATGCGGCATGGTCGACGGCCGCCCCGTGTATGCGTCTTCACAAGACAAAACCGTGCTCGGCGGTAGCCTCGGCGAGGCGCACGCACTCAAGATTGCGCGGCTGCAGGATCTGGCTCTCAAGGCTGGCGCACCGTTCATCGCCATCAACGACTCCGGCGGCGCTCGCATCCAAGAGGGTGTGGACTCGTTGGCCGGCTACGGCGAGATCTTCCGTCGCAACGTCAAAGGTAGCGGCGTCATCCCGCAGATCAGCCTCATCCTAGGCCCGTGCGCGGGCGGTGCTGTTTACTCCCCTGCCCTGACCGACTTCGTGGGTATGGTGGACGGCTCAAGCTACATGTTCCTCACCGGACCAAAGGTCGTCAAAACCGTAACGTTCGAGGACATCACGGTTGAAAAGCTCGGCGGCGGCCGCACACACTCCGAAGGAACCGGCGTTTCGCACTTCCTTTGGAACGACGACCGTGAGGCGATCGCGGGCCTGCGTAAGCTCCTGAGCTACCTGCCGTCGAACAACCGCGAGAAGGCCCCCAAAGCGCTCACACGCGATGCAGCCGACCGCATGGACACCGAGTTCCACAACGTCGTCCCAGCCGACCCTAGGAAGCCCTACGACGTGCGCAAACTCGTAAACCTCGTGGTGGACCAAGGCTCGTTCTACGAAGTGCACGAGCGTTGGGCTCAGAACATCGTGGTCGGATTCGCACGACTTGACGGCGACGTCGTCGGCATCATCGCCAACCAGCCGCTGGTGCTCGCCGGCGTGCTCGACATCGACTCAAGCCGCAAGGGTGCGCGCTTCATTCGAACATGCAACGCGTTCAACATCCCGATCATCAGCCTCGTCGACGTTCCCGGCTTCTTGCCCGGTCGTCACCAAGAGGAGGGCGGGGTCATCAACCACGGCGCAAAGCTGCTCTACGCGTACTGCGAAGCGACGGTACCAAAGTTGTCGGTCATCGTCCGAAAAGCCTACGGCGGGGCTTACATCGTGATGAGCTCAAAACACGTAGGCGGCGACATCAACCTCGCGTGGCCATCTGCCGAAATCGCCGTGATGGGGGCTGCGGGCGCGGTCGAGGTCTTGAACCACCGCGAGATCGCTTCGGCAGAAGACTCTGCGGCCAAGACCGAAGAGCTCAAGAAGATTTACGAGGATAAGTTCCTGAATCCAAACCTCGCTGCATCCCGCGGGTATCTTGATGCCGTCATCGAGCCCCACGAAACGCGTCACAAGCTCATACGTTTCCTCAAGGTGCTGCAGTCCAAGGACGAGACGATGCCGTGGAAACGCAACGGCAATATGCCCACGTAATCTTCGAAGCATCCAGAACGCAAAAAGCCGCGCATTCGCGCGGCTTTTTTTTGTTCCACCACCCGAGGCGTTACGGGTTTGTGACTAGTTGCAGGTTTCTGAAGGGGCTGAACCAAAGTTCGACGTGTCCCCGTTGGGCAAGGCCGAATAGTAATCGGTCACCAGGAAGGGTGTCGTCCCATCGTATGGCGTGAAGTTACACCGCGAATACGTCGCGTCCTTCCAAATCTCGGACGCCGGTCGCACAGCGGTTTGGCCAAAGGCATCGACAACGGCGTCGGTCCCTGCTTGGTACGTGCCGTTGCCGTTGATGTCCCGGAACAAGAGCAGACGGTCATCCCCGTTGAAGTTGGCGATCGTTGGCAGCGTCGTGTCGCAATTGTTCGCGATGCCGGGAAGCGGATCCGTTGTGCTCGCAGCCTTGGACTTGCAATACGTCGCGACGTCGCCCGCCACCAACGTGCCTGACAGCGCCGAGGCTGCAGAACAGGTCGTGCCCGCATTGCTGATGAGGCAGATGCCGAAATCCGCGAGGTCAACGTCAGCGCCCGAGCAGTTAAAGATCTCGAACGCTTTGTTGTTCGATCCCGAGCCCTCGATGACTTCGCTGATGATCACACAGTCTGCGGACGGTTCGATCACGTTGACGTCGGCAGAAACCATCGCCGTCAATGAGGCCGTCACAGTCCCAAGGCCCCCGGTTGCTGGTGCGTCGACGGCAAACGATGCGCTCAACGCGCCCTCTGGGACGGTTACGGTAGCCGGGACAACAAGCCCACCGGTCGCCGTCAGATTCACCGTGGCACCGCCTGCGCCGGCCGGCACGGTCAAGGAGACGGTCATCATGCCCGTCTGATTGATCACGAGATCCTGTGTTGCGGGCGTCAGCGCTGCAACATCTCGCACCGAGGTCGCGTCGTAGACGGTGACGTTTGCCGTAAACATCGTGCCATCAAGGCTCGCCGTGACGGTGCCTGCGCCCACAACGCCACCGGTCAGAGCCACCGTTGCCGTCGACTGCCCGTTTGGAACGATCACGCTCGCTGGACCACTGACCTCTCCGGTGTAGGTCAACGAAACCGTGGTGTCGCCCAGAGCTGCCCCCGAAAGACGTACCAACAGTGGCGGAACTCCGCCTGTCGTGCCGGCCTCAACGAAAACATCCGCGGGATTGAACGCGATCAGGCTAGGCGGGCCAGTCAACAAATCATCGGCCGACCGTGGGCACACTTTTGTGTTTGAGAACGAGAAGTGCAGGATGCCTGTGATGCTCGAGAACGTCTCACCCACGCTTGGTCGGGTGGGAACGGCGAACAGCAAGTCGTCAACGCGCAGGCCGTCGACCTCAAACTCTTGGAAGTCCGAGGGTGCATCCGGGTTCGAGCTGGTGACGGTCACATCCTGGACACGCACCAAGAGACCCTGCAGCGTTGAGGCTTTGGGACCGCCCGTGACGACGTCTGCAACCGACACGTCGATCGGATCAGGCAACGCCACGCCCGACGACGTCACCTGCAACGTCTGAATCTTGTCCATCTGAGGCGATCCGCCAAACTCGGACACGGAACCCACAAGCGTGACGACGTCGCCAAGGTTTGGCGGTGTGCTTACGGCGCCATTGCCCAAGAAAATCTGCAATCCGCTGTTGTCCTGCGAGGTGAAGGTTGGCGAACCCGGCGCGACTCGAACGAAGATCGTCGTGCCAGATGCCGCGATCACGAGCGCGTCGGTGATCTGCACCAACGCTCCAGTTGCGACGGTGCCTGCTCGAATGTCGTAAATCGTTGTCGGGCAGTACAACGCCGTCGAGTTGTCAAAACCAGGGCATGTATCGCACGCGTCACCAATGTCATCGCCGTCTTCGTCGGCTTGGTCGGGGTTGCTCACCGCTGGACAATTGTCCAAGAGGTTTGCGACACCGTCAGCATCGCGATCGTCGGGATTGTACATCGGACAGGTCGCACCTTCGGCAAGTGGGCAAACGTCGCACTCGTCGCCGGTGGCATCGTTGTCGAAGTCGGCTTGGGTCGAATTCAAGTCCAAAGGACGCACTGGATTGAACTGCGCCGGGCAGATGTCGGCATCGTTCGGAATGCCGTCACCGTCCTGGTCTGTCACCGAGGACACGCCGTCGAACTCCTCTGGACGTGATGGAATACACGTGGGCTCACCGGGTGGTGTGCCGCAAAAGAACGGTCCGTAGGCAGTCTGTGGCAGCGCCGCGGTAATCTGCGCCAAGGTGATGCCCGTGTCGCGTTCAAGGCAGATGCGCCGCTCCGTTTGGCAGATGCTCAGCGCTTCGCACTTCGAGATGTCCGCGGCGGGCACCAAAGCCTCAATGATGTTCGCGTCACCGACCATGGGCTGGCCTGCACGCAGAACCAAGGCGGTTTGCGTAGTATCCGCTTCGATCACGGCGGAGTAGGCGTTTCGCCCGACGCGTGCAAACAGCGCCAAGTCCGCGATGTACCCAACCTTGATTGAGCCAAGTTGGTTCTCCGCGCCCATCGCGATTGCCCCATTGACCGTCGCCATCTCCCAGAGCTCACGGTCTGAGAGCAAGCCACCATACTGGGTTGCGTTAAGAGACGCCGCGCACTTGAGCTCACGCAGCATCGTCGCCGATCCGCTGAGCGACCAGTCCGTGCCCATCGCGATCGTCACGCCAAAACGACGGAAGAGTGGAATGCGCGCCGTCATGCCGTACAGGCTGATGTTCGAACGCGGTGACCAAATCAACTTGGCACCGTTTGCCGCGATGTCTGCGATGTCGTCGGCGTTCAAACCAACACCGTGGACAATCGATGTGTTCGCCGCGATGAGGTCGACTCCGGATGCCATCGCATTGGACAAGCATAGGTATTCGTTGCGGGCCTCAGGATCGATGCCTTCCGAGACGTGAGGCTGATAGATCCCAGCGTTGAGCGAGGTCTGAGGCGCTATGGACGGATAGTTGCAGCCGGTTGAGAGCAGCTCGCCTCCGTTGTCGCCGAGCGGGAACGTGTCGTAGTCAACATTGACCCCCGTTAGACCTTCTTGGTCTGCTGGCCGGTCAAGGTTGCGAACCAACCCTTGGGTACTTCCGCTACCCGACATGGACGTCGCGCCTGTAATGATGTTTCGCAGTTCGACCATCAGAAGCGCTTCGCGACTCGTGTCCGACGGTGAGGAGATTCGGTTGTGGCCGCGGATGCCACGACGCCAGTCGTGGCGATGGTCGTAGCGCTCGTCCGAGGCCGGCGCTGGCGCCAACGTGCTGAACGTGATGTGTTCGTGTGCGTTGATCAAACCCGGCGAGAGCACGGCATCGGCGCAGCTGATCTTGGTCGCTGCCGCCGCGCCAGCTTGGGATGCGCAATCGCATCCGGTGCACGTGATGATCCCTGCGTCGTCCACGAGCACATAGCCGTTCTCGTAGATCGCTTCGGGTGCAAGCACCTGGCCGACGTGCAGCAAAATGCCCGAGGTGCCAGCGGTCGCGTCACACAGGCCGGCGGCCGGCGGCGCAATGGCGTCCGCACACACCTCAACCGGTGTTTCTACGTCCATGTCGGGTTGGTCGGCGTCCATCCCCGCGTCCTCACCCGTGCCGTCGTCCGCGCCGGCGTCGGGCGAAATCACCGCATCATTATCCACATCGTTGCCAGCATCTCCGTTGTTGTTCGTGCCTGAATCATCAGAACACGCAGCAAGTCCGAAAAAGACCAGCGCCCAAAACCACCCGAAATTCTTCCGCATATTTTCTCCATCACCGTTGTCGCTGCCCTTCTACACGAAAAGCAAAACACTTTGCGCGACAACTGGGTGACGAAACGTTGACAGAATTTGCAAACGATTGCTAGCCGGCGGCGTCCGTTGAGGCGCGCTGCTGAAGCAACACGCTAAGCGCCACGACCACGTTGCCTGGCGCGATGGGGACCAAGATCCAAGGCAGCCACCCCAAAAAGCCAAGCAACATGGCGGCGAACACAATGAAATCCTTCTTCGCGAAGTATTTCACATGCTTCAACACCTTCTGCATCGCTGTGGCTTGGGTGGGGTCGTCGAAGCTCCACGTAAACGCCAGAAGATCCCCCCGTTTGTTTGCGATCAACCAACGGTAGTAGATCGCCATCGTGAGGACTTTACCCACCACAGCCGCGAGCCCAAGCCACCACCAAACATTGGAAGGCAGCCCCCAAGGGCCAGCAAACGTTTGGCTCGCGCCCCATCCAAGCCCGGCCCAGAAGAACACATCCGAGAAATCGTCGCTCAGCGTGTCCAACCACTCCCCAAGCACCGAGAACTCGTAGCGAACACGGGCGAGTTCACCGTCGCATCCATCGATCACGCTGTTGATCTGAAAGACAACGCCTGCCAGCAGAAAGTTCTGCATGCCGCCCATCGCCGCGAGAACACCCGCGAGGATGCCCAACGAAAACGTGAACACTGAGATGTGGTTTGGACGAATGGGCGTGGGTGCGAGCCAGCGCGAGACAAACAGCGACATGTAGCGGTTGATATGACGCGACACCATGCCGTCGAGGGTTTTCGACAGTCCAACCACAGCGCGCGTTCGGCCACCTTAGCTTGGTTGATGTCCGTCACCGGAACGGCCCAGCGCCCGTCATCGATGTGGTGTGCCTTGGCGGCTACAGATGCCACCGACTCGAAGGCCGATAGCGTCGTTCGCGGCATCAACACCGCATCCACCACCGCGCCCCGACCTTGAGGGCTGTTGGCTCCGCGACGGGAAGTGCGGCGAGGTCTTTGATCATCCCCCGGTGAAACACCGTGCGGACGTCGAGGATCAGAACCTCTGAAACGACGCCGACCGCGGCCTTCAATCCTCCGAAGTGCGTGACCACGGTGGAGAGTTGGCGCGTTTTGGCCCGAGCCGCTTCGGCCCGGACCGCGTCTGCATTCGCTTCGCTCGCCCAGATGATGATGTCTGACACACCGTTGACGCTGACCATTCGCACGGCACGCTGAACGAGCGTGAGGCCTGCAATCTTGCGACTGAGGCCCCAACCGCCATCCAAGTGGCGAGCATCTAGCACGGCTGCAATGGCCATCTATGCCTCAACTCAGGCGCTTAGGGCCTGGCCGTAGAGCCACTGCAGTGAATTGCGTTGCTCGCTGTCGCTCGCGACAAACTCGACGCCATAGCACTTACGCCCGTCTTGCTCGCCGACGCGTCGCACCACACCGTTGACTTCCGCCACCGATCGTTTGTCCATACCGATGATCGTGACCTTCATCTGGAGCTGCGCGCCCGCCTCGATCGTGGACTCTGTTTTGAACGCACAACCGCCTGGAGCGATGTCGAGCACCTGCCCCCAAATCTCGCGGTCGCCGACCTTGACGCTGGCGATCGCACGCACCGGGGCACGGTAGATCCGGGTGTGGGCACCCTGTGTTTCGAAGATCGGGGCCCCGGGACCGCTGGAGAACGTGGTGCGGGTTTCAGCGTCGCGGGTTGAAGGGAGGATTACTGTACGCATGCGGAACCTCATGTGCCTAGTGGGCCATCCTGGCCGGTGTGTGGCGTTCGGTGGTTGTCCTACATCCACAGACTAACCGCTGGGTGCATCCGAGCAAATTTTTGCGGGGATCGGATCCAGAAGTTGCCACCCGACTGGCAAGTGAAGTTGTCATTCCGGACAATTCTGCCGGCCTTGTTGTGACAAATAAACCACACAAATAAACACAAACACATAAAAATCAAACACTTCAACACGTGTCGCATTCTTGGCACACATGTCGCATTAACAGCACACGTGAACAAAAAGTATGTTGGAGAACCCTATGAAATACATCACTGTCCTCACCGCCCTTGTCGCATCGATGCTCTTCGTTTCGAATGCCCACGCCGACTACCTTCCCGCCGAAGAGCGCGCGGAGCAGCAGGTCGACGCCTATGAACTCGTCGTCGACTTCCTCAAGAGCGAGCAATTCACTCCGAGCCGCTTGGACCTTCGGCGTTTGAGCGCTGACCCCGTCGCCGAGCTTGTCAAAGTCGCCAACGGTCGCCTCTCGGCGGTCGTGCGAGGACGCGCTGTGCAGTCGCTGGCGCTCTACACGAACGACCTGCGCGCCATAGAAACCATCGACGCGTTGAAAGACTCGACCAAAATGAGCGACAAGCTGATGCCCTCGATCATCGTGGCATGGTCACAGATTCACGGCGAAGCCGTGGCAACCGAGCTGGTCGAGCTCGCGCAGAACCGTCGCGCTGAAATCCGCATCGCGGCCATCGTTGGATTGGCGCGTTTCGGGGGCCAAGCAGGCTACGATTCGCTCAACAAACTCGTCGCGCTTGAGACCAACCCCGAGATTCGCGCGCGCATCGAAAGCTATATCCGCTGATTCCGCGACGATTCACACCCTGCCCCATGCTTCCACTTGGCATCCAGCCCACGCGCAGATAGTGTCTGCGCCATGGAAGTAACTTCTCTCGAAGACATCAAACAGCCCTGTGACGTGTGCGAGCGCAAACGCTACGTCGTCATCTCACACGGCGATTTCGCACACGCTGAGCGCTGCAAGCAGTGTTTCGCGCTGTGTCCTGCATGCGAGGGCTCGGGGTTCGAATATTTGGTGGACGACCGGGGCTACTCATACGTCCGAAAATGCAGGGTGTGCGGCCCGTTGGACAAACGAATCTCTGCCTTCAACGCAGCGACCATCCCCCGAAAATACGCGGCGAACTCGACGTTCGACCAGTTTCGACGTGTGGACGAACGCAACCGCAAGATCGGCAACCTTCCCGCGGTCCACATGAAGCTCTACAGCTTTGCCACAGGCTTTGAGCCTGGCGATCGCGGGTTTCTGTTGTACGGAGACGTGGGCACCGGAAAAACCCATCTGCTCGCGACCGTCATCCGTTACCTCACGCTTGAGAAAGGTTACGCCGCCAAGTTTGTCGAGTTCTCCCACCTGGTCAGCAGCCTGCGCGAGCGTTTTGACCAAGGACAAGGCGAGTCAGGCGTGCTGGGACCACTCATCGAGATCCCTGTGCTGGCGATCGATGAGCTTGGAAAAGGTCGCAACACCGAATGGCAGGCATCCGTGATCGATGAGATCATCTCGAAGCGCTACAACCTTGGCCTGACCACGCTGTTCACCACGAACTACCCCGTCGAGGCCGCCAAGCCCACGCGCGAAACGGCAGACATCCGGCGTGTGGCAACCCTCGAAACTCTGCGCGAACGCGTCGGCGACCGCATCAACAGCCGCCTCCACGAGATGGCGGACTTTGTTCAGCTTGAGGCTCCCGACTTTCGCAAGAGCTAGACGCGAAGGTGGACCACCAGCGCCGAGATCGCTGCAGGTGTCATCCCCATGATGCGAGACGCCTGGCCCACGGTGCGTGGGCGCACCTTGCCCAACCGATCTCGTATCTCGAACGTGAGCCCATGAATCGCCGAATAATCGATCTCCTCTGGGATCAATTGCGACTCCATCTCACGATGGCGTTCAATCTGCTTCGTCTGCCGTTCGATGTACCCATCGTACTGAATCTGGATTTCCACCGCCTCCGCGACGTCGGGCGTCACCGGGGTCATGTCAAACGCAGGGGCGAAGCGAGCGATCAGGGGCTCCAACTGACTGATCTCGACCTCGGGGCGCTTCAAGAGTTGCTCCAAACTGCTCCCGTTGCCGACCCCGGCGATGCCCTTTGACGAACAGAACTCGACATTCTCACGGGTGGCCCCGATGAAAACCTCGGCCAACATCTTCTTGGTGGCTTCAACCGTGTCACGCTTGGCGCAGTATTTTGCCCACGCTGCGTCGTCCAGCAGTCCCAACCGACGGCCGTGCCCCGCCAAGCGAAAGTCTGCGTTGTCCTCGCGCAACAGCAAGCGGTACTCCGCACGGCTTGTGAACATGCGGTAAGGCTCATCAACGCCGCGCGTGACGAGGTCGTCGATCATCACACCGATGTAACCTTCGTCACGCCCCATCACGAACGGGTCCTCCCTCTTGAGCTTCAACGCAGCGTTGATGCCCGCGATAAGCCCCTGTCCAGCAGCCTCTTCGTAACCCGATGTGCCGTTGATCTGTCCGGCGAGGTAGAGCCCATCAACCCCACGAAGCTCGAGCGTGTGGTGAAGCTGAATCGGATTGACGAAGTCGTACTCGACCGCATAACCCGGGCGCATGATCTCGGCACGCTCCAACCCAGGAATCGTTCGCAGCATCGCCATCTGCACATCGAGCGGAAGGCTGGTCGAGATGCCACTGGGATAAACTTCCGTCGTCGTCAATCCCTGCGGCTCCAAGAAAATCTGGTGCCGGTCCTTGTCCGCGAAGCGAACCACCTTGTCCTCAATGCTGGGACAATACCGAGCTCCGATGCCCTCGATTTTGCCCGTAAACATCGGCGAACGGTCGGTGTTGCGCCGAATGATGTCGTGTGTCGCCTCACTCGTGTAGGTGATGTAACACGAGACCTGAGGCAGCATTTCAGGCTCATGGTAGAACGAGAAACGTCTCGGCGGTGTGTCGCCGGGCTGCTCCTCCAAACCACTCCAGTCAATCGTGCGAGCGTCCAGACGTGGTGTTGTTCCCGTCTTGAGCCGTCCCATGTCCAAGTTCAGTGCCGCCAACGTTGCCGCCAGACCCACCGCGGCTTCGCCGCCAGCGCGGCCCCCCGAAAAGTTGTCGAGCCCCACGTGGCAGAGGCCTCGCAGGAACGTTCCCGTCGTAATCACAACAGCATCGGCTTCGTAGAGGACGTTCAGCTTGTCGATCACCCCGGTTACACGAGGGCGCTTGCCCGAATCATCGATCCGGACGTCTTCCACGCTGCCCTGCTTGATGGTCAACCCCGGAAGATTCATGAGCAGCTGCTGCATCTGAATCCGGTACACGGACATGTCACACTGGGCACGACTCGAACGCACGGCCGGGCCTTTACGCGTGTTCAAACGCCGGTATTGAATGGCCGCCGCATCCGTGATGCGCCCCATGACTCCCCCCAACGCATCCACTTCTTTGGCCAAATGCCCTTTGGCAACACCACCGATCGCGGGGTTGCACGACATGTGGCCAATCGTGTCGATGTTTTGCGTCAGCAGCAGCGTCTCAAGCCCCATCGTGGCGAGCGCGTGGGCCGCTTCACAACCAGCGTGGCCGCCACCAATGACGACGGCATCAAACTTCCTGGGGTGCGTAATCATTGTTTTCTCACGGGCACTGATCGTTGGGGGCGCCAGGCGTTCCAAAATCGCCGTCGCCATACGTCTGGGTCGCCACACACCAGTTCGCACCGTCATCGTTGGCCGCCGCGTTGAGTTGATCGGGGTCCAGCTGGGCGGATTTGCCACGCGTCGCGGTCGCAAAATAAGCCGAATCGATGATCGTCCCATCGCGCAACGCGATCGCCAACGAGTAGGTCAGAGGGTCGGATGTGTTCTTGAGGTGACGACCGGTGAAGTAGTAAGCGCCACTGATTCCACCATTGAGCGCCATGTCGCGCTCTCGCGCGAACACGACGTAACCATTGGCTGGAATCGTTGCCGCAATATCCGTGATGACGTACGCATCCGCGCCGCCACCGGTCTCATTGTCTTGGAACACGACCGAGAACAGCGACAACGGGTTGGACGTGGTGTTGTAGAGCTCAAACCACTCACCGTTGGTGTCGCTGACCTTGCTTGGGTCCGCCATGATCTCGGTGATGATGACGTCGCCCGCGGCAGGCAAATTCCCGGGAACAGTCTCGCAGGTGCCCAACGCACAAAGCTCGGTAGGCTGGCACGCGAGGTTCGTCGCCTGGAAATTGCAGAACGGGTTGTTGAAGCGTGTCGCCTCACACGTCGCGGTGTCCCCAAGGAACTGCACAGCCGTGGACAGGTTGGTGCAAAAGTTATCGGGTTTGACGCACGTCGTCGCAGCGCACGGGTCGGCCGCACACGCCGTGTTCGCAGCGCCGGGTGTACCAAAGTTCTGCGGCCCCGATGTGTAGGGGTCAGACAGGCTCGGACACCAGTTTCCAAACTGGTCGTTGTCGAGCGCCGTTGCAGCCACCGAGGGATTGAGCTTTCGCGAATGACCATCGAGCACGGCGCCGGTTTCATAAAACACGTAGTCCACAAACGCGCCGTTGGGGTCGACCAACGCCAACCAATCGGTGGAGTTCGCAAGACTGATGTCGCTGTAGACGTAGTCGGGTTGTGCAACGCCGGTTGCCGTCGCGGTGGCCGCGAAGAGCAACGTCTGTCCGGGCGCGAACGCCGGGACCGGGGTAAGCATGTTGTCGGCGATCAAGTGCTCCTGATCCGAAGAGGTTCCACCCGACAAGATTTTCCAGCCCGTCAGGTCGATCGCTGCACCGCTGGTGTTGGTGATTTCAAACCATTCGTTGCCCTCCGCCGCACCTCCGGCTGGGTTGGCCATGTACTCGACGATGACGACTCCACCCGTTTGGGTGATGCCATTGATGCACGTCGCGTTGTCGCAAACGCCCTTGACGTAGCCACAGTGCTGGAAGTTCAACGTGTAATCGCACACCGGTGATCCGGTGGAATCGTCGCACGTGCCCATCGGGGAATACGACATCGCGACGCTTCGGTCGCACTTCGACGCCGGAGGCGTATCACACGTGATGGACTCACATGCGCCCTGCAAACACTGGCCGTTGACACATCCCAGCGCACACGATTCCGTCGTTTCCGGGTAGACGCAGTCCCCTGCTCCCTCACAAACCCCGTTTGCCCCATACAGAATGCGCGTGATGCCGTCCGCGCCACAACGCGGTGCAGGCGCAGCGTCACAGACCTTTCCGCTGCACGAATCCGTCGCGCAACCGGACGCTGTGCACCCGTTCTCGCAAGGCGTGCGCAGCTCAGGGTACACACACACGGGCGCGGCGCCGCTGAGGTCGCAGGTACCCGAGGGCGAAGCCCCTACCAAAACATCCCCGTCGCAGCTCAACCCCGCGGGCGGCGAATCACAGTCGTCGTCGACCTCACACGCAGCGTTGCTCGCGATGCATCGGCCAGATGCCGAACATGTGGTCCCATTGGCGCACGCCAATTCAGCGTTGCAATCAAACGTGCAAACCTTGTCCAGACCACAGTAACTTCCGGCGGCACAATCCGTATCAGCGACGCACGACGCCGCCTTGTTGTTGGGCGAATCTGTCCCACATCCGAAGACAAAAAGCGCCACCGCCAAGAACCAAATTTTCGACATTTCAACCTCTTCAATCGCTTTCGTTGCGCTGAGCGGGCGTATGTTTAGAGAAATCCTACCGTGATCTCAAGCCCGACGCGCGATACAACGCGCCAATTCGGGCGCATTGCAGTTCGCCCGAGCATAACGCATCCTGCCACGACTGGCCCCTGCGGAAAAAAATGCACCTGCCGTTAGACACACTGAACCCCCAACAGCGTGAAGCCGTCGAGACGCTCGACGGGCCTGTGTTGCTCCTCGCCGGCGCCGGAAGTGGGAAGACGCGGGTCATCACGTTTCGGGTCGGCCACCTGATCCAGTGCGGTGTTCCACCCTCCAACATTTTGGCGGTCAGCTTCACAAACAAAGCCGCCACCGAGATGCGGGAGCGGGTCGCGCAGCTGATGGGACGCAACATTGCCGACCGCGTGCACCTGTCGACGTTTCACAGCTTGGGGGCTGAGATCCTTAAGAAACACATCGACAAAATCGGCTACAAACGAAAGTTCACGATCCTTGATCAGTCCGACCAACTCTCGCTTGTCAAAGAGGTGATGAAAGAGCTCAACCTTGACCCCAAGGTTGTAGAGCCCGCAGGGCTGCTCTTCCTCGTTAGCCGCGCCAAAATGGCCTTCTCCGAGCCCAAGGCGTTGCCCGAGTTTCGCTACCACCCCATGATGCCGTTCGCCCAGAAGGTGCACCGCCACTACCAGGCCGCGTTGCGCGGCTTGAACGCGGTGGACTTCGACGACCTGATTTGCTTGCCCGTTCAGCTCTTCAAAGAACGTGACGACGTACGAAAAAAGTACGCGGAGCAGTTCAAATACGTCATGGTCGACGAGTACCAAGACACGAACGCGACCCAACTCATGTTCCTAGAAGAGATCGTCCGCGAGCACCAGAACATCTGCGTGGTGGGGGACGACGACCAGAGCATCTACGCGTTCCGTGGCGCGGTCAGCGGAAACATCCTGCAGATCGAGAAGAAATTCCCCGGAACACGCGTCATCAAACTTGAGCAGAATTATCGGTCAACAAACACCATTTTGGGGGCCGCAAACACCCTCATTTCGCACAACAAAATGCGCAAGGAAAAGACGCTCTGGAGCGCCAACGGTGCGGGAGACCCCATCACAATCGTGCATTGCAATGACGAACGGGAGGAAGCCGAATACGTGGCGGCCGAGATCGATTCCATGCGGTTTCAATTCGACCTTCGTTACAAAGATTTCGCGGTGCTTTTCCGCGTCAACCCGCAAGCCAGACTCTTCGAAGAGGGATTTCGGACCTACCGCATTCCCTACCGGCTCGTGGGCGGCCAAGAGTTTTTCGACCGCAAGGAAGTTAAGGATTTCATCGCCTACCTCAAATCGTGTCTGAATCCCGACGATGAGGTCAACCTGCGACGCATCGTCAATGTGCCGCCACGCGGCATCGGACCCATGACCGTCGATCGCATCAGCCAGCATGCGCACGCACACGAAAAGACGTTTTTCGCGGCCCTGACAGATCTCAGCGAAGGCCGCATAGAAATTGAAGGGATCGGACATGCCGCGCTGCAAAATCTCACCGCGTTGGTTGACCTCTTGCAGCGCTACCAAAAACGATTCGAGACCAACACCCACCTCAAGGAATCCGCGCGGGAATTGATGCACGAGTTGCATTTCATCGACTACATTCGCAGCAGCGAAAACAGCCCGAAAATCGCCTCGCGTCGCATCGAAAACGTCGAGGAAGTTCTCTCAAGCATCGCGGAATTCGAGTCGCGCTCGGGCGGAACGCTCGATGGATTCCTGACACGAATTACGCTCGACCAGGCGAGCACCGGAGGCGACGAAGACGAGAAAGACGCCGTGCAATGCATGACCATCCATGCCTCCAAGGGCTTGGAATTCCCGGTCGTGTTCTTGGTGGGCGTCGAAGAAGGGTTCCTGCCCCACGACCGCAGCATCACTGAGGTCGGCGGCATCGACGAGGAACGCAGACTCGCCTACGTGGGCATCACGCGCGCCAAACAACGTCTGTTCCTGACGCTTGCGACCACACGGACGCGCTTTGGTCGCAAAGACGAACGCGAACCCAGCCGGTTCATCAAAGAACTCCCCACAACGATGCTCGATTCCAACACCGCTGATGTGAGCTCCCCACTCGCTGAAAAACGTGAGGAGCAAAATCTGAAGTATCTGGACGCGCTGCGTGCGACGATTTTCAAGGATTAGGAATGCGAACCTGGGATAGGGTTGTTTGCAGCGGGACACAGGATACGTGATGCAACGTCGAATCTTCCTAAAATCACTCGGTGCGTCGCTGCTTTGGACGCCAACCGCGTTCGCGCTGGGCGATGATGACCGTTTCAACGTGGGGCTCTTGAAATACGAGGGGAACTACAACCCTCGGCCGACGGCGATCCGACGACTCCTGCTCGAGACCGAGAAAGTCACGAACATACGTGTGAACACCGATGACCTCGTGCTGACGCTCGACAACAAGAAAATCTGGGATAATCCCATGCTGATTTGGGCGGGCGACCGGAAGTTTGCCCCACTCTCCGACGGCGACATCGCGGCATTGCGCCGTTACCTGCAAGCCGGCGGCATGCTCGTCGTGGACAGCAACGAAGGACTCGAAGATGGCCTGTTCTTACAATCTGTAAAACGCGATCTCGCGAGGGTGTTCCCGGACAAGAAGCTCGCGCGAATTCCTCGTGATCACGTCCTCTACAAGAGCTTCTACTTGATCGACACCCCGCAAGGTCGCCTTGGGGTTTCTGACAACTTGACCGGCATTTGGGATGAGGAACGTGTTTCGGTCATCATCAGCCCAAACGACATGCTCGGTGCCTGGGCGCGCGACAACTTTGGCAATTGGCTCTACGAATGCTCGCCTGGCGGCGAGCGCCAACGTGATTTCGCGTTCCGGCTGGGTGTGAACCTTGTGATGTATGCCGTGTGCATCAACTACAAAGCCGACCAAGTTCACATCCCGTTCATCTTGGGCCGACGCAAATGGAAGGTGGACTAGGTGTGGCCTGACTTTGACTACAACTCAGGAGACCTCCTCTGGCTGGGGAACTGGGGTTTGGGCTGGATCGTCGCGGTGGCGATTCTTGGCGCCGTGATCTTGGGCCTTAGCGCCTACGATCTGCAGCCCCTTCGTCCCACGCGACGCTACACGTTGCTTGGGCTGCGAGCGATGGTTTTTGCGCTCGCTGTCATGATGCTGCTAGAGCCTGCGGTGGACCTCAAAAATGTTACAAAGGTCAAGAACCACGTGCCCGTGCTCGTGGACATCTCTCGCTCCATGTCACTCACGGCGAGCGGCGACGACACCACCCGACGTGACCTGGCGTTGGACGCCGTCAAACGTCTGAACTTACCCAAGGGACTCACCGACGAGGACCATTTTTACCACCTGCTCACCTTCGGCAACGGTGTCGAGGAAATCAGCCCCGAGGGCCTGGACGTGGTGGCGTTTAACGCGCCCACATCCGACCTGACTGCGGCGCTCTCGGGCCTCGCACAGCGCTACAAGACCGTCGAACTTGGGGGGGTGATCGTCGTCTCGGACGGCACGGACACTGGCGGAATCGGTGGACGCACACGGCGCGACGAGGAGCTCGATACATCCTCGCTGGGCATTCTGGCGAACGTGGGTGCTCCCGTGAACGCGATCCGCGTCGGGACGCCCGATTCACTGCGAGACTTGGCCATCAAACGCGTAAAACACGACGATTTCGCGTTTGTCCGCAATCGGGTTGCCGTCGATGTGGAGGTACAAGCCATTGGGTTTGATGGTGAGGTCCTGCAGCTGACGCTCGAACGCGGCGGCAAACCCCTACAAACACGCCAGATCACAGTCGAACCGGGCAAGACGCGATACGACGTCTCGTTCGAGTTTGTGCCCCAACAGCTCGGCCGGGAAGTTTACGCGGTCAAAATCCCGGTCATGGACCAAGAGGTCCTCGCGTCCAACAACGCGTCGTACTTCGTCCAGAAGGTGATTCGCGACAAGATCCGTGTCCTGCAAGTCGTGGGAAGACCCACGTGGGATGTCCGTTTTCTGCGCCAACTGTTGAAGCGAAATCCAAACATCGACCTCATCAGCTTTTTCATTTTGCGCACCAATGAAAACCTTCTTAACGCGCGCAACGATGAGCTGAGCCTCATCCCGTTCCCGACCGACGAACTGTTCTCAGAACAGCTCGGCAGCTTCGACCTCGTCGTGTTCCAGAACTTCAATTTCGGGCCTTACGCCATGCGCCAATACCTGCCCGACATCGCGAACTTCGTGCGACAAGGTGGTGGATTTGTGATGGTTGGGGGTGAACTGTCGTTCGCTGACGGAGGGTACGCGGGCTCCCCCATCGAGAGTATTCTGCCCGTGAAACTGCCCTCGACGACCGGACGAACCGTGGACTTGAGCGAGTTTCGTCCCGAGCTGACCGACGCCGGGACTCGCCACCCCATCTCGCAGCTTGCCTTTGATCCGGCCTCGAACCGAGAGATTTGGGAGAGTCTCCCCCTCCAACACGGCACAAACGTCGTGCTTGAAGCCAAACCTTGGGCGAACGTCCTTGCCACGCACCCTCGCCTGACAGCGGGTGGAAGACCCATGCCGGTCATCACCGTGGGTGAGATCGACGAAGGACGAGTGATGGCCCTCACGACGGATTCCTCGTGGCGTTGGTCGTTTGAGCGGGCGGGCGACGGCGGAACCGCCCGCGAGTATCAGATGTTCTGGAACAACACGATGCGCTGGCTCATCAAGGACCCAGAGCTGAAGCTCCTGCGCATCGAGATCGAGCAAGACGTCGTCGGACCCGGTGAGTCCGCCAAAGTCACGGTGCGGCTCCAGAACCCGGATTACACTCCCGCGCCCGATGTTCGTGGTGTGTTGACGGTCGCACGCAAGGACCTCGACAAACTCACCGACGCAGCGAAACCCACCGGCAACATACCCTTTCAGACAGACGCCCGTGGGGTTGCGCAGATCGCTGTCGATGCGGCGTTGCCCGGTGTTTACGAGATCAGCGCCGAGGTGGACCGCGACACAGGAAAGCTCGTGGATCGCGACTTGTTCCTGGCAGCGGACAACGCAAGTGAGTTTGCCGACATCCTGCCACGGCCTGACTTGCTGCAATCCATCGCCAAGGCGACTCAAGGCGCTTCGGTCGCCGCCGGGACGAGCCTTACCCCTGAACTTCGCGCGCCGCAGTCCGTTCAGGTCAACAAGCGCGTGGTGATTCAACTTTGGGACAACGTGGTCGTCTTCCTGCTGACCCTCGCGCTCCTGCTCGTCGAATGGACCCTGCGACGACGTTGGGGCCGTCTGTAGAATTTGTTGAGCAACGGCAGTTCATGGGGTAACCTGCGTGCATCACTCCGTCTCCGTGAGCATCGCATGGGAGAAAAACCTCCCGAACATCTGGATTTGGAATGCGGCAAGTGCGCGAGCCGTTTCCGCATCCGGCCGACCAAGGGTCGACTTCCGCGCGGACCGGTTGAATGTCCATCGTGCGGCGCCCCCGTCGAAATCCCTCAGACGTCAGACGAAGTCCCGCCGCCCGCGGCCGTTATGCGTCCACGCTCGAAGTCAAAGGTTGATGCCCCTGCGCAGACGAGTGACGAGGTTCGGCTCCTTGAGGTGCTTAGCCAACTCGACCCAGCGGCAGCGACAAGCGGAACTCTGCTTGGGATGCCAGCCGTGCGAGGCCCCCTCGTAACGCGGTCACTCGATGAATCCACGGCAACGTTGGATGCCACGCGTGAGAAGCTCGACGAATCCACCGCAAGCGTGGACCAACCGCATGCGAAACTTGACGAGTCCGTGCCCGTGCGCGTCGCTCGGCAAGATGAGTTTCCAGGGGACATCGAAGACGCCCCCAAGACGCCGACGAAGAAGGTCTTCGCGCTCGACGAACACTCCGAGTCAGAGTTCAACAACCGAACCAAGGCGCCGTGGGAATCCAAGAGCATGAAGGAGGCCGAAGTCGAGGCAGCAAAGGCCGCCCAGGCTGCCGGCCGCAAGACAATCCCGAGCATCGCGTTGCCGACACAGGAGCGCGAAACCGCGGAAAACCCGCGCGTCCAAACCCCCGAGAAAAAAACCCTCCCCGCCCTGTCTAATGCCCCAAAGGCGAGCGGCGAACGGCCAAAACTCGCCGACTTACTCAAGCAGGTGCGTGAGAAACGGGGCCCGATTGTCACTCCGCCCTCCTCGCGATTACAAGCAGCGCGCGCCGTTGTCGCTCGACCGTCTCGACGAACTGATCGAGTCGAGCGCCAACGACCTCGCCGATGCCTTCGAAGGCCCAAGCTCCTCGGAACACATCGATCGCATCGAAAACGCCGAGAAATCCGCCCAAGACCCGCGTACGACACCATTTGGAAAAGCGCGGGCGGAAACCGTCGTGCGTGCACTCGAGGCCCACGGGATGGCAGCGGAACAAACCGGCAGTGGATTCATCCGCATCCCCACCGCCGAAATACTCGACGTCATCGGCCATGGCACCTTCCGACTCAAAGTCGAAGGCGTCGTCTACGAGCCGATTGACGAAGCCGGAATTCGCCGTTTGGTCGTGGCTGGCGTCCTTACCGGACACGAGCTGATCGCGCCACGCGACGGCGATTGGCTGCCCATGCAGGACCATGCGTTTTTCCAAATGGCACACCTGCGGGCGAACCGCTGACGCAAGAACTCGATGAGCTCTCCGACGAAGACGCCATCGAAGAGCTTTTTGAGGCCGCATCGCCTCCCAGCCTGCCCACTTCGGACAGCTCGGGCGAACTTTTCCCAACGCTTGGCCATTTGTCCCCCGACAAGAGCGCCGAGCTCCATCGCGCCTACGTCGAAGACCTGCGACCATTGGACGACGACGAACCGACAGGTCCGCCCACCGCAGAGCTCGACGTCGATGACGTTGAAGACGTGATGCCCGAGCCACCGCAAGTGCCGACGAGGCCGTCGATCGCAACGAGGAAACGGCCGCGCCGCCCTGCTGCAGGGCCCCTCCAACGAAGCGGCTTCGGGGAGCGACCGGCATCCAGATGCGCCAGCGAAAGGCATGCCCAAAGGACTTCTGTTCGGAGCAGCGGTTGTGTTGGCCGGCGGTATCGGGCTTGGCGTGTGGCTGAAGCAAGCTTCGGTCACTCCGGAACCATCGCTGAATCAGACCAATCAACATGCGGCAATCACCGCCACACAGACAACGCAAACGAATGCGGCGGTGACGAACACAGATCCTGTGACAAACAACACGTCCGAGACGAACAACGCCGCGCTGACCAACAACGTGGGCGCAACCGCTGCGACGGCCGCCGCTCAAACCAACGACGCCGCACCCGATGCGCCCGTTGAGGTCCCCGAATCTGGGGTCTTTGTCTTGACCGCCTCGCAGATTCAGGAGGCGAGCACCGAGTTGGTGCGCACGACACCCACGCTTCGATTCCAGCTCGGGGGCGCAAAGGCGGTCTTCCTCGCCGACAACGGCGAACCGCATCGCGGCGATCGGGCAACACTTGCCACCCAGACTTTCTGCGAGAATGCCCGGTGCGGCTTAGCGTTTCCACGCACTCAACAGGCCTTCTTGCCGGCGGCGGTTGTTGACGAGCTCAAACTTGACCTCAAGGGCGCGAGGCGAACCGAGCGAGACGGCGTCAGCGGTTATCAGGGGGTCGTGCGATGGGTGGTAGACGACATCGCCCAACTACCGCTGAACGACCTCACCCCTGTCTGGCGCCGCTGGATGCGTGCGTCGGACGAGGATCTCGACAAGGCGGTCTCGGAGTACGAGCAGGAAATCGCGACGGCCATCGGCGCGGAACGCGCAGCCGCGATTGTCGCGCAAACCAATGGAACCCAGCTGCGAAACCTCGTGCGGCAGATTTCGAACGTCTTGGTGCTCGACTATCTGACGAACAATTTCGAACGCTTCGACTCGGCGACCGACCGAAACGCGTGGAACCTCGGCATCAAGCAGGGGAAGGTCTACTCCCTCGACGACACGGGTGCGTTCCAACCACGGGCCTCCACGCGAATCAAAGGGCGATTCTCCTGGGCCGAGCGATTCGACAAAGATGTCTTTGACTCCGCACAGAACATCGATCGCCAACTGCTTGAGACCAAAATGTTCCCCGACGCTTCGGCCGCCGAACGCGTCACCCTTCGCGTGTTCTGGAAGCAGTACGACGCGTACATGGACCGCATTAAGAAAGAAACGACTCGCCCGAACGCGAACGTCTTTTTCTGATTCCACTGGAAATTCTGCGCCATTCAGGGTTACACCACTCGCCCGAGACGAGGGTGAAGTATGGCTAAGTACTATTTTGGTGCGGATGAAGTTGGAAAGGGCTGGGATCGTTACTTCGCGCTGTGCAACGCGTTCGAAGTAGAATGGGCTGAGGACGACAAGCCCAGTTTGAAAACCCTGAACACATGGCGCGTCAAATCACCGAAAGGCTTTGCTTTTGTGACACACACCCAACCTTTGGTCGCGCAGACGCTGGTCACGCTTGGCGATCGTGGCGCAACGACGTTCGACGCGGACTTCGACGAAGTATGGGCCGCGACGGCCGCCCGTGCCAAGGCGCTCGGCGCCAAGGCCGTGTTGCTTTCCACACCGTTTGATTTTTCGCCCTCCACGACGTCGCGCAAACTCATCGCGGACTTTGGTTCCAAGGCGACAAAGGCCTGCAAACTGCCGATCATTTGGGAAAATGTTGGGATGTGGAGCCCCGATTCGTCAGCTGAAATCGCATCATCGTGCGGGATGACGCTGCTGCACGACCCGTTCGCAAACTTCGACGACGAAGTCGTGGTCCTTGGGCAAAACGATGCCGCGATTCTTTTGAACGAACGTGCAGGCGCGCGGCGCAACTTCGACACCTACGAGATCGAAGCGCTGTTTGACGCCACCTCCCACTTCAATCGCGTCTTCATCTTGCTTCGTGGACGCTTCAAATGGCGACACGCACGTGAAATTAAGGCGATGATCGACATGCTCGACTGACCGGGAATCGCATGCCCACTCTGAGAAAAGACCCCATCGCTCAGCGGTGGGTGATTATCGCGACCGATCGCGCGAAGCGGCCTCGAGATTACTCCGTCGCACACGCGCCACTGACCCAAGCATTCTGCCCCTTCTGCGCGGGTCACGAGTCCGCCACGCCGCCTGCGATCTCGCAACACCCATCGGGCGGCGACTGGCAGGTCCGTGTCATCCCCAACAAGTATCCAGCACTGAAAATCGAGGGCGAGATTCGAAAGCGCGGAAACGGCGTGTACGACGAGATGTCGGGCATCGGCGCGCACGAGGTCATCATCGAGTCCCCTGAGCACCTGCTGCATGTGAGTGACCTGAGTGTCGATCAAATCGCCACGGTGTTGAGCACGTGGCAAGAGCGTATGCGTGACCTGCGAAACGACCAACGCCTCAAATGTGCCATTGTCTTCAAAAACCACGGCGCACAGGCGGGAGCGTCACTCGAACACGTGCACAGCCAGCTGATCGCGCTGCCGATCATCCCGAAACGACTGGCGGAAAGCCTCGATGGTGCGCGTAAGTACTACGAATTTCGAGATCGCTGCGTGTTTTGCGACATCCTCGACCAAGAGCAAGCCGACCAAGAACGGATCGTGTTCCAGAATGAGGATATCGTCGCGTTCTGCCCTTTTGCGGCGCGATTCCCGTTTGAGCTTTGGATCCTTCCACGGCGGCACGAACCGTGGTACGAGAACGTCGCTCATTCGGAGGTAAATCGCGTGGCTGAGGCTCTGAAGATTTGCATCGACAAACTTAACCGCGCACTCGATTTTCCGCCCTTCAACCTTCTGCTTCGGTCAGCGCCATTCGTTCATGCGGATCACCCGCATTATCACTGGCATATCGAGATTATCCCGACGCTGACACGTGTAGCTGGCTTTGAATGGGGCACTGGCTTCTACATCAACCCGACACCGCCCGAAGATGCTGCTCGCCACCTTCGAGACATTGACTGAACGACGATTACGATGATTGACCTCAAGAAACTTATCCGCACCACCGACGAAGGCACCAAGCGGGCGAATCGCGCCCTCAACATTGCCTTCGCAACCACTGAATTTGCACCGCTCGCAAAGACAGGCGGCTTGGGTGACGTCGCTGCGGCGCTCCCCAAAGCGCTGGCCGACCGTGGGCACCGCGTTGCGGTCATCATGCCGCTGTACAAACACATCGACCCGGAGCTGCTGCGCTTCAGCCGCCGCCTTCGCCCTCTCGAAGTGCCGTTGAAGGGCAAGTCCGGAAAATCCGTGGAAGCGACCGTCTGGGAAACCGCGGTCAGCAACGGCGTCAAACTGTTCTTCATCGACTACGCGCCGTTTTTCGGTCGTGATGGACTCTACGGCTACGACGACACCACGTTTGAAGACAACGCCGAGCGATTCGCGTTTTTCTCGCGTGCCGTGGTCGAGTTCGCGCGTCAGTTTGGTATTCCGTTTGATGTGATCCATCTCAACGACTGGCACACCGCGCTCGCGCCCACATACATTGATGCGTTCTACAAGAAGGAGCTCCAGGTTGCGACCGTTTTGACCGTGCACAACGTCGCGTATCAGGGCGGATTCGACGCCAAAAAGTTCGACGCGACAGGCTTGACGAAGGCATCGCAACCGGCCCTGACGAACGGCAAGGGCATCAATTTCCTCAAGGCAGGATTGACCGCAGCCACAGCCGTCACGACGGTCAGCCCAACGTACGCCCAAGAGATCCGGACCGCTGAGTTCGGCTGCGGACTCGAGGATATCTTCCAGGAGCGCGAGAAATCACTCACCGGCATCCTCAATGGTGTGGACTACTCCATTTGGTCTCCCGATGTCGACCACCACATCGAAGTACGATTCAGCGAAGCGACGCTGAACGGAAAACGGCGTAACAAGGCGCAGCTTCAGCACGACTTCAAGTTGCCCGTCCGCCCAACTCTCCCTCTGCTCGCGTTTGTGGGGCGCATGACCGAACAGAAGGGTCTGGACATCTTGGTTCCCGCGCTGCGCAAACTTCTTAAGGGGTTTGAGGACGAGCAAGCAGGCTTCCAGATCGTCTTTCTGGGTGAGGGCGAATCGACCTACGAGAAGCAAGTCGAAAAGCTCGCCGCAGAGTTCCCGCGCCGCGTCGCTTGCCACATCGGATACTCCGACGAGATGGCGCACCGGTTCATCGCAAGTGCCGACATGCTCATCGTGCCAAGTCGCTTCGAGCCTTGTGGTTTGACCCAGATTTACGCCATGAAGTACGGCACCCTGCCCATCGTCCACCTGACCGGCGGGCTGGCAGATACCGTCATCGATGCCGACAACAAAGACGTGACCGGCACCGGGTTTGTGTTCGAAAAATACGACCGGACGGCGCTCGGAAAAGCCATTGAGCGTGCGTCCGATCTCTATCGGCAGCATCGCAGCTGGCGCCCCCTGATGGTCAACGCGATGCAGCAGAACTTCTCGTGGGACGAGTCAGCCCGCGACTACGAAGAAACCTATTACCGCGCGCTCGGAGAGCGTGGACTCTTGGAATCAAAATGACCTCGAACATCCAAAGACTTGAACAACTCAACCGCCTCGCCGAAGCCGGAGGCGGACAGGCTCGCATCGACAAGCAACACGCCTCGGGCAAACTGACGGCGCGTGAGCGCATTGCGCTGTTTCTTGATCCCGGGACGTTCGTCGAGCTCGACAAGTTTGTGACCCACCGCTGCTCTGACTTCGACATGGAGAAGCAGAAGATCCCCGGCGATGGTGTCGTCACGGGATACGGAAAGGTCGATGGGCGCTTGGTTTACGTTTTTGCCCAAGACTTCACCGTTTTTGGCGGGAGCCTCTCGGGTGCCTACGCCCAAAAGATCTGCAAGGTCATGGATATGGCCATCAAGGTAGGCGCGCCCGTGATTGGCCTGAATGACTCCGGCGGCGCTCGCATCCAAGAAGGTGTGGTATCGCTGGCCGGTTACGCGGACATCTTCTACCGCAACACCCGCGCAAGCGGCGTCGTTCCTCAGATCTCAGCGATTCTTGGACCATGTGCTGGTGGCGCGGTGTACAGCCCCGCAATCACCGACTTCATCTTCATGGTCCAGGACACGAGCTACATGTTCATCACAGGGCCCGACGTCGTCAAAACCGTCACCAGCCAAGACGTGACCAAACAAGAGCTTGGCGGATCGCACGTGCACAGCGAGAAGAGCGGCGTCAGCCACTTTGATTGTGCCTCGGAAGAGGAATGCATCGCCCAGATTCGCGAGTTGCTTTCGTTCCTGCCATCAAACAATGCGGAAGACGCGCCGTTCGTGCCCACGTCGGATGACTGGAATCGCCGCGACGAAGCGCTCGCCAATATCGTTCCCGAGAATCCATCGAAGCCTTACGACATGCACGAAGTCATCCGTGCGGTCGTCGACGATGCGTACTTCTTCGAGGTTCAGGCGACCTACGCACGCAATATCATCATTGGCTTCGCCCGACTCGGTGGGCGTTCGGTGGGCATCGTCGCCAACCAGCCCAACCACCTCGCGGGCTGCCTGGACATCAACGCCAGCGTCAAAGCAGGTCGTTTCGTCCGATTCTGCGACGCGTTTAACATCCCGCTGGTGACCCTCGTTGATGTGCCTGGCTTCCTGCCCGGCGTCGACCAAGAGTATGGCGGGATCATCAAACACGGTGCGAAGTTGCTGTATGCGTACGCCGAAGCGACGGTGCCGAAGGTGACCTTGATCACCCGCAAGGCCTATGGCGGCGCGTACGACGTCATGAGCTCCAAGCACATTGGCGGCGACATCAACTACGCCTACCCTATGGCTGAAATCGCCGTGATGGGCCCTGACGGCGCCGTCAACATCATCTTCCGCAACGACCTAGTCGACGCTGCCGACGTTGAGCAGAAACGTTCTGAGCTCGTTGCAAACTACCGCGAGACCTTCGCCAATCCTTTCAAGGCGGCCGAGCTCGGATACATCGACGAGGTCATTTCGCCCGCGGACACGCGGCCTCGCCTCATCCAAGCGCTTGAGATGCTCGAGAACAAGCGCGGCGACAATCCTCCGAAAAAACACGGAAACATCCCGCTGTAATCGGCGGAAAACCTGAAGAGAAGGCAGCCCGGTGGCTGCCTTTTTTTTGTCGGTCCGCCATGGACCATCAGACTCAGCAGGTGCGGGATGTCGACTGCAAGAAACAAAAAAGGGCAGCCGATGGCTGCCCTCTTGTGGGTCATGTCTGATTAACCCTTGCGACGCTCGTTGGCGCCGACGTACACCTGACGTGGGCGATGGATACGTGTGGTGGGATCTTCGCGAAGTTCACGCCACTGTGCGATCCAACCCGGCATACGACCCAGCGCAAACATCACCGTGAAGAAATCCGTTGGGATGTTCAACGCGCGGTAGATGATGCCGCTGTAGAAGTCGACGTTGGGATACAGTTTACGCGCCACAAAGAACTCGTCCTCGAGGGCGGCCTTCTCAAGGTGCTTCGCGATATCGAGCGAGGGATCGTCGATGCCAAGCGAGTCCAGAACCTCGTCGGCGGCCTTCTTGATGATGCGCGCGCGTGGATCGAAGTTCTTGTAAACGCGGTGGCCAAAGCCCATGAGCTTGAAGCCTGACTCTTTGTCCTTCGCCATCTCGACGTAGCGCTCGGTGTCTCCACCGTCGTTTTGAATGGCCTCAAGCATCTCGATGACAGCTTGGTTGGCACCGCCATGAAGGGGTCCCCAAAGTGCGCAAATGCCCGCTGACATCGTCGCGTAGACGTCTGCCTGCGACGAACCCACCATCCGAACGGTGGACGCACTGCAGTTCTGCTCGTGGTCGGCGTGAAGGATCAACAACTGGTGCATGGCGCGGACGGTGGCCTCGTCGGCCTTCCCGAACATCATCGTCAAAAAGTCTTCGACGTAACCCAATTTGGGGTTTGGCTCGATGAACGCCTGACCGGTCTTGCGACGGTACGCCCACGCGACGATCGCCTTGAACTTCGCCAGCAAGTTGATGATGTCCGCATCGCGGTCGTCGCTCTCGGGGAAGTGTGCCGACATGGTCACGGTGATCGACGCGATGGCAGCCATCGGGTGGACATTCGCAGGCAACGCGTTGATGTGTGCCTTGACCGCCTCCGGAAGCTGACCGGCGTCCGCCAGCTTGCCTCGGAAGTCCGAAAGCTGGGCGTCGGTGGGCAATTCACCCCAAATCAGGAGGTACATCACTTCGTCGAACGACGCGTTTTCGGCCAGATCCTCAATCGGATAACCGCGGTAGCGAAGGATTCCCTTCTCGCCGTCGATGAACGTGACGCCGCTGAGGCACGATCCCGTGTTGCCATACCCCGGGTCGAGCGTGATCGCACCGGAAGCGGCGCGAAGCTTCGTAACATCAACCGCAACCTCCCCTTCCGTGCCTACCACAACGGGGAGATCGTATTCTTGTCCGTTCAACGTTAGCTTTGCATTACTCATGGTTTCTCCGTAACCTGCTGGAAATCCTGCAGAAAGAACTACTGCGCACGTGATGTCCGGGGGTCCGCTTCCAGAACGGGGCGCACTTTAACAGCGCAGTGTTGAATTTGGAAGTTCGAACACCCCCTTGGGATGCCGCTAGTTTTGCGCAGATTCAGCGCGGCGCCTTTTCACCACCCTCCGACTGTCTCTCGGGGTCATCCGCCGCACACGGAACTTTCGCCAAAACGAACTTCAAGTTCTTGTTGTAGACCACGCAGGCCTTGTTCTTGAATCGTGCCGGCAGGCGACGCTGGAACTCCCCGCGATACCGCGAGTACTCCATGATCCCGTAAAAGGGTCCATCGCCCGCATTCGCCAAAAAGTGATCAAAGTCGTCGTCGTCGCGAATCGGAATCACCTCGTTCTGTGTATAGAACGTCTCACCGCGCCAGTTCAGTTTGTAGGCGATCACGGGTTGCTCGCAGTAGCGTTTACGCTTGTCGGGGCCCGTCGTCGACGTGCACACCTCATAGTAGTGGTCCCAAAGGCCCTTTTGGCTCCACGTCTGGCTGAGTCGGGGCATGTAGACGTCGAGGCAAAAAACCGTGAGCGCCGTCGCGCTCGCGATGAGCAAACCCACGCCGACCCTACGAGAAATGCGGTTCTTGAGCAGCAACAACGTTGCTCCTAGGGCCGCAGGCGTGGCCATCGCCGCCAAAGCGATGCGGAACGACCGGTCCCAGTCGTCGTTCGCCCACTCACGGTCGTACTTGTAAGTGAAAAGGTTCTTAAGGCTTCCAGGCTCGACGATAAGGTCCCACGTGAAGAACACCACAAGCGGCAAGGCCATCAAGTAGAGCGGCCAAGGCGACGGAATGTCGGAATCCAGCGCATCGTCCAACATCAACGCAATCAACAGCGAGAACGCCGGAATCGCGGGAAAGATGTAGTGGTGAAACTTGGTGCTCGACAACGTGAACAGCGTAAACGCCACGACGGCCCAAAGGACCAACATCAACGTGGCTCGTCCTTGGTCATCACGGCGCGTCAATGCGTCAGTGGACACCAGCCGCGCGAGCGCAGCCGGAACAAATGCCGACCAAGGAAACAGCCCATACGCGGCCCACTTGATAAAGTGCTCAAAACTGCCCGTGTCCAGTTGATGGACGCCAGCACCTAGCCGTTTGAAGTGATCGTGGACAAAAAACCGATTCCAAAAACCCGTCGTGTGCCGAACCAGCATCGCCGCGTACCACGGAAACGTCACAGCGATGAACAACGGGATGCCGCGCGCAAACTCAAGACGCGCCAACAAACGCCATTCCCGCGTCAGCAGTAGGTAGAAGAAGACGATGGCCCCCGGGAGCATGAAACCAAGCAGCCCTTTTGCCAGCGTCGCGAGACCGGTGAACACGTAGAATGCGAACATGTAGAGGCGTCGACGTTCAAGCTCCGGGCGGGCGACCGTGAGGAAAACCGTCACGCCCAACGCTGTGGCGTACAACGCAGCCTGAACGCCACCCCAACCAAACCACCCGTTCAGGTCACGGACGTGGCTGTTTGCCGTGGCTTCGATCGCGACAAGAAACGCGATCAACGGAGCCCACACAACCCCCAGGCTCGCCCACGCAAGGCGCCTTGCCAGCTTGGTAAGCTCCCCGTGACGCCAAACCAACACAAGCGATCCGATGAGGAGCGCAGCCCCAACGCCTAGCAGAGTCCCCGCAAATCCCACGCCGACCTGCGGCGACTCCAAGAGCAGGTTCGCGGCAGGATTGTTGGCACCGCGCCAACGCGAGAGCCCGGCGAGCACCAATGTGACCTGCGGGATGGCCGTGGCCCCCGCCAACAGGGACGTCAAGAGGTACGAAAACCGATCCGCGGGCAGATCCCGATCTTGGCCAAAGAGCGCCATCATCAGGAAACACATCCCTACCGCCATCAACCCCACAAACGGCATGTCCGTCTGCGCCTGCCGGCCCAAGAAGTACCAGAACGGCGTTGTCGCCGTCACCGCGGCCATCAACCAGCCGGCGCGACGCGAGTAAACACTCGCTCCGAACGAGTAGGCCAGCAAAACCCCAAGCGTGGCCACGAGTGCCACACCAATGCGAATCCCGAACTCCGAAAACCCAAAGACCAACAGGCCCGACGCCATCATCCACATCAGCAGAATCGGCTTTGAGAAGAAGTAGGCGCCCTCTTGGCTTCCGCCAGCATCCTTCCAGTGACTTCCCCACCACGTGCTGATCCAGTCGTTTCGCTCAATGATCTGGCGGCCCACTTCGCCGTAGTGAGTTTCCCAAGGGTCCCACAGGCCGAAGCTGCCCAAGAAGGGGAGGTACAACAACAGCGTGATGACGAGGATCACCGCGCGGTCACGCCACCATGGCGTCGCGTCCGATTCGTACCACGCCAACTGCTTCAGCGACGGTTTCGCATGCTTTTCGGACTCGCTCATGTCATCTCAGCGTGAATGTCGGGCCACGTGATAACGCCCGCACGCACACCGGTCAAGCGATGGCGCGGCAGTTGCTGCTTGACGCACGATCTGCGCCAGTCATATAAGGAAGCGGAATCGTCACTGTCAGCTAGTGTTTCGGAGGCTCTTCCGTGTCAGATCCGATCGAACTCATCGAAAGACGGATTCAGGCTGTCCTGGATGGTGAGAAATCGACGCGCGGTTTGCATCTGTTTTGTCAGATTGGTGGAAAGCACGAGGACTCGGGCATCACCACGCTGCAAATCAGTGGTTCAGGCTGGGCGTTGGTCAGTTGGCGTCTCGACGACGAAACCGAGATGTTCAGCTATCAGCTCACCGACGAGGACATGCGTCGCCTCTATGGAATGCTTATGCGCTTTCCGTTTTGGAGCGTTACGCCCTCGCGACGCGAGCGCAACGACGAAGAATCCAACATTCATCTGCGTATCTCCGAACAAGAGAAAGGCATCTCGCACGGGGTGCAGTTCTTCACGGGCGACTACGATGAATTCCCGATGCTGCGTGACCTCATGGAGCGCGTCAGCAACCTCGTTGAGGTGCTGAGCGAAGGCACCATCACCGCTGCCGCGGTCTGATTCATGTCACAGTTTCGATACACCGTGGACGTCCTTCGGGTCGCCAACGGCGGAGATGCGGTCGGCAAACTTCCTGACGGAAAAACTGTTTTTGTGCGCGGCGCCCTCCCCGGCGAGCGCATCGAAATCGACCTCGTCGAACAGAAGAAATCGTTCGCGAGGGGCAAACTGCGCAAGATCGTGACGCCCTCGCAAGACCGTGTCGAACCCGGGTGCGAGCACAGCGCGCGTTGTGGCGGATGCGATTATTGGCACACGTCGTATGAAAACGAGCTCAGCCTCAAGGTCAACGCGGCGGTCGACACCCTCAAACGCATCGCCCGCGTTGAACTCCCTGAACCCGTGGTCCACGGTGCCAAATCGCATACCGGGTGGCGAACGCGCGCAACGCTGACCTCGGACCGAAGGTCGGGCAATCTCGGTTTTGTGGCGCGCGCGAGCCGACACGTCATCGACATCGAGCACTGCCCCGTCCTCAGTGAAGAACTGAACGCGGCGCTGACCGAAATCCGCAACCTTCCGGGCTCACGCGCCGGACGAATTTTCTTTGAGTCGGACGGCCGCGGCGGCGTGGTGCTCGAGGGCAAACAGGCGACCGAGGCATGGATCCGCGGACGTGTGCACGGGGTTGTGGGCGTGGGCGGCAAAGAAACCGTGCTCGCGACACAGTCTCACCACATCGCTCCAGACGACTTTGAGGTTCCCGCGGGACGTTTTCGTCAGGGTAACACGCAGATGAACCACGTTCTGGTTCAACGGGTCACCGAACTGCTCAGGGGGAGCAAACGGGTGCTTGAGCTTTACTGCGGCATGGGCAACTTTACGGCCTCCTTCGCCGACGCCTGCGACGCCGTATTTGCCACAGACGTCGATGCAGCGGCCATCGAAACACTCGACCAGCTTGTGTCCCGAATGAACCTGCCCGTCGAGACCCGCACGTGCGACCTGGACGCCGAGTTTCCTGACTTCCAAGCTAATACCATGTTGTTGGACCCGCCCCGCACCGGCGCCGCATTTGCAGCTGCAAACGTGCATCAATGTGGCGCGGACCGAGTCGTCTACGTTTCATGCGACGTGGCGACGTTGGCACGTGACATCGGAACGCTGGCGGGCGCGGGTTTTTCACTTTCCCAACTAGAGTTCGTGGACATGTTTCCCCGCACGGCGCACATCGAGTCCATCGCGGTGTTAACTCGGCAGTAAACCCCGATTATTGTCAGTCAGCGTATCTAGTGCTAACAAACTAACGTAAGCGAGCCGATGAAACATTGGCCACTTCTGCGTTGTCCCGTACCACGTGGGGGAACGTCACTCGCAGCCCAATGGTCAAGATAATGCGCCGTCTTCTTCAAATTCCTCGTTGGTTCGTCCTGGTGGTTTTCGCAAGCATCCCTTTGCTTGCGTCGTGCGACTCGTGTGGCACCCAAGAGCAACCGCCGCCCAAAGTTGAGCCGAAAGTCGAACCCAAGGTGGAAGCCCCGCCCGAAGATCCCTTGAAGGAAGCCAAAGAGGCTGCCGACAAGGACGCGGAATCGACCGCGGTGTTGTTGAACGACGCAGCGACGATGGTGGCATCTGCCATTGAAGCTGAGGCCAACAAGCCCAAAAAGCCAGTCGCGACAAAACCGCGGGATGAACCCGAGACCGGCAAGATCGACACCAGCGCCGTCAAACGTGTGTTTGATGCAAACAACGTCGCGATGCGAAAGTGCTACGAGCGCGTGTTGAAGGCAAACCCGGGCCTTGAGGGCAAAGTCGCCCTTGAGGTCAAGATTCGTTCCGATGGGACGGTTGCATCGGCCAAGGCACGGGGACAATCGCTCAATAATTCAGCGATCAACGACTGCTTGGAACGTCAAGCGATGACGATGAAGTTCCCCGAGCCGCGCGGCGGATCTGTACGCGTCGCCAACCCCTACACGTTCCGCCCCGAGTTTTAAGCATTTCTGTCAGAAGGTCTTCTCGAGCGCCTTTTTAACCTGGGGCTCGGCTTGTGTCTTCGCGCGCTTGACGGTCCGACGCTTCTTGTCTGGCCGCGTCGATTCGGGTTCGTCGACCACGATCATCACATTCTTTGGCCTTACGGAGGCAGCCACAGAGCGCCCCGTGAACACCACCGACGCCGCCATTGAGGCGGCTGCGCCGGCAGCCCCTGACGTCGAAGCACCGTCTACCTGCGGAGCAGTTGCAGCGGGCTCAACAGCCGGAGCTGCCTGTGCTGCAGCCTCCACGTGCTGTCCGCCGGCGACCCGTGTGGCGTACAGACCACCGCCGATAAACGCCAACATCAGCGTCGCCACTCCGCCGACCAAGAGCCACGGCCTGCGCTGCTTGACGTCGGGCATAGACTCAGCACCCAACACCGTCTCAGCGCGTTGGAAGTCTGCCGTGTTCGGCGCGCTTCGCTCACCGGTGTAGATTCCGAGCTCTGCGCTCGCATCGGGACGAGACAGTGCGCCGAATTGGCCACTGGCACGCGGGAGCTCTTCTTCGACGAGGGGCTCCTCGGCGATCCAGGTCTGCAGCGCGATGGCGTCGACCTCCTCCGCTGGAATGGAGTCCAAGAGCTCATCGCTAAACAGCGCCTTGATCCGTTCAAGCTCCGACGCCAACTCGTCCATCGAACCTGGTCGCGCGGCGGGATCCTTTTGAAGCGTTCGCAGGATGAGGTCATCAAGCTCGGGCGGCACACTGTCCAAGCCCGGTATCGATGACAGAGGCCGTGCCGGAACGCTGATGTGCTTCATCGCGAGCCCCATCTGCGTCGATGCGTTGAACGGCAGATTTCCGCAGATGAGCTCGTACAGGATGATTCCAATGGCGTAGATGTCAGCGGCCGAGCCGACCCGATCACCCTTGGCTTGTTCGGGGCTCATGTAAGCCGGTGTTCCCCAGAGGGTACCAGACTTTGTCATGGTCTCGTCGGTCAGGTGTTTGGCGATGCCGAAGTCGAGCAGCTTGGGGAATTCAGCGTTCCCGTTGACCTTGCACAGGTAGATGTTTTCGGGTTTGAGGTCGCGGTGAACCACGTCCGCAAGATGAGCCTCGCCGAGAACACCGCACACCGGCGGCACGATCTCAAAAATCTCGCGATACGTCAGGAACCGATACGCCAGGCGATCCGCCAAGCTTTCGCCTTCGAGCAATTCCATGACCATGTAGAAGTCATGCGGCGGCGCTTGCCCGAAGTCGAACAACCGCACCGCGTGCGGATGGCGCAGGTTTGAAATGGTTCGCGCTTCGTACATGAAGCGCTTCTTGATGTTCTCGTCGCGTAAGAAGTCGGCCTTCAAGATTTTGAGCGCAACGTCGCGCTCGAAGTCTATCTGGCGCGCTGCATACACATTCCCCATGCCGCCTTCGCCGAGTTTCCGCACGATTCGGAAGCGGCCATCAAACAGTTTACCGACCAAGGGGTCGGAGAGGTCGTCCGGGTTGAGATCGAGGAGTCGGGCGCCGTCTTTCGGACACGCTTCGATGGCGTCATGAAATGTGGTGCCACACTTCCAGCAAATCCTTTCCCGCGCTTTGACGATGGTGTTGCTGTGGTGGGTCACGGCCTAACTTCTGGGTGGCATTCCATATAGCTCCTCGCATAGTACGGGATGCTGTAGGGTTCGTGCAACGTCTGTACAGCGCGACGCGTGCACAAATTCCGCGACTTTCCCGCCACATCGCACAACATTCCTTGTCGGAGTGCGATCCGACGGACTACAATGCCGGGCGAACCCCGTGGGATGCCGTTTGAAATCCACGTCCTCACTTCTCATCTTTGTGACTGTCTTTTGTGCGTCTTTGGCGTTTGCGCAGACGAGCGCAGAACCGTGCCCCTCCTACGTGCCGCCCGAAACCGCTGACGCGAGCACTTTGTCGTTGCGGGGAGTGGCGTGTTTTGAGGCTGGCGAGTTCTTGCGGGCGTTGATGTATTACCGGCAAGCGTACGGGATTTCGAAGTCCGCAGTACTGCGCGCGGGCATCGGGAGGTCACTCCAAGAACTCGGTCAACCCGATTTGGCACGGCAGTACTACGAGGCCTATCTGCAGGTTGCCTCGCCTCAAACCGATGGTTATCAAAAAATAGAACAGCGCCTGAGCGACCTGCTCACGTCCCTCAAGACGAACGCATCCACCGTCGAGATCACGTCCATCCCGGCCGACGCCGAGGTGTTTGTCGTGCTCGACGGTCAGTACTGGGAGCGACTCGGCGCGACGCCCGTCAAGATGAAGATGCTGCCGGGCAAGTACCGAATCGTTGTGCAAAAAACCGATTTCATGACGCGTGAAGAAACCATCGAGGTCGGCGACGATGGCGATGACGTCAGCGTCGATGTGGAGATGGTATCCCAGGCGGCGCTTTTTAACGTGTCCAGCCGGACCTGGCAGCGGCGAGGCGTGTATCTGATGCTGGGTTCGATTCCGCTGCTGCTCGGTGGTGGCGGCCTTTTCATAATCGGTCAGGACCGAATCGACGAGGCCAACCAACTCGCCCCCGAGCCGGGCAGCGCATCGGAAGCCAACCGCCTGCGTGACCAAGGCCACACGCTGCGCACTGTGGCCATCGGCACCACGGCGGGCGGTGCCGCGCTGGCCATCACGGGTTTGATCTTCTACCTCGCTGGAGACTCCACCAGCGGGTCGGCGGCGTATCCCGTCATTGGTCCAAACCAGTTGGGCTTCGCGGGAACGTTTTAAGGCTGACCGAATCCACCCCCGCCTGGCGTCTGTACGATCACGTCGTCTCCCTCTTGGGTCACGAACGTGACCTTGTCGGGCAACTCGGTTCGAACCCCGTCACGCACCAAGATGTTCGAGCCGCGCGCACCAGGCGCGCCGCCTGCGAGCCCGTACGGCGCCGAGGTCCGACGCTCGGTCATCAAGGTCACCGTGAGGCCCGCGGGACACCGATAGACGCGCTCGACACCGTCTCCACCACGAAACGTGCCACGACCCCCTGTGTGGCGTCGAACCGCGTAGCGAACGACACGAAACGGATAAGCATGTTCAAGCGCTTCCACTGGCGTGTTCAACGTGTTCGTCATGTGGCTGTGTAATGCACTCGCCCCCGCGACGCCCTCTCCAGCTCCCATCCCACCGGCGATCGTCTCGTAATACGAAAACGGCGCCCCCGTCCGCGGGTCTATGCCACCGATGAGTGTGTTGTTCATGGTTCCCTGCGACGCAGCGCAGACGTGGTGGGGCAGTGCTTGGGCCAACGCGCCGAAGACGACATCCGCGACACGTTGACTGGTCTCGACATTCCCAATGGCGACTGGTGCTGGCCAGGCGGCATCGAGCACGGACCCCGGACGCGTCACGACATCAACGCACCGCATGAACCCATCGTTTGACGGCATATCTTCTGGGGCCAAACAGCGCACCGCAAAGTAGACGGCTGATGCCGTCACAGCGCGTGGCACGTTCACGGGCCCGCGAACTTGGTCCGGCGCGTCCGAGAAATCCACCATGATGGTCTCCCCTTCAACCGTGACGGTGACCGAGATGGGGATATCGTTGGTCCCCATGCCGTCGGAGTCCATCACGTCCGAAAACGTGTAGCGGCCGTCGGGGATCTCGCGAAGGACTTGGCGCATCATCATTTCCGAATGCGCCAACAGTGCATCGGTTCGATCCGCGTGGAGTGTCGACTCGAGCGCCTGCGCCAGACGTTCGACCCCACGATGGTTCGACGCCAGCTGTGCTTGCAAGTCTCCAGCACGCTCGTCGGGCGTTCGGCTCGCATCACAGAACTGCCGCACGAACGCGTCGTTCAGGACAGTAGGACCAAACCGAAATCCCTCATCGTCGATATGTGCCGACAGTGGCATGCTGCCTGGCGTGATACCTCCAACGTCGGCATGGTGGGCCCGGTTCGCGACCAGAAAACGAAGCACTTGGTGCGCGTCAAACACACCTGTCACCAACGTGACGTCAGGCAAATGCGTCCCACCACAGTAGGGGTCGTTCAGTGCGACCGTCATGCCGGGCACGAACTCGAACGCGTCCAAAGCCGCACGGACCGACATCGGCGTCGAACCAAGATGGACCGGAATGTGCGCCGCTTGAGCGACCATCCGCCCGGCGGCGTCAAAAACGGCACACGAGAAATCCCGACGTTCCTTGATGTTGGGCGAAAACGACGCACGCATCAGGGCCGCCCCCATCTCTTCGGCGACCGACGCAAAAAAGTGTCGTGAAACCTCAAGGTCCAGAATGGTCATTGTCGCTCCAACACAAGGTGTCCGTGCTGATTGCGAACCGACCAACCGGGTGGAACCCAAGTCGTTGAACTCAGCTCGGTGATGATCATGGGGCCCATGACCGCGCCGTCGGGCTCCAGATTCGCGCGTGGTACAACGTCCACAGGCCCAACACCCACGACATCTTGAACGCTCACCGCGCCCGCCTCCATACGCTCTGCGGCGATCGATACCGCGGAGCGCAGGGTCGCAACGGCGCGTGCGTTGACGACCTCGATCTCACGATCCATCGCGTACCCGTAGGCCTTGACGTGCAGGGCCGTAAACGCCGCGACGATGGTGTCGGGATCACTCGCCCACGCAATATCGAGCTCAAAGCTTTGCCCACGATAACGGCACGCAAGCGAGCGCGTGAGCTCGGCGTTTGGCAACTCACCAAGCAACGACGTCTCCATTTGGGCGAGTTTCGCGTCGACGTGCAAAAGAGCATCCGCCGACAGCACCCGGAGCACCGTCATGGACGCAGTTCGGAGTTGAGGGGCGCTCAACATCCCAAAGGCTGACAGGAGACCCGGCATCCGCGGGACCACCACCGTGCGGATACCGAGCTCGTCCGCGAGCTCACAGGCGTGGAGCCCACCGGCTCCACCAAACGAAAGCAGTGAAAATTCGCGTGGATCGTGGCCGCGCTCGACCGAAATCACTTTGATGGCGCGCACCATGGCGGCGTTTGCGATCGACAATGTCGCCGCGGCCAATTCCACGCCCGTCACGCCATGTTCGGCGCCCGCGACGTCCGCCGCGGTCTTCGCCGAAGGCAAGCACAAGGGCATCCTTCCTGCCAAGAGGCTTGTCCCCGGCAGGCGTCCCAAGACGAGATTCGCATCCGTCACCGTAAACGACGACCCGCCGCCTGGGTAACATGCAGGTCCGGGCGACGACCCTGCCGAACGTGGGCCAACCCGCAGTGCACCGCCGGTATCGCGCCAGGCGATGGAACCGCCGCCCGCGCCCACCGTGTGGATGTCGAGCACAGGCACGCGGATAGGCAGGCCATCCACGATGCTGTCACGTGTCC
>JAWKQR010000043.1:0-36262 GCA_041390025.1 bacterium
ACCTAGCGCCGGGTAAGCCATCGGGCGCCTCGGTGTCGGCGGAGGGTACGCAAGACTCGAAGTCCGCCGAGGCCCGAGAGAGTTACCGAATTTTCAAAGAGCAGTTCAACTTCGACAAACCTGTCATGTGGAACACGCGCTTCCTCCTCTCGAAAGAAGACGTGCACGAGGAAGTACAGGTTCTGGCTGACTTTGCGCGCCCAACGTGCACCGCGCCCAACACCCCACAGGATTGTCTGGACGCCGACGCCAAGCCAGGTTCTGGTCGCGTGATCGAGGCCCAAGACACCATCGAAGACTGGGGAACCTACGTCGTGCCTCAACTGCTCGACATCGGCACCACCGATCCGCGCCTGGACATACGCCGCATCGCCATCAATCGCTTGTCGGTCAATGCCAAACGTCGCTTGGTCAATGAGTATGGGAAGAACCAGACCGACGAGCAGCGACAATACAACCGCGAGGTCGCCGCTGAAAACGAGCGCGTGAGCGGCTGGACGTTGTCCGATGATGCGACCTTGGCCGACGTCGATGCGCTGATCGCCGCGTCGTGGAAGCCTTGGTACGACCAGAACAAGAGCCGCTGGGAGTGGTCGTTCGGTGACAAAACGTCGATCTTTTTGTTCGACACCCGGTTTGCCAAATACTGGGGCAACTTGGCTCGCTTCGACTTTGGCGTCAGCCACATCGACAAGCGACCCGTTCTCGACAAGATCATGGAGCGGATGCCTTACACGTTGACCCTCAACTTTCTGGCCATCTTTTTCGCATACCTCATCTCGATTCCCATCGGTGTTTGGAGCGCCTACCGGCAGAACTCCACAGCCGACCGCGTTGTCACAGCCGTTCTGTTCGCCCTGTACAGCCTGCCGTCCTTCTTTGTGGGCGTGTTGCTGCTCAATTGGCTCGCGGACGGGGATCCCATCGGCGTTTTCCCCACCGGTGGATTCGTTGGCAAACTCCCTGATTGGGTTGGCATCGAGCGTGACAGCACCGCGGACATGACGGTGCTCGAGTACATTTTGAGCGCGTCCTACCACATGGTTCTGCCGGTGTTCTGCATGACTTACGGCGGCATCGCGAGCCTCAGCCGGTATGCACGAACGGGTTTGCTCGACACGATTCGCGCAGACTTCATTCGTACCGCCCGTGCCAAGGGTCTCTCCGAAACGATGGTGGTCATCAAACACGCGATTCGCAACGGGATGATCCCCGTGCTCACGTTGCTTGGGACCATGCTGCCAGCGCTCATCGGTGGTTCGGTGGTCATCGAGTACGTGTTCAACATTCCCGGCATGGGGCTTTTCATGTTCGAGAGCATCTTCGCACGTGACTACAACGCGATCATGGGCGTCCTCCTCATCTCGACCGTCCTGACGTTGGTTGGCCTGCTCTTGTCGGACATCAGCTACGCCATCGTTGACCCCCGCATCAGCTTCGATTGAGGAATACGATGTCAGAATCCAAGAATATCGAAGCGATCCGCGCCAAGGCCGACGCTGACTTCAAGTCTTACGGCGACATCATTTGGTCGCAGTTCAAGAAGTACCCGTTGAGCTACTACAGCCTCTACGGCGTCCTTGGTCTGTTTGTGATCGCCGTGCTGTGCCCAGTCCTCGCGTTGAACGTGCCCTTCTACGTCCACGTGCCTGAAGGTGCGGGGCCCGCCGCTCAGGTTGGGACTCAGTTTCCATGGTTCTCCGCCCTCTTCGATCGCAACTTCTTCGAGAGCGGATTGGACATCTTTTTCAACATGCTCGTGTTTACGGTGCCGTTGAACTTGCTGGTCTGGGTCATCGCCAAGCGGTCACAAGCCGGTGCACGCCGTCGTGTATACGTGGCGTTTCGCACCCGTTTTATCCTCGTTTCGACCGCGGTGCAGTTCGCGGTTTTTGCGGTCATCTATCTCGCAGGGTTTCGGGAACCCTACGTGGACTGGATCACGATCACACAGAACACCAACGTCTCTGCGGTCTTTCCGCCGTTGAGGTTTTCCTACCGGGACGTCGACCTCAACTCGGTCATCCTAGACCCAAGCTGGAAACACCTCTTGGGCACCGACCGCGAGGGGCGCGACGTGTTCACACGTATCCTCTATGGGACCCGAATTTCACTGACCATCGGCGTCGTCGCGGTGGCGATTTACACGACGATCGGTGTGATTCTGGGTGGATTGGCTGGCTACTTTGGCAAGTGGGTTGACCTCGTCGTCTTGCGATTGGTCGAGGTGATGATCTGTTTCCCCACGTTCTTCCTGATCCTCACGCTTCGCGGATTCATCGACGACCCGAGCATCTTCACATCATGTTGATCATTGGTTTGACAGGCTGGACCGGTATCGCACGACTGGTGCGCGCCGAGTTCCTTCGCCTCAAGCGCCAAGATTTTGTCCAAGCGGCGATTGCGCTTGGCCTGACCCAACGGAAGATCATCTTCCGCCACGTCATGCCCAACGCGCTTGGCCCCGTCTTCGTCTCCGCGACGTTTGGTGTTGCCGGAGCCATCCTTATTGAAGCCTCGCTGAGTTTCCTTGGGCTTGGGCCCGCAACAGCGCCGAGCTGGGGTCAGATTCTGACGGCTGGCCGTGAAACCGGTAAGGACGCCCTCATCCTCGCGCCTGGCATCGCGATTTTCCTGACCGTTAGTCTCCTCAACCTTGTGGGTGAAGGCGCACGTGACGCGCTCGATCAAAGCTTCGGAAGTGACGATGAGCAAGGAACCACTTCTCAGTTAAAAATCTCAGACGCACTTCTTTACCGACGATGGCGTCCTGCCCTCCGTGGACGGGGTCTCTTACACCATCAATCGAGGTGAAACTGTCGGTGTTGTGGGCGAGTCGGGCTCAGGCAAGTCGGTCACGTCGTTGAGCGTACTCCGGCTCATCCCTGACCCCCCGGGTCGAATTGTCGGGGGCGAAATCCTGTTCGAAGGAAAGGACCTCGTGAAGATGACCGAGGATGAGATGCGCGAGATCCGCGGCAATGACATCTCGATGATCTTCCAAGAGCCGATGACGAGCCTCAATCCCGTCTTCACGGTCGGTGACCAAATCGTTGAGGCCATCACACTCCATCAAGAGCTGGAGTATCCCGAAGCTCGAGAGCTCGCCATACAGATGCTCGAGCGTGTGGGAATCCCATCGCCGAAAACACGCATCGACGAGTACCCACACCAAATGTCAGGCGGGATGAAGCAGCGTGTCATGATCGCCATGGCGCTCGCGTGCCGCCCTAAACTGCTCATCGCTGACGAGCCGACGACTGCGCTCGATGTGACGATTCAGGCGCAGATTCTTGAGCTTCTCAATGAATTGAAGGCCGAGTTCGGCATGTCGATCTTGTTCATCACCCATGACTTGGGTGTGGTCGCCGAAACCTGCGATTACGTGGCCGTTATGTACGCCGGCAAAATCGTGGAGTACGCAGATGTCGTGACGCTGTTCGAGAAGCCGGCTCACCCTTACACGATGGGTTTGTTCCACAGCCTGCCAAGCTTTGAGTCCGACCACGACGACCGTGACCGATTGTACGTGATCCCGGGCATGGTGCCGCGCCCGCAAGACTTTCCATCGGGGTGCCGCTTCAGAACACGTTGTCCGTTTGCGACCGAGAAGTGTTCCGAACTGCCGCCGAGTGTCGAGATCGACCCCGGACACACCGTGTCCTGCTGGTACGCAGACGACGTTCGCTCGGGCAAATTGAAGTACGACACCGCCCCTCGCGGCTCAGCCGCCTGAAATGAGAGACAAGACGATGACGGCTTCCAACACACCTCTTCTTGAAGTCAAAAACCTCAAGAAGCACTTCCCCATCACCAAAGGCTTGTTGAGCCGTGTCGTTGGGCATGTGAAAGCGGTTGATGACGTGAGCTTCACGGTCAACGCCAACGAAACCGTGGGTCTCGTTGGCGAGTCCGGATGTGGCAAGACCACCGCCGGCCGAACCTTGTTGCGTCTGATTGAGCCGACTTCCGGTTCTGCGATGTTCGAGGGGCAAGATGTGTTCACGCTCGGACGCGAGGACCTCCGCGCAGCGCGCCGGAACATGCAGATTATCTTCCAAGACCCCTACTCCAGCTTAAACCCGCGCATGACGATCGAGTCGATCATCGGCGAAGCCATTGAGTTTCATGGGATCGCCAAAGGCGATGCGCGCCGTGAGATGGTTGAGGGACTCCTGGAGCGTGTGGGGCTGCAGCCGTCCTACATCACGCGCTACCCGCATGAGTTTTCCGGGGGTCAGCGGCAACGTCTCGGGATCGCGCGTGCGCTCGCGCTCAATCCAAAGTTCATTGTGTGTGACGAGGCAGTTAGCGCGCTCGACGTGTCGGTTCAGGCACAGGTCATCAACCTTCTGCAGGACCTCCAGCAGGAGTTTAACCTCAGCTACCTGTTCATCGCCCACGATCTCTCGGTCGTAAAGCACATCTCGGACCGTATCGCCGTGATGTACCTCGGCCAGATCGTTGAGATGGCGCCGTGCGATGAGCTGTTCGAATCCCCGCGGCATCCCTACACCCAAGCGCTGCTCTCGGCGATTCCACATCCCAATCCACGCCGTCGCGCCAAGCGCGTCATTCTTGAAGGCGACGTCCCGTCACCCATCAACCCGCCGTCGGGCTGTCGCTTTCACACCCGCTGTCCCGCAAGGTTCAAGCCGTGCGCCACGATTGAACCGTCGGCACACGACGTTGGTGGCGGGCACTTGGTGAAGTGCCACCTTTTTGACGCGCAATACACGAAGGTCGACCCCACGGTGTTCGACCGCCTGCCGCTGCCGGTGGCAGAAGACCCCAAATTCGCCGAGAAGACCGCTGCCCTTGCCGCGTTCAACCGTGAGGCAAAACAGGCTGACGCGGACGCGCGCGCGGCCGAAGACGCTGCCGCTGCGGCCGCTGAAGAAGCTCTGTCGGATGCTGAAGGGACGCCCGAGGATCCAATCCAAGATGCGTCCGCAACCGACACGCCTTCCGAGGATGCCGGCGCCGGCGACGCTGCAGATCCCGCTGAAGTCGAGCCCGCATCGGATCAAACCCCAGATTCGGAACCCGAAAGTGACGCCGCCGAGCCAGACTCCGAAAAATCATAGCGGTCTGCGTTTCATGCGCACCACAGGCCGCTGAGATGGTTGCAGGATTCTTGACACACCACCCCCCCTCTGACACGATCCCGCCGTGGCATGCACGCGGCGAATCGGGCTTAGATTTCGGCGCTCCACGACGAATTCATCAGCCTGACTACCTGTAACGGAGGTCTTCCGCCCATGTTCACCGTAATCGTCAGTGAAAAGGGAGGACAGCAGTCCACGTTCGAGTTCTCGAAAACCGAGATCACCATCGGACGTATGAAAGGGAACGACATTGTTTTGCCAAAGGGCAATGTCTCCAAGAAACACTCTCGCATCATCCTCCAGGATGGCGGCTTTTCGGTCTCCGATTTGGGGAGCACGAACGGCACGTACGTCAATGGACGCAAGATCGCTGGAGAGCAACCAATCACCGATGCGGACAAGATCTACATCGGCGATTTTGTGCTTAATCTTGAGGCGCATGGCCAACCCGCGGTAGCGCCTCCGCCTCCGCCTCCCGGTCCTCCGATGGGTGGTGCGGCGCTTCCTCCCATCGATCTGGGCGACATCGACATCGAACCCGACCTGGATTTGGATGACGGACCGATGTTGACGCCGCCGCGCGTGGACTCGGTGCCGCGCGCGACGACTCCGGGTGAGCAGTTGCCAGATCCTCGACCTCCGATGCCAACCGATGCGGGCAGCATTCCCGGGCGCGACTCTGGCTGGCAGGTGCGGCAGAACGACGACGTGACGGTAGATCGCCCCGGCGATCGCTTGGTCGCACAAGCCGTTTCGCGCAGCCGCGGCGCGAGCGCCGTGATCGCCAGCAGCGACCTTCAATCGGAGTTCGACGCGGACTTCCACGCCGCGCAGTACGATGTCGCGATGGTGCTGTTCGAAAACGTCGGGATCCAAGATTTGCCGCTGACCTACCCCAGTCCACCCGAAGAGCGGCAGCGTTTCGAACAGGCCGTTCAGTCTGCTGTGCGCACGGTGAACCCTCGGGTGGATCACAAGGAACTTGTCCAGCTGATTACGGCCGAGTGTGTTGGTTTGGGGCCGATCGAGACCTACCTCGACGATCCTTCCGTCAAGGACGTGTATGTCAACCGTTTCGATCGCGTGCTCATTCGGCGAAATGGGTCGTTGGTGGCCGCCCGCAGGGCATTTAGTCATCCGTCCCTCTTGTTGATCGCGGCATACCGTTTGCTCGGACCACGTGACGTCGAGGTCATGGCGGACGAGGTTCGATTCAGCGACGGCACGAAGGCGCATGTCGTGATGCCTCCACTCGCGGTTGATGGACCCGTCATCACGATCCGTAAACCCAACACGCAACATGACACGCTCTCGGACCTGGCTCAGGCGGGCGTGATGTCTCCGGGCATCGAAGAGTTCCTGGCTCGCGCGATGCTTGCCGGTCGCTCGATACTCGTTGCCGGCCCTACAAGCTCGGGCAAATCCACGTTGCTGTCGGGGCTGCTGCAGCTCTTGCCAGCTGGACTGCGTGCGGTGTGCATCGAGGACAACGCGAACCTCGCCCTGCCCGCAGGAGCTGTGCGTCTCGAGGCAAACCCACTGACCGGGTACGACGCTCGATTCCTCGTGCGAACGGCCATGTCCATGCACCCGCAGCGCATCGTCGTGGACGAGATGCGCGGGCCGGAGGCCTACGAGTGGGTCACATCTGCGGCTGCCGGCACCGAGGGAAGCCTCGCAACCATGCACGGCACGAGCGCGGCGGACTCGCTTGGGCGTCTCGAAAGCCTGTGCCTGCTCGGAAGCCGCGACGTGTCCCCACGAGGTTTGCGTGAACAAATCGCACGCGCCGTCAACTTGGTAGTGGTGGTCAACCGTGTCCGCGAAGGCGGATTCAGAATCCAGCAGATCAGCGAGGTTCAAGGTGTCGACCTCGACGCGTTTCGATTGAATGATATCTTCTACTTCCGTGCGGAAGGCGCCAAAGGCGGTTTCCACCCGACGGGCTACGTCCCGATGTTCTATGAGGACCTGCGTCACGCTGGGGTGAACGTCGATTTTGGCATCTTCCGCGAGTAAACGGTAACGAGCACCTATGTTCACACTCACGATCGAAGACAGTAACGGGCAAGTTGCGAATCGATTCTCATTCGACCACGGCTCGTACATTATCGGGCGCCAAGAGGGCTGCGATGTCGTGTTGGCGTCCGCATCCGTCTCACGACAACACGCCCGCATCTTCGTCGATCAGGGGCGCTGTTACGTCGAAGATCTCGGCAGCGCAAACGGCGTCCTCGTGGACGGCCAGCGCGTGGTCAAACAACGCGACCTTGGCACGGCCTCACAGCTTCGCGTTGGCGAATACTACCTCTACCTTGAGTACAAACGCCCAGAACAGAACCGCGCGAATGTGCTGCAAACACTCTTCATCTCGGATGAAAATGGCAGCCACAAGCTCGTCCGGATCAACGACAACTTCGCCGGTGAAGAGTTCAGCCTGAGCGAGTCCGAAAACACAATCGGCCGCACCGACGACAACTTCATTCTACTTTCAGACACGTCGATCAGTCGTCATCACGCCAAGGTGATGCGCCAAGGTGACGTCTACACGGTGATGGACCTCGGCAGTTCCAATGGCTCTCGGGTGAACGGAAAACTGCTGAAAATGCCTCACACGCTCGTTCCAGGTGACCGTGTACATTTTGGCAACATTGAGTTCGTGTTTGTGTCCGGAGACACCACCATCAATCCCGCGGACTACGCCGGGCCCATCGGCGGAAGTATGGCGCTGCCCATTGGGATTACTGTCGCGGTCCTCATCCTCATGGGCTTGGCCGTCGGCGCCGTGATTGTCTTCGGCATCTTCTCGTTCAAAGAGCAGAAAGAAGCCAACGACGTCCCCGCTGCCACGCAGACAGTCGAGAGCCAGGTGGCCGACCTGCTCGCCGCGGGCAAAGAGAAAATTGAACGCAAGGATTGGATTGGTGCGGTGGCGAGCTTTGACGACGTTCTAGCGCTCAAACCCGATTCGCAAGAGGCCATGGACCTGAAGGCGCAAGCATCAAGGGAGGCCGATGCCCTTCAGATGCTCGAAGAAGGCGAGCGTTTGCTTGAAAAAGGCCGCCACGAGGAAGCTCGGGCAACGCTGCTGAAGATCCCCAAAGATTCTCAAGCATTCGAGCGGGCGCAACCCACGCTGCGGCACATTTCGTCGACGTTGGCTTACAACTACCGCAACGAAGCGACGCGGCTGTCACGCAGCAAAAAGAAAGAGGATTGGTTGGAGGCTCACCGCAAGATCGTCAGTTCGTTGGAGCTCGACCCGGCTGACGCCGAGTCTAAGAAGCTTCTTGAGGACATCGAAGCACAGCTGAAAGCCAAGAAGATTCCCTTCACCGCGTTTGAGGCCAAGTAGATTACTTCTTCTTCTTGTCGGCCTTTCGGACCTCCGCCACCTTTTCTTCCATTCGTTTGATCAGTGAAGCCCAGCCTTCGTCCTCGATGATTTCCACGTACGAGTCGCGGTAGGTTTCTTCGAGCGAAATGTCGTCGATCACCACATCAAACACCGACCACTGCCCTTCTTTCTCGGCGAGTTTATAGTCGATAGGTTTCTTCTCGCCGCGAACCTCAACGGTCGTCTTCACGATCGCCTTTGCATCACGCGTCTTCTCGTCGATGTACGAGATTTGGTAGTCCTTCCCAAGGGTTCGGCCTTCCAACTGGGTCTCGTAGTTGGCGCGGATCAACTCTTGAAGTAGGTCCAAAAACTTCTGTTGTTCTTCAGGCGTCCGGGCCTCCCAGTGTTTTCCTAACGAGCGCGCGGCGAGCTCACGAAAATCGATCGCGGATGACAGGAACTTTCGCAAATCTTCGCTGCGTTTCTTCGTCGCCTTGGAGGTTAGAAGCTTGGTGACCTCGTCAGTCTTGCCCTTCACGAAGTCCGTGGGCGCCCCCGCGAAAGCATCTCCCGCGAGCAGCGCGAGCAATCCAACCGTGACCATTCCAATTCTTACGCGTTTCATATTTGTCTCCATTGCGAAAGCACGTCCCGTTGGACGCAACACATCGCGTTTTATTTAAGGCAATTCATGCAGGCCGATGCCCTTGGCCAGCGCGGCGCGAGCGACCAGGTATTCGTAACGCGCCTGAAGAAGGGCTACGCGCGCTTCAAAGAACGCTTTGAGCGGGTCAATCCCTTTTGCGATATCCGCTCCGGCCGATTTCACTGACAGGCCAAATTGATCCCTCCAGCGGCGCGCCGCATCGAGCCTTCTGGCATTCGTTTCGGCCTTCCGAAACGCGATTTGCGCATCGCTGTATAGCCGGCGAATGTCCAACGCGATCGCGCCGGTCGCGCGGTCGCGCTGCGCAAGGGTCTCGGCGAGCTCGGCATCGGCCTCTTTGTACTTCCCGTAGGTCTGGACGACATCGATGTTCCACTCCAACCCAAGCCCAACGGTGAAGCTTAGGAAATCCAACGCATTCGAGTACGGCCGAGCGTAAAGGTCACTCGTGTCCACGCACTCCGCTCCAGCGCTGGGTCGCCTGCAGACTTCCTTGAGCGCTAACTCTTCGGTGCTCCATCCAAAACCGAAGCTCGCGGCAAACACGAAGTTCGGATAGAAATCTGCCTTTGCCTTTTCAACGGCCAAACCCCGCGCCTCAAGCGCTTTCGCGAGCAGTTTGAGATCGGTTCGATGCAGCCGCGCAAGCTCTTCGTAGGTTTGAAGCGGTTCCAAACGGGGCAGTTCGTCGTCTTCGCTCAGCGCGGGAATCCGAAACTCGGACGTATTCGCCGTGAAGTAAGCGACGCCATCGACGGCAAGATCGCCAAGCTTCTGGTTGTCGAGCACGCGTCCATCAAACTCCGCATCGAAAATCTGCAGCTTGCGGTAGTCCTCGGTCGAAAACGAAGCATCACCAAACTCGCGCGCCTCCGTCATCTCTTGGAGCTTGGGCTTAATGATGTCCTCCCCCTCCTTGAGAATCGCGGCGAATGCGGTCGAGAGTTGTGCGGTGAAATACGCGCGCTTGACCTGAAAGGTTGTGTCGAAGGTGGCTTCAGCCTCTTGGAGCCGTGCAACGTCCACCCCGATCTGCGCCAAATCTTGGGCCACACCAATGCGATTGAAGGTGTAGAGCGGAACGATCACCCGCGTGTCGTTTCGAAGGTATGGACCAAACTGGAAGTCAAGGTACTGGTCCCAGTTGCTCGAAAAGTCGTCAATCTCCGCCTGAGCGGGCACGAGCGAAAACGCAAACGTGGACTGAATCTTTGGCGCCCAAGCGTAATCCGCACGAAACTGCTGCCATTCAGCCTTTCGTACCTTGGCAGCTTGTTCTCTTGCCGAAGGAGATGCTTTTTGCGCCTGTTTCAGGGCGTCTTCGAGCGTCAACACGGGCTGAGTGTTCGGCGTCTGATCCGGCTCTTGGGCGAGCACCGGCACGCTGAACAGCAACAAACAAACGAGGCTCAGTCTCTTCATTGCGGCCCCGTGTAACGGTACTCGATGAGCGGCGTCGCCTGATGACGCGCTTCGGCGACGGTTGCTTGCACGCCGTCCTTCAAGAGTTCACCGAGCACAGAACCTTCTTTCGCCGGATAGACGAGCACGGGCTCTCCTTCGACGTCTGCCTTCTTGGCCACCCACGCGACGGCGTCTTCGAAGGTTCCGAGTTCGTCCACGAGCTTCATCTCCTTGGCTTGGCGGCCAGTGAACACACGGCCATCAGCCAACTCACGAACCTTCTCAATCTCTAGCCCCCGTGCCTTTGCGACGTCTTCAACGAACTGGCTGTAAATGTCATTGATGAGCGCGTTGAAATACGTCTCGTCGCGCGCATCAAATTCGCGAAACGGCGAACCCGAGTCCTTGTACGGCCCGGTCTTAATGGTGTGCACGTCGACGTCAATCTTGTCGACAATCCGGCTGACATTGAAGAGCTGCGTGATGACACCAATGGAGCCAGTCACCGAGCCCGGGTTTGCGAAGATCATCTTTGACCCGATCGCCGTGTAGTATCCGCCTGAGGCTGCAGTGCTCCCCATCGACACGGCGAGTGGCTTCTTGGCCTCGGCGGCCGCCACGGCATGGAACATCTCTTGGCTCGGCGCCACGGCGCCCCCAGGGCTGTCGATCCGAACGAGAATCCCCTTGATGGAGTCGTCGTTGGCGTACTTTCGCAACGTTGACACAACTTTCTTGCTGTCGGTGATGGGTCCGACGACTTCGACCACGCCAATGCGGTCGCCGCCAAGGTTGAGGCCCTCGTCGCCGACCGCCGCCAACATGAACAACGCGAAGGTCATAAACATGAGAAACAGGCCGCCGAAGACGGCCAATACCGTCAGAACGCCACGTTTGGATGATTTGTTTTCACTAGCCACTGCACTTCCAAATTTGCTTATCGGTCCAGCCGATCCAGCAAGGCGTGAAGCCATTGCTCGGGTATTTGTGTTTGGCCTAACGCAACCGAGGCCGTCGCCGGGCCATGGTAGTCGCTGCTTAGCGTCTTGAGAATCTTGTGTTTGTCAGCTGCGCGCGTGTACGCACGCGTCTGAGCCTTCGTGTGTTTGGGATGCCCTACTTCGATTCCGTCAAGCCCAGCATCAATCCACGAGGAGATGCTCGAATCAAGGCCGTAGATTCCTGGGTGCGCCAAGATCGCCAAACCGCCCGCCGAATGGATCACGTCGATGGCTTCCTCAACCGATGGCCACGTTTCGCCAACGTACGCGGGGCGCCCTTCGGCGAGGTAATGGTCGAACGCGTCCTGGACGGTGGGGACAACCCTGCGCTTTTGGAGCGCCCGCGCGAGGTGCGGCCTCGTCAACATCCCATCGACCGTTTGCTCCCGCACGTCGGCCATGTCGACCTCAACGCCTATTGCGCAGAGCCTGGCAACCATTTCCGCCATCCGGATTTCGCGCTGAGCGCGGCGTCTGATCTCGAAATCGTCCATCGACGCTACGTCGACACCCAACCCAAGGACATGGACCGATCGTTGGTGATATGCACTCACCTCAATCCCAGGCACGAACCGCATTCCGAGGGCCTTGGCTAACTCCGTTGCCTCGGCACACCCGCTCACGGCGTCGTGATCGGTCAAGGCCCACACGCGCACGCCGGCTTCCGATAGCGCGCTCGCGAGGCGTGGCACGTCAAAAGCCCCATCACTGTGTGTGCTGTGTGTGTGAAGTTCAGCGGGAACTGTTTTGGACATGAGTCTCTTCGTCGACCGTGACGGTACCGTCGGTGCCGTCCTCACTCTTGGTCGTTCGAGGCTCGTCTTCGGGCTCGTCGGTGTCAAGGCTGGTCGCAGAATTGCTCAGTACAACGTCGTCCGACTCATCTCGAAGTTCTTCCAAAAGTTGATCAACGGTGACCGGCTCCTCAATCTCGGAGTCCTTCACCAGCTCGTCCACGGACAGGTTGCGCCAATGGAGCTCGTCACTCAGCTTCTGAAGGCTCTCAATGGACTCTTGCAGCGAGGAGTCTTGGTAGCTTGAACCCGCGCCCTGTAGCAGCGTGACGTGCAGGCGTTCGAGCGAGGTGAGGCAGCGCTGTTGTTTAGCCTCCAGTCGTGCTTGCGCGACATCCAGCCGGGCACGCACCCGGAGCTGCTCGGCGAGCTCCTCCATGATGGTGCCAAGCTCCTTGCGAACCTGTTGGTCCTTGCTGGCACGCATCCTCTCGTCGACCTCGAGCAGTCGCTTCTTGAGCTGCCGACCCGACGTGACCTCGGCGGCTTGTCGCAGTTCTTCCGAACGCCGAGAAAACGCGATCAACGCACGGCTGGTTTCGGTCGCGATATCCACCGAACGGTCCCGCAAGTTTGCATCAGACCGCTCGACCTCTCGCACGATGCGTTCGTAAAGCACACGTCCCGCGACAATGTTTTCGCGCGCCGTCCCCTTGAGATCGGCTTCGGCCTCCGCAAACTCGGACCGAATCTCGTCGCGTGAAAACTCTAGGCGTTTCAGGCCTGCGGAAAACGCCAGAAACACACCCCACACCGACCCCTGGAACAGGTCACGTCCGAACTGACTCGTTTCGAACATCGCCATCGCGACGCGTTCGGTGACAAAAACCGCCAGCGACAACGCGACGCCGTAAAGCAAACAGTTCCACGCTTTCTCCACAGGCGTGTTCCCCCCCCAGCGACGCGCTTGCCCCGATGAGGACACCGCCCGCACCACCGGCGAGTACCGGATGCACCGTCCACAGCGCGGCCATCACCAGCCCGCCCAGAATCGACAGTACCAGACGCAGCATCGGGGTGCCCTCGCGGACGTCCGCAAGATTGGCGAAGAGGCCAATCACCGCGCCAAATGCTAGGGCGGTCAGCTCGATGTGCGGCGCACCCGCAACCTGCGACAAAACAAAAGCAACGAGCCCACTCAGCGCGCCACCACCGAACAAGATGATGGCTTCACGCTGGTAGGCTCGAGAATTGGGGAGGAAACACTGACGGCCATGGGTGTGCCTAACGTCTAGAGGTTCGGGAGCAGCTTAGAACAGGCTCGTATCGAGCATGATCGCGTTACTTCGTGCCTTCTTCGCTTTGACCATTTTGCGACCCGATTCAGATGACGCTGGGGCTGCTTGAACAGCGCCCTTGAGCGTATCGAGCTCAGAATCCACACGGTCGTACTTGGCGCCGTGGCCGAAATTGAATTTCGCGCGACGCTCCTTCATGACCTGTTGGGTCTCTTCAATGCGGCGCGTGGCTTCGGCCGCTTTGCCCTCACTGTACAGATTCATCGCATCCTGCATCGTCTGAGCGACCTCCACCTGTTGCACGCGTGCGATGACATCCACGTTCGAGGCGGTCCGAGCGGCCACTTCGTCGCTGGTGGTCACGGCGCTCAACGCGAGCGAGCGTTGGTCTGGCTTGTTGTTGATGACGTCCTCGTAAGCGAGCGACACGTCAACGATGGGAGCCTTTCCGGTGGCGGGCGCCGCAACTTTCAGCTTCGCAAGGATGCTCTTGGTCTCGTCCGAGCGGAACTCGGCGAGCGAGATAAGAAGTTGGTCTCCGTTGCGCCGCGCCGGAAATCCGAACACCTGTTCGGCCGACACGCCTGGCGCAAGTGTGATGACGACGGCGGTGTTTCGCGCAACCGTCGACGCCGGGCCCTGAAGCTCTTTCTCGAAGACCGCAGCGACCGCGTTCGCCTCGTCCACAAAGTAGTAATTGCCCGCACCTGTGTTGGCCATCTGAGTCATAAGGTCCTCGTTGTAGTCCAGACCAAACCCGACCGTGGACACCGAGATGCCGTTCTCAAGCGCTTTTGACGTCAGGTTGGTCAGGTCACCTGGGAGCGTCATTCCGATGTTGGCGTGCCCATCGGACATCAAGATCACGCGATTGACCGTGTCTTCGCGCTTCCAACGGGACACTTCCGAGTATCCCTGTTGAAATCCACCCGACAGGTTGGTTCCACCGCCCACGGACATCGCGTTGATGGCGCCCATCAAACGCGCGCGGTTGGAGGTGTTCATGAGCGACGACGGGAAATCGACCGTCACATCCGACCCGTAGCTGACGATGGCGAGGCGGTCTTCTTCGTTCAGAACGTTGACCAGCCTGCGCGCTGCAGCCTGAAGCTGCTCAAATTTATCCCCCGCCATCGAACCGGAACGGTCGAGGACGATGGCGACGTTGAGGGGTGGGCGCTTGCCGCCGTCGTACTTCAGCGCCTGAATGTCGATGGACGCATACATGTCCGAGGTTGATCCGGACAGAATCTTCCCGTTGGAGATGGCGGCCTTCAGGGTCAGCGTCCCAGCGAGCTCACCGTTGGTGACCGGCTGGGATGGGTCCGTGTTTACAACGGTTCCAACCTCGGGAGGCGTTGGCTCCGTGGTGGTCTGTTTCTTTTGTGTTCCAAAGTAGAATGCTGCGGCCAGAAGTAGGACCACAACCGCGCCGATGGTCGCTAATTGTTTCATGACAGTTCTCCGTAGGGCGTTTCGCTAACGTGTTGACCAATCTACCAACGCGGAGGTTTCGGAAAGGATCTCAAAAAAATCGCTGAAACCTAACCATGCGCGCTTTTTGGAGACACGTCACACGAAGAGATGTTCCTTCTCCCCCGAATTTAGCCCTGATCGACCTGAAACGGTCCCGCGTGCCCCACAGCAGCCAGCATGTCGTGGTGTGGACGGGCGATGACGTGTTGGTCAACGATTTGGTCGTTGAAGCGTCCAAGCAGAAGGTCTTGCACGGCCTCAAGGTCCGCCTGATCGCCCTGGATGGCAAAGTATCCCTTACCGCCGATTCCTGACGCCAAATGCAAGTCGACAACCGCGCAATCAACGTACTTCAGCGCCACGTCAAGGGCCTCGATGGCGCTCCACACCGCGGTCATCTCGACGAGATAGAGGGCATCGTCACCTGAAGTGGCGAGTTTCCCGTTCAATGCCTTGACGACTCCGGCGTGTGCGGCCGACAGCAAAACATGCCCGACAAGGGCCGGTCCGGCGCTGTCGAGCGCGGCGCGATGTGCCTCTTCGACCTCCGCGACACCGCCGCTCAACACGATGATGTACTTTCCGTTGGAGTGCCGCCCGTGATGCACGAGGCGGACAGGAGCGCGCTTGACGATCACGTCGAGCAGCATCACGCCGCGCGCGATGCTGGAGACCTCGATGCACGCGAGAGCCGGGTCGGTCATGGTTAGACGATCCTGAAGTATTCTTTCAGGGTGCAACGACGCTCACGCGTGAAGCTGACCGCAGTGGTCAGACCTTCGCCTGTGGGGCTGGCGATCGTCCAAGACGTGTAGCCTTCCCCGCCGCCGCCGATTCCAGCAACCGAGGGTGCGTTCTTGACAAAGATCGACGTGTTGCAACGGCGCGCCATCTTCGAAAGTTTTTCGATGTTGTGGCTGTACATCACGGCGGTGTGAAAGAAGTTGTGCTCAACCCGGTAGGCGGTCTCGATGGCTGCATCAACGTCCGTGGCACGGACCATGCCGATGACTGGCATGAGCAGCTCGTGCTGCACAAACGGATGATTCTCATCGACCTCGCAAAGGACCAAACGAATGTCGTCTGAGACGCGAATGCCGATATCGCCAAGGATAACGGAAGGATTCTTCCCGACGTACTTACGATTGACGTGGTTGTCGGGCGTGATGAGCAACTTCTCAAGCTTCTGCAAATCCCGGCCTGAAACCTCGATCACCTGCCGCGAAAGAAGCTCACGCTTGAGGATGTCGAAGATCTCGTTGACGGCGATGATCTCTTTCTCGGCGATGCACACGATGTTGTTGTCGATCGACGCCCCGGCAATGATGCCCTCCGCCGCCTGCTTGAGGTCGGCCGTCTCGTCGACGACCACGGGTGGGTTGCCCGGGCCAGCAGCGATGGCACGCTTGCCCGAGTTCATCGCAGCTTTGACGACTGCACCGCCCCCAGTCACCGCGACCAATCGGATGGCGGCGTGATGCATGAGGGCCATTCGCGGTCTCGATTGTCGGATTTGCGACGCTGACCAACGTGTTCGAGGGACCGCCGGCTTTGACGATGGCGTCATTGAGCAGCGACACGGTGTAATTGCACACACCCTTTGCCGATGGGTGCACATTGAACACCACCGCATTGCCACCCGAGAACATCGCTGATCCCGTTGTTGACAATGGTCTCGGAAGCGTTTGTGCAGGGGGTGATCGAACCGATGATCCCAAACGGCGCCCGTTCGACCAACGCCAAGCCGTCGTCGCCACTAAATGCGCGAGGTTCCAGAATCTCGGGCCCTGGCGTTTTGAGCGCGGCGAGCCGGTTCTTATTCAGCTTGTCCGAAACACGGCCCAAGCCGGTCTCCTCGACCGCCATGCGCGACAGCACGTCTGTGTGCTCAATGATCGTGTCACGCATGGCTTGTACCATGCGTTTACGACCCTCGAGCGGGACGTCTTGGAGGTCAGCGAAGGCCTTCTGCGCGGCCTTGGCCGCATCGTCGAGCGACGCGTAGACACCGTGGCCGTGACTGCCCTCATGGGAACGCGAAGCGACGTGTGAGGGGCTGGCGACGGACGACTCGGCGCAATCTCTCGCTCGAGACGCTGAACCACCCGGTCCACAATCAAATTGATACTGCGCTCGTCCATCGGTTGCTACCTAAGTGATCAGTCTTTTCGATAGCGGATGTCGCCACTGAGCTCGACCAGGTCGACGATGGCCATCACCACGGCGTCCACGGGTCGGTTGTTTGTGAGCTGGGTCTGCCGTGCAGAGCTCCCGGAGGCAAACAACACGACCTCTCCAACGCCGGCACCCACAGCATCCGCTGCGACCACAACTCCGCCCGTCGCGTTCAAGTTCGCATCAAGCGGCTTGAGCACAAGGAAACGAAGCCCATCAAGGACTTCCTCCTTGCGGGACGCGACGACGGTGCCAACGACTTCAGCGAGCTGCATTACTTCGCAACCTTTTCAGCGGAGTCACGACGACCCAACGGAAGCACTGCAAGTCAACGTTGACGTGCGGACGTGGATCACATGCACCGCAACCAGCTCGCCCACGCGCTCAGCGTATCGTGCGCCGGCGTCCGTGGCGGCCTTCACCGCTGCCACATCGCCACGAACGATCGCGGTCACGTAACCGCCACCGGTCTTCTCAAAACCGACGAGCTCGACCTTCGCCGCCTTTACCATCGCGTCCGACGCTTCAACCATCGCCGCAAAACCGCGAGTTTCGATCATTCCCAGTGCATCAGCCATAGTTCACCTACCTGTGTATTTGAGTGGTACTTCACTTCTTAAAGTTAACGCCTTCAATCGATTCCAATGCCGACATGGCGGCTTGGGCCGCCGCGTCAATTTCTGCTTCGCTCCCGCCGAGATACAGTCGCCCAAACGCGCCGTACGGGCGGACATCGACCAAAAAGATGTTCGCCGCCTTCTCAGCCTCGTTGGCCGCATACGCGACGTACGCTGCCGGTTCGGTCTCAAGAATGAATAGGCTTTGGCCGGGCAGAAGCATCATCCCCGAGGAGTTTCGGTTGATGATCTGGCTCTGGTACGGCTCGATCGAGCGGATCGTTTGGCTTGAGACGATTTTGGGTTTGTACCGGTCCGTTTCTTTGAGGCCCAACCCGTCCAAGATGGCTCGACCGGCTTCGAGCACGTTGCCCTGGTCCTCGTCGTGGACTTCCAAAACGCCAAACGCGCGCTCAACTATCTGGACTGCCGGCGCGACGCGGGTTGCCTTCAGCGCACGGTCGGTGACCTCGTTGATGGCGATGCCAGGTGCGATTTCGACGAACAAGCTCGCAACGTGTTCGATGGGCAAAAAACCTTTCGCCGTCTTTCCGATGTACGACGCCAACTGCGGCTGGAGATCGTCGAGAAAGATATACGTACGGAGTGTAACCATGGGACGTCTTTCGGTAAGATGGACCCTCGTGAAGCGTCCTCTTGGTGTGCGTGTGTCGTCTATGTCCAAGCTGTTAACACATCCCGCCAAATGGGCGCAACCGGTCTTGGCTTTCGTGGTCGCGTTTTCGGTTTCCACAACGGCCCGGGCGAACCCCAAATGTGGCAATGACAAAGGGATCGCTTTGGGCGGACTGATCGCGCTCTCAAACGCTTCTGCACGCGTCGTGTTCGTCGGTGATGTCCCAACGCCCCTGACCAAAGAGGGGGCTTTGTCCGCCATCGTATCCGCCGTGGCCGCGTGGAACCAAGTCGGTTGCTCACGCGCCATGCTAACGTTCGTGGGCGACGTCGCCCCCAACGATGTGGGCCAAGACGATGTTGTGGTCCGTTTCGCCAACCCTGAAGAAGATGAATGTTTGCCCGGTGAGTGGCTGGGATTCACGACCACGTGCGCGGGAAACACTTCGGTGCTGCTGTCCACCGACTACCGGTGGAGTTTGACTCCAGAACCGTTTGATGATGCCTCGCCGGCGATTGTGGACGTGGAGGCTGTCGTCACCCACGAGCTTGGTCATGTCTTAGGGCTTGGCCACGACGATGCCGATGCACGAAACACCATGGTGTCGCGGTACATCAAAGATGGCGGGCAAAGGACCTTGACCGCAAATGACCGGGCCGCATTGTGCGCGATTTACCCGTCCGGCAAGGACGAGTGTCGGCAAGATAAGGACTGCCCGTCCGGCGGGTGCGCAACGATCGGCGCGTTCAGCGTTTGCGACGAGGAAGCCGGCGAGGTTGGCGATTTCTGCGCCGCGGATCTGCTGATCTGTCCCCAAGTCTGCCTCGAGAGCTCACCGGAAACCCGGACCGGTTATTGTTCCACGCGGTGTGACGGCGATTGTCCCAACGCGATGGAGTGCGTCGATGGTCTGTGTTCGTTTCCAGCGGTCGTCGCCGAATCGGGTTGCAGCAACACGGCGGGACAACCAACCTGGTGGGGTCTGCTTACTTTGGGGCTTTTATGGATGAGGCGACCTCGATGAACGCCGCGTTCATGGCCTCCACACGCTTGCCCGTCGCGAATCCAATGACAAACCAGGCGTTTGTGCCTTCTTCGAACTCAAACAACGTCAGCTCAAACGTTTCTTCACCGGACGTCCCCGCGTAGCGTGAGCGTACCCTTACGCTCCGCATAGGTCTGCTCGCTCCGCTCTTTCTGGACGAGGCCCTTTGCCAGCAAGCTCGCGTGGTAGCTTTTGAAGTAGCGCTGCGCTTGGTCCGAGTTTTCCACTTTCGCCGCGCGAAGTTCGACGCGCGTCTTCGGGTCGCCGGGCAATCGGAACAACGCGGCCACACCCTTACTTGGCTCGGCAGATTCCCAGCCCTTCGGCGGATCGACGTGAAGTCCCTGCCCCGTATCGACGGTTTGAGCCCACGCGAGGCTTGGAATCAACGCGAAAAACAACAAAAGGACCAAACGCATGCGGACTCCGGACGCAAAAAAGCCCGGGCTAGCCGGGCCTTGTTGAAGTGCAGAAATCAGGCTTTGAACTTCAGGTTCTGCACAACTGCCTTAAAGTCAGGCATGTATTTCTCGGCATCTACATCTTGCATGTAGCCAACGATGAGCCACGCCGTGCTGCCTTGCGTAAACTGGAACACGACCACTTCCAAGGTCACGCCAGAGTGCATGAACTTGTAGCTGGTCTGCGTGCCCTTGTGGTCGCCAATCGTGACTTCTTCGGACTTGAGCTCCTCGAAGTTCGACTCTTTCAACGTCTTGTGGAAGGTCTTGTAGAAGACATCCGCGACGTCGGGCGTCATCAGCTTGGTTCCAACAACCTCGATTTGGCTTTGCGAGCCACGATGTTTGAAGTTGGCGACGGCCTTGTCATTGCCTTGGGTGACTTCCCATTTGTCCGGCGGCATGATCGTGACGCCGAACTCCTCGTTCTCAACGGGACCCCCTTCGTCAGCGTACGCGGTTGTTGCGCACACCACGCAAATCATCAGGGTCAAAAGAATTCGGACGAGCTTCATGTACACTCCTGTTGCTGATTAGCCGCACAGGGCTTTTCGAATGATGCGTTATATCAGCGAGGTCCGAGGTTGGCAACTACGCCAACCGAGTTGGAGGCCAGCGCGTCCAGTGGTAGAAGACCCCACGTGCTTTTTGTGAGTCGCGCTTGAGATACGCCGTCAAATTGTGGGTGGTTTGGTTGGTTGCGTTCGCCTGTATGACGCAGGCTTGGGCGCAGCAACCCTTGGAATCCCTCCAGGAGATCACAAAGCCTTCAGCCCAAACGAAAGACGACACGTCAGTCGCTCCGGTTGGGATCGCGGTCGACCGTTTCGACGATGGTTGGAAACAGTCGCGCAAAGACCTGGCGGCGGCCTACTCTGCGCTGCTCGTCCGCGACAACTTCTCGTTGGACACAGACGTCGATGACACACTCGCCGAGTGGATCGCATCGGAGGCATCGAAATCCGCACAACTGTCGATGACGGGCGCGCTGGAGCGCTATGTGCTGCCCGCGGTCGTTGTGTTGTTGTTGCTGGTATTGATCGGACTTGTCGACCGACGGGCCACGCGCACAGCGCACCGCTACCAATCGCGGGTAGACTTCCACACGCTCGAGTGGATCAACGCACTTTACCGTTCGTTTGTCATCGTCGTAGCCCGGTCGATGCCTCCGCTCATGGCAGTGATCCTGAGCTTTTTTCCTGTTCAGGCCGTGTTTGGACGCGCGCCGTGGACACAGGCCGTTTCTGCGGGCCTCTTGATTTTTGTGGCGTGGCGAGCCGTGAGCGCGTTTGGGAATGCGGCGATCGCCTTCCGTCTGGTCACACTGAAAGACCAATCGGCACGCAGACTCCTCGGTGTGTTCTCGTGGGGCGCACGTATCGGATTGACCTGGACCGCCATCTACACGATCGCGTCCGCCCTGCTCGCCCCTGATCCGGTCTTGAATTGGATCCGATTTTTAACGATTGCGTCCATGACCTTGGTCACGGCGTTTCTACTTGGTGTACGGGACGAAGTCATCGAGCTCGTCGCTCCGGTCAATGACTCAAGCGGGCGGCTCGCTCGCGTGGTCAGGCGTTACTACTATCCCACGGTAGGCGTCACGTTCGTCGTCATGGCGCTCGGGGCGTTCGGCTACTGGAGCGCGACGTTTTTCATCTTGTCGCGCGTTTACGGCCTCTTAATTCTCTTTTTTGCGACGCTTCGTCTGTCTCAACTGCTGCGAAATTTCATCGCGCGCCGGGTGGAGGCCGCCGAGTCGCGCGACGAAGCCGATCTGTTTCGTTCAATCGGCGGAATGGCCCGCATCGCGGCCGCGCTGGCCTTCTTGGGTGTGACCACGCGGCTGTTTCTTCTTGATGACGCGCTGGCCGCGTTGCTGGGCACACCGATATTGGGGCTGGGGCGCGTCCAGATCGCTCCGCTTCACATCTTTGATGGCCTCGTGGTGCTCTTTGTTGCGCTACTCCTAAGTCGTGTCGTGCGCGCAGTGCTGTTGAGCACGATCTATCCGCGCCTGGGCATCGATGTCGGCGTGGGTTACGCCATCAACACACTTCTGAATTACGCCTTCATCGTCATCGGCTTCATCATCGGCTTGACGGTCTTGGGGGTTGACCTGACGTCACTGACCGTTGTGGTCGCGTCACTGGGTGTGGGGATCGGCCTTGGTCTCCAGACGCTCACCGAGAACTTGGTCTCAGGGTTCATCCTCCTCTTCGGTCGGTCCGTGAAAAAGGGAGACGTCATCACCGTAAATGGCCTTTACGGCCGGGTGGAGGACGTTGGCGCCCGTTCGGTCGTCATCCGAACGCCCGACAACTACGACATGCTGGTCCCATCCAAGTCCCTGGTGAACGGGGACGTGATCAATTGGAGCTACCGCGACCCCTACATTCGCTTGCACATTCCGGTGGGCGTGACTTACCAGTGCAATCCTCGAGAGGTCGAACGTATCCTGACACGGGCGGCCCTTGCTCACCCGAAGGTACAGCGCGATCCTCCGCCGGAGGTATGGCTGAGAGAATTTGGGGATAGCTCGGTCAATTTCGAACTGTTGGTCTTCTTCGACCTACGCGAAATCACGCAAGCCCGGTTGCGCGGGCAGATCAACTTCCTGATCTGGGACATGTTACACGACGCAGGCATCGAAATTCCGTTCCCACAACGCGACCTGCATATTCGCAGCGGTGAAGCGTTTCCGGAGATCGCGAGAGCTCTTGAGAAAATTGCCGAACGGCTCCCAGCGTCTTCCGTCGATGTCCACCCTTCCGAACAGACGCCTCAGCGAACGTCCGAGAGCGACTGAACGAACGCGTAGACGCGTTCGGCGACATCGCCCCTCCCCTCGATTAGCCAAACCACCGACGAGCCCACGAGGATCCCATCCGCGAAACGCCACGCTTTGCGCGCGTCGTCAGCCGACTGCACATGCGCCGCCGCGAAGATCGGCAATGGCGTCACCCGTCGCAGTTCTTGGATCCCCCGTGCCATCTCGTCGGCAGAGGTCACAAGGTCCCCGCCGGCGTGCGATGCCCAAATGATAAATCCGTCGGCGGCCTGTGCGATCTTTTCACGGCGCGCTGTGTCGCCACCAAGACTCTGGACCAACGAGATCCCGTGAGGTTCAAGCGCGTCGCGAAGGCCTTGCGACTCTTCAACCGGCAGGTCTGGCACCATCACGCCTGCAAATCCGCCATCAGAGACCATTTGCGCAAACGTATCAAGCCCATGGACCAGCACGCGCGCGTAATAAGATGTCAGCACGATCGGTGTTGCGTGCTTCTGGCGAAACCGCTGAGCGGCGGCACACGCGTCTGAGAGTGACACGACCTCTTTGAGCGCGCGGTTGGCGGCTCGGTGCATAACGCGCCCGTGGTACGCGGCCTCTGGAATCGGCAAGATCCACTCGAGGACATCCGCGCCGCCACGCGCAACAGCATCGGCCGCTTCTTCAAACCCCTCGATGTGTGGATCCCCAATGACCAGACCACAACACAGAAGCTTTCGGTCCTTGGGAAACGCGAAGCTCATGCGTCCCCCTTGGTGTGCAATCGGCTCAAATCACGATGTCCAGAGCCCGTGATTCCCACGATGATGTTGGCCGTCGGCTCGAGCGTTTGAGCCAAACGCGACGCATAGGCAAGGGCATGGCCGGTCTCTTGATTGACAAGGACACCCTCGTACACAGCGAGCGCACGCGCGGCTTGGGCGGCGTCGAAATCGTTGACGAGCGTGTAAAAGGCTTGCCCCCGATCTGCCCAGGTCGCGTGCTGCGGTCCGACGGCATTGTGCGCCAATCCTCCCGCTTCCGTGTCTCGGTAGATCGGCAATCCCTCCCCGTCCTGCAAGACAAACGACTTCGTGCCGTACATCACTCCTTTTGAGGCTACCGACGCATAGTCTTCATCGCGACCCGCTGCTTGCACGCCGACCAAGTGTGTCCGTTCGTCGTCGACAAACGGCAGAAACAGGCCCGAGGCGTAGGCACCGCTTCCCACAGGGCTTACGACATAATCTGGCGTCACGGCACGTCGCTCGAGCTGCACACGGGCTCGGCGCCGCTGAGCTGGTTAAAGAAATCAAGATCTGTGGGTACGGACTTGGGGCGGCAGCCGATCCCGTGCAGTACATGTGTTGTGGATGCTCGGCCCAATGGCGCATCGCGCGCGCCCAAGCGGCTCCTCGACCTCGATGCACACTGTCCACAACCTCGGGTTCCACGCCGAGAGCCCTCATCATCGTGACGCTGTAGGGCTCCGCGTTGTAGTCGGCGCGCCCCATGAAAATGTGGACATCCAACGCCTGCGCCCGCGCCGCGCTCGCCAATGCAACACCAAAATCTCCGGTGATGGTCTCCGCAAAAACCGCTTGGTATCCCGAAAGTTTTGCGAGCAACACCTGACCAACCGCCGCAGTGATGCAGTACGAATCGCCTTGAAGTAGATCGTCGCGTTTGGCCCAAATTGTCGCGCCACCTAGGTGCTTGCTCAACTGTTTGAACTGCACGAGGGGCGTTGGACGTCCGACCCGGGCCATCCAGCGATCACGCACGGCCCGAAATTCTGCAGAACCGTTGTGTTCGTTGAACGCCTGCGCGACACGCTCGAAGTTGCCCCAAAGCAACTCGGCGACGTACCGCCCGCCAAACTGACCAAACCGATGGCCGTGTAATGTCATGATTTTCTGTCGAGAATCGCGCGTGAAAGGTCCAAGAACTCCCCCACACCGCTACGAATTTCACGAGCGACGATGGGTTGAAAGATCTTGGCCGCCAGTCGTGGAATAGGAAGATCACACGCGAGAGTCTCCTTGTAGTGAACGGCAGTCCCGCTCCCAGACGGGGCGCAAACCACCACGCCGGTCGACTTCATGTTCCCCTCGAGGGTTTCCCAAGTGACTGTGTTGCCCGTCGTGGCGTAACGCACGACGTAGCTGGCTTGGTATGTGATGCCTTTTTCGGCCTTCTCGACCAACGTCCACCGCCACGTATCATCGGAAAGTTGCTCTTTTGCGTCGAGCTGGGTGAACGCTTCGCAAAAACGCGCAGGACTACCGAAGTACGCGACGGCGTCCTCAAGCGCCGCCTTGACGGTGAAGCGCTGCTCTTCCGTGCCTTCAACCCAAGCCATGGCAGCCTACCGGCACTGTTTGTCTTCTTGGCCACACGTGAAACGGATGTGCCAGTGGTCGTCATGCCCACGAGCATGGCGGATGATCGCGGTATTCGTGGAGGCGCTGGCCGGATACTGAATGATGCTCGCGAGCTCGTCTGAGGTGTAGCCGATGCTCTGGGCGTAGTCGTACAACACCTTCTGCAGACGGTAGTCGACGAAAATGTACTCGACCTCTTTGGTGTCAATGAGGGTCTTGAGCACGTGCCAATTTTTCGCAGCGTCGAACGTTTCGGGTGTCATGTCGCGGAATCCCGTTGGGACATTCCCCCGATGGTAGTAGCTGAGGTCGGCGTCACGCCCAGACGTGTGGCTCTTGTGGGGGCGCATGCGGCCGCCGCTTCGAAAGCTGATGTCGCCAACTTCGATGTCAGGCGCGTCTGGCCAGCGCGCGCGGACGTCGTACGCTGCCGCTTCGAGCAGTTGCACGACACGTTTTGTGCCGTACGCACGCGCCACGTTTCGAACACGCATCCCTGGCACAGACTGCATCGCGACGCCGTTGTACAAGCGACCACGATTTGCCGTTCCCCAACTTGCCGATGTGCCATCGCGCCCAGGAATCTGAAGGCGGATTTGCTGGCCGATCTGGAGCTTTCGGGGATTGACCTTTCGATTCCATCGTTTGATCTGGTCGATCGAGACTTTGTGCTTCTTCGCGATCGACTCGAACGTGTCACCACGCTTCACCACGTGGATCACCGGAAGCGGTTTTGCGGGCTCTGCCGCTTTGACCACCTCGTCCGACTTGACGATGATCTCACGGCCGGGCTCAAGTTCCTCGGTCTGCAATGCATTCCACGCCTTGACTTCGCCAACGCCGACGCCGAAGCGCAGAGCGATGCTCCCAAGGTTGTCCCCATCACTGACCGTGTAAAAAACCGTGTTCGCTCGGTTCCGAGCCGTGGTCGCGGGTTGTTCTGCGAATGTGTCAGCGGTGAACAAACATACCGCCAAGCCTATCGACCAAATTGCGTTCCAGCGCATTCATTCTCCGAGCTTCGCGCCATCAATGGCGCCGGTGTCAGCCTCAGGCAGAGTTTTTGCGTCTTACCGATAGAAGATACCAGCAAGGTCGTCAAGCCACGGCGGTCGAGCCTGTCAAAGCAACGGTTCAGCCAGCCGCATTCCGCGGGCTTTCGCCATTTCGGCGAGCGGGATATCTGACGACGCCTGCGTCGCGAACGCGAAATCGGTGTCCATGGCCTCGCGTAACTGTTCCACGGCGTTGGCGTCGCGAAGGAGCAGCAGCGACTCGCTGTTGTCGACCGCACTACGCGGATCGAGATTATACGACCCGATGACTGCGAGTTTGTTGTCGATCAGCATCGATTTGGCATGCATCGTTTCGGTGCCTTTGTACTGATAAATCTTAATCCCGGCGCCGATCAACTCTCGGTAGTAATTGATCGATGCGTAATACATCCACCACGCATCCGTGCTCTCAAGGGAATTCGTCAACACCCGAACGTCAACGCCGCGTGCGGCGGCGTCTTTGAGGTGTTTTCGCAACCGTCGCGGGGGCACAAAGTACGAATTCGCGATCACGATGCTCTCACGGGCGCCGCGGACGAGCGCCAACGTGGTGAAGTATCCAAGCGGTGTCTCTTGATGGTAGGGGTCGCTGTAGATTGCCCGTGTTCTTGAGGTTCCAAGCTCGTCAAGCTCAGGATAATACTGCGGTTCGTCCGCGATGGGCGCGGGCGGGCAGCTAAATCCCCAATCTGCCTGACTCTCACAACCTGACGCCATCTCCCAGGCGGCGATGCGGTCCCAATCGCGAAGGTAAAGTCGTTGAATTTCCTCGACCCCCTTCCCCGCGACATACACGTCCGTGTCGCGCCACTGCCCATCAACCAAGTATTCATCGCCAACGTTTCGCCCCCCCATCACGACCTCGCGACCATCAACGATCAGGAGTTTCTCGTGCAGGCGGTCGTTGACGGACATGTCGATCGTCAGACGCAAGCCCGCCCACTCGGTGGCCGGATTGAATGCGAGGACCTCAACCCCGGATTCCGCAAGCTCCTGCAGCATCTCGTAGCGTGAGAACGTGTACTGGGTCGTGGCGTCGACGATGACACGGACCTGAACACCACGCTCCGCCGCACTCTTGAACTCCCGGATCGCCTCCCTGCCTGTTTCGTCGTCTTGGATGATGAAGGCGGAAAAGTGAACCGAGTGCGTGGCGCTCTGGATGAGGTCCGAGCGAAGTTGTTTTGTCGCCGAGTTGGTGACCAACAACTCCGTTTGGGCGCCCGCCACCTCGATGGTCTGCGTGTAGGCATCCAACATGTCCTGGAACTCCAAGCTTGCGACTCCTGCCACGCAGTGGTTCTCGATGCAGCTCGCCTCGTTGCAGTCGCTATCTGTCTTGCAGGATGGACCGCTGAAGATGGGTTCATCGGGTGTGCACAATGCCCCAAACCAATCACACAACGCGCCGTCGGCTTTGCCGCTGGCCTCAAGCGTTCCAAAATCCGCACAGTCCGTGGCGAGCAACTCCTGTGCGGCAAGTCGAGCCGCGTCGTCGCATTCTGGCGGGGTGACGTAGTCTCCGGTGCAGGCAGCGCGATGTTCAGCTGCCTGCTCGCAGAGGTCCAGCTGCTCCGACTCGGCTGCCGGCTCGGTGGAGTCCGCAGCGCAGCCGGCACCAGCCAGCAAAAAGAGTGTCCAAAACAAAGACTTCATGGGCTCCCTTCGCCATTGGGACCGACAGGGTAGCGGCTTTAAGCAGAATGACAACTCCGATGGTGCTCGACACACACCCACCGGTTCTGCATCATCGGCACCATGCGTAGCTCCCTCCCACCCCTGTTGGCGTTCGCCGCAGTGTCGATCCCCATGGCCGTCCATGGGCAGTCGCGGTTCGGGATCGAGGTCGCGGCCGGACAAGCCGGCGGCGCGACGTCCTACGTTCGGAACACGACCTACTTACAAGACGACACTCTGTTTCTCGCCAACGAGCTAGCGGGAACCGGACTCGCTGCAAACCTTGCGTTTGTGTTTACGGACCTTGAGCTCAGTTTCAACGCGATGCTGTTCGACCGCTCCCGGGTCCAGCTGCACCATCAAGCCGAGTCCGATGGGCCGATCCCACCCGACAGGATTCGGCCCAACGGCACCATTGACGATTCGGGCTACACGTACCGCTCGATTTCGCCGACCAATGTGACCGTGCCGGACCGTTCACGGGGCAGCCTCTTGCTGACGACGGCAACGGGCGGTTGGCGCTATTTCATTGTCCAGGGTGACGTGGATGTCTGGGTTCCCCTGAGTGCAGGCCTCGCGATCACGCATATCTCCGAGCCAACGCGCCCGTGGGTATTTGGCGTCGTGGGTTCCGCGGGGCTTGGCATTACCTTTGATGTCGCCAAACCCATCGCCATTTTTGCGCAAACGCGCATCAGCGGCGTCCTCACGCCGACTTATGGCCTCCAAAGTGACGCTGCCAGAACCAGCGCTAACGTCGGTGAGTCGACCTTGGGCGCGTCGGTGAGCACGCTCTTGTACACCACATTCACGCTCGGCGTGCAGGTCACCATTCGATGAGTCTTCCGGATCTAGAGCGCTTTGGAGATCGGGTGTATTTTCTCGTCGGCCTGGTCCCGTGCGCGCACGTGGCCACATATGGTCAGATCGCGATGTTGGCTGGGCACCCCGGCGCGGCGCGCGCCGTCGGAAATCTCATGCGCGATTCGTTCGCGGCAGGCTTGGACTTGCCTTGGCACCGTATCATCAATGCGCAGGGTGGCGTTTCGTTCCGCGGTGATCTTGTTCGGGGCCAACGCCAAGTTGCCTTGCTCAAGGCCGAGGGCATTGCGCTGTCTCGAACGATGAAGCTGGATTTAAGTACCTATCGTTGGAACCCAGACCAGACCTTCTGGGAAGCGTCCTGAAGGGAGTTGCACGTTAAGTTAGCAAACGCTAACCTCGCGGCCGGATTCCACCCCTTGAACCAGATAAGGAGACGTCATGTCCGATCTTACAGCTGCAAAAATCTTCTCGGATGACCTGCCCGCGCGCCTCGCATCGAACCCGTCCTCGACGGCAGCAAACGCGGTCTACCAGTTCAACATTGATGGCGCCAACGGCGGCACGTGGACGGTCGACCTCACCAAAGAGGCCGATTTCGTGACCGAAGGCGAGGCCGCAAACGCCGAGTGCAAGATCACGATGAAGGAATCGGACTTCGTGGACATGTGGAGCGGCAAACTCAAAGGCGCGCAAGCCTTCATGATGGGTAAGCTTAAGATCGAGGGCAACATGGGTTTGGCCATGAAACTCCAAAGCTTCCTCGGCTAAGATCTTCATGTTGACCCATCAAGGAACGCACCCTCGGGTGCGTTTTCTTTTGTCATGAATCTTCAAATTGCCATCTCCGCTGCGTTCCGCACGTGGCATCCCGACGATGTGCTGTTGGCGGATGCGCTCGAGGCCCTCGGCATTCGCGCGCACCGCGTCGTTTGGGGGGCTCCCACCGAGGAGCCAGTCTTGATTCGCACGCCGTGGGATTACACGGAGCGTCTGCCCGATTTTCTCGCATGGGCGAGTGCATGCCCTCGCCTCATTCATCCCGTCGAAGTCGTGCGCTGGAATTGCGACAAACACTACCTTTTCGAGCTTGCAGCGGCTGGCGTGCCGATCGTTGCGACGTCTCTTGACCGACACCCCCCGTGCCGGGGGAAGTTCGTCATCAAACCGTCGATCTCAGCAGCCGCGCGAGACACGAAGGTGTTTGAGGTGTGGAACGACGAGGCCGACCAGCTGTGCCAGCGCATCTCTGACCGAGGAGCAGTCCCATTGATTCAACCGTTTCGGGACGCAGTGTTGGTGGGCAGTGGTCATTCGTGTTCTTCGGTGGCGAGTTTTCGCACGCTGTGTTTAAGACACCCAAACTCGGTGACTTTCGGGTGCAGTCCGATCACGGCGGCTCCGTTGAGCTTCGTCCGTTCGCCCCCTCCTTGCTCGCAGACGCACAACGAGCCCTCAACGCTGTTCCGTTTGAGACCACCTACGCGCGCGTCGATGGCTTGGATATCGATGGCCGGCTTGAGGTCATGGAAATCGAACTGATTGAGCCCGAGCTCTTCACACGATATGTTGTCGGGTCTGCGCAGAAATTCGCGGATATCATCCAACGAAGGCTTTGAAATGTTGATGCTTGAAGGGGTCCGTGTCCTCGATTTCACACGGTTACTCCCGGGCCCTTTTGCCACGCTTCTGCTGGCCGACATGGGTGCCGACGTCATCAAAATCGAAGACACGGGTGGGGGCGACTACGCCCGTTACTATCCCCCCATGGTCGGTGAATCGAGTGCGTTCTTTGAATCGGTGAACCGCAACAAGCGCTCGATCACGATCAATCTGAAGTCCCCAGATGGCGTCAACCTCGCGCGCAAGCTCGCGGCCACCGCGGACGTGATTATCGAGTCGTTTCGCCCGGGAGTGATGGAGAAGCTGGGCATCGGCCCTGTTCGCCTCCGTGAGGAGTTTCCCAGACTTATCTACTGCTCGATCAGCGGGTACGGCCAGACTGGCACGATGGCCGATCGTGCGGGGCACGACATCAACTACATGGCACACGCCGGGCTCCTCGGGCAAAACGGCGAGTTCCCCACGGTGCCTGGCTTTCAAGTTGCCGACTTGGCCGGTGGTGCTCTCTACGCGGCGCTAGGCATTACGTCGGCTCTCTACCAACGCGAGCGCAAGGGCGTCGGGGCGTTTCTCGACATCTCGATGACCGAGGGCGCTCTGTCGCTCGCGCTGCCCCTGCTGGCCATGCACTCGGCTGGGGGGCAGACGATCCCGGGCGGCGGCATGTTGACCGGGGGCATCGCGGCCTACAACGTCTATCAGACCAAGGACGGCCGAGCGCTCGCCGTTGGTTCCCTTGAACCCAAGTTCTGGGCGGGTTTCTTGGCCGAGATCGGCGCACCCGAATTGATCGCGGACGGGCACGGGTCGCCCCAAGCGATCGCACGGATCGCGGCTATCGTTTCCGAACACGCGCTGGAGGATTGGTTGGCGCGTTTTGGCCAGGTGGACGTGTGCGTTGAGGGCGTCAAGAGCCTCGACGAAGTGCTCGACTCCGAGCTTCACCGTTCACGTGAGGTTTTCTTTGAGTTGTCAGGGGTCACGCAAGGTCGTACCCCGTTGACCCCGCTGCGGCAGCACACTGGCGCTCCCGCCCTGGGCGAGCACACACAAACAGTGGTCGAGGAGCTCGGGCTAGATTTTGCCGGGTTGCGCGCCGCGAACGCCATTTGAGCCCGAGGGCCCCGTGAGAGTATTGGTCGCACACAAGTTATCTCGCTTCGAGATGTTCCAAGAGGAGCGGAACGAAGCCGCGCTTTTGCTCGTTGAGCGCGGGGACCCAAGCGTCGCTTCGGTCATGGCATCCCATGAGCGCCACGTTCGCTCCTTGGCCATGGTTGTCGATGTCTTGGAACGGCGTGGCGTCGACATCGACGTGCGAGGTCGGTCGCTTGTTCGCGACGCCGAGGACTACGACTTGGTGATCGCTGTGGGCGGCGACGGCACGGTACTCGACCTGTCTCATCGCATTGCGACGACCCCGTTGCTCGGCATCAACTCGGATCCGGTAAAGAGCGTAGGGTATTTCTGTGCGGGGGATGCCGACATGTTCGATGCATTGTTTCAGCGGGTGAGCGAACAAGGTTGGGCGCCATCGCGCCTGATGCGTTACCATGTTGCGATCAACGGGGTCCCTCACGCTTGGCCCATTTTGAACGACATCTTGGTGGCGCATCAAAATCCGGCTGCGGTGACCAGTGCGTTGATGCAGGTGGGTGAAGGAGACGCTGAAGCACAGCGGTCAAGCGGCATCTGGATCTCAACAGCGGCGGGCAGCACCGCAGCAATTCGCTCGGCCGGTGGCTACGTCATGGCGCTTGAGAGTCGCCAGATACAGTACCTCGTGCGCGAGCCCTGCCCTCCAATTCGTGGCGCCTACAAACACACCAAGGGCATCCGCTCGATGTCCGACCGGTTCGAGATCACCTCCCGAATGGACGAGGGCATGGCGTACCTCGACGGGCCGCATGTCACCTTGCCGTTTAAGCTCGGCGATGTGCTGACCCTGCACGACACCGCGCCAGATTTTCGGGTTTTCGGGATTGAACACAAGGAACGCGCTTAGAACGGCGTCACAAACCCTTGCACTTTCCCTTCGCTGCTCAGGCTGTTCAAGCGGGCGTTGACGGCATCAAGCGTCGCAAACTTGCCAACGCGCACACGGTAGAACTTCCCTTCGTTGGACTCGACCGCGATCATGTGGGCGTCCAAACCAAGTGCGCGAAGTCGCGCCAGTTCCCGCGTCGCCATGGCACGCGAGGGATGAGAAGCCACCTGAATGGTGTAAAGGGCGCCTTCTCCGCTGTTCGGTTTTTCGAGCACGTCCTGCACCAACTCCGGCACGGCGAGTCCCTCGGGGGCTGCCTCCACGGCAGGCTCGGGCTGGGGCTCCGACGTTGCTGGAAGCTGCTCGGCTGGCGCAGGCGCTTCGCCCTCGCCCGAAAGGTGCTCATAGAACGAGAACGTCATCTTCACCGGTTTTTTGGCAGGATCCGCGGCCACGCGCGACGATGACAACGCCACCAGCGGTGTTGGCTCGTCTCCAGCGTTGAGAAGTCGCTGTCCAGTGATCAGACCCGCGCTAAAAACGAGGGCCAGAAGCACTGTCCCGCGAAAAAGGCGACCGAATTTGCCGCCGTCCCCTTCACTTCGTTTTTGTCTGCTCATGTTACTACCTGCGGTTATCCCACACCCACGGTAACACGCAGTGGATCGCGCACAATTTTTTGGTCAGTTGCTGCAGTATTGACCGGGCGGCAAAAAGAAGATGCTGCAACTCTCGCCCACGCCGCACTGAGACGACGCCGTGCATTCACACAGGCCAAAGATCGAGACACAGCTTCCGGACGGGCAGTCGGAGCTCCCAAAACAATCCAACGATGGACTACGGACGCACGCATTGTTTCGGCACACTTCGGTATCCTGACAGTTGCTGTTTGAGGTGCATTCGAGGCACGTGTTGTTGTTGCAAACACCCGATGGGCAGTCGGTGTTCGTCACGCACTCGACGCAAGTTCGCGAGGTCGAGCAGACCTTCCCGCCCGTACAATCGCCGTTGCTGAGACACTGCACGCATTGCCGCTGCGGCGAGCACACCTGGCTTCCTGGGCAATCAGCATTGACCAAACAATCCACACACAAGAACGAAGGTGCACAGACCTGCGGCGAGCAATCACCGTTGACCACACAGTCCCGGCAGATGCCGGCGGGCTCGTCGCAAACCTGCCCCGGACACTGTGCGTCTGCCGTGCTGTTGACGCAGGTGTTGTCGCCTGCCGACACCACTGCCCGTTGGTACAATTCTGATCCGTCAGGCACTCGACGCATAGGTTTGCAGCCACCTTGCACACTTTGCCGTTAAGGCAGTCCGTGTTTGTCGCGCACCCCACGCACTGCCCGCCCGCACAAACGCCCGAGCTGCAGTCTTGGTTGTTGCGGCACTCGACGCAGGCCTCGTTTTGACAAAACTCAGCGGCTGGGCAGTCGCCGTCTGCGAGGCAGCGAACGCAGGCACGTTCCGCCGTCTTGCACACCGGGTCACGCGGGTCGGTACAATCACCGTTCCCAAGGCATTCCACACACGACTTTGATGTCACGTCGCAGACGCCAGAAGCGCAATCTGCGGTCGTGTTGCATGCCACACAACTGTTTGCCGCCAAGTCGCACACGCCATTGGAGCAATCAGCATCACGCGTGCATTCAACGCAGACGTTGGCTTCCGACAAACAGACACCGGTCACGCAGTCGGCCGTGGCGCGGCACTCCACGCAGGCAAAGTTCTCGCAAACACCAGCGCTGCACTCGGCGTCGGTCTCGCAGGTCGCACAACGCCCCTGGTCCACAAGACACCGGCCCGCGGCGCACTCGTTGTCGGAGGTGCACTCAATGCATCGATTGCCCAAACACTGAGCGTTTTCGCCACAGTTGGCGTCCGATAAGCACTCAAAACACTGACGCCGCCCTGCGACATCACACACCTTGCCCTCATCGCAATCCGAATTCGCGCGGCAGCCCACGCAAACGCCCGTTGCAACGTCACAGACGATGCCAGGGCAGTCGTCGTCCTGAGAACATTTGGGCAGACACACCCCAGTGTTCGGCTGGCAAACGTCCCCGGCGTCACACGTGACGCCCTCACACGGATCGGCCTTACAGCTGCCACTGGACGGGAAACACTGCCCATTTGAACATGTGAACCCCGACGGACACTGGGCCGAAACGCACGCCGCTTCGCAGTACCCGACTCCTGAGACACGATCCAACGAACAGGTTCCGTTGTCGCAGTCTGCGTCGGTTTCGCATTCTTTGCACAACGTCGACGAGACCTCGACACACTGGCCGCCCGCGCAGGTCTGCGAGGCTCCGCAGTCCTCGGGGCGCGTGCACCCGCCCGCATCAACGGTTTGCGAGGCATCGTTGCCCGAATCACTCGACGACGTGGCGGGCGCAAACTCACCGCTCGCACATCCCACGAAAATGGCGGACACCGCCACCCATTTGAAAAGCACCAATTTCTTAAACATAGACGGGAATCTAGGGAAACTCCGCGTAGGACACAAGCCGATAAGCTAGGGCTCGTGGGGTCGCGCCGGGCCCCACCCCGCCGGAGTTCTAAACCGGAAGGTCAGCACCAAGCCGACCACACCCACCGCGAACGGTATGAATGACAGAATCTGCCCCATCGTAAAAAAACTATCGTCGGCCAAAGCCTGACGTTCCTTGAAGAATTCCACCACGAACCGACCCGCGAAATAGACGGTGAGCATGACCGAGATCAACAATCCTCGTGGGCGTTTCTCGCCTCCCGCAAGTCGGTCCGCCAGCACAAGGCTTGCCATGAGCACGCACCCCAAGACTACCTCGTAAATCTGGCTGGGGTGGCGCAGTGGGGCCAGATCCACGTGGTCATAACGAGGGAATCGAACGCCCCAAGTCTGGTCGGTCACACGTCCCACGACCTCAGAGTTCATGAAATTGCCGACCCTGACGAGAATCGTCCCCAGAGCCACCGAGAAAGACACACGATCGCAGCCTTCGATGAAACTGACATGGCGCCACTTCGAAAACACCCACATCGAGATCGCCAACGCGACCGCGGCGCCGTGGCTGGCGAGGCCGCCGCGTTTGAATTCGAAGAAGATCCACGGGTTGTGGCTAAAAGCCGCAAAGTCATAGAACACCATGTGGCCCAGCCGACCACCGACCCAGGTCGCAATCATGCCAAAAACGAGGTAGCGATCTGCGTCGGTGTCTGGCCCTCCGGCTCGAACCACCTGCCAACGCATCAAGAACCACGCCCCCACAAACGTGATAAAATAGAGCACCCCGTAATAACGAAACGTGTGGCCGAAGACCTGAAACAACGGGCTCTGGTCCCAAACCCATTGCATCACACCCCCTCCAACTCGAACGTTGCGTTGGCAACCGACACACCGTTGCAATGCACGCTTACCTCATGAGGTCCATTGTAGTACCGGCGTGTCGTGATTGGGCGCACGGCATGTGTCTTGCGGATCGTCGTGCACGCCCCAGGATCAAGTGTCACCGTCTTCCACTTGAAGACTTTGGCAGGACGTGGGCCGTTCGCGCCTTGGTGCGAGATGCCGTAGTCGACCACTGCAATGGCACGCTCAGTGCCGGGGTTTCGAAGCGTTGCGACGATTTCAAAACTCCCAGGAAAGGAAACCGTCCCCGGCATCTCAATACCGTCACAAACGAGATCGCCTTGGAAACCAAGCAGGGCAATCGCATCGGAGTGCCCTCGCTTGACGAGGCTTCTCAGCGCGTGTTTTTGAACCCAAATCTCGGACGGCGACTGACCCCACCCTTTCACACGCCGTACCACGTCCTGGGCGTGCGTCTTCGTCCAATCGTTGAGGTGATTTGCCACACTTCGCCGAACGTACTCGGACGCATCCAGTCTCAGCGGCGACACAAGGTCAAGGATCACTTCAGGGTTGGCGTCAATCGCCGCGACGTTTCTTCCCCAAGGCAGTCTGGGGCGCGTCCCCTCAGAGACCAACCGCCG
>JAWKQR010000044.1:0-34179 GCA_041390025.1 bacterium
GATCCGGCTTGGGGGTCGGCCTTTGGGTGGGACGAGCTCAGCGCCGTCACCGACGACATCGAGAGGACCTTGAACATTGGGCCTACCGAGCCGTCCGTCGCTGGCGCGAATAACGAACTTTTGGCGATTGGCGCACAGCGGCTTGGGCTTGAACACCGACCGATCGAACGCAACGTCAACGGGTGTGAAGGGCTCGGCCGGTGTCTGCAGGTCTGTCCCAACGGTCACAAAATGTCGATGGATCGCACGTATCTGTCGCGGGCAGCGGCGCTCGGCGCGCGCATTCTGACCGGCGCCCGGGTCATACGTGTGGCCTCGAATCGGGTCGAATTTGTGGACGTGACCAGCCAGACCAGACAGGTTGTTTCGGCGCGTGCCGTCGTTGTTGCGGCAAGCGCCGTGCAAACGCCGGCACTGCTGCTGCGCTCAGGCGCGAAACACCGCGGCATCGGGCGAGGATTCATGGCCCATCCTGGCGCCTCTATGGCCGGCCGTTTTGCCCAGGAGGTTGATGTTTGGACGGGGGCAACACAAGGCCACGAGGTCATCGGGCTTCGAAAGCAAGGCATCAAATTCGAAGCGCTGGGTTTCGACCTCGCCATCGGCGCATCACGTTTTAAGTCGGTTGGACAAGCGCTGACGCGGGACATTGAAGACATGGGGCACTGGGCGCATTGGGGCGCTGCCATTCGTGCGCAATCGCAAGGTCGGGTGAGGCCAACCCGGATTTTTGGCGGAAGTTCTTCGGTATCGGTGACCTACGAACTTGGTCCCGCGGACATGGCAAAGGTGCGCCGGGGCGTAGCAGTGCTTGGAGAAATGATGCTGGCCGCTGGCGCGGACTTTGTAACCCCCGGGGTACACGGGTTTGATGAAAAGGTCGACGACCCCGCGCGTATGCGCATGTTGGACGCCAACGGACCTCTTGACCCGCGTGCGTATGCGATGGTGCTCACGCACATGTTTTCAACGTGCAGGATGGGATCATCGCCCGATCAACCGGTGGCTTTGGACTTCTCGGTGCGCGGTCTCCCCGGGGTTTATGTGGCGGACTCGAGCGTGTTCCCAAGCAACACTGGGGTCAATCCGCAGACCTCGATCATCGCGATGGCCACTCTGTGTGGGCGTCGGCTTGTGGTCTAGATCCGAATCGCCTCGCGCGAGTAGGCGGCGAGCGCTTCGCCAAAGATGGCGACCTTGTCAAAATCGTCGGCTTCGGGGGTCTCTTTTGCGCCCTTGCGTGGGCGTTTGCTCATCAAAATGCGGGCGATCTCTTCGATGGACTCGTCTTCGGTGACGTCGGCGCGGAATTCCTCGATGACGGTCTCGATCGATTCCAAGCCCTTGGGGACCGGGAGTCCGAGCAATTCGAAGTGTTTCTCGACCGAACCTTCAAACCGCTCAACATCCCAGCCCATCCAGTAACCGCTGATGAACCCGAGCGCGGCGTCGTTGGCGTAGAGCTCGCGAAACGCGATGCGGCGCTCGTTGACCCACACGATGACCGACGCCTGCAGTTCGTCGCCAAACGTCCACGTATCATCCGCGAACATTTCGGGCTTTTCCCAAAACGGCATGACCTCGTCGAGGTCCGGCAGAGTTTCCAGCACGGACAACACCTTCTGACCGTTCGCCAACATCGCGGTCGCGGTCGTGTCGCTGACCATGTGATGGATCGAACCATCGACCAACGTGACAAGGCAGGTCACACGTAAATCTTCGTCGAAGACCCGGGTTCCAATGGTCGCCAAGTCGGCGGCTTGAGGAGGGATCGGATTCGCGGTGGCAATGGTTGGATCAACCCCAACGGCGGCGGCAATGGCGGGCATGCCGACCTCGGCCCATTCAACCGTCCAGCCGTGGGTGGCCCACAACGCCTTCATCAATTTGAGGAACGTCGAGCGGTAGGGCTCATAGGTGATGATTTCGCCGCCGAACAAGGTGATGCATTTGGTGTCCTTGTTCAGCGCGACACCGCCTTCTCCCCACACGTCGTCGAGCCATTGCAGCGGGCTGACGACCTGTTGTTTTCGGATGAATTTTTCGGCTTCGGCGGGTCCCCAAAAGATGTCTTCGGGAACGGTCAACGCGCCCCACTGCCCGTAATACAGGCTGATTCGACCATCTTCGCGAATCACATAATTTGCACGATGACCCATGCAGAAAGTCTACACGGTCACGCAGCCTGCGAAAAGGCGCTAAACGCTCCAGTCGATGCCGTCGAAGAAGTGGGTCGGGATGACAAAATTGACGTCTAACGGTTTGGCGGTGGTTCCCTTCCGTACCTGAACTTCGATCGGGATGCGCCCTGAGATGCCCAAACCTTCCGCCGGCAGTCGGCCCAAGTCGGTGTCGTCGTAGATGCGACCCGAGACCAAAACGTCGTTCATCACGAGCTCAGTCTGCGTGGGAACAAACCCCACCACGCCCTCGGACACATCGAGCGTGCGGCCGTCCATCTGGCGAATCAGATGGTCGAGGTCCATTTCGTTGCGTGCGCGCACGTCGACGCTGTCGGCGCTAATTCCGACATGATCGATCTCGACCCGGAACGCCTCGGAGGTCAGCAAATGGCCGTCCATACTGATGTTGGCGTGGGTTGGGAATTGAGCCTTGAGCGAAATTTCGCCGCTCTTTTCGTCCATATCAAGCGCGGACGAAGAGGCCAAAACTGCTGCGAGCACCAAAAGTTTCTTGTTCTGCGGGATCATGTTTCTCTCCAATTATTTCACATCACGTTTTTCGTTTTTCCAGCTTTTAAGCGAGCCAAACGATCGACGGAGGGGATGTCTTTGGAGCGCGCCGAAACACAGGTTCCTGTGATCCTGCAGGCGCGTGAACCGGTGCCGCAGCGAGCGGAGCGGCACTGACCTGATTGAGAATGTCTGGAGACGCCAGAACGGAGGCAAATGCGGGCGTCTCGTTGGAGCTGGCCGCGACTTCTGTTGCGGGAAGACGGGCCTCGCAGGCGCGTCGCCCCTCCACACAGCAAAGGGCCGAGTGGAGCCGTGCGCGCGACATGAAACCCAGCATCAACACGACCGCGAGGGTCATGAGGAAACATAGGTCTCTGGTTTTGCGCAGCGTGTACAAATTCGAACTCCGTGATTCAGTGATGCGTGTAAGCTCGACACCGATTCCAAATATTCCAACCCTTGTTTTTTGTCGGCCACGACGAAGGCGTGCAAGGCGTCTGGCGGCGTTGGCGCTGCGCGCAAAGTCTGGCATCGTGGTTCAACACATCCTAGGAGCTCCTATGCGTCGTTTGATCGTCGTTGCTGTGTTGATCTCGGCCTGCAGTTCGGATTCCGGGTCGGAAAAACAGGCCCCCACTGGATCCATGGATGTGGGCACCGATGTCGCCATCGACACGGGCGCCCAGGACGATTCGGGTTCGGCGACGCTGCCGGATGCCAACACGCCTGATGCCGCGCAGGCGTGCGATATTGAAGATTACGGCGGTGCCGGCCCGCTTCAAGTGACGTTCGAGACCACAGGACCGGGAGGCAACTTTCGACTCGACCGTCCTGTGGCGGACCCGCCCGCGGGTGGCTACCCCGCGATCGTTTTCAGCGTGGGCACCGGCGGTTCGCCCCGCAATTATTCGGCGTTGCTTGAGCACTTTGCGTCCTATGGATTTGTGGTGATTTCTGGGGATTCCGGCAATCAGGGCGACGGCACCCAAGCGCTCGAGGGAATCCGATGGTTGATGGCCGAGACCGAGGACACAAATTCCGCGTATTTTGGTTTGATCGACCCCGCACGTGTTGCGGCAACCGGCCATTCGCAAGGGGGTAACGCCGCAATCTACGTCGGTATCAAAGAGCCCAAGATCGCCGCAGTGGTGACGTTGGCGGCGGGTAAGGGGCAGCTTGGCGGAGTCGAACCCGCCGACGATACACAGCTGACACAACCCGTTTTTTACATCTGCGGATCCGAAGACACCATCGTCCCACCCGCGTGGTGTGACGAGCGTTTCGCTGCGGCGCCCTCGCCCGCATGGAAAGCCGTGGTCACGGGTGCGCCTCATAACGGGCCTCGCCTAGATGTCGGCCAGTATTGGAACGTTGCCACGATGTGGATGCTCGCCAAACTTCAAAACGTTTGTGGGCCACAACAGGCTTTTGACGGGCCCGACTTCGCGCTCCAGTCGGTGCTGGGGCTTGAGGGCATCGAGCGAAAGTAGGCCGGCCTCGGAACTTTGTTCGGCCTAGGGTGTCCAGAAAGCACACGATTTTACGGAGTGCTTTTATGGACCGTCGCACGTTTTTTCTGCTGTTTGTTGGGCTGACTCTACTCATCTGCGCCCCACCCGCCTTCGCCGAAGGCTCGGTGTTTAGCTACAAATTAAAGAATCTGGCGCAGACCGACACAGGTGCTCCAGCGTTCATCCTGCGCGCGAACGAGCCATTGACCGACGTCGACGTCGTGATGACGCGCAACGACGGCAAAGAGGTGCGCGAACATTTGGCGACGATGAAGCCGGGCAAAGACTGGAACATTCCGTTCAAATCCGACAAGGGTTCCTTCGTTTACCAGATTCGAATCACCGCGACGGCACAAGGCGACCAGAGCGTCGACGCCTCTTTTTCCACCGAGGTGCACTACCTCGACCCGATCAAGCTCGAGATCCAAAAGGACTCGGTGCGCCTTGCCGAAGGCGAGCTGCTGCTGAACACCAATGTGGCCCTCGAAAAAGTCGACATCGAGGTGCTGTCAAAGAGCGGCAAGAAGATCGTCAACACGACAAACGTCATCGGCGGAAGCGATGGCAACATCAAGGTCTCGTGGCCGGCCATTGCGCAGGACATTGGCGCCATCAAGATCACCGCGACCGACGTCGCGGGGTTTTGGTCCAAAGTCCGGTTGGACCCATTTTTTGTCGAAATCCCACACGAGGATGTGGTCTTTGATACCGGCAAGTCCACATGGCAGGCCAGCGAGGAGGCAAAGCTTGTCGCCACGGCAAAACAGATTCGCGCCGCGCTGCGCAAACACAAAGACGGCGGACTCGACGTCTCGATCTATGTCGCGGGTTACACGGACACGGTTGGGGATGCGGAGTCGAACATCGCGCTGAGCGAGGCACGTGCGCGCGCGATTGGCGAGTGGTTTCGCAAGCAAAACCTGAACGCAAACGTCTACATCCAAGGATTTGGCGAGGCGGTCTTGGCGGTGCAGACCGGCGAGAGCGTGGACGAGCCGCGCAACCGCCGCGCTGTCTACATCTTGGGCAATTCGCCGCCCCCCACATCCGCCCAAATTCCACGTGCGGACTGGAAGCGACTCTAGGGCAAATCACGCGGCCGCTTGGGAGCTACCGCTCCATGTCCACCTGACGCTCCACGGGGACGCGTTTAGTTGACGTGTCACAACCCCATACACTAACTAACCACTCCGCGGTTTTGCATCCCTACCGCGCGGAGTGCACATGACGGGTTATTTCCGGTTTCCAACAATTCACCACGACCGCATTGTTTTTGTCAGCGAAGACGACCTGTGGTCGGTGCCGACATCGGGCGGCGTAGCGCGGCGATTGACCAGCGGGCTTGGCGAGGCCACTCGCCCGTTCTTTTCGCCCGATGGGAAGTTGTTGGCGTACACGGCCACCGAGGATGGCACCCCTGAAGCCTACGTGATGCCGTCGCATGGCGGCCCGTCGACACAATTGACCTACCTAGGCACGAGCAGTTTCACCACGGGTTGGACCGCCGACGGTCAGGTCGTGTTTCGCACAAACCATCGCCAGAGCGTGTCGTCGCGTCAGACAAACCTGTACACGGTCTCGCCCGAAGGCGGCGAACCCTCGCCACTCGCGGTGGGTCCGGCGAATTCGTGCACCTTCCAGCCAAACGGCCCGGGCATCGCGCTCGCCCGCAACTCCGATGATTTGGCGCGATGGAAGCGCTACAAAGGCGGCACCGCGGGCGTGATCTGGCACACAGCCGACGGCAAAACCTGGAAACGTTGGTTCGAGGACAGTCCCGCTGGCCACTGTCGCCCGATGTGGATTGGCGATCGGGTGTATTTCATCACCGACCGCGACGGGTATGGAAATCTGTGGTCGTGCGACCTGACTGGTGCAGACCTCGTCAAACACACCCACCACACCGAATTTTACGTACGGTTCGCGTCCACCGACGGCACGAACATCGTCTATACGGCGGGTGGCGCGCTGTACGTGTTCTCTCCCGCGGACGGCACCGACCGCGCGGTCGAGGTCGATTATGCGTCGCCGCAGACGCAGCTCAACCGACGTTTTGTGGATCCGGGCATGTACCTCGAGGACCTCGCGCTGCACCCGGCCGGGCACTCCATGGCGGCGATCGCGCGTGGGAAGTTGTTCAACTTTGCGCACTGGGAAGGCGGCGTTCGGCAAAATGGCGTCGAGCAAGGCGTACGCTACCGGCTTCCGGTCTGGATCGACGACACGCAGATCCTTGTCATCAGCGACGAGGGCGGCGAGGAACGCTTCGAAATCCACACCGCGGACGGTTCCAAGGCGGCCCGTGTGTTGTGCGACGATGCCGCGATCGGACGGCCGCTTGAGGTTGGGATCTCGCCCGACCACAAGACGCTCGTGTTCGCGAACCATCGCCAAGAGCTCGGCACCATCGACATGGCGACCGGTGCGCTGAATATCTTGGCCCGCTCGGAGTACGACCGCATCGCGGGCTTCGACTTTTCGGCCGACAGTCGTTTCCTCGCGTACAGTTTTCCGAATTCGTTCCACACGGCTCAGATCAGGGTCGCGAACCTCGTGGACGGCACCGTCAACGACGTCACCACGGGTGAGTTTCGCGACGTAGAACCCGTCTTCGACCCAAGCGGTCGGTACCTGTATTTCCTGTCGTATCGGTTCTTCGAACCCATCTACGACCAGTTGTTTTTTGAGATCAGCTTCCCTAGCTCGATGAAACCGTGTCTGGTCACGCTTCGACCCGATGTGGACTCTCCGTTTGTCGAGAAACCACGCGCTTTGGACGGGGGTGACGACGAAAAAGACGACGACGAAAAGGACGACGAGGAAGACTCCAGCGACGAGACCGACGAATCGGCGAACGACGGCGAAAAGCCCAAGATCAAAGAGATTCCGCCGGTCGAGATTGTGTTCGACGGCATTCAGACCCGCGTGCAGGCGTTCCCCGCACCGGTCGGCGATTACACCCAGTTGGACGCCACGGCGGATCGGGTGTTTTGGACGAGCATGCCCATGGGCACAAACGACGACGACGAGGACAGCCCTGCTCCATCGTACGTTGGCCGAGTGTCGTACTACAGCCTGAAGGACTACGAGACCAAGACCTTCGCCAACGCGGTGGGTGGATTTTTGCTGGGGCCCGACCGCAAGACGATGGCGCTTTGGGGCGATTCGGTTCGCTTGGTCAGCGCGGCTGGGCCAGGTCTGATGGGCGAAGACGACGAAGACGATCGCCCGTCCCGTAAATCCGGCGTGGTTGATTTCGGCCGCATTTCCATCCCCGTCGACACACGGTCGGAGTGGCGTCAGATGCTGCGCGAGTCGTGGCGACTGATGCGCGACCACTACTGGAGCGCCGAGCTCGGAGGGTTGGACTGGGACGCCGTGTGGGCGCGCTACTCGCCGTTGGTCGACCATGCGGCGTCGCGTTCGGAGTTTTCGGACATCGTGTGGGAAATGCAGGGCGAGCTTGCGACAAGCCATGCCTACGAATTCGGCGGCGATTATCGGCGTCCGCCGGCGTATCGCCCGGGTTTCCTGGGCGCGGACATCGACTGGAGCGACGAGGCTGGCGCCTACATCATCCGGCACATCGTCAGCGGCGATTCGTGGAACCTCGCCGAAAGCTCACCCCTGGCACGCCCCGGCATCGACGCCAAGGTCGGTGACGCCATCCTCGCCATCAACGGGCAACGGCTGGGACAGCATGCATCGGTGCAGCAACGGCTGGTCAACCTCGCGGGCCAAGAGGTCGAATTGGTGCTTCAGCGCGGCGAGAATGAGCCGCATCGGATCACCGTTCGGACATTGGCGTCGGAGCATCCGGCGCGCTACCGACAGTGGGTCAACACGTGCCGAAAACGTGTCCACGACGCAACCGGCGGCAAGATCGGGTACGTGCATGTGCCTGACATGTCGGCGGCGGGTTTCGCGGAGTTCCACCGTGGATTCATTTCCGAGTTTAAGAAGAGTGGCCTTATCGTCGACGTGCGCGCCAACGGCGGCGGCCATGTCAGCCAATTGCTGCTCGAGAAGCTCGCCCGGCGCAACATGGGTTACGACATCAGCCGCTACGGCGTTCCCCGGTCGTACCCGGATGAATCGGTCCACGGGCCACTCGTGGCCGTCACGGACGAACATGCCGGCAGCGACGGAGACATCTTTAGCCACTGCTTCAAGCTGATGAACCTTGACCCCTGATCGGGAAGCGAACATGGGGTGGCGTGATCGGCATCTGGCCAAGGCACGCATTGGTCGACGGCAGCGTCACGACCCAGCCCGAGTTTTCGTTCTGGTTCCGCGACGTCGGCTACGCGGTCGAAAACTACGGCACCGAGCCCGACATCGCGATCGAGATTTCGCCCGACCAAGCCGTGGCCGGCCTTGATCCTCAGCTCGAAAAAGCCATCGAGGTCGCGCTGCAGGGCCTCGCGACCACTGACGGATTGCCGGACTTCGGCCCACCGCCCAATCTGGCCCCCAAATGACCCGGAAGCACGATGATCGACAGTGAGCTGTTCCAAGAGTTTCTGACCTGGAACGTCTTTGACATCCCCGTTTGGCGCGTCGTGGCCTTTTTGTGGTGGTGCTTGGCGCGCTGATGCTCAAGAACGTCCTTTGTCGCGGCTTTTAAAGCCCATCGACAAAATCTTGGACAAGACACAGACCGACCTCGACAACATGTTGATCGAGCGGGTTCAGCAGCCGTTGGGTTGGGTGATCCTCATGGTCGGTTTGTACGTCGGACTGCTTGTCTTGCAGCTGCCGGACAAGCTGACAGCCGTTCTGGTCTTGCTGCTCAAAACGGTCGGCACGTTCGCCGTCGCGTGGATGCTCTTCCGTGCGATCGACGTCATCATCTCGGGGCTTGAGCGGTTTACCGCCAAAACCGAATCCGAGATGGACGACCACATGATCCCGCTGGTCAAGCGCATCCTACGTGTTGCGCTGATCAGCGTGGCGTGATCACCGTCGTTCAACAATGGGGCTACGACGTCACGAGCCTTATCGCGGGCCTTGGGATCGGCGGCCTTGCGCTGGCCTTGGCCGCGCAAGACACGCTGGCAAACTGGTTTGGCTCGATCATGATCTTTACCGACCGCCCATTCAAACTTGGCGACTGGGTCAAGACGCGCACGGCGAGGGCGTCGTCGAGGATGTGGGCATGCGGTCGACCAAGATTCGCACGTTCGCCAAGACCATCATCACCGTCCCCAACAAGGATCTGGCGAATTCGGCGGTGCAAAACTTCAGCATGATGACCAAGCGTCGGATCAAAGCACAGATCGGCGTGGTCTACGGCACAACCGAACCGCAGATGCAGCAAATCCTCAAAGGCATCAAGGGTGTGCTGCGCGACCATCCGGCGATCGACCAGGAATTCTGGCTCGTGAATTTTGTGGGGTTTGGCGAATCGTCGTTGGACATCATGATCTATGCCTTCACCGGCACCACCAACTGGGGCGAATGGCTCGATGCACGCGAAGACATCTACCTCAAGATCATGAAAGTCGTTGAAGATGCGGGCTCGTCGTTCGCCTTCCCGAGCCAGAGTCTGTATTTCGAGAACCCCATCGAACTCCAAAACGACAAATGACGCCCAAAATCTGCTTGACAGGGTGCGTGGCTTAAAATATTTCCTTGCGTCCGTTCCGAGAGGAACCCACCGCGGAAGTGGCGGAATTGGTAGACGCGCTAGACTAAGGATCTAGTGGGGTAACTCCCGTGAAGGTTCGAGTCCTTTCTTCCGCACTAAAGGCGGCATCCATTAGGGTGCCGCCTTTTTTGGTTTTACGGTATACCGCAGCAGCCCTAGGGCGGTTCGAGCCGCCATCGGAAGGCCGCGTTGGAAAAACAACCCCAATACTTTCGCGCCGACTGGCGGATCCTGCCTTTGCTGGCCATCACCGGCTTGGTGATTTGGGTCTTGGTATCCCAGCTCGCGGGGTTGGATAATTTTGTCGAGACCCTCAAGAACGCCGACTGGCGATGGGTGGGCGTCTCGGTGGCGTTGATGTGTGTCGCCGTGTTCGCCGCATCCTACCGGCTTAAGGTCGTATACGAGGCGCTGGGGCACCCCATCCCCTTGCGGCGCGCCACGGACGCGATGTTGGCGGTGTGGCCGCTCGCGCTCATCACGCCAAGCCGCGCAGGCGATCTCGCGCGGGCGTTTATCCTCAAAGACATCTGTCCGCCGCTTGAAGGCTCAGGCGCGGTGCTCGTGGAACGCATGATCGACGTGCAGAGCCTGTGTATTTTGGCCGCGATGGGCAGCATCTACGTTGGGTTTTGGCAGGGCACCGTGGCCGCGCTCGGAATCCTAGCGGCCGAGTGGTTCGTCGTGGTCGTGTTTGTGTTAAGCGGCCGATATCGCACGTTGCCGATTCTAAAGCGCAAGGCCGAGCAGTTGACGCGGTTGGTCAGCGTTTTTGAGGCGTTGCGACACAAGCCAATGACCTTCGTCTGGGTCAATTTCTTCAGCATGTTGGCGTGGATCACCAACGTCTTGATCGTGGTGACCCTGCTCGAGGCGTTTGGCTCGACGATGCCTGTCGTTGCGACGTTGGCAACGTGGCCGCTGGCGTTGTTTGTGGGGTTGCTGCCGCTGACGGTGGGCGGAATGGGCACGCGCGACGCTGCGTTTGTCGCGTTGTTGCACGGCTTTGGGCCGGTCGATGAAGCGCAGGTGTTTGCCGCAACCATCGGCTACAGCGCTGTGTCCTTGTGGCTGTTTTCGGCGATTGGCCTGCCGTTTCTGATTCGCGCGTCGCTGCGGAGCTCGAAATGACCCTGAGGCAACGCTTTGCGCTGTGGCTTGGGTTCGCCGTGCACGTGGTGTTGTCGTTTCACGAGATCGCGCAGCCGTTTTTGTACGGGCACCACGGCTGGAACGCGTCGCTGCGCAGCATGATCGGGCGAAACTACCTCGACATCGGTTGGATCGCGACGCGCCTGTTGCCCTACAAACCCACGTGGCCTGTGGACGTCCCCGAAGGTCCCATCCACTGGAATCACCCGCCGACCATCAACATTCTGACGGGTTTGAGCTTCGAGATTTTTGGCCAACACGAGTGGGCCGCCGAGCTGGTCGTCGTCATCCCCAGCCTGCTGATGTTTTGGGTGTGGTTTGTGTGGGGGCGCCGCATCTCGCCGACGCTTGGCATCGCAGCAGCGTGGGTGTTCGCGCTGTCCCCCTTGCAGATCGAGTTCGGCAACATGCTGAACTACGAGATCCCGATCGTGCTTCTGTCGATGCTCGCTGCGTTGGCGCTGTTTGACGCGCCCGCGTCGGGTTCGCCATCGCTGAGTCCGGCAACCGCCCCATCACCACACAGTACGCGCCGAGCTGCGCTGGGCATCGCGCTGATGGTCGGCGCCGTGGCCATCGACTGGAGCGCATGTTTTCTGGCCGCAGCCATGGGAGTCGCGCTGCTGTTGGAAAAACGTTGGAAGACATTCTTGGTGCTCGGTGTGACCACGTCGGCATGTGCGGGTGCGCTCTTTTTGTGGCTCAACGCGAACAGCTCGGACGGCGGCCTGGTTTCGCTTGGTATGCGGCGAGCTTCGGGCGTTCCTTGGCTGCGGCTCGCCGAGGTCGTGGGCAATCGTTTCGTCAGCTACATCGGCTGGCCGATCATCGTTTTGGCGTTGGTAGGGCTTGTCGCGCAAGTACGGCGCCGCAAACTCGATCCCGTGCTGGTGACCTTTGCCTTGGGCACGACGATTTATTTCTCGGTGTTTAAGAACGCCGCGGTCATCCACAACTTTTACATCGTGCTGTTTCTGCCGGCGTTTGTCGCCTGCGCCGCCTATGGCATGCATGCGATCGGCCGCGTCACCGATTGGATCGGCCCCCGCGCCATTGCGGCGACGTTGGCGGTCTGTGTGTTGGCCGTGGGGCTCAACAGCGCGCGGTCTTGGCACACGCTGCGTCTAAAGAGCTGGGAAATCACCGACAAGCGCCCTGCCCGCGGCGCACCGTGGGATGGACGGCTGAACGAATACTTGGTGATGAAGTGGCTGCACGACCATTCCAAGCGCTCGGACACCATCGCGATGCTGCCGTCGATTCGCCCCACGGTTCAGGCCCGATATTACCTGCATCGCAAGATCCTTCGGACGCGCAGCTTGGAGCCCAAAGGCGCACGGTACGTGGTCGTGGCTGAGCGCGAGGTCCCCAAAAAGACACGCGAAGTGTTGGACCAGAAGTATCGCATCATCCGAGGCATGAAGTACTGGATCGTCGACACGCAGGGCCCCAAAGAGGCGGATGTTGAGCTGATCTTCACGCCCAAACCGTGGACGTGGCAGCACTGGTACTTCGTCAGCGCGATGTATCCGCCGTATGAACTTGTGGAAAGGCAGAAATCGGTTGCGGCCGGGGCGAAACTCAAATAGTTACCGGCCCCCGGGAGGTTTTACATGGCAGAATCATCGTACCGCGGCGTCATGGACGCGTCTTACAATCAAGGCCGGCAAACCAAGCCGCACCTGAACTACCGATACCGCGTCCGCGGCCAGATCGCGGTCAACGGATTCCGCGCCTACCACCCGCATCAGCGGGAGGTCGCCGTGCTCGAAATGGGCGCGGCCGATGCGCTGACCTTGCTGCACATCCGTGAGCTCTTGGGCGGACACGGCGAGTTTGTGGGTGTGGAATACGCCCCCGACCTCATCGCCGCCGCACCGGAATTGCCGCACGACACCATCATGCTGCAAGGCGATGTGATGGCGCTGCCTGACGAAGTGCCCGAGGACCATTTTGACCTCGTGAGCTGTCTGGCTGTCCTGGAACACTTGGACGACCCGCAGGCTGCGGTCGACGAGGCATTGCGGGTGCTAAAACCCGGCGGTGTGTTTGTCGCCACGTGCCCCAATCCATTTTGGGATGAATTGGCTGGGAAATTCGGGTTGGTGCAAGACGAATTTCACGAGGTCGAGGTCACGGGCGAATTGTTGGTCAAATTCGCGCAGACTGCGGGCTTTGAAAACGCGGAATTCCAGCCATTCATGTGGATTTTGACCGGAATTCTGCCGTACCTGGTCATCTCGCTCGACCCCTCGATGTCGCTCGAGATCGACGAGACCATACGTGCGCTCGGCCTGCTCAACTTCTCGTTCGTGAATCAAGCGGTGGTCGCCACCAAGCCTCTCTAAATTTCAAAGGTTCGATCATGGAATCCCTTCGGTTCAAAAGCACGCGAAAGTCGATGCGTTTTCCGCAGCCCAAACCCGGGCACCGCGATTGGTACGCGCACGAGGCGCTGCGCATGCTGCCGCGCATCATCTTGATGATCGACAAGAATAAATACTCGGAGACCTACGGGTGTTTTGACCGCGAATTTTGGCACTACCGCACGGTCGATTTCCCGTGCGGCATGAACCAAGAATTCTGTCTGCCGTTGGCGATGGCGTACAAACACCCGTTCCCCAACAACCCGTATTATCAGGTCGAGCGGCTCAAGGAATTGGTCATCGCGTCGATCCGATTTTCGATCAAATCCTCGCATGCGGATGGCACGTGCGACGATTATTTCCCGTTCGAAAAAGCGTTGGGCGCGTTGGTGTTTTCGACCTATGCGATGACGGAATCGTACATTGAGCTGGGCCTAAATGACCCCGAGATGGAGGCGTTTTTTGCGTTGCGCGCCGATTGGCTGAGCACCCACAACGAAACCGGCCAGCTCGCCAATCATCAAGCGTTCGCCGCACTGGCGCTCTACAATGTGTACATCATCACGGGCGACGAAAAGTACCGCAAGGCGTCCGACGACTTCCTAGCGCTGACGCTGTCGTGGCAACACGACGAGGGTTGGTATCAGGAATATGAAGGTGCAGACCCGGGCTACCACTCGTGTTCGATCGCGTTCTTGGCCAAGCTTTGGCAAAAATCCCAGGACCCACGCATCGTGGAATCGCTGAAAAGCGCGGTCGATTTCGCGACGTATTTCATGCATCCCGATGGCTCGTATGCGGGCGAATACGGCAGCCGAAACACGTATCACTTTTACCCCCATGGCTTTGAGGTGATGTCGCGCTTCTACCCACAGGCTGGGCAGATTGCCGACACGTATTTGTTCCGGTCGCTGCCCGAGCGGCGCCGCTATTTCAACGACGACAACCGCATGTGCGCCCACTACGTCTACGACTGGATGCAGTCGTGGTTGGACTACAACGAAGAGCGCACCGGCACATTGGAGCAAAATCGCGGCAATTTCTCGCGTTACTTCACCGACGCCAAGATGTTCGTCAAAAAGACCGACCACTACTACGCGGTGCTCTCGCTCGCCAAGGGCGGCGTCTTGAAGGTGTTTGACGAAGAAGGTCCGATCTACAGCGACACGGGCATTTTGTTGCACACGACCGACGGCGACACCTTGGTGTCGCACTTGGTGGACGATACGTTCACGCATAATTTCGACGTCGAGAACGAAGTTTTTGAAGCGTCGGGCCCCATGTCAAAACGGCGTTATCCGTTGCCAAGTCCGGTCAAACAGATGGCGTTTCGCGGTATGAACATTAGCGTTGGGCGCCTTGGACCGAACGTCGTGCGTGGGATTTTGCAAAAGGTCCTCATCACTGGAAAACCACGCACAGACGTCATGTTCGAACGTCGTTTCCGGTTCGAAGATGCTGGGATTCTGATCGAAAACGTCGTCAACGCCGAAAAGACTGACCAGCAATTCGCGTCGATGGCCACAGGCTCGGACGCGACGTCGATCTACGTGGCCAATTCGAACACCTTCCAAGAGTCGGTGCTGTTGCCGTGGAACGACCTCGACGAACACATCCCGTCGCTGAATTCCGCGCGGAGCGTGTATTTCGAGATCGACCTCGACCTGTCGTAGCGTTGGCACTTTGATTCTTGGGGAGACACGGCTAAAACCACATCAGATTTTTAGCGTGAGACTTCCATGCCCGTTCAAGACCATCACCATATCGGTTGTCGCTGCAAAGGTGGCGACGGTTTCGCCAGCACGTTGGCGCCCACTCACTATCCGCCAGACCTTTCGTTGGAGCCGGTTCACAACACGATCGCGCTCAACGTCGATATCGACGGCCGGCGCGTGTCGGGAAGCGTGACCACAACGGTGATCGCCCGGCGAGCCGGGGCGCAGGAACTGACCCTAAACGCGGTGGATTTCGATGCGATCTCGACACAGGATCCAAGCTCCGCCGAGCTGAACCACACCTACGACGGCCAAAAGCTCACCATCCGCTGGGCCAAGCCCTTCAAGCTTGGTGAATCACGTAAGGTCACGATCACCTACCGGGTCGAGGATCCCACCTCGGGGCTCTATTTCTCGGCTCCCTCGGACACATACCCCGACGCCGGCTACTGGGCCGCGACCGACCACGAGACCGAACGTGCACGCCACTGGTACCCTTGCATTGACCACCCCAACGTACGGGTCAAACTCGACTTCCACCTGACCGCCCGCGCGGATCTGACGATCTTGGCGAACGGGAAACTGATGGGTGAAGTCCCACACGACGACGGCACGAAAACCGCGCATTGGTCGTTGGATTTCCCCTGTCCGAGCTACATCACATGCTTCGCGATCGGGAACTTCACCAAGGCTGAAGACGGCGAATTCAAGGGGCTGCCGATCGCGTACTTCGCGGCGCACTACCACACTGAAGAGAACCTCAAGCGCTCGTTTGGGCGCACTGGGGAAATGCTGGCGTGGATGACCAAGAAGTTCGATCTCGACTTCCCGTACCCTAAGTATTTCCAGTTCGCGCTGCCCGGCATCGGTGGTGCGATGGAGAACATTTCGCTGGTCAGCTGGGACGAGATTTTTGTCCTCGACGAGACGCTCGCAAAAGAGTGGACGTGGTTGCTCGACCAGATCAACGTGCACGAGATGGCGCACAGCTATTTCGGCGACGCGGTGGTGTGCCGCGATTTTGCGCACGCGTGGCTCAAGGAGTCGTGGGCGACCTACACCGAATCCCTGTGGCTTGAGGACAGCAAGGGGGCCGACGAGCTCGCCTACGATTTCTACCGCAATGCTCAGGCGTACTTCGACGAGGCCGACAACCGCTACAAACGTCCCCTCGTCACGCGGAAGTTTGACAGTTCGTGGGACATGTACGACCGCCACCTTTACCCAGGCGGCGCATGCCGCATCCATACGCTGCGCAACGAACTGGGAGACGAGGTCTTCTTCGCGGGTGTGCGCGCCTATCTCAAGAAGTTCATCGGTTCGGTCGTCGAGACCGACGACTTCCGGCGCACGCTCGAGGAGCACTCGGGACGGCCACTTGGGCAGTTCTTTGACCAGTGGATTCACACCGCCGACTACCCTTCGCTTTCGGTCGCGTTCGAGTGGGACGACGAGAAAAAAACGGCCACCTTTGATGTGACCCAAAAACAGGCGGGTGACGACGGCAAAGGGCCCGTTTTTGATTTCACGTTGGAGGTCGACTACGGGGTCGACGCGGACACCCTGTGTCACCGGGTTCGCATCGATCGCGCCACGCAGCGTTTTGTGGTTCCGATGGCCAAAGAACCTGATTTTGTGAGCATCGACCCTCACGGTCGCGTGCTGCACAAGCTGGACTTCAACCCCGGGCAGCCAAAACTGGTGCGTGAGCTTGAGGCCGGCACCGTGTTGGGCCGCATTCACGCCGCCCACGAGCTTGCGAAGAAGCCAACCGCCAAAAACGTTCGGCTGTTGGTCGACGCGTGGAAACGCGAGAGTTTTTGGGGTGTTCGTCAACAGATCGCCAGCGCGCTCGCGACGGCCAAGACCGCAGACGCGGTGCGGGCGCTCGCGCAGATGGTAAGCGAGGAGAACGACCCGATGGTGATCGACCACGTGATCGCGCGGGCGCGCGCCGTGCATGACGACGCGCTGATCGCGGCGGCGGATGAACGCCTCACACGGGGCGACCTGCCGTACTGGGCAGCCCGAAACGCCTGGTGGACGCTGGGATTGGCGCGCGAAAACGCGCCGCTGGAGCGCTTGGTCGAGGCTGCGAACGCACGAGGCTGGGCCGGACTCGTGGCGTCGGGTGCGATTGAGGCCTTGGCTGAAACACGACGCCCCGAGGCGGCCACGACGCTCATGGCGCTCGCGAAACCTGGCGCCGCGCCCGAGCGGAACCGGGCTGCTGCGCTGCGGGCGGTCGCGCGGTTGGGACAGTTCTTGGAAAAACGTGACCAAGAGCGGGTAGCAGAACATCTTAAGACGTTCTTGCGCGACACCGAGGTCTCGGTACAAAAGGCCGCGGTAGACGCCCTGGGTACGTTGAAAGTCACGTCCGCGATCGGCGCGATCGAGGCGTTCGCGGCGACGCTGTCGCACCAAGAGCGAACAGGCATTTTGCGAACGGTCGAGACCATGCGCACGCCCGAATCCGGCCGCGCAGCCGCAAGCGAAAAGGAGCTGGAGGACCTGCGCAAACACGCGCGAAAGCTCGAAGAACGCATCGCGAAACTTGAGGGTGAGGCGTAACCGTGAAGATCTGTGTGGTCGGCGTCGGGGACGCATTTTCGGTCAAACATTGGGGCACAAGCTTCCTGGTGCAGAACGAGGGCGCCACGATCGCGGTCGACTGCCCAGACTCCTATTTTCGCGCCCTGTCGGAATCCGGCTTTGGGGTTACGGCGGATGACCTCGATGCCTTGGTGCTGACACACCTGCACGGTGATCACGTCAACGGCCTGGAGATGACGCTCGCTTGGCGTAAATTCGTGACCAAGAAGCGGCTTACCATCTTCACAACACCCGAAGTGGCCCAGGTCCTGTGGGACGGGCGCCTCAAGGCGTCCATCGGGACCATGTACGATGGCCAAGACTACAACACGATGGATTTGGCGGATTACGCGGACGTACATGTCGTGGACTGGGGTCGACCGACGGGACTGCCCGGAGGATTGACCGTGGAGACCCGACGCACCATCCACCATATTCCCACGGCGGCGCTTCGTTTGACGAGCGATGACGCCGTGTTTGCCCATTCGTGCGATACCGCGTGGGACCCAACGTTGGTGGAGTGGCTTGGCACCGCCGACACGTTCTTCCATGAGGCCAATTTCGGGCCGGCGCACACCCCCATCGAGACGCTCGCTGGCCTAGACCGAAGCCTGCGCGAGAAGATGCACGTCGTCCACTACTCGGACATCATCGACCCTTCGGACTTTCCTGGTCTGAAGTTTGCGCGCCAAGGCCAAGTCATCGACGTGTGTCGTTGAGCGTTTCCGGCGCGGTCCGCATCGGGTTTATTTTGACGGTTTTTGAAAACTGCTGATATGCTGCGGGCAAAGGTTTAACCACATGCAGTCGCGCATTTCCGACGCGAAGAAGACTTAGGTTTTTCCTGTTCCTGACGCACGGGACGTAGGTGTCGATCGACGTGTCCAACAATAATGACTACGGACTGAACTGGACGGTTGAAGAGGTCAACGCGTTTGTAAGCGAGACTTACAATCGTGACGTCATCCTGTCGCTGATCCTGAACTACTCCGTGGCTCACCTGCATGAGCGCTGCGTTCTGATCGTGGGGACCGACACCGTTCAGGGCCATTGCGCGTCCGACTGGCCGGGCATGCCCGAGCAGGACGTCCTGCGGAAAATCCGCTCTCCGCTGCCCGCCGACTCAAGCATTCACGAGGATGGGATCCGTATCGGCGCCCAGCACATTTGGGGCTGACCCAGTGGTTTGAGGCGATCGCCGTCTCGCCGCCAGAGAGCGTGGGGCTCGTGCCCATCCCGATCAGTGGGCGGGTCGCGATCTCGATCATCGGTGTCCCGCGATTGGACGCAGACTTAGAAGCCCTGCGGGTGCTCGGCGAGACGATGGGTCGACAGCTCGAGAAAGTCATCAAGATGGCCAAGGCGCGCAGCCTGCCGCCCGAAGATCAGCGTGTTCCACCGGTGCCTGCCTCCGTGGCCGCCCGCGTCAAGAAGAACGACACATCCCAGTTCCCGTTCGCGGAGGCGGAGTCCGATGTGTCCGTCGAAACAGGCCACGCGTCCGAAGTCGACGTCCGAAAAGACCGAACCATGGAAGCAAAGCGCCCCCGTCCGGTGCTTTCGAAGTTTCCATTTCGCGAAGTGGACGACGAAGAGCCCGACGAGGCTGTCGCTGCCCCGAACAGCACCCAGCGCATCACGTCAGCGGAGCTGAAGAGCATCCACGAGGAGCCTGCCGCACAGGAGGACGATGCCGCAGCGCCCGCGCCAGCCAGCGAAACGGCCCGTGAGTCGTCTGTCGCGTGGGCGATCTCCGAGGGCGACATCGTCCCCTCTGAGTTCGAGCCGGTGTCTCCAAAGCTGGACGACGGATCTGTCGCGGCATTGCCGCCGGATCCTCCAGCCGCACCACCGGTGGATGAAGACGATGTGCCGCAGGAACACGAAGCGGCCGACCAGCCCGACGCTGAAGAGGTACCGCAACCGGTGATGAGCGACGAGCAGATCGCTGCGATGGCGGTGCTCGATCGATCGGCCGACGACCTCCCGGTGGTGGGTTCGCAGGAAGATGACCAAGAAGCATCGCCCGCAGATCCGCAGGAAGATGACGAGGAAGAGCTGGACGACGACGACGTCGTGCCCATCAGCCCACCAGGGTTGCCAAGCGAAGTAAGCGAGGCGGTTCAAGCGGCAAGCCCCGCTGTCGACGCGTCAAACGACGATGTGGAGAGCGCGACGTTGCGTGGCATCCGCATGCCTCGGGCGGACGACGATTCAGAGGTCGAGCGGGCACCCGAACCGGCGGATTCTGGCGGCGCGGGGGCGACATCCTTCGGGTTGCCGCTGTCGCAGGTGTCGGCGCGGATAACACCCAAGACCGACGCATCCTCGACGGTGTTCGGGTTGCCGCTGATGAGCCCCGACGATTCGGCGGAAAGTCCGGTGGATCCAGCCCAGGTGATACCTGCGCCATCGGTCGTGGTCAGCGACGCTGCATCTGGCGAGCCGGCGCTGCCTGAGCAACAAACCGCGGACGTGGAACCCCCGGCGGGTGAAGCGCCAACTGCCGAAGAACCTGCGGCCGAAGAACCCGCGGCGCAAGAACCTGCGGCCGAAGAACCCGCGCCCGAAGAACAAGCGGCGCAAGAACCCGTGGCCGAAGAACCCGCGGTTGAGGAACCAGCGGCGGACACACCCGAGGCGCTGCAGGGATCTGCGTCCGAGCCGGCGCAGACGCCCGACACCATCATCGGTGTCCGCCCCAACGAGATCGGCGACGAACGCAGTGGTTCATCACGAACCTTGATGGGCGGGATCGAAGCGAACCTTGATCTGGCCGGTTTCGCAAAGCCCGCATCCGTCAACGAGACACTTCGTGGCGGCTTTGATGGCATCGAACCCGCTCCCGTCGAAGAACAGCACCGCTCGTCGGTCAACGAAACACTGCGCGGGGGAATCGAGCCGGTGTTGCCGGAACCACCACCCCAAGAGGACAACGCGTCGTTTGTGCCCGGAGCCCTCATCCTCAAACGCGCGAAGGTCAAACGAAAGGCCGATCGCGCAACGGTTGAAACTCCCATCGCGCCCTCGCCCGTCAGTGCATCTGCACCCAAAGCACCGATCACGCCGGTTCGGCATGCCGGCGGGCAGACGCTGGAGATCGGGCGCGAGAAGTCGAACAGCACGCTGATTGGCATGCGGGCGGGCAACGTAAAAGACGTCATCGCCAAGTCAGACGAGTGGTTTGACGAGCTGGGCGACACGGGTTCGGACGCACCCGCACAACCACAGGCTCCTGCGAGCCGCGTGGCCCTTGACGATGACCCACGAACGATCCCCCCCGAGGCCCTTGAGCGCATTCTAGAGAGCCAGCCCCTCGACATTGAGGTCCAGGAGGCATTTCTGTTGCTCGACGACCGCAACCGCAACGTCGCGTTCGAGGCGGCCGATGTCGTCGCCAGCGCGGGACCTGCCGTTCTGGAAGGACTCGCCGCGATGTTCCCCGGTCGATTGTTCGTCGACCGCTACCAGCACACGTTCGAGACGATGCCCCCCGTCGCCGAGCATGGACCCGTTTTGCACGTCCTTGTGCGCTTGGGCGAAGATGCCTTGCCTGTGTGTAGAAGTTCTTGAACGACACCAGCCTTGAAGCTCGATTCTATGCGATGCTTCTGCTCACGCAGCTCTCGGCCGAAGGGTTGTTAGAAGACGTTTTCCCGCGATTGTTCGATCGCGACCAGCAGATTCGAAACATCGCGCGAAGTGTGGCGATGGCGTACCAATCGGCCCCGAACTTCCGGTCGGCCCTGTTGGACCCATTGCGCAATCGATTGCGTGTCACCAACGAAGAGCTACACATTGACGTGTGCACAGACCTGCTGACACGTTTGCGTGATGTTCCCTCGATCCCCTTGCTGATGGAACAGCTTGGCAAACATCGCGAGCACACCAACAAGAACATTCACTCGTCGTTGCAGCTGCTGACCTTCCACAACTGGTCTTCACCCTACGAGTGGAAACAGTGGTGGGCGACGGCCAAAGACCAAGCACGATATCTGTGGTTGGTGGCCGCGATGGATTCGCAATCCGATCAGCTGCGCGCGCTCGCCTTTGATGAGCTGCAACGGTTGCCTGGGCTCGAGACCAACTACCAGCCCGAACAGCCGTCCAAGCTGCGTCAACGCGAGCAGAAGGTCGTGGAAGAGTGGTTCCAAAAGAACCTGTGAGATTTACTCCTCTTCTTCGCCTTCGCCTTTCCCAAGATCATTGGCTTGTTTTTCGGTGATGGGTTCGGCTTCAAGCCCGCCCGTCAATACGGTGCGCGTGAACCCGCCCACATCATCAACTTCGAGGGGCGTGCGTGGGAAGACCACCTTGCCGATGCCGCCGTATGAGGCGATGACAAGCACGGTCATGAAAAACGCCTTGAGCACTTCGCCGCTTGTCACACCTGCGAGCACGGCAAAGCTCCCAAGCCCGATGATGATCGCGCCGACCACCCCAGTATCACGCAAGAAGTACTGCGCCACATTGATGATGACGGCCGCAATCAGAGACCCGATGACGCCGTTTTGTTCCGGATCGACACCCAACAGCCGGAAGCCGACCAGAATCAAGACGAAGTGCACAATGGCGCTCAAGACGTAATACGTCACAGGCGTCCACTCAAGGCCACCCGCGGCGAGCATCCCAATATCAGAAAGCAACGTGATCATGTGGGGTCCTCAATCTCGGCGTCTTCCACGCCCGGGTGTTGGGTGCCTGGCTTGGGGCCAGATGGAGCACTCTCTTCGGAGCGCGGCGTGATGTCGATGGGATCGTTATCGCCCTTCTCAAGGCCCTTCTTGAAGTTGTCCTTGATCGTCTTGGCCGAAGAGCCAAAGCTCCCCAATTGCCCCACCCCAAAGACGATGCCCAGGATGATGAGGATGATAATGATTTCGCCAATATTAGGGATCATAAGCGGGCAAACTCGAAGGGAGGCTTACCGAAACACCATCACGATGATGTCGTAGATCGCGTGGGTGTACACTGCCACTGCAAACCCTCGCAAGTAGAAGATAACAGCCAAAATCACGCCCGCAAAGAAACGGAACATGAAGCTTCCCAGCGTAAACGCGTCGCCAAGTGAGCCGATGTAATGGATGCCGCTGAAAACCAGACTGGACAGGATCACCGCGAATACTGCGCCCATCCACTTGGGCATGTTGAAAACGCGGGTGCCCAGGGCGAACAAACCGCCCATGCCAATCAGCCGGAACACGGTTTCTTCATAAACCCCTGCACCAAGACTCAACACAAGCGACGTCAAAAGGCCATATTCTGCGCCCGACCCGACCGCGAGGAGTTTCCCCATCCCAAGGCTGGACATCAGCTGGACCACCGCGGTGCCAAGGAACATCGCGTAAAAGGTGCTCTCGGCGACCACGTAAGGGAACACGCCCGGGTTGAAGGTGCCCTTGCGTCGCAGGTAGAGCGTGAGACCGAGGAACCCGAGCAAGATCGCGACGTTGATGCCGATGTACTTCAGCATCTCGCCGTTGCTGACAAACCACATCACGTCGGACATGAAGTCCACACCGTTTCGCACGCCACCCGTGGACAAGACGCCAATCTGGTAGAGCACAAAGAGCGGAATGACTAAGATCAGACCGGTGCCTAGATCGCGACTGCGCTCAAGGTAATCTTTGAGTCCAAACCAACCGGTGCCCGCGTGTTCAACGGCCTTGGGGGCTTTGGTCTTCTTGGATTTGGCAGATTTTGCGGGGGATTTTTTATCAGCCATGGCGAACTCCCTCGGTCGGCTCAGACCGGCCCATGCCTTGGATGTATATAGCAAGTGTGGGGTGTTGGTATATTCCGCGACGTTTCTGGGGCGGCAATCTCCGATTGTGGGGCGGCAATCTCCGATTGCCGTGATTGCGGGGCGGCAATCTCCGATTGCCGCTGGGCGAAGCCCACACCAAGGTTACGGGCGGCAATCTACGATTGCCGCTGGGCGAAGCCCACACTCGGTGTTCGGCTACTTTGGAGGTTGGTCGTGTTCGGCTGCGCCGAATCCGGCAACCGGGAGGTTGCCGGCCCATAAGCTCACCACCGAATCCGGCAACCGGGAGGTTGCCGGCCCACCCCGGTTTCTACTGAAGGACCTTACACTCCACATCGTTCTGAACGGCTTCGTTGTCGTCTTCACGGCATTCGTTGTGGCGTTGCACGCCGGTGCCATCGTCGTCGGTGACGACTCGCACGTCGAACTTCTGACCGGCCCACGATTCGGGCGGGGTCCAGGTCACGTCGAAGGTCTCGGACCCGCCCGGAGCGAGGTTGCGCGTATTGGTGACGGTGGTGACCAAGGTCTCGGCCCCCGCCAGCGACGCGTAAACCGCCGAGGTCACCGTGCCCGCACGCACGCCCAAGGCGCCGTCGTTTCGCACGGTGAATCGAATCGTGATGGGCAGGTTCAGACAGTTTTCGGCCGTGACCGAGTCCACCACCGGCACCAGATTCGGCGCGTTGAACAGACCGTCGCCTTGCACGTTCTGCCGGAAATTGTTTAGACCGGGCAGCTCCCAGTTGCGCCGCTGGACCAGCGGCACCGTGCCGTCTTCCTCGATGTTCGTGACGTGGTACGCGTGTTGGTTCCAGATGCGACGTGTGCCCACCCAGTTGTCGCTCGCGTCCGCGAAAACCCGGATGCCCTTCGTGGTGGAACCGGGCGTCGAGTAATTGTTGGCCGCGACGACGATTTCGGCGTTGCCGTCGTTGTTGACGTCCACAATCAGCGGGTACTCCAGCAGAGTCCCAGACGAATTGGGGATTTCGATCAAGATGTCAGCGTCGTTGAAGCCATCGCCATCGGCGTCACTGCCCGTGCCTGCGCCCCGGTAGACACGCAGGAAGAGCTCGTCGTTGTAGACGACCTCGGCCTTGCCATCGCCCTCAAAATCAAAGACCGAGGAGCCCGTGACCGCGCTCGAATAGTCCTTGGTCGAGTGCGCCCACAGCACGCTTCCGTCTTGGCGAAACACAAAATAATACCAGCGCGCCGCGACCGCGATGTCGGCCAAACCGTCTCCGTCAAAGTCGGCAATGGTCGGTGGGCCGCCGCCGGGAACACACGCGGAGTTCAACCGACACACGTTCGACGTGCAGCGGCCAAGTGGGCTCTGGCATTGGGTGTTGCTCGTGCAGGCCTGTCCGTTCTCGGGGAACCCAGCGCTGCAGTCGTCGATGCCGTATAGGGATTGAATGCGTGGGGCATCGAGTGGAATCGGGAACCGCCAGATTTCGTTGCCGTCATTGTCCCACAGCACGACCTGACCACCGACCACGTCGACAATCTCGGGGGCCGGGTCGTCGTCCAGGTTCGCCACCGCCGTATAGCCACTGCCGGTGCCGACGCGCACCTGAGTACACCCTGAGCCATCGGTCGCGGCGGCATTGGTCATGCGGTACAACGTGTTTCCGTGCACCACCTCAAGCACCCCATCAAGGTCCATATCGACGGCATAAGGAATGCCCGTCGACGTCGGCAACGCACACACGATGTCGCCCGCCGCGCTTAACACAGCACCGGGCGTCAGAATCTCGGGGAGGCCTTGACCGTCCAAATTTGCGACCGCCGGTCCGCGAGACCCGAGGTTGGCGATCCCGGGTTGATGCCACTTGACGGTTCCGTCGTTTTCAATGGCGTACAGGCCACCGCCGATGGCGGGACCACCGCCGATCAAAATCTCGGCGACACCATCACCATCGATGTCCGCAAGTGCTGGAATGGTGCCGCCTTGCACAAAGAACGGCGTGGCCAAAGTCGACGAGCTCCAATGCTCGGAGCCATCGTCGCCACTGATCACCCGCAGCACCCCATCGCCATTGTAGTTGTTGCCCTGAAAGGTCGCGAACACGATATCCGGTGTATCCTTCAGGTCGATGCTTCCGCTGCCGTCGTCGTCGGTCAGATTGGCGACGGCCGGCATCATCATCACCTGGTCGTATTCGGGGGAATCAGGACTTCCGGTCCAGGCCCATGCCTCGGTGGGGTTGAAGACACCCACAGGCGGCACAAACACGCACACGTTGGGGTTCGCGTTCTTGTCGACGCAGCGGTTGGCCGTGGGCTCGCAGTATTGGTCGAGCGGACAGGGCTGGTCTTCGGTGCACGCAGCCCCAAGCGGAACGCAGGCGTCAAACAAGCAAGCCTCGTCGCCGGTGCAACAAAGAGCCCCGCAGGCGTTTTCGCACGTGGACACGGGTGCGCACACCGCATCCGCACAGTTCATCGACAGGCACTGTGCGTCTTGGGTGCAGGCCTGGCCGTCTGCAAGCCCCGTCATGGTCGCGTCTGGCACCTGTATTTGCGTGTCGCTCTGCCTCATGTCGAGCCCGTCGGTCCCCGCGTCACCCATAGTAGACACCTGCGCCGCGTCGTCGGAGCACGCCGCCACCAAAGCCACCAAAACCAACCATTGACCACGTGCCATCTCAATCCTCCAGCCCAGACATCGTGGTTTGTTTTAGCTGGCAATCGGCGAGTTGCACACTCAACAACGACGCACTAAGGTTTGCGTTGTCTCGTGTCGAGACAACAACACATCAAAATCCTCTGAGGGGGGAACCATGAAGAGTTTAGCGGTTTTATCTTTTATACTTCTTCTTGGGTGCGGGTCGGACGACTCTGACACCCATTCAAGCACTACAGATTCATCAAAAACTAAGTCCCAAGACGGTTACACGTACGTCGCATGCGAGGATTCTGCGAACTGTTTCCTTGGTTGTCTGAGGTCGGACTCTCAGCCATGCATCGACGCGTGTTACGCGGAATCCGAACCAATGGCGGCTCAAATCTTCGAGCTGCTCTACGGCTGCGTCGTCACGCAGTGCAATGGCGACTTCTCGAACGCAGCGTGCGTCGCCGACCATTGCCAGTATGCGCAGGAAGCATGCTTCAGTTATGAAGGTGCCGAAGAAAGAGCGCAACGCCGGTACACGTACGGCACGTGCGTGGATGGCATGAGCTGCAATCACGGCTGTTACTTTCTCCCGCAGAGCCAGATTGGAGAGTGCATTCAGGACTGCAAGAAAAACACGGAACCCACCGCGCTCGCGCTCTTTCGAGCCTTGCTCGATTGTCAGCTCGACTACTGTGGCCTGACATACGAGGAGCGATGCGTCACGAAGTATTGCGAGGACCAACAAACAGTGTGCAACGCTTACTAATCAAGGCGCAGTGCCGCAAAGCTTGAGCGACTGTGGGTAAAACTACACGTTATCACAACGGAAGCTTGGAAGCTGCCGGTCCACATCGTTCCACGATCACCGGCTCGCCGTGGAAACCATCTAATCAGGTGTTTCAACGCGGTCGTGAGCTTCCTCAGGCGCGCAACGCAGCGACCAGAAGGTGTATGTCTCGCCCTCGAATTGCGCCCCCCCACGGTATTTGACGTCCACGCAGGTTTTCTCGGCCCAGCGCCCGGTGTCGAGGTCTTCGAACCTCACGAACACGCTGCGCAAGGCGGATTCATCCCCCATCCAATCCGGGACACCGTTCTCATTCGGTGTGCCGTAAAACGTCACATCATCGGAGTGTCGGAATGATTCTCCTGGCCATGGATTTTGATAAATGAATTTTTGGCCGAACCACTCGAACTTCCGTGGGCGCGGATCTGGACTGTCGGGAAACGCCACGGTGACTAGGATACGTTTGTCAGTCGGATAAAACTCGTAGTTGTATTGCGCATTTAACATCCCCGCGAAATTAAGGTTCACAATTTTCTTCGAAAAAACAGGTGGTGTTGGTGGGCAAGATCTCGGGAAGTGTGGAAGGCAATTGTCAAAATGCTCGTCGACCGAGAAGTAAAGCGGGTCATCCGCGACATCAGAATCGCCAGAATCCGTGAGTTCAACCGCTGGCACCTCTTCAGAGACTGGCCAACTTTGGGGCTCGATCGGTTCGGTGCTTGAACACGCCGCGAAGCCTAACAACAAGAGAAGAATTGAAGACTTCATAGGGCGGGGTCTCCGTGGACGGCCACACCCGATGGTATGGGAAGTGCACATTCATCGCGGCTTGAGATCGGCGGCGGGCTCTCGCTGCACAGCGGACGGAGTCCGACGATGTCATTGTTGGGACTTCGGAAGATCTCGATGCCGGTCATGATCGGTGCGGCCGGCCCACATTCGATCGTGTGATTGGCGGTCGAAGGGTCAGGATTGCCAATGCGAGTGACAATGTCGAAGTCATGCACCGTGGCGGGTTCGGATAAAAAAATCCCAAAGCGCTCGCCTGAAGGTCTCGCACAAAGAATCTGCGTGACCCCTTCGGCCACACCGTCGAAGCTAAGCTCCAAACCGCGCATCATGAAGCCCGGTGGGCACAATTGAAACGGGCGGCTTTCCACGTCGCCAGCGTTGTCAAACCAGTCTGTGACAAGCATTTTGGAAAACGGTCGATCCGCGCAATCACCCACGTCACATCGCACATCAGTGAGTAGGTCACTGATAGTGGACCTCACAGACCCGACCCGATCCCAAAAATTTGTCCACGACCAAGAACTGAGTGGTCCGCACACAAGTCCCAAGTCCCCAATGTTAAGCGTCTGAGGCCTTGCGCCACCAGTAACCCCGATCGCGGCGCCAGCGCTGGTCTCCTGGCTGTCATAGAGGTTCGAGCACTTCAGTGTGTGCTTTGTGTTGGTGTTAGTGACGCAATCACCGACACAACCGGTAGAACAATTCGGCCCGTTGCACTCGGTGTACATGCCGGTGTCCGTCAAGTCTGGATCAGGCGCCCAATTGACCCCGTTTTCGCGTTGCGCGATCTTCGATTTATTCGGGGGAATCTGTTTGATCATCGCCGCGGTGAACGGGGTGAATATGGTGTGGGCTTGAGGTGTCGGCATTTCGTCGAAGTTCGGGGCACCCATGGCGTCGTCCAAAAGTCCCCAAGAGAACACATCTCCGCTGTCCATGTAGCCACCCTGAACCACGCCGATTGCGCCTGCACGAAGGGTTCGCCCGACCGAAAAAACGGCGCCTCCGCTTGAACCCTTGGTGAGGTCTATCGAGGCACCATCACAGCCAACGTACTGCATTTCGGTGTTGGCGCAGCCGACCCTCACCCGGGCACAATCCACGGGTTCGCCACGGTAGCCTGGGAAACTGACAAGGTTCCATAAGTCGAGTTCCAATCTATCCCACAACACCACCGTGGGCGGAGCCCATGCGCTCAGGGGCAGTCCGATGCCGCTGTACTGAAAGCTGTTGGCGTGCGCTGCGTGAAGGGGTGCGCCGATGAGCGTTGCGTCGAAGTCGCCGGTCAGTGGTCGCAGCCAATCGGTAAAGAGCCCAGGCCCCATGGCCAGCACTTGCTCCCCGGTTCCACCGAACACTTCGACGCAACGCGGACGAGTGGTCCACATCATCGCGTCCACGCCGTGGGTGGCGTTCCAGTCGATGTACGGCACGCTCGAAACCTCCCAAGTTGAAACCTTGCCTTCCACTATGGGCCAATCCGAGTTCCATAGATTGTCGAACCCCAACCGGTAAAGTCGATCGTAGACCATCTTGTCGGAAATCGGGGTCAACTGCTGGTTGTGTGTTCTGTTCTCCTTCGGCGCCGGAAGCATGAATCGATACAGGACCTCTGTCGCGTTTGTCGCTGTCGCATGGTGAGACGTCACAATCGTTGTGTATCCCGAAGCGAATGCACTGCCGAACTCCTCCTGCGGGGCGCATTGGTTGGGCTCGTTCTTGTTGTGATTCAACTGGAAGGCGCTTGTCCGTGCGCCCATCATGGCCGCGAACGCCATGGTCTTGCCGCTCGGCCCAAGCCCATTCATCAGAGCAGGCACACGTTGCGCGATCTCGACATTGTAGTCTTGGAGTCCCACAACAGGGTCGACCCCTTGAGACACCATCGCCTGTTCGCGCGTCGGTGGATTCCTCGGCTCTAACAAATCACCGCAGGCGCACAAAAGAACGAATGAAATCCACACAAGTCCGCGCGTTGCGTTGCGTTGCGTTGCGTTGCTCACCAGTTTTCTCCCCATCAAAGTTTCGTTTACGCCCTCTACTGTAACGGACCTTCGACCGAGGAACAAGCGCCCATCTTTTGAGGCCGAACCCCGTTGGTGCTGAATAGGCCGGTCGTGCCGAGAACCTTGACCTCAGGAGGCAAAGAATTGATACGTTGTACCCATCGACGAGGGTCTCATGCGTATCTTGCTTTTCATCTGCCTTTTTTTGCTGCCATCGTTGGCATCGGCCCACCAAACGGGCGCGAGCACGTTTGTGGTCAATGTGCATGACGATGGACTCGTTGAAACCCTGATCGCCCTGCCGGTGGCTGATGTTGCCCACGGGCTCGACGTCGACACCGACCGCAACGGCGCCATCGCGCCCAACGAGCTCGCCCCACGCTATGGCGACATCGCCGACTACCTCGACAAGAACATCCAGCTCGTCAACGGCGAGTCGGCGTGCGAGGTGACCGAAAAGAAGTCGGCGCCGCTTGGGCAGGCGCTGACAAACTACTTCTTCCTAAAAACCTTCAAGTGCGCGCTGCCGTTGACGGTTTTGACGTTTACGAACACGGCGTTGCTCGATTCGCCCGACGGCTACCGTCATTTGGGGCGCATTCAGTTTGGCGAAAAGGTCGAGACCACCGCATTTAACAAGGAGTTCCCGACCTACACCCTCAAGATCGCCGAACCGGAGTCCAACCTGTTGGACGTGTTCACGCGTTATCTGGTTGAGGGCGTCGAACACATTCTGCTTGGCCCCGACCACGTCTTGTTTGTGTTGCTGTTGATGCTCATCGCCGTGGGATTTCGACAGCTGATCTGGGTCGTCTCGTCCTTCACCATCGCGCACTCGATCACGCTCGGCCTCGCCGCGTTGAACGTCGTGGATGTGCCTGCATCGGTCGTCGAGCCGGCGATCGCGCTGTCGATCGCGTACGTGGCCGTCGAGACGCTCATCCGCAAACAACCCCCAAAGTATTTGGTGGTCGCGACGTTTATGTTTGGCCTTGTGCACGGCTTCGGGTTTTCGTACGTGCTGCGCGACGAAGTCGGACTGCCAACCGCCGCGCTAGTGCCGGCCTTGGCGGCCTTCAATGTTGGCGTCGAGCTCGGCCAACTCAGCATCCTGTTGCCGCTCTATCCGCTGCGAAGCTGGTTGGTGGGCAAACCGTATGAACGACGTGTGACACAGGTCTTGGCCGCCGCTGCCTTGGCCGTCGCGCTGTATTGGTTGATTGATCGTACCGTGGGATTCCATGTTTGAAACCGTTGCTATTCTGCTCGTGCTTGGGTCCATCTTTGGGTACCTGAACTATCGTCTGTTCCAGCTGCCCTTCGCCATCGCGATGATGATCGCGGGGTTGCTGGCGTCGCTGGCCGTGTTGGGGGCCGATGCCGTGTTCACGGAATGGCATCTTGGCGACGAGCTGCACCGCCTCGCGCTTCAAGACGTGAATTTCTCCGAAGCGTTGATGCGCGGCATGTTGAGCTTTTTGCTGTTCGCGGGGGCGCTGCACACCGACATGGCCGTCATGAAAAAGTGGCACCTGTCGATCGTCAGCCTGGCGAGCGTGGGTGTGATGATCAGCACCTCCATCATCGGTTTTGGCACGTACGGCGTGCTCGCGATGTTGGGCCAAGACGTCCCGCTGATCTGGTGTTTGGTCTTTGGCGCGTTGATCTCACCGACCGACCCCGTCGCCGTGCTCGGCATCATGAAGGCTGCAGGCGCACCCAAACCTGTCGAGATCCAGGTCGTGGGCGAATCGCTGTTCAACGACGGCGTGGGTGTGGTGGTGTTCACGGTATTGCTCTCGATCGCGCTTGGTTCGGGCGCCACAGGGGCCGAGCCGATCTCGGCAGGCGGGGTGGCCATCTTGATCGCCCAAGAGGTCATTGGCGGCATCTTGCTCGGTTTGGCGGCCGGTTGGGTGACGTATCTGGCCCTAAAGGACTTGGACGAACCCAACCTCGAGACCCTGATCACGGTGGCGATGGTCATGGGGCTGTCGCTCATCGCGTTCCGGCTTCACACCTCGGCGCCGCTGGCGTGTGTGGTCGCCGGACTCTTTGTGGGCAACAAAGGCCGCGCCGACGCGATGTCGGCCGAGACCGAACAGTCGCTTGATATCGTGTGGTCGTTCATCGACGAGGCGCTCAATGCCGTGCTTTTCCTGCTGATCGGCCTTGAGATTATCGCGTTCGAGTTCAACCAGCTGACGCTGACGGCGGCGGCCTTCATCATCGTGCTCAATCTGGTCGCGCGCACCGTCTCGGTGCTCGTCCCCATCAACATGTTGCGCCGGAAAATGGAATTTGTGACCGGAACTCGCCGAATCCTTATATGGGGTGGCATCAAAGGTGGTATCTCAGTCGCCCTTGCGATGTCGCTGCCGCCTTTTCCCGGTCGCGACATCATCCTCACGGTGACCTACGCCGTGGTGGTCACCTCGATCTTGGCGCAAGGCCTGACGGTAGGAAAACTGATCCAGAACATTGCCCGCACCGGAGCAACCGCCCATGGTACTGCTGAGCGTTGAGAATCTTCAGAAAGCCTTTGGTCCTCGGACCATCCTCGACAAAGTCACGTTCGGCATCGAGGAAGGCGAGAAGGTCGGAATCATTGGGCGAAACGGGGCGGGGAAGACGACGTTGTTGCGCATGCTCATGGGGCTCGAAACGCCCGACGACGGCCGCATCATCCGCAACAACGAGGCGAACATTGTGTACCTCGGCCAGCAGGTCGAGCTCGACCCAACGTTGACCGCGCTCGAGGCCGTGCTCGACGACCCGTCCGAGCTGTTTCGTGTGGTCAAACAGTACGAACACATCTTGGTCGAACTGACCGAGCGTCCCGAAGACACCAAGGTACAAAACCGCTTGATGGACCTGTCGTCACGCATGGACGCGCTGGGCGGTTGGTCGCTTGAATCCGACGCGAAGAGCGTGCTTGGCAAGCTTGGCATCCAAGACCTGACGCAGACCGTGGCGACGATGTCCGGCGGGCAACAAAAGCGCGTGGCGCTGGCTCAGGCGCTGATTCGCCCATGCGATTTGTTGATCCTGGACGAGCCAACCAACCACTTGGACGTCGACACGGTGCAATGGCTTGAGGGCTACCTGGCCTCGCGCACCCACGCCGTGATGTTGATCACCCACGACCGGTACTTCTTGGACCGCGTGGCAAACGTGATCCTCGAGATTCACGATGGGACGATCGACCGCCATCCCGGCAACTATTCGACGTTTTTGGAGCGCCGCGCGCACCGCGAAGAGCTCGACGCCATCGCGGAGCAGAAACGCAAACAGATGGCCAAGAAGGAGCTTGAGTGGTTGCGACGCGGCCCCAAGGCCCGCACGACCAAGTCGAAGTCGCGCATCGAGCGCGCCGTGGCGCTGCAGACCGGCAAGCAGGTGCAGGAAGAAGAGTTGGAGTTCGACTTTGTCGGAAGCCGGCTGGGCCGAAAAATTGTCGAGATCGAGCACGCGTCGAAGAGCTACGGCGACAAGACGGTCATCCGCGACTTCACGTACTTCTTTCCCAAGGGCGACCGCGTGGGCGTGGTCGGGCCAAACGGCGCGGGCAAGACGACGTTGCTGAACCTGATTTGTGGGCGACAACTGCCGGACACGGGCTCGGTCGAGATCGGGCAGACCGTCAATTTTGCGTATTACGACCAACAGTCCGTCGAGCTCGACGAGTCGATGCGTGTGCACAAATACATCTCGGAAATTTCGAACCGCATCGAGACCAGCCAGGGCAGCCTGAGCGCGTCGCAAATGTTGGAACGATTTGGTTTCACGCGCGACCGTCAGCAGGCGATCATCAAGACGTTGTCGGGTGGTGAGCGACGACGCCTGTATCTGTTGCGCACGCTTATCTCGAAACCCAACGTCATCATTTTGGACGAGCCCACCAACGATTTGGACGTCGATACGTTGGCGGAATTGGAAGATTATCTGGACGATTTTCCAGGCGTTTTGATCGTGGTCAGCCACGACCGGTATTTCATCGACCGCACCGTCGACCACTTGTTGGTCATCGAGGAAGGCGGCGAGGTTCGCGAGTTCCCGGGCAACTATTCTGCATACGCGGAAACCCGCACCGCGCCGGCGGCTGCCAAGAAAACGGTCGCGCCACCGATGGCCGAAGCCAAGCCTGTCGACAAAGACAAAAAGAAGCTGACGTTCAAAGAAAAACTCGAGCACGACACGTTGGAAAAACGCATCGCGGAAATCGAGGAATTGCTGCCAAAATTGGACAAAAAAATGGCTGCCAACGCCAGCGATTTTGACGCGCTACAACGCCTGACTGACGAACGTACCTCCCTTCAAAACGAGCTGGAGGCATCGTTGGAACGCTGGATGGAGCTCGCCGAATTCATCTAGAAATTAGGTGACTCATGGCACACCCAATTCTTCAAACCGACCGTCTTGAGCTGCGGATTGCCACACCCGACGAGGCCGAGATCATGTTGAGATACATGGCTCGGAACGCGGATTTTCACGCCCCGTTTAATCCCCCTACGCCGCC
>JAWKQR010000045.1:0-27500 GCA_041390025.1 bacterium
GAAGAGCCGATGGCGCACGTCTTCTGTCATTCCACATCCCGTGTCGGCGACCGTCAGACAGACTGCCCGGTCGCCGCGAAACGTCGTGTTGCAGACTCTGACGTTGATCTGACCGACGCCCCCTACAAGGGACTCCGACGCGTTTGTGAGCAGATTCATGACGACCTGCACCATCTGGGTTCGATCGGCGTGAATGGGGTCGACCTCGGCGAGCTGGAGCTCCAGGGTCGCATCTTTCGAAATCACCGTGCCCAACATTTTTGCGACTTCCTCCACGACACGGTCGAGCCGGACGGGCTGAGCCGGGTTCTGTCGCTTTCCCGCGAAAGTCAGCAGTTGTTGGGTGAGCTCGGCGGCTCTGACCGAGAGCATGATGATGTTCTCAAGCCCTCGCGCAGCCTCCTCGGGTTGGTCTTTCAGGCACAGCTTCGCCAGCTCCGCCTCGCCCAGAATGCCGGCGAGAAAGTTGTTGAAGTCGTGCGCGACACCGCTGGCAAAAATGCCCATGCTCTCGAGCTTCTGCGTTTGCAGCAGCTTCATCTCGAGCGCGTGGCGTTGGGCTTCCGCTTCGATCTGCTCGGTAATATCGACGACGTATCCTAGGAAATGCGTCGGTTCGCCGCCTCCGTCGGGACGAATCACGTGCGTGACGTCGTGCAGCCAGCGTATCCCACCGTCAACGCGTCGCACGCGGTATGGCTCGTGGACGAACGAACTCATCGCGGAGCCCTCGGCGACCTCGCGGCCCACGCGCTCGATATCATCAGGGTGGATCAAACTGCTGTAGACCACGTCGCCGTTCAGGAACTGCTCGGGGGTGTACCCGAACACTTCCGCGGCATTGGGCGAAACGTTCGCGACAGGCCAGCCGTCTTGGTTCTTCCACCGAAAGACGACGACCGGACCTCGCTCGAACAACTCGCGCTCATCCCAGTTGTTGGACCCGTTTGGCATTGATTCCTGTGCGTTTAGGACATTGTGTCGGAACCCTTCGAATTGGGACACCGTTTTTTTTAAAAAACCACAGCATCATCCGATAGATATGTAATTTTGCGGTCACATCGGATTGGTGGGCCCTATCGACACGCCCAACTGCCTCGCCCGCGCGCTCGGCGCTTCTGGCCCGCGGATCTGACGCAAGAGTAGGAGACCATCGAGCAGCGCAAGCGCGGCTTCGCCCTCGGCCCGTCGCCGGTCGTCAGGAACATTCACGAGCGGCATGATCCAGTCCAGCCACGCCTCGAAGGCTGCCGGCACGATGACATCGTAAGGGGATTCCCCGCGCAGACCGAGTCCGATCAACTCGAAAAAGACGCGAAACACAGGCGCAGCTTCGTTCGTCGCGAGGATCGGCCAGGCGCGCTGCGCGAGCTCACGGTGTCCCGACGCTGGGTGGTCGAACGCGGACGCCAAGAGCGCCTGGAGGCGCGCGCTGTGGACCTCGGTGACCGCGAGGATCAAGGCGTCTTTGTTGGGAAAGTAATAGACGATTGTGCGGTCGTTGATGCCCAAGCGTTTCGCGAGTCGCCCAAACGTGAGCGAGCCGACCCCCTCGGCGATGGAGGCGTCGACGGCAGCCGCGAGAATGTCGTCTCGGCTGTATTTGTAACCCATGAGCGCCTCAACTCGGTGCGACGGCGTCAAGGTTAACACGATGTGCTGGGTTACAGGTAGGTTGAGGCGCCGCGGTACGTCGCGTCGGGGTACCAAAAGAACATCAACGCGCCGCCTCGGATGGTGTTGATGACCTGCTCGGACACCGCAGGGTCGATCGTGGCGCAACCCCACGTCGGCACAACCCAACCTTCGGTCGCCACCACGTCGGGGCGGTTGCCATACCATGGGTGAACCACGATGAATCGGTCACGGACGTTGCTGTTGAAGTCGGGTTCTAGGCCGTCGATGCGCAGTGAATAACCATAGTCGCCGACATACGTCTCTGCCGTTTTCACCAGGCCAACACTGGACTGATGGCTTTCTGGAATGTTCGAAAACACCGACGCCATGCCAAGGTCGTTCCCCACGATGGAGCCTTCTCCGTGGCCTACGGTCAGGTTGTAGAGCAGCTGCCCGGTCGCCATCTGATAGATCCATTGGCGTTTGAGGCGTGAGTGCATCGAGAAGTCGGTGATGGCGTACTCGAAGCGTTTTGTGTCGAGGCGCTGCCACGCGGTGGTAAACGCGGTCATCGCGTCCTCGGCGGCCTGGCGTTGGATCCCAAGCGCGGCCAAATCATCGACCGTGACGACATTGATCGACAGCTCAAACGCCCCGGCGTATTCCGTGCCTGCACTATCGACCCACGTATCGGCGGCGAGCCAATACGTTCCGGGTTCAAGGTACGCGCCGGCTGTGTAGTTCCCGCGGTCCATGCACGATGCCACGTCGTTCTCGAGCAAGAGATGCACGTCGACGTCGGTGTTGATGTCTTCCGAGAGGACCTCAACCGCCAAGAATCCCGCTGTGGGCATCTCGATGCGGTACATCCGCTCTGGCCCGCTTTCGTTGGTGTCCGGGCGGCACGAATACGTGTCTTTGTCCCGCGTGCCGCCGACGGTGGTATCAAAAATCTGCGTGGGAAACGTGTTGATGCACCCCTCGTCGACCAAACACGGTGCGGGCATCGGGTCAGGCATGGGATCGACAGGGTCCGGGTCTGGATCGGGGGTGGGATCGACAACGGGGCCTGGCTCAGGAGTCTCCACTGGCGTCTGGGACTCCGGCATGTCCTGCGGCGTTGCCACCGAGTCGGTTTCCTCGCGTACCTGCACATCTTGCGAAGGATCGGCGTCGTCTCCACAGCCAAAGGAGGTCGAGACAAGCAGGGCCGAAAACAAAACAAAGACGTGTGTATTCATACGTCTGGGGATAGCAGAACCACCGAGGTATGCAAGTGTAGGCTAGCGAAATCCCTCGCGCTTCTTGTGACGTCCATCGCACCAGGGTTTGTTCTGCGACAGGCCGCAACGGCAAAGCGTGCCTCGGTCGTGTGGTTGGCGCTCGCCAAGCTCCGCGTTGATCTCAAACGCGCACTGAACACGGATTTCGCCGCCTTCCATGATGTCGATATCGACGTCATGCAGCGCTGGGGCAGTGACGGTTTTGGATTCGTAAGTGAGCGCGCCGGACGGGCAGGACATCACAACTTCGGCGATCTGTTTCGCTGCGTCCGCGTCTCCGTTGAGCTCGGCTTCGCGCAATGCTTTCAGCGGTTGGCATTTGAAGACGTGCATGCAGACGTTCGGATTGAAAAACGTGCGGATGCTGTTGCCTTCCCAAACTTGGACCTCGCGGGTTTTTCCTACCCCGGGCTCAGCGACAAAACCCACGCGGTTGTGGCTGCCGTCGCAAAACGGTGCGTTTGCGCTGTGACCGCATCGGCAAAGATAAACGTCACCGTCTTCGACTGGGACGGCGTTGCCGCAATAGCGGATCGAAATCGACTCGCCAGAGATCTTCAACGGACCCGATGTCACGGTGATCTGGAGATTCTTACCCATGAAGTTCGCCTCGTGTTGGAGGATCAGATGCTAGCGTTGCCATGGTTTGTTCGCAACCACATGCCCAAGGTGTGTCGCACACGCGGTCGGCGGGTTACACTCGGTCCGTGGAAGCGACGCTACTGACAAAACGCTGGTTTGAGCGTCAAGGACGTTTGGTCTTGGAATACTGGGTTCGTCTTGAATCCGGCGCGGCGAGGATTGTGTTCGACAGCGAATCCTCAATCTTCTTCGTGCCAAGAGACGTCGAGACGGTAGGCGGCACGCGGCGCGACGTTCAACTGCTGTCCATGGACGCAGAGCCCGTCAGCGCGGTGTACTTCTCGTCCCACGCGGATCTTGTGGCCGAGCGTCGCCGGCTGACCGACGCCGGCCGACCTCCGCTAGAAGCCGATATCTCGCCGTGCGACCGCTACCTCATGGAGCGGTTCATCACCGGTACGATGGCGATCGAGGGCGAAAGTCGGCAGAGCGATGGCGCTCTGGAGTGGCTTAATCCGGCGGTCAGAGCCGGCGGCGAGCCGTTTCCTCTCAAACTGTTGAGCTTTGACATCGAAACCGACGGGTTTGACGGGCAGATCCTCTCCATTGCGGGTGTGTGTGGGGACGAGCGTCGCGTGTGGGTGGACCGACCCGATGTCGTGTCACCACATTTTGAATCGGTGGCGGGCGAAGAAGCCTTGATCCGAGCCTTCGAGGCATGGGTGGCCCAAGCTGACCCAGACATCATCACGGGATGGAACGTCATCGGTTTTGACATCCGGGTTCTGATGCGCCGCGCGAAGCTGCTTGGGTTCGATCTGCGGCTTGGCCGTGGACGAGGGCGCACACGCCTTCGGGAGAGCGACCGCCGAGGAGGTGCACTCGCCGACATCGAGGGTCGCGTGGTGCTTGATGGGCAGCAAACGTTGAAGGCAAGCGGTTATTGGGCCGAATCTTATTCCCTCGAACACACCTCGCAGACGCTGCTCGGCGAGGGCAAAACGCTCAAGCAGGTCTCCGACAAGGCGGCGGAGATCCTGAGGCTCTACCGCGAGGCTCCCGACGAGCTCGCCGTCTACAATCTGAAAGACGCGGTGCTGGTTAAACAGATTTTCGAGACTCAGGATTTGTTGGGGTTTGTGACCGAACGCCAACAGCTCACGGGGTTGGCGATGGACCGCATCGGGGGTTCGGTCGCTGCGTTTGACTACCTCTATCTGCCTCGGCTCCACCGAAAAGGCCGTGTCGCGCGCACGATCGATTCTGAGGAAGAATTCGAAGCCTCGCCGGGGGGCTACGTCATGGATTCGCGACCGGGACTGTTCGAGAACGTACTGGTTTTGGACTTCAAGAGTCTGTACCCCAGCATCATACGGACCTTTAAGATTGACCCGTACGGGATGATCGCTTCGGGCGCATCGACACAGGTTTCGACCGACGAGGAATCGCCTGCGATGGAGGGAAGGGTGCCGGGTTTTCGCGGGGCGGTGTTTCACCCGAACGAACACATCCTGCCCGCGCTCATCGAAGACCTTTGGAACGCACGCGACGACGCGAAACGTCGGAAAGACAAAGCTCGGTCGACCGCGATCAAGATTCTGATGAACTCGTTTTACGGCGTGCTCGGAACGACGGGATGCCGGTTCTTTGACCCACGATTGGCGAGCTCGGTCACTCTGCGGGGGCATCAGATCATCCTGCAAAGCAAAGACTTCATTGAGCGCGCCGGTTACGAGGTCGTTTACGGAGACACGGACAGTGTGTTTGTGCATGTTGGACCGAAGCACTCAACGGCCGAAGCCCACGCCATTGGCGTACAGCTGACGCACGACATCAACGCGCATTGGCGCCGCGTCTGCGAAGAGAGATACGGCATCACGAGCCATCTTGAGATGGAATACGAGACCCTGTATTCGCGATTTTTCATGCCCACGAAACGTCACTCGGACGAGGGCAGCAAGAAGCGGTACGCTGGGTGGATTGTCCAAGACGGCGAGGGTCGCGTCGAGGTCAAGGGAATGGAAGCCGTGCGCACCGACTGGACGCGACTGGCGCGCAGTTTTCAGTTGGAGCTGTTTCGGCGGGTGTTTAGCGACGAGATCGACGGCTTGGACACGTGGATTCTGGGCGAGATTCGTGCGGTGCGTGCGGGGCTGCGAGATCAAGACCTCGTGTATACAAAACGGTTGCGTCGCCCGCCGTCCGAATACACCAACACGCCGCCCCACGTCGCCGCTGCGCTCATCTTAGGCGGGAGTCCTCGCCGTGTGTCCTACTTCATCACGCACGCAGGTGCGCAGCCTGTGGGGCATTTGTCGTCAACAATCGACCACGAACACTACATCGAGAAACAACTCAAGCCGGCGGCCGAAGCGATGCTGGAGCACGTCGGGATTGAGTTTGACCGGCTGGCCGACCGTCAAGGCTGGTTGTTTTAGCCGCGTTTCACGCCGGCGAGCGTTGTGGAGCCATAATCGCCAAAGATGGCGCCGTTGTTGCCGAAGCTGCCCTCGATTCCAAAAACCTCGAGCAACGACACGTGGAGGTTCGCCAACGGCGTGCCGTCGGCTTGAACCCTTTGGCCGGTCGTGTTGACCCAGTCTTGAGCCCCGAACATCAACGGACAGACGTTGGCGTGGTCGTGCACGGTGCCAATACCCATGCTCGGCATGACAAGCACCAACGTGTTGTCGAGCAAGGTCTTGCCGTCGGCATCGGGGGTGTTCTGCAGCAACCCAAGCAGGTGCGCGATTTGTTGGGCGTGCCACGTTTCCACGCGCTGAAGTTGGGCGGCGTCACCGTGCGAGATCGCATGGTGTTGCCCCGGCGCGCCAAGGAAATCGTGGCTGCGTTGGCTCAGCCCAAACTCAATCATGAACGACATCACCCGCGTTTGGTCGCACTGCAGGCCGAGCTTCATGAGCTCGTGGAATGCGGGGACGCGGTCTTGGTAGGCCAGGGTCCCGGCCGGCCCTTCCGCAGGAACCTGGCACGCGTCCGGCAACGTCGTGTTCGTTAAGCTTTGTTCCACCTCACGAAGGGACGTGAAGTATTCGTCAAGGCGCGCGCGGTCAGCGCTGCCAAGGCGTCGTTGAAGGTCCGTGGCGTCGTCGCGCACGAAGTCCAACAACGAACGGCGTGACACACGCCGAATCTCTGCCGCATTGCCCGAGAGTCCATCCACGCTGGTGTCAAACAACTGCGAGAACGCTGCGGCCGGATTGATGGTCGGGATCAGCGGTTGCCCCGGGCCCGACCACGAAATGCACTGGGTGTATGGGCAAGGCGAGCCACCGACGTCGCAGGTCGCTGGTTCGCCCGCGCTGAACTGCAGCGATCGAAAACGGGTGTTCGCCGTGGAATTCTGGGCCACCAATTGGTCCAACGTCACGCCGCATTTTAGGCCGCTCAGGTCGGGAAATCGGACTCCAGACATCACCGTCGACGTGCCCATCGCATGGGCCGCACCCGGACTTTCGCGGGCAGCGATGTTGTCCAGATTGACGAGCGACAAGGCGCGATTGGCAAACGGTTGCAACGCTGCTGATTCACCTGGAAACGTCAAAGAACCGCCGCCGCCCGATGGGACCCACCACTGCGGCACCCGGCCATTGGGTAGGAAATACACCAGTAGACGAGGGGTCGAGCCTGCCGCCTGCGCGCTCGCCGATCCCATCGAAAAGTAGTCCAACAGCGGCAGCGCCAACGTGGTAGAGAGCGCGCCGCGAAGCCAATTTCGTCGTGTGATGTGTTTCATCGACTCCCTCTACTTCAACGGTGTGGGCTGGCTGAATGCCGGCGACAAGACAATCGCCGTCACCAGGTCGGGCAGGGTCAACGTCACCAACGCCGGTTCGGCGAGGTCTGTAAACGCGGTGAGGTCATCGCTGGTCACCGCACGGCCAATGGCGTAGGTGAACAGTTTGCGCGAGACGCACATCACGAAATCGGACCGATCCATGGCGCGTGCCATTTCGTCAGCCCCCCTAAACTCGCCAAAGCCTGGCAATTCGCCTTGCGCGTCGAGGCTTGGCTCGTCAAAGAAACGCCCGACACCGTCGAAGGTCTCGAACCCCATGCCAAGCACATCCAAATGGGTGTGGCATGTCGCGCACGCGGGGTCGCTGCGATGCATTTCGAGGCGCTCGCGCAACGACAGGCCGGTCTCGGCCTCGGCGAGCTGGCCCACGACCAAACCCGGAGGCGGCGGCGGAACCGGCGAGCACAGCATATTGTCCGCGATCCACGAACCGCGCTTGATGGGCGAGGTGTGTGACCCGTCGGACCGCGCGGTCAACCACGCGCTCAGCGACAACACGCCGCGACGATCCCCCGCGGCCACCGGCGTTCGCTCAAAACCTTCCCCTTGGGGTGCCGGCAGCCCTAAGTGCGCGGCGAGCGTGGCATCGCGGTAAGCAAAGTCGGGTTCGAGCATCGACGCGACTGGGGCCTGATTGTCCACGAAATCGAGGAAGAACAGCTTCGATTCCTTCATCATCGATTCGCGAACGGCCTCGTTGAACTCTGGGTAGACCTCAGGACTTGGGGTTGCGGTCTCGAGGTGGCGCAGGTCAAGCCATTGCTCAGCGAAGCCATCGGCGAGCGCCGCGGCGCGTGGGTCGGCCAACATCCACGTCACGGTGTCGCGGATGCCTGCCGGTGTTCCCAACGTCCCGTCGTCAGCGGCCTGCAGCAATCGGTCGTCAGGGATGCTGCTCCACAGGAAGAATGAGAGCCGGCTCGCGAGCACGTATGGGTCAAGCAATGTGGTGTCGGAATCGTCGACGGTGCGGTAGCGGTACAGGAATTTGGACGACGTGAGCACCGAACGCAGCGAGAGTTTGATGGACTCTTCGACGGACTCACCGTTGTTCTGGAACTCGGTCAACAAACGGTCGAGGGAGGTCTGTTCGTTCGGCGTCAACGGTCGTCGCCAAGCGCGGCGTGCGAACGTGTGTACGATGGAGCGCGCACATCCGTCGACGGCAGTGTCGCATGTGATGATGCGCTGACGCGCGGGGCCATCGACCTGTGCGTCGCTCTGGATGGTGACGCGGTCGAACATGATGTCGTTGCCACGATTTTCGGCGGCGTTTTCCTCAAAGTTCAACGCGGCAATCGCGATGGGCTGGGGGCCGACTTGCAGGTCGAGCGCAAACACGGTGTCACCGGGTTGGCCCGGCACATCGAAGTCGAAATCCTGCCCCGCAATCGAAAGCCTCATGCGCGGGGCGGCGGCTGTTCCATTGACCAGTCCTTGCGTGCGAATCACCACAGTGTGCGGTCCAGCGGTCGTGGCTTGGAACGCGCCCTGCGCGTTGCCGCCACGCAAACGCACGATGCCACCGATACGGTTGGCATCTCTGTCGATGGAATAGGTCCAGCGCGGGTCGTCTTCCTCGAATCGATCCTGGAAGACGGGTCGAGCTGCGAACGCGTCTTCGACCACGGTCGCCGCGGCACCAACGTAGCGGTCCATCAACGCTGGTGTGATATTCAGGGCATCGACGCCATTATCAAAGCCGCCCACCGAAGCATCCGGTGGAAATGCGTTCGCCGGCTGCAGCGTCGTTCCCAGCAAATCACGTACAGCGTTGTTGTACTCGAGCCGATTGAGTCGATGAAGGCTCGCCGTTGCAGCAGGGCCCGTCGGCGTGGCATTGGGGTCGGGATTCGTATGAACTTGCTCTTGGCCTGTTACATCGAGATTCCCATCGCAGCCGGACAGCGCGACACCGGCAAGAGTCAGCGCAACGAGTCCGATGGTCGTAAAGTTCATTTCCATGGTCGAATGGTAACAGAACCGAGGCGTTTTCCCAGCCCGTCAACACCGGTGTCAGGCGCTGTCAGGTGGTTGACGCGACAGGTCGCATGCCGGATGGTTTCGCAGTTTACGGCCCAACTCACATGGGACCAGCACTGAACCGGCTCAAATGATACTCGTCTACTATCTCGTGTTCATCCTCTGCTTGTTCGCCGTCATGAGCGTGTACCAAGTGTCGGCCAACGCTCGGCGCAGAAAACGCTGGCAGGACCTCGCTCGACGACTCGGACTTACGTATCACAATGACCAGATCGCAGGATCGCTGGACGGTGTTCCGGTGGTCGTGACCGTGGTCATTCAGGGGTCGGGGAAGGCGAAGGAGGTGTTCACCCGACTTACCGTACAGATTCCCGGGAAACTTCCGGCCGGGCTAGAGATAACAAGCCACCAGCTGAGCTCGAAGCTTCTGGATTCGGAGGGTGCCATTGAGTTGGGACGCGTTGCACTCGATCAGAATCTTCTGGTGCGCGGCGAAGACCCCGACGAGATTCAGACATGGGCGAACCAAGAGACCGTGAAGTTCAGTCTGCTTCGCCTCGCGACGTTGCCGCTTGGGCCGTCCAAACTGTCGGACAATAAACTGGTCGTGGAGTCCTACAATGCCACGCTAGACAACGACGAACTGGAAGACGCGCTGCATGACCTTGTCGCACTTGTGCGCGGGATAGCCCCTAACGCTGGGGGTTCAACGCGGTTGTTGCCGTCAGACCGGAAGGCCTAAACGGCTTCATCGTTTCGGATGAGTCGCCTCAAACTCTCGCCACAGATGGTGGAGTCTTTCGGAAATCCACTCCCGGGATTCGTGCACCACCTGTTCAGCACTTTCGCCAGTGAGCGCGGGGCCAAAATGAAGGTGGATGTTCAGTTTGGGCTGCCGAAATCGGTCGTTGAAATGCACAGCAAAGCCTTCGTCGCCCCACGCGTCTTCAGGGTGGGGGTATTCGATGGCAACGGGAAGCACGGGCACCCCCGCTTCGAGCGCGGTTTCGAATGCGCCAGGTTTGAAGTCCGCGCAACCCGGTCCGGGATAGGTCGTGCCTTCGGGGAAGACCACGACCGTGTGACCGTCCTCAAGCAAACCACGCATGGTGTCGCGTGCGGCTTTGCGACTGTCCTTGGCGCTGCGGTCAACGAACACCGTGCCGGCTCGAACGGCCGCTTTGCCGAGAACCGGCCAATCGGCCACGTCGCCTTTGGCCAAAAAGCAACACGGGGTCGAGGCCAGCAGCGCGATGATGTCGACGTACGACCGGTGGTTGGCGACCAAGAGCGCGCCGGAATCTCGAACGGGTTCGCCATCGAGATGCAGATTGATGCCCATGCCCGTCAGCAGTACTTGGGCCCACTCGTAGGCAAGCTGATTCATCGCCGCTTGTTGCACATCGTGGGGTACGCGGCGCAAATGGATTGTCGTTAGGCCAGCGAAGGCGGCGAGTCGCTTGACGACGCGAGCCGTTCCGACGGGATCCGTGAGTGCGGTAATGATGGGTTTGGGTTTGGTCATCGCAGCAAAATGTTCAAGACTGGCCATGCACTCTAGATCAACGAAATCGACTTATCACGGGTGAACGTTGGGTCTTTCAGATTGACCTGCAGGACGCGCGACTAGATTTACGCCAGTCCCGGAGGCACCTCATGAAAACAGCTATGTTGGTCATCGCGGTCATTGCTTCAGTGTTCTTCGCGGAACGACGCCACACAAATCGCCGAAAAAAACTTTTCGTGGATGCGGCGAAACCCTTGGGGTTGAGCGGTTCCGAAACATCCGTTTCGGGGTTCTTGGACGGCGTCGAAGTGTTGGTTTGGGCCGAGTCTAGACGTAGCGGCAAAGTTTCTGTCGAGGTACCTGCTATCAAGGTTGGCGTGCTTGGATTGCCGGCCGGCTTGTCCGTTCGTTCGGAAGGCATCTACGAGAAAATCACAAAAGTGACCTCAGGCGCCATCGACATCCAGCTCGGCGTTCCCGACATCGATCCGAAAATCATGATTGTCGGGAAGGATGAAGAAGAAGTCCGGCGTTGGGGGTGCAACCCAGCCGTCGCGGACGCGCTCAGGGAGCTCATTGCGAGGCCGAAATCCTCGTTCCGAATCCACGGCGGCGATTTGGTTGTCTACGCGCCTCATGCGTTTGAGAACGCCGACGTTCTGAGTGACCTCATTCGTGAGGTCGTGGCGAAAGCAAAGACGCTATCGCGTTCGAATGTTTCGGCTGGAACCAACCCATCAAAAACGTCACGTGCGGACGGAATCTGGTAGTACCACTTGGACGAAGTCGGCCAGATTTCAGATGGACCCAACGAAGACACCGGTTCTTGACTACCTTCGGTTTTACCGCAACCTTGCGTACAGCCTCGCTGAACGCGGGCTATAGCCCGCACACACTCGGGTTAGAGGCTGCTGTCGAAGAATTTCATCGCCTGAAGGCGGTCGGGAGCGAAATAGGCCGAGGGGTCTCCGCCTTTGCCAGTGTTTTCAACAACCACCCGACTGACCAGTGCGCCGCCGGCAAACGACAGGCCTGAAGCGCTGCGATCGGTGACGTGCGTGCAAATGATTCGGTCCGCTTTTGCGTTCAATGCCGTCCTTTTGCCACCGTCTGCACAAATTTCACCAGCGGCCATGGCTGGACCCTGACACGCACTCGCGATGGTGCTCGCCAGTCCATCCATTTTGCCGTCTTGCACAAACGTCGCCCAATCGACCACCAATTCCATCCCACAGTTCGTCTTGAGCGTGTCCGAGTAATAGGACAGCTGCTCGTTGATGCCGTCGGCGAGCTCCTGCTGGTCTGGCGTGAGCTCCACCGGTGTCACCGTTATGGGTGCACCTTCGCTTGACGCGGACGGGGTCGAGGTCGACGCGTCGTCCGTTGTCGCGCCGGCTTGTGGGCCAGCACATCCAAAAGACAGCGTGAGCGATAAGAACATTAAGCGCTTAAACAAGTTAGCCTCGGTCGATAAATGGTTGTAGTCACTGGAGCGTACAGCGGTCATCGCCAGCCATCAAACACGTTGTGCGCCCCATCAACGGCGAATCCTAGATTGAGTCGACGCAAATTGGTGCGTACGCTGCGGGTCAGGCGATTCCCAAGCAGCCGATGAATTGTCGACCATACGGATTGATGGCGGCCAGCGACGATGACCCTTGGTAAACGATGCCGACGAAACTCCGAGTGAGAAACCATGGAATTTGCGCTCTTCATGTCAGCCTTCGTCGCGATTGCGGGCTTTTTCTTTTGGCTAGACGCCCGCGCCACTAAGAAGCGAAATGCGGCATGGACCCTCGTCGCCGAGACCATGGGCTTGAAGTTTGACGGTCAGCGGATCACCGGCAGGTTCGAGGGAGTCGACCTATCCGTTCAGATTGTCGTTCGGGGTTCCGGCAAAAACCGCCAAGTCTACACAGTGTTCGTCTTTGCCCTGACCAACTTGCCGCGACATCTTTGGATCGCGGCAGAGGGGTTCTTGAGTAAAGTCACCAAGCTGCTTGGATCCCAAGACGTTCAACTTGGACTGCCTGAGCTTGACCCCAAACTCATGGTCAAAGGGAAGGATGAGGATGAGGTGAGGGCATGGGCGCAGCACTCTCAGGTGACCAACTCTCTAAAGCAGCTTGTTCGGCCGGCGGGTGGTGCTTGGCAAATTGAAGCCGACGAACTGCGATTCGAGAAGTCATCTGCCATAGCCGACGCGCAACACGTTGAGGCGGTCATTCGGCAGTTTGTATCGATAGCTGCTGGGCTTTCGTCGAAATCATCGAGTTGTGGCGCGAAACACAGCTGAGGCCGACGATGCGGTGGAAGAGTTCGAAGAGAACCTCTGGTAGGACATCATGGAATTCCCTTAGTGGTGGCCGCATTTTTTGCCTTTTTTGTGGTCGCCGCCGCGGCACATCATTTTGATACGAAGCGACGCAAGGCCGCATGGGCTCTTGTCGCGCAAAACACGGGCCTTTCGTTTCGAGGTGACCTTCTTCAAGGCGTCATCGACGACATCACGCTTACCGTGCGCATCGTCAGTCGAGGGACGGGTAAGTCCAGACAGGACTACACCATTCTGTTGATGAATCTTCTGGCGACTCTTCCAAACGGGCTTCTGATTCAGCCCGGAAGGTGTGTTGGACAAAGTGGCGAAGCTCATCGGCTCGCAAGACGTCCAGCTTGGATTGCCCGAAATCGATCCAAGACTCATGGTCAAGGCGAGTAACCAAGACGAAGCGCGCAATTGGGCGACGCGTGCCAACGTAACGAGGGGGCTTACTAAGCTGGTAACCCTAAGGAACTACACGTTCAAATTGGCCGCAAACCAGCTTTCGTTTGAGCGCCGCGGCGCGATGGACAATGCCGCAGAACTTGAGGCCCTGATCCGAGATTTGGTCGCGGTCGTCACCGATTTGTCCGAGAGCCAAGCGTACTGACTCATCCGTCGCAGCGGGGGGTGAATCGACGACGTAAACCTTTGGTAGACTGGCGTGCTTCGACCGTGATGATCGTTGGACTGTGTTTGTTTCGACGTCCAGCGGTCAACGTTTTTCGACAATCTCGGGTGCCTCGACCGAGTCTTCGGCAACATCGTCACCGTCGGTCAATTTGGTGGCGTTTTCCTTGAAATCAAAGGTGACTTCGTCCGCCGCGTGCATGGCATGATCGATGGCGTCCGCCAAAAGGACATTTTGCTTTGACGCGACAAGCACCCTGGCCTTGCCGTTCTTTTCGTACTGAATTCCACCAGCCTTCCTGCCATCGCCAATCATGTTGTAGCACCATGAACCGTCGGTGATGGCGTAGCGGATGCCCCAGCCACCGTACTTCAACCACGAATAGTCCACGGCTTTGACGCTCTTGATGGAAGTTAGGGATATCGGTCCAATCAGCCCGTACTGAACGTGAACGTTTTCTTTGCTGACCGTGGTCCGCAACGTCGCGGCCATGCTGAAGAAGATGAGCCCAGCAAGGACTGGCAACGCAGCCAGAACAAGCGGCGCACCGGAGGTCGCAATCGCCGCGATGCCAACGAGCACGGCCAACAGCATTGCGATATGCAGCCCAGGGTGGACGCTCATCTTGTCACGAAGGACGACCTGCTCCGTCGACGCCCATGAACGACGTTTCGTAGTCGTCAGCGGGACGGATTCTTAAATGATCATCGGAATTTGCCATGCTGCCGCTCGACCAAACGGTTGGAACTCACACCCGCAACAACTTGGTGCCGTGACCAACTTCATAACCTTATCAATGAAACGCAGACAACATGTTCCTTGCGGATTCGTGATGTTGCGGAATTCCTGCCGATCGCGGTCACGACAATAGTCGTGCCTTTTGGGCCGTGAATTCGGCGTCCGTCAGCGCAACCGGCTTGCCGCAACGCTTGGTTTTTCGAGCTGCCCGACGATGTCGACCCCTTGGTTTGGCACATGCACCGTCACGCTCTGCGCGATTTGGTGCTGCTGTGGCGGGGACGGCAAATAGCCCATCACGTGGTTGTTGTACTGCGCATTAAAATTCGCCGTGTTGTCGTCAGGTACACAATCCCTTCAAAAACGCGATGAACGAGGGGATCAGCGTCAGCAGAACAACAAATACAGCAGCCCGGCGCCGTTTTCGCCGAGGTAGAATTTGTGAATGCCAAAGCCGCCCAAGAACCAAGCGAGCAGGAATGCGGTTGTTTTGTCTTTCATTTGGACTCCATAGGGATAGCGAGTTGTTTTTGGGTTTGTTGGAGGCGCTCGGCCGCCGACTGGTGGTCGGTGCCAAGCGTGAATTTTTCGACCGCGCGGTACACGAATTGGCCCGACTCAAGGTCGACATCTTCGTCGAGTTCATCAGACCCGCAGCGCCGTGACGAGCTCTAGAACGCGCGTCGGGCAAGCTCAGGATCCCGCAAAGCTGCGTGACGGTCTTTGGGGTGGGCGAATGCGAAAAGACATCGAGCAACCGCTTGGTGTCCTGTGCCCAAGACGCATGAGCCAAGGCGGCTCGGTGAGCCGCCGCGTTCTTTGATCGTGCCCACAGAAACAGCCCCGCCAGTGGGATTTGCAATGTCAGGAGCAGCGTTGCTGCGAGCCACGCCGGCTGACCCGCCAGGACCATCAAGAGTGCAAGCAGCGCGACGAGGGCGATCCCAAGGATGGGGGCGACCATCGCGTTGGACCATGGCATCGTGGCGATTTCGTGGACGTCGGATTTGGGTGGTTGTGTCGGAATGGCGTGGACAACTTGCCGCGCGGACGGACCGACCTGAATCCCAGATTCCGAGTCCATTTTTATATCCCCCAATTCAAGTTTCATGCGTGGTCCGTCGCAAATGCCCGAGGTGGGCACGATTGAGGTCTGAGAATGTCAGACCCTGCGGCATGGACCGTGCCGCGGCTGGGTTTTTTGAGGGCTGAGGAGTGTTTTTGGCGCTAGGGCGCCGCGAGCAAGTTGGTGACCGCGGTCACGAAGCCCACGTAAGGTCCGGCGCCCTGAGGCCGCTTGTCGTCGCTGCCGCCGGTGCTGACGCTGTACCAGTCGCCCTGAGCGTCCTGAAGAAGGAAGCTCAAGAACAAAGACACCGGGCTCGGAGCCGCCTTTGAAGCCTACGTACTGCCATTGTTCGCGGGATAGGCCTAGGCCACCATCGTTGATGGCCATGATCTCCAGCGCGGTTTGTAGGCCGGTTTGTCCTTGTCTTTGAAAAGTGTCGCGTGCAGTGCGCAAAGGTCTTGGCCCGAGGCAAACCATTCAATCGTGTCGACGTCGCGCGGATCATCCCAGCCACTGCAGATTCTAGGCGGGTAGGGCGCTGCCGCGAGCTTCTCGAGCGCCTTTTCGGCTTCGCGACACTCATGGCCGCGTAGTTTGCGCGCCAAGCCTCGTCCTGCCCGAGCTTGATTTGGAACAATTCACGGGTGCTCAAAGGGTGTCAGTCGTTCCGGGGCGCTGTGGCCGCTGGTTTTTACCCAGGCCTCAACGTTGGCGCGTCCCACGAGGTTTAGCAGGTGGTCGGTCGCGGTGTTGTCGCTGATCGAAATCATCTTCGACGCCGCTTCTTTGACGGTGACCTTTTCGCCAGCGGGTTTGTCTTGAAGCACGCCTGAGGGCAGGCTTTTCAACGCGTCTTTGATGGTCAGTTCCTGTCCCAGCTGAGGTTGCCGGCGTCGATCTGCTGGGCGAGTGCGCCCAAAATGTAGAGCTTGAAGGTGGAGCGAGCGCCTGTTGAACGTCGCCTCGAAGAGTGTGGATGGGTTGGCAGGCCCCGTCGCATCGATCTTTGCGACGTAGAGGGCAGGCCGTGTCGCCGCGGCTTTGAGCTTCGCGTCCAACTCATCCCACGTCTTGGGCACGTTTGCTTGATTCGCGGCCGCGTCGGGCTGAAACAACAGACTCGTGATGGCGTGCGGTGCGTCGGGGCTCGCGGCAATGCTGATGATCCACAGTTCGTCGGTCTTTGTTTTCGCCTGCACAACGAGGGATTCCGGCGCGGCGGTCTTGGTTTGGGTGACGACAAAAGGGCCGTATCCTGCAGCCAACTGTGCAAACACCTGCTGCATCTGGGCCGTCGTCACTTGGGCCTTGAAGGCGGCGTCAAAGTGTTGATCGAGCTCATCCAATGTCGCCGTCTGCGTGGGCTCGTTGAGGTGCTTCAGCACCCAGCTGAGCTGCTGGCCGGCGGGCGTGGACGCGTCATAAAGCGGCGTGGGTTGTTCGATGGTCATCGCGTGCGGCTCTGTGTCGGGTTGCGTAACAGGGGTGGTGCCGCACGCGGTAAGCAACGTCAACGCCACGAGGCCTGCGATGCGGTGGATTCGATGTGTCGGCATTGTTTTCTCGTGATGTTAGCGCTCGTTGAAACCCTTCCCGGCGTAGATTTTGCATCACACCGTTCGGCTCGGCTTTCGCGTGTCGCCGCCTGTTTGGCACCTGAAACGTACAGGATGAAGCTGCGTTGGCGACCGGGCGTGAGCGCGTCAAACGCACGCTGCAATTCCGGTCGGCCGCGAGCCGTTGTTCCAGTTCGATGGGCATCGGTTCGGTTTCGCCGAGGTCGATCTGAATGCCCGAGCGTTCGACGTCGATCGCCTGTTGAATGAACGCCACCGCCAAATCCCGGCCTTTCATCAATTCGTCGAACGACGTGAAACTCAGTCGGCGCATGAAGCGAGAATGGGGCCTGGGCTGACAAGAACGCCGTGGTCGTCCTTGAGGGCCGCACCCTTGAAAAACGACAGCGCAAAATGCTCACGAAAGGACGTCAGCATGATGACGTTTTGGCCATTCAAACTGTAACAAGGCGAACCCCATTTCATGTCTTCGTCGAGTCCCGCGTCGACCAGGAGCTTGCGCAGCTCGATGAGGCCGTCTGTCCACAGATGAACCTTGCATTGCGGGGTTTGGAAGTGCTCACAACGGCCACAGCCTTCGGCGAGGTAGGATTCGACGCTTGTGTTGTTCATCAGAGTTTTTCATTTTTTAGACGGCCCTGAACTTAGGCCGGTGGCTTGAATTCAGCAAGCGCCGGTGGTCAAACGCAAGGTGTGTTGTGGCCAACAGCGTGGAGTTTGAGACCGCGGCACGCCGCGTGCCGAGCGACGAGTGACACTGAGGCTCATCCCAAATCACGAGGTCTAGAGATGGAACAGAACACACCCCAAGTTCAGCGAGTCGTTGTCACAAAGATCGATCTAACATTGGAGAACTGCGTGCGACTGATGGTCACGATCGCGATTGCCACGATCCCCGCCGGCATCATCATCGGGCTTATGGCCATACCTATTGCCTTCATGCTGGCCGTGCTCGCCAAGGTGTGAACAAGAAATAAAAAACCCCGCTGAGTGCGGGGTCGCTTGAATGACTTGGTTTGGATCGTCTTAGCGACGGTCACGTGCCATGTTCACATTGAGTGTGCGGCCGTCAAGATCGCTTTGATCCATGGCTGCGATGGCAGCGTTGGCGTCATCGAGGTTTTCGAACGTTACGAAACCGAATCCGCGGCTGCGGCCGGTGTCACGGTCCGAGATGACCACTGCATCCGAAACCGTACCGTATTGTTCAAATGCTGCCCGAAGCGAATCGCTCTCGGTTCCCCAGCTAAGACCACCAACAAATAGTTTGTTCGACATATACTCTTCAACCTTCAACATCCCACTGGATGTCATCCTGTAGAAACAAAAAAGCCTTGGGAGTTATCGCCCAAGGCTTAACTGTTTCTTTCGTTAAACCCTCGCCAATCGAGAGATGCCCGCACCCTATAGGTCGTCTGAACATATGTCAAGGATGTGTCGAATTTATTAATTCTTAAAATAAGTTATGTCCATCAATGGCTAGATCACGGAAGCTTTTTCGAGCTCGTCGACGAGGGCAGGGCGGTGGCCATACCGGCGCAGAACATCGTCGATCGCCAGCATCCACAGCTGCGAAGCGTTGGCCTTATTAAGCTCGTTGCGTAGCGCATTGAGGATTTTGCAGGCGCGTCGATAGCGGCTTCGTGTTGCACGCCCAATCTGATAGTCGGCTTGTCGCAAGCGGCCCGACACCAGAATGTCCGTGCGGCTCGGACAAGCCTTGATCAGCGCGTCCGCGGCATGGCGAATGCGCTCGTGTTCGACGTTTTCGAACCAACAGGCGACCGCGTCGTCGACGGCATCGCGGCGCAAGGCGTTTTGGATCCAGACATCGGGCAATGCGATGCGTGTCACTCCGTCGACCTCGCGCATCAGGTCCGGGGTTCCGACCGTGCGCGAATACGTCGATAACGCGCGGTAGTCGCGCAACAGACCGGGAACGGTATAGTGCGAGTGTGCCACCCGTCAATTCAGTTGTCGATCGAGGCAGTTTTTGGTGTCCGTCAGCATGACACTGCTCACAAGTGCGTTCACTGCCTGCTTGCGTCACGGGCGATCGACAAGGGCCTCTTTTTTGTCAGACGTGATACGCAGCGCCGAGGCAAGAAGATGAAGCGTCAGTGGCCGCGCCATTCCGCCTGAATTCAGGTAGAGTCACAGGCTGATAACTCGCACACAAACGCGCCTTCTTGAATCGAAGTGTAATCGCGGTATGCCGCGTGAACGCCTTCGTCGGTCCGCCAAAAGAATGCGGCTTCCAAGAACTCGGGCCAATCGTCGACGCGAAGTGGTCGGCCGAGCATGCTTGCTGCGGTCGCGGTCACCAACAAGTCGTGGGTCACGAATATGTGAATGCCGGGTTCATCGGCGGCGGTGGCCAACATTGATTGCACGAGGAAACGCGCGGCTTGGTCGGGTTGTGCCATGCCGGGCAGGGCGGTGTTGTTGGTGACCAGATGCTGCATCACGCCTTCGTGACCGAGTTCTTGCCAATTTTTCCACGCCAGCTTGCCGTCCAGCACGAACACGCCAGGGTCGCCGAGCAGGCGGCTGGGCACGATCCGAAGATCCGCGCCCGCGCCCTCGGCGATTGCTCCCGCGGTTTGGACGCAGCGCGCCAAGGGACTGGTGTGCAGGGTACGTAAGCGCCCGTGGAGCAGGGCACCAAGCTCAACCGCGAGTCGGCGCCCGATCTCGGTGATGGGCAGGTCGTATCCGACGTCGTCGGGCGCCAAGTCCTCACGGACGGAATGCCGCAATAGCACGACCACCGGTCGGTCCGTTGGTGCTTCGTCCAGATGCCGCAACACCGATGGGGGAATTTGCCAGTTGTTCATTGCGCCACCCCTACAAGGATCGATGGAAGCGCAGGTAGCCTGCGAACCTCAGAAAGTTCAAACCCAGCCGTACTGAACAGCTTTTCGAAGTGCTCGACCGAGCGTTCACGACCTCCGGTCGCCATCAACAAGTGCAGGTCGCATAATGCTCCAGCCATCCCATCCGCGCGAATCAACATCTCGACCACGTAGAGCTGCCCACCCGGCATAAGCGCGGCTCTCGCACGGTCAAGGATGCGCAAAGCGTCGGCGTCGTCCCAGTCGTGCAGCACCCGCGACAACACCACAGCATCCCCGCGCAACCCCCATTCTTCGAACAAATCACCGCATCGCAAGTGCACGCGCGGGCTTGCACTCTCGGTCATCGCGATGACCTCGGGGCGTTCAAGCACTGTCACGTGCGCGGTCGGATAGGCGGCGACGATCTCGTGGGCGAGCACGCCGACACCGCCGCCAGCGTCAATCACGTGTGCGTTTTCGACCAACCGAAGAGCGTCGGCCACTGATGGATAGTCGTGTCGCGCGTAACTGCGAAGCATGCGGTGGTGGCCAGCGCGACGTTGATCGTCGCGCGCCACATCGCCAAATACGTCTGGGGCTTTCCATTCATCGTTGGCCTTCATCGCGTTGGGAAGTTCTCGCCACATCGACGAGAACGGTCCGGCATACTCTTTCGCGGCATCCGCCAGTGTCAGCGGGTGGTCGGACTGCAGAAACTCACCGCGTGCGGTAAGCCACCAAGTCTCGCCTTGGCGCGCCACGATGCCAAGTTCGCCGAGTCCCCGAAGCAATCGTCGGGCACCATCATCATCAAGGCAGCATCGCTCCGCGACGACGGCGGTTTTGGCAGGCAGCGAGTCAATGACACCAAGATCAACGGCCGCGCTGATGGTCTGGGTTCGCCAGAATCCAACCAAATCGCCCGAAAGGCTCGCAAACTCCGAGCGCAGTGCCGGCCGCAGCTCTATCAGCGTGGTCCCGCGTTCATCGATGACGTCAAGTCCTCCGTCGAACCGCTCAACCCGCGCTTGTCCGTTGTAAAAGGGTTCGACCGCCTGGAAACGTCGTTCGTAGACGGCTCGCCCGGTGACATCGATGTGCATCCAACCGTCCTCGTCGCGTGCCCGCGCGAACCCTTTGTGGAAGACGTCGAGGTCGACGAACCAAACATTGTGAACCAAGCTTCCATCTAGGCTGATGTGGGTTGAGTGCCCGTCGCGCGCTTGCACCACGGCGATGCCGTCGCGGTAGTCGCCCGCGTACCGCCATGTGCCGGCGTATGCCGGCGTCCCGTCGGGCACGATGTGTTGATAACTGCCGTCGTGCGATCGAACCGCGCAGCGCGCTTGCTGGAAGTTGCCGCACCAGTCGTACCGCGTTTCGTAGACATCCCTGCCATCTTTGTCGATGTGGTGCCATCCGTGCGGCCCGACGACGGCTGCCAACCCTTCGTAGAAACCGAACGTTCGCGAAAAACGCCGCTCGTATGCTGGGGACCCATCAACGCAGATGTGCCATGCTTGGCCATCGCGAAGCACGGGTGCAAGCCCCGGCGCGTGGAATTTCAGCACTTCATCGAAGCGCTCGTTGTAAGCCGGCTCGCCATCGATGTGAACGTGATGCGTGCCAGAATTCGATACGAGAAGAGTCGTCCAATTCATGGTTCACCGCTTGCGGGTTTACGCATGTTGCAACCAAGACAGAGCGACCGGTTTCGGTAGCTTGCAACCAAATCGCCGTAGGAGTCGCCATTCCAGATATCCATCACGCCGGTTTCGCCGAGGTTGCCAAACTCACCCAGCGTGCGACGCTGCGCGTCCGGCGCACAGCAGGGGTCAAACCGACCGACCGCACTAACCCATGCTTCTTGCCCCAGAAAAGGACAAGGGCCGCCCGGTGCAAGGTCTTCGGTCGCGGTCTCATCAAGCAAGAAGATGTTCTCGAGCAGAATGTGTTGTCCGTTTGGAACCGGGTGCTCCGAAGCCACCGCGCGTGCTTCAAGTACGGCAAGGTTCCATCGAGCAATCGAATTTGGATCGCGGCGCATGGATTGCCCCTCGATCTCGTCGAAGTGCGCCCAAAGGTGGTGGCCCTTTACGCGGTCCACGCCGAGTTCGATGGCAAGTCGCACCATATCGGCGAGCTCCGCGACGTTGCGCTCTAGGAACGTCAATTGGAATGTCACCCTGCAGCGGTTGCCGCCACTGGCCGCGTGCTCGTCCCTCACCTTGATAAACGCGCGGACATTGGACAGGACCTTCTCCCAACGCGTGCCAAGCATGATGGCTTCGTGTGGCTTTCGTGGCCCCGTTCCACGATATCTTCACGTCCGAGGTCACCGGGACAATCTGGTGTGCCCACGCTTCCGCTCCGAGCCGCGGGAAGGTGCCGTTCGTTGTGAGGTTGAGTTTCACCCCATACTGCTCGCACAGCGCGAGGATTCCCTCGAAGTGTTCATAGAGCAGGGGTTCACCCATGGTCGACGGGATGATCTCGCGCAGGCCATGTGGCGCAGCATCGGCGACCACACGCTCGATCATTTCAAGCGGCATCAGGCGACGTGGACGGCCGTCGGCGCGGCGTTTTGCTTGCAGTGGGCTGTGCGGCGAGTGCTCCTCGCACATGATGCACCGCAGATTGCAGGTGTCGGGGTTCGTGTCGAAGGTGATTCGCCAGGGGCCACGTTGATGCTGCACGCGGGCAGAATTACGCCGGCTGAGCGCCTCTTCGTACAGTTTTTCTACAGCCTGTACATGGTCGCCGATGCCGGGGATTTCACCCGATTTGGAGTGCGCGTAGCCGCGTGTGCCCAGTTGCTTGGCGAACGCGGGATCGTCCGTGAATCGCTGCATCTGCGCGGTGAGCGATGACACCGACCGGTGGTCGAACAGCAATCCGTTGACTTCGTGTTGGACGTATTCGGCCATACCGCCCGCATTTGCAGTGATGACCGGTACGCCAGCTTGCTGCGCCTCATGAATGACCAGTGGCGAGTTTTCGACCCATATGGAAGGCACGACGATGGCGTCGCAACGATCGAACACATCCTTCACAATCTGCTGATTCTTGTACTCCGGCAACCACTCGATCCGCTCGCCGACCCCCGAAGGGAGCGCGTTGGCCATCGCTTTCAGCGCGTCGGTGTCTTGTCCCCTCGGTCGACCCCAGATTCGGAGCTTGGGCGTTCCCTTGACGCATCCAAACGCGGCAATCAGGTTGTGTATCCCTTTGGCCGGTATGTGGGTGCCAATGTAGCCAAACGTGAACGGCTCGCTTGCGCTTCGTGACCGGTCGGCGAGCCGCGTTCGATCGAAGCCATAGTCCAAGTACACAAGCTTGCGCTCTGGCAAGCCAAAGGCGTCGCGAAATCGGTCGTGCAAATACCGAGCAGGGGCGATGAACAGGTCAACCAGCTCTGCCATTTCTCGGACATGAGCCATGCGACGAGCCACCCAATCGGTCCAGTAGGCCACATCGGTCTCACGTTCATCCTCGGCACCGCTAAAATAGCGCGCATAGCAGCGCTCGGCACACTTGCGGTCCTCCTGGCCATCGCAAACCGCCCACAACGTGTCTGGATCCTCTGGGAACATCTGCATGAATTGTCCACGTGGACACATCAGCCAGTAGTCGTGGAGCGTAAAGACGATGGGGATCTCGCGGGCGGCGGCCTCGCGAAGCAACGACGTGGACAGGTGATTTAAGTGGCCCACATGCACAACATCAGGCTGAAGTCGGTCAAGCAGCTCTGCAAAGCGCTGATCAATGCCGGCCGCGCGATAGCGGTCCTTTAGTCTGGGGTTGTTGACCAAATGGACTGTGACACGTGGGTCGTCCCGGTCGTGCTCGGTTCGCAAACGGAAATCGGGGGCAAAAGCATCTTCTTCGCGTGTAAAAACATGGACTTCGTGCCGATCCGCGAGTCCGTGGCACAACGTCTGGCTGTAAACCTCCGACCCAGCGTTGTAGCGCATCGGGTAACCATGGATGACTTTCAGGATTTTCATGGCATGGCCTTTGGTGGGGAGTCGGTGCCCGGCGCCTGGCGAAAGGCATTGATGAGCCTGTCGACCCCAGTTTCCAGCGGGACACTTGGCGCCCAGCCCAAAAGTCTGAGCGCGCGTTGAGGTGAACCGTAGAACCGGGCAACGTCGAAATCTCGCGGGGTGCGTGTTGTATGACGGAATCGGTTCCCGCTAAGCGAATTGCCAGTTGAGCGAGCTGCATCAGGGTTGTGGGCACCCCGCTGACGAAGTGGATCGGCGGTGGCGGGTTCCGCCTTCGCCGAGAAGCGCGGTGAGCGTGGCAATTCCGGCGGCGACGTCGTCCGTGTGTGTGAAATCGAAAGTGTGCTCAGCTCCGTCGACGCGCAGTGGGCTGCCCTGTGCTGCAGCGCGTGCGAACGCTGGCACCACACGATCCGCGTGGTCGTGTACGGAGCCGAACACGTTCGAGAGGCGAATGGTGCACGCACGCAAGCCTTCTCGGCGTGCTGTCTCGACCAGCATTTCGCCCGCGACCTTGCTACGTCCGTAAATGTTGACCGGGTTTGCACGGCATTCTTCGGTGGCAGGAAGCCTGTCGGGCTGACCATAGATCTCGCGGCTGCTTGCAAAGATAACCCAAGGTTTCTTGGACGACGTAGAAGCGCTCTCAAGGACGTTGCGCAGCCCACCAACGTTTGTTGCCCAACAAAGGTCGGGCTTGTGTTCGCCCCAAATGACTCGGGACACTGCGGCGAGGTGGATGATGCCGTCGCATCCCGCAATTGCTGAATGGACGGAATCTCTGTCGCGGGTGTCTCCCGCGCCTTCGCCAGTGATCGAAACGTCCAGCAATCGAACCTGATTGCCGCAATTCACTAGAAGTGGCACAAGCGCGGAGCCAATAAGGCCGCTGGATCCGGTGATTAGAACGCGATGGTTCATGCGGTCCCCCTCAAAGAGGAGCGTCACCCGGACAAAACATGTCCGGGTGACGCCGGAAAAGGTCACTTTGGTTTGTTTCGGGCTGTCGCCGGCGATGAGTCGCCGTTGCCTCTCGAGTGTTGATAAGCCGCATCTTGAGGATTGAGCTGGCGAGACCGATTGTCTCTGACCGGTTTGCTCATGCTTGCTTCGCGAATGGCCTCGGGATGCGAGAGTCCGCGAGAACTGTAGTACGCAGGATGCGTAGAGTTGAGCTGGTTCGCGCGATTATCGAGCGCAGCTTTTGAACGTGACTTGGCCATTTTGGTGCTCCGTTAGCCTTCGCAACCTCGGACCATCACCCCCTCCGCGGGTCTCGGAGGTCGCCTAGAGCATCGGCGTGCGCGTTAACGCAAATGGGGTCAAAGGTGGCGTTTTTTGAAAAAACTCCATGGGGATACTTCCACACCAGCATTGCTGTCGTCTCCGACCCGAACAGAGACATGAAGCGGAGTAGCCCTCCACTCCCCCATTAAAGCGACTCGTGACCAGACCGTCAAATCCAGTTCTAGCGGTAGGAGATGCCCGTCGCTGGTCTCCGTCGTTGGTTGCTGATACGATTCTTGAACAAACGAACGCAATGGATTAGATTCATCGAGGATCGTAGTGTCGCCTAGACGGCGTTACGATTCTCAATGAAGCCGATGATATGCGTCGTTTTCGCGGAGAATTGTGGTTCATGCGGGCCGAGCAGTACATCGACTTTCTGGCAGCGAGTGGGAAGCATCACTTCACGACCGACGAAGCCATCGAGGCGATCGGGGGCAACGACGACGCGGTCCGAGCGCAGCTGAGGCGGCTCAAGAAGCACGGACGCATCGCGAGCCCGATGCGCTCCTTCCACGTTGTGGTCCCGCCCGAGTACCGACGCCTGGGATGCCTGCCGGCCGAGCACTTCATCGACCAGCTCATGGAGTACCTCGGCGAGCCCTACTACGTCGCGTTGCTTTCGGCGGCAGAGCGCCACGGCGCCGCGCACCAGCGGCCGCAGTCCCTGCAGGTCATGGTCCTGAAGAACCGGCCCCCGGTGGAGTGTGGCCAGGTCCATGTAATCTTCGTGGCGCGCGGAGATCTCGAGCAGGTGCCGGTGCGCACCTTCAACACACTGCACGGCTACATCAAGTACTCGACCCCGGAGATGACCGCGCTTGAGTTGGTCGGCTACCCGCAGCACGCGGGCGGGATCAACAACGTCGCCACTGTTCTTGCCGAGCTCCGTGAGGAGATGGATGGTGAGGCCGTCGAGGCCGCCGCGCTGCGTCCCATCGGGTGGTCACAGCGGCTGGGGTACCTGCTGGAAGTCGTCGAGCACCGGGACTCGCGACTGTCCTGGAGCCTCTCGTGACCAGGGATGCGAACAGCTACATCCCGTTGCGCCGCTCGAAAGATGTCGCCGGGGCCTTTCGCGACAGCAAGTGGAAGGTCATTGTGAACGTCGAGGTGGAGCCAGACGAATGATCCCCAAAGCCTTCATCAACGAGTGGCGCGAGCACGCGCCCTGGAGCATCGACGCGCAGGTCGAACAGGACCTCGTCATCAGTCGGGCGCTGGTCGAAATGTACTCCGTGCCCGAGCTGCAAAAGCGGCTCGCGTTTCGCGGGGGGACCGCGCTCTACAAGCTCCACCTCTTCCCACCAGCTCGCTACTCGGAGGACATCGACCTCGTTCAGGTCGAGGCGACGCCGATCGGCGAGACGTTGGACATCGTAAGGGGCGTGCTCGACCCGTGGCTCGGCACACCGCACCGCAAGTTCAAGGAGGGTCGCGTCAATCTCGTGTACCGCTTCGAGTCCGAGGACTCGCCGCCGCTCAGGATGAAGCTCAAGATCGAGATCAACACGCGGGAGCAGTTCACCGAACTCGGCCTCGCCCGAGTTCCGTTCGACGTCGAGGGGCGTTGGTTCGCCGGCGCGGCCGACGTCACCACCTTCGACGTCAACGAGTTGATGGGGACCAAGCTCCGGGCGCTCTACCAGCGCAAGAAGGGGCGCGACCTCTTCGACATGGCCTACGCGCTCCAGCGCGACGACGTTGACCCTGCGGTTCTGCTGAGGTGCTTCGATCGGTACATGACCGAAGGCGGCCACAGCGTCACGAGGGCTCAGTTCGAGGCGAACCTCCACGAGAAGTCGACCGACTCGGACTTCCGCGACGACATCGAGGCGTTGCTCGGGCCGACGATCCCGTGGGACTTCGAAGACGCCATGCAGGTCGTCCTTGAGCGGGTTGTCGCGAAGCTGCCCGGCGATCCCTGGAAGGGTGCCAGCGATTAACTGCCTCCGATTTCACGGACCGCCGAAAGTCACGTCCAGCGTCACTTCGTGCAGCTGAGGACCACCGACCGTCCCATTCCCCACCACCCCGCGGCTCTACTCCGGTGAACGAGGCCGACCTGGCCCCTCCACCGGAGCCGCCGCATGCCGCATCGCCACGACCTCAAGGTCTTCGTCGTCTCGCCCAAGCACCCCGCGGGGCCCACGCGCCCGGGACCGACGCTGAGCGTGGAGGCGCCGACGCTCGACGGGCTCCTGCCCGCGGCGAAGCAGGCGCTTGCTGAGGTGGGCCTCGG
>JAWKQR010000046.1:0-32778 GCA_041390025.1 bacterium
CTGCCCCCCTGGCCACGACCCGCCGCCGCCCACCACCTGAAACTCCGCCGGGCACGCGGCGTAAACGCAGCTCCGACCGTTCCCAGGGTGTGCGCCGGTGCGCCCGACAGCACGCGGCGCGGCTTCGGCGTCGATGCACAACACGTCTGCGGCCCAATCACGTTCAAGACCTGACCCACCGCAGACCGACCAAGCGTCTGGTCCCTCCGGACGGCTCGCGAGCAACGTGATGCCGGGGACCTTATAAAACCCGCCACCGACTGCCACGGCCCCATCCGGGCACTTCGCAGAGATGCATGCAGGTGCCCCAGCCGGGATTTTTCCGGATTCGCGCACCGAGGTGACCGTGGCGGACGTCTCGGCGCAGACCGCCTGGGCCTCGAGGTTAAACGCGGTCATGCTACGGCCGCAGACGGTCCAGCGTCCCCGAGCGGCGAGGGGGCGGTTGGTCTCGATGACGGTCGCGCTGTCCCAACGCCCCCCACCGCCCAACAATGTTTTCCCTTCAGGGCATACCGCCTCGGCACAGACGTATTCTGAAGCGGCCGCGCTTGCCGTGGCTTTGATGAGCTCCACATTGCGAATCACGGACGCGGGGACGGTCGTGTCCATATCCACCGGCGCTGCATCCATGCCAGCGTCTTGACTGACCGCCATGTCCCAAACACCCGCGTCCCCCGTCGACGTGTCAGGCTGCGACACATCGGTGTTCGAGTTGGTGTTTGTGTTGGTCTGTCCCGGCGCCTGCGCGTCGTCCGAGAGGTTGCAGCCAGCGAACAGTGCGGTCACGATGGCCATGGTCGCGATATTTTTCATACGGTTTCGTCCTTAGATTTCATGCCAGATTTGCATCATACGGGCCGCCAAATTTCGGTCAATTCGCCCTCCGCCACCCGGTTGGCGTCGGTCCCAAACTTCAACAATTCGGTGCCTGCCGCAAACCCCATCGAGTTAAACAGGTTCGAGACTTGGCGGTTGTTGGCGTTCGCGTGGTTGGGGTAGACGACCGTCCGGCCATCCGTCAAGAAGCCCATCGCCTGTCCGCCCACTAAAAGCACAGGCCACTCCTCGGAATTGGAGTGATGTTGTTCACCGTTGTCGGGCAGATACACAATGACCGTGTGGTCGAGCATCGAACCATCCCCGCCAACCTCGGGCGTCGCGGCTAAGGTGCGGGCCATTTGCGCGATGAACGAAACGTGCGCCCTGGTGACATCGTGAATCGCCTGCACAAACGCGGGAACATTGCCCGACTGATGGTGCAGATCGTGGCGTTTGATGTCGGGAACAATGCTTGGGTAAGCGATGTCGAACGCGTCCCCAGTGGCCGAGGCGATGACAGCCACATTCGTCAAACCGCCGATCAACGACGCCGTCGCAATGTCGAACTGCGCTTGTAAGTTGTCGATGGGATCCGCAGACACGTACAACGTGCCGGGACCGGGTTCGGTCGGGCGCGCGGCAAGCAACGCGTCCGACATCGTCGCGATCTGCTCCTGACGCATCGCCACTTGCTCAAGGGACTGCAGATATTGTTCAAGCTTGAAGCGCTCGCGTGAGTTCCCCGAAAACGCGTTCAGCGCGCGCGTCGCATCCGCGTGCGCGAAATCCAGCAGCTGACTACGCTCCGAGAACGCCATCTGGCCAGCACCCGTAGCGACCGAACCAAACGCCTGATTAAAGGCGGTCGTTGGGTCCACGATGATGGGCGCCGGGTTTCCTTTGCCAAATGCACACGTTTGATAAGCCAGTTTGGCCGATGATGCTGAAATCCCAAGCCGCATAACATCGTAAGGCGTGCCATTTCGGACGGCCGCTTGCTGGCCCAACCAATGGTCGATGGTTTGGTCTCCTGGCGCTGCCGCGGTCGATCGGGTGCAGCTCAGCGCGCCACAATGTGTCGTGTGCCCCCCACCCGCGACCTTATTCGAGAGTCCGAAAACGACGGCCGATTTATCACTCAGATCGAGCTCGCCAGTCACCGACAATGGCGACAGTGCGGGCGCAGACGACAAATTCGAATTGGGAATCTCGATCGGGGAATCGTGTGTGTAGGAGCGGCCAAACCAACGCTTGCCGCCGATGACTCCCGTGGAATCGGCTTCCAGTTTTTGCTGCGCAGGGCCCGACAAAAAGGCGATGGGTTCGATGCAGTTGCCCTCAATCACAACAACAAACCGTTTTGGCCCCGTCGCCTGCGCACGCGCAATCGAATTCGTGAACGGCGCAAACAGGAACGCGCCCGCACCAAATCCCATGGCCTGAAGGAAATTTCGACGTGTAAATCGCATCAGTTTTCCTCCGCAACATGTCGGTACAAAAACGTATCTTGGGTGGCCAGAGTCTGAATCATCGTGATGAACGAACCGCCGCTCTCGTCGTAAGCAGTCTCCATCGCGTCCAGCGTGCATGCGTCCGCCAGGGTCTCGTCGCGTCCCATGAAGTAGCGGAATGTCTGCCGAATAAAACAGCGTTTCGCATAGTCGGAATTCGCGAGTTTTTCCGAGAATTCAATGATGCTCGACACTTCCCCATTGAGCGCTGGATCGGGCATGTACTCGAGGGTGCTCACGCCACTCGGCGGTTTTCCGTGGTCGTCGGCGCGCAAAAAACCGGCATGGTTGTAGGTTTCGAACGTGTACCCAATTGGGTTCATCAACTGATGGCAACCGGTGCATTGAGGGTTGTTATCGGTGCTCTCCGACACGCGGTCACGCGGTTTTGGCGGGATCCGAAGGGATAAGTTTTGCCTCGACCATCACCAACTCAAGCCCGGGCACGGTCTGACACAACACTTTTTCGCGTAGCCAACGTCCACGGTGGACGGCATTCGCGTCGTCTTCAAAATTTCCACCATGCGCCGCCAAAAATGCTGGGTGTGTCATCACACCGGAGCGCTCCGTATCGGGCAGGGTGACCCAACGGTCGCCAACAGCGGTGCCGACTTCCCCCGTGATGTTGTAGGCGCGGTGAACGTTGTTGGTGTTCTTGTCGATCGAGCTGCCGCTGTAGGCCGTGCTCGACGCGACAAAAAACTGCCGAGACGTCATCAACTTTTTGAAGACGTCTTGGTCCTCAAAAACGATGCGTGCGATCATGTCGTCGAGCTGCTGCGCGAGCAGCGCTTCCTTGCCGTAGTAGCCACTCATAAGGTTGCCCCACGAGCTGATGATGCTGCCGCGGTCCCAACTGCCGGTCTCGAACTGCGACGTCGCGTAGGGCGTGTCCTTGAACTTCAGCTCCACGCCTTCGTAACCCAGCCATTCCCTGAAGAAGTGCTGGAGTTTTTGAGACATCCAGTACTCGCCGCGGCGACTTCGGCGGTCGGGATCAGCGTCCGAATTGAGGTCAAACCGCTCGGGATCAACGCCCGAAATGTTCGCCCGGATCAGCGACTGAATCACCATCGGGTCCTGAATCGTGCCGTTTCTCGCCGCGGCTTCGATGTCGGCAAGGTATCCTGCCATCGGGTCTTCGGGGGTCCATCCGCCACCGTTTGGCCCTTCCCCGAACCGGTAAATCCCCATCGCGCCTGGCGCGCGATCCGAAATCAGGTACGCGACGGCTTGCGCCAACTCCCAATCGTTGAGCCGCTGACGTCCGCTCGCGTCACCGACGTCCTCGCCCATTTCGCTTCGAAACAGCGCGCCCGTCATCATCCATGCCGCCGATGCGACGCGCCTCAGTGTTGCGGCGCGCGTCGCGCCGGTGGAGGCTTCTTCGGCGAGCAGAGTGTTCGTAAACGTGGTCATCTCGGACATTTCATCGGGGGTCGGTGGTCGGTACAACACACCGTCTTCCAACAACGATGTCAGGTAGTATTGGACACACGATTCGTCGGGCGCGGCGTCCTCAAACATGCAGCGAAGTGCGCCATCGGTGTACGTCCGAGGCGTGCGACGCGCATCCCTAGCGGTCCAGGGCGTCACGCTGTCACCCAACACGCCCATGTACAAATCCAACGTGGTCGCGTCCATGCCTACGCCATCGGCGTAGGTTGTGTAGCGCGCGGTGGTCGGCGTATTGAGCGGGTTCGTTCCGGGCACCAAACTGGCCTTGTAGCCGGTTTCCGATCCTCCCACGCCGCGGATGAATTCACGGCGCTCCAACCGTCGGATCCTCGCTGGCGAGCTCGTGGGTGAGCCGTCGCACACAAACAAATCCTCGTTCTTAAGGTCGTTTGGGTCTGTGCGAGGAACGCCGGGCTGCATGTTGTTTGTGCCGCCGCCGTCTGCACCCGCGTCGACGCCCGCGCCAGCATCTGGGTCGGTGTGGTTGTTCGTAGCTGTGGTGTTGTTTTGTGAGGGATTCTCGTCGTTGACCAAGGACCCGTCACAGCCCACGAGCAGTGCCACAAGGAGCAATGTCCGAATCATGCAGTACCTGTCTGTTTTCATGTCCTTGCATCCTACCATCGCCGCGGCCGAACCCCAAGGTCACTCCAAGGTTGCGCCAACTTTCCTGACGTGATGACGTGACCGACGTTTATCTTCGAAGCCGCGCCATGAACGACCTCAACCATCACGGGTTTAACCCTTCCCCCGCCGACCTCGACGCGAGGATCAACGCGTCACGCCGCGCACTTGACGTGCTGATTTCGCGGCCCGCACCATTGGCCCGTCGGTTCAAAAGGCGTGTGTCGTTCGCCATCGCTTACGGCAGGCCGGAGCTGCACCTGCTGCCGCATATGGCCCGGGACGCCGAGGATCTTGGGTTCCGCCCCGTGTGTTATATCCTGACCGGAGTTTGGCCCGTTCCCGAGGAACAGAACCCGCACTGGGTGGGTCCTGAAGGCTTCGTCAATCTGGTCGCGCTGCCCGGCTACAGTTTTGTGCTCGTGACGATGCTCACCGACGGTTTTCGAATCACATCGGGGCACGTCCGAACCGACCCAAACGACGAGGCGCGGGACGTGGGAGACTTCGCAATGACTTACAGCGGTCACCTTGCCGCCGTCCGGCGCCACGTCGACACCACGGGGGCACAACCCATTTACACGCCTGATCGCGCGCTGATTCGCATGGCCTACGGCGTATCTTGGCAGCATCTGTCGGACTAAACGGCGCTTTGATCCGCCGCACACACCCCGATCAACCCTTCGAGCGTGATGCCGACGCCGCCCGTCGCCCGTTTTAGCGCGACGTATTCGTCAAGACTTCGTGCCGCCACATCGTCCGCTTGCCGTGCGATGATCAGCGTGTTCTTGGGTGTGTGGCTCGACGCGACAAATTCCAAAGCGCGGGCCTCGTAGCCGGCCGCACCGAGCAGCAGCATGCGGAACGTGTCAGTGACCGTCGCGGCCGTCGCACGCCGCAGCGATGGACTGTTCCAGACGGGTGCGAAGGCGCCGCGGGTTTGAGATTCCGCCAGCGTTTTCCAACCGCGCGACAGTTCCGCCTGACAACACGGGGCGGCTGCGATCAGACGGGCCTTGTGGCGCACCCCGAAGGCCAGCGCATCGTCGGTGGCTGTGTCGCAAGCGTGCAGGGACAGCACCACCGCGACGTCGGCTGCGTCGGTCCATTGGTACGACGCTAAGTCGCTCGCCACAAAAGTCATGACGTGTTCGACCCCGGCCAGCGCAGCACGGCGCCGCGATTCCTCGACGAGGTCGGCGTTGCGGTCCACACCGACAACGACCACAGGCCGCTTCCAAACGTGCTCAAAACACCATGCAAGCGCCACGGTCAGGTACGCCCTGCCGCACGCCGCATCCACGATGCGCAAAGGCTCGGCGTTCTGTGACGCCGCCAGGAGGTCTGGGGCCAAGGTGCGCAACATGTGGTTGAGCTGTAGGAACTTGCGTACTTCCTTGGGCGGCATCGACGCATCGCGATGCAGCAGACCCAACGCCCTGAGCAACACCGCCGCGTTGGCCGGTGTCACCAACAGATTCTTGCCCCCGGTCAGCGTCTGCAGGCGCTCGTCACCCCAATAGTCGCGCGCCGTTTGGGCAAATGCCTCCGTCCAGTCTTCACGCATGACACACCTTTGTCCGCCAGTTCTCGCCACCAAGGTGGGAATCGGGTCGCCACCTTGGTCGGCTTGTTATACTTGTTTCGGATGATGCAAAAACACATCGGAATTCTGATTTGCTTGTTGTCGGCTCCGAGCGTTGCGTATGCCGATGATCCCGAGATCGACACCGTGGAGGTTGTGGCCGACGACAAGAGCGCATCGTTTAGCGTCGGATTGGACGCTCAGTTTCGTGCCGAACTCAATGATTCAGATGGCTCTTCACCGAGAACCCAGTTCGCTTTCCGCCGACTTCGGCCCATCCTAGGCTTCAAGGCATTCGAGGATTTCTCCGCCAAGGTTGTCGCGGAGTTCGCCGGCCCTCCCGAGCTCGAGGACGGGATCGTCGGATGGTCTCCCTCCCCCAACTTTTCGCTTGAGGCTGGTCAGTTCGCCCCTCCGTTTAACTGGGAGCGCGACGGCTCAAGCGACTACCATCAGTTCACGGAGCGGTCGGTGGCAAACCGTGAGTTCCAGATTGCCAACGGTCGAGACATCGGGCTGCAGGTCGACTTCGAATTGGACCGGCTGCTTGACGTCGAGGTTGGCATCTTCAACGGCGCCGGCAGCAATAGCGAGGTCGAGCCAGGACGCGGCCATATCATCGCAGGACGCGTCGCATACGCGCCGCTGGGTGCCTATCACGAAGTTGAAGTTGTCCCCTTCGTTGTGGACCGATTGGTTTTGATGGTCGCGCTGGGTGGCTTTCTTGCGCGGAACAACGCGTGGCGCGACTGGACGCCGCCAGATATGTCCTCTGCGAACCAATCGGCAGACGTCTGGTCGATCACCGCCGATGCCCACATCTGGTTTTGGCGATTCAGCGCCGCAGGAACGCTACCTCCGCCTTCAATACCAATTGCTGCTCTAGCTCGACGTCAAATAGGGGGGCGAAAATTTGAAGATTCCGCGTTTGGTCTCGTCTAGCTCAGACAGACAACAAGCATGGACCTTTCATGAATCGCATCGCACCAGCCCTCATCGTCGCCTCACTCGCCCTTTCGGGCTGCCAAGCGTTGTACGACCTTCGAACGCTTCAAGAGGCCCACCCCGGCGACATCCAAGATGTTCTCGCCGACGATCTCGCGCAGGCGCTCCAGATCGGCGTGGCTGGGTTGTCGCCATCGCCAAACTACCGTTCCAACGGCGCAGTTGACCTGAGCTTGATCTCGCGCGGATCAAAAGTTTCGGCCAAGGACGTTCTGGTGCAGGTCAAAAATCACGACGGAAGTTACTCGGACTGCGACCACGGCGAAGGCGTTGTGTACGGCGCGGCTCCGCTGAACGTCATGACCCTACTGATCGATGGATCCGGCAGCATGGAGCGTTCCTACAACGACGGAACCTGCGACACATGCCCCCACGATCCCGGTCGCGAGCGCGTAGGGGCGGCACACCGATTCATCGATACGCTCTACGACATTGACCCAACCAACCGACTCGCGGTTGCGGAATTTGGACCCGATCCAACCTACGGTTTTGGGGCGACGGCTCTGCACGCGGATTTCAGCGACGACCGCCGCATGCTGTGGACGGCGCTCGATTCAATCGGCGGCGACCAACCCCTTGGAACCCCGCTTTACGATTCGGTGGTCGAGATGATCGAAGCCACCGCGAGCGAGGCGGACTACGTGTCGCACGAACACCGTGAAGCCGCACAACGCCACGTGATCATCCTGAGCGATGGTCTGGACAACGACTCGGATTATTACGACCTGCAAGACGCGATCGGCGCAGCGATTGACCATGATGTTCGGGTGTATGTCGTTGGACTTGGCCCAGCCTCGGCAGCCGACACCCGCTTTGACGACGCCGACAACGCGATCCGAAGCCTGCAAATCTTGGCCGAGGAAACAGGTGGTTTTTATGCTGGAGTCGACGACCCATCTCGGTTGCACCAGATGTTCGACAACGTCGCCTACGCCTTGGCCGGCGGATACGAACGCCACACATACGCCTGTGTGCCCGCGAACGTGCGAACGACCCAGCCGGGCAAACGCCACCATCCGGGACGCGTGTTGAAGGGCGAGTCCTCGAAATCTCGACCGGTGATGTCACGTCCGAGTGGGCGTTCATCGCGCCGTGATAGGCGAATTGCGCACTTCTAAGGATTCAACAGACGCGTTAGGCTCCGCGCATTGTGCTGCGGAGTGTGTCAATGGTCGGGATTTTTGAAGTGCTTCTGCCTGTGTTGGTGCCGCCAACCTGCGGCATTGAAACGCTGGAGCAGCGTTCGTCGACATTGCCCATTTCTTCGATCGCCGACGTCGAAGAACCCCTGCTCCGCAACGAGTTAATTACCCACAATTACTGGCGGATCGCGCAACGATTTTACGAGCGTTTTGGCGACGAAAATTTGGTGGCCAACCTTTGAAGCTGGGCGTCATCGCAGGCCGGAGTGTACATGCGCCTGGCGCGTCGCCGGCCGTGCGGGCCGCCACGGTGGGCAAATCGTGGCATGTGACCGAGCTTCTAGCCGCTGGAAATCAGCTTATTTTTAAAGATATTGCCCCGCCCTTTTGGCGGTTTCTAGATCTGCTGGATGCCCTGTCCGACCAAGAGATCAGCGCGTATACCCGCCGCGCGGATTTGCAGGCGGTGCTGAGTGACGAGCTCAAGCTTGACCCACGAAGTCTGGACCAAACCCCGGACGGTGAACAACTCATGGTGCTCGCCTTCGAGCAATACCTTAGGGCTTTGGTCGAACCGGATGCGGACGCGCGCGCCGAGCGAATGTTTGTGGCCAACGGCTGTGTTGGCCTTCAGAACAAACGCGCGTCGATTGTGTCCTGGACGCGATGCTCGTCATCCCCGAGGTCAACCACACTGTCAAGGATGTGCTCGCACCGCTGCGCCCCAGTTTGCGGCTTAGCTCGCGTGCGGCACACATCATATGGCCCTACGGTTTCGAAGACTTTTGGCGAACGCGGGCCCGAAATCGAGAGGAAAATTCGGAATTATCGTCGCCTGTTTTCGGCAATATTTTTCGAAGGCCGCGCCACCCAAGTTTTGGGAACACAATTGTTATTGGAATTGCAGCTCGGAACGACCCATTTCGACCTCGGCGAGGATATTTCAGAGGCGCGGTTTGCTCCTGGACTTCGTCACATCACGCTGGGTTCCACGGACTTTCAATCGACGTTCCAGAAGGTCGCGGCGTGGGACCGGACGCCTGATTCTGCGATCGATTCTGCCGCGCTTGACTGGTCGGATTTGTCGGACCGAATGAACTATATTTTGGATCTTTTTCGAACCCAACAGGGGCAAAGAAAATTGAATATCCATCCGCTGGCCTCTTAGTGACGGGGTTAATTGTGTCGAAAATCCAGGTGTATTGCGCGGTCTCTCTCGACGGTTTTATCAGCGGCGAAAATGACGATTTGAGCTGGCTAGACGATCCCGATGCGGCGTCGAATTCGGATCCTGGCACCATCGATTTTGCGACGTTTTTGAGCCAGACCGGCGCATGTTGATGGGGCGTCGGACATACGACGTGGTCATGGGGTTTGGCCAGTGGCCATACGGACACACGCCAGTCTTCGTTGCCACCACCCGACCGCCTCCCAAACGCACCGGCGACAGTGACCGCCGTGCAGGGCGAGATCAAAGACCTGTGCGAAAAAGCGCGTGCGTTCGCGGACGGTAAAAACGTGTACCTCGATGGCGGTTCGCTTGTGACGCAGGCACTTGACGCGGATGCGTGGACGAAATGATCCTCACGGTCGTACCCGTGCTCGTGGGCAAAGGTTCACGGCTCTACTCCGGGTCAACATTGCACCGATTTTCGTCCAACGTCGCGGGGAGGATGGGGTCGATGACCCAACTGCACCTGACACGGGCATGACGCAACTTTGTCGAATCCTTCATGGATGAGGGCATCCCACGCTCGTCAAAATCGAATGAGGTAACCATGAGTGATCAAAGCGAATACACGCCGCCAAAAGTGTGGACGTGGGACAAGTCCAGTGGCGGCAAGTTCGCCAACATCAATCGGCCCATCGCGGGCCCCACCCACGAAGCCAAGCTCCCCGTTGGCGATCACCGTTTTCAACTGTATTCACTGGCCACGCCCAACGGCGTCAAAGTCACGGTGATGTTCGAGGAATTGCTCGCAGCGGGGCACGCCAGCGCGGAGTACGACGCGTGGACGATCGACATCGGCGAGGGTCAACAGTTTGGAAGTGAATACGTCCAAGCCAATCCGAATTCCAAAATCCCAGTGCTGGTCGACCATGGCCAAAATCCGCCTCAGCGGGTGTTCGAGTCCGGGTCGATCTTGCTCTATCTCGCGCAAGAATTCGGCGCATTTTTGCCCGCGGAACACGCTGCAAGAACCGAAGCGATGAATTGGTTGTTCTGGCAGATGGGATCTGCGCCTTATCTTGGCGGCGGATTTGGTCACTTTTACGCCTACGCACCCCAAAAATTCGAGTACGCGATCAACCGCTTCACCATGGAAGCAAAGCGGCAGCTCGACGTTCTGGACCGTCACTTGGCCGAAAACACCTTTATGGCGGGCGATGAATACTCGATCGCGGACATGGCAATCTGGCCGTGGTACGGCTGTTTGGCGTTGGGCGAGCTCTACAACGCCGCGGATTTCCTCGACGTCGAAACGTACACACACGTGCGTCGGTGGGCGACGATGATCGGCGAACGACCAGCCGTGAAACGCGGACGCCTTGTCAACAAGGCCTGGGGCGATGTGCAGGTGCTGGAGCGTCACTCCGCGGCCGACATCGACGGGAAAGTGTGATACCCTGACGCCGCTTAGATATCTCAGACAGTGGCGCGAAAGGGTTCACGATGAACGACTGGCATGACAACCGTGAAGAGTCGATCGACCTCGGAGATGTTGCGGCCGGCGCCGATCGGGCGTCGCAGCAGTTCGAGGAATTGCTGAGGCAGCCCGTACCGCTTCACAGCCGCATTTCGCAATGGTTTGGCGGGGCGGTGGCCTACGGGAAACCCAAATTCTCGAAGCTTCCGCCAAGCATTCGTGAGGATGCTCAAGCACTTGGGTTTCAGCCCTGCTGCAACGTGCTCTGGGGTCACTATCCCATCTTGATGATGTCGACGCCGCAGTTCATCGGCCCGGAAGGTTTTGTGAAGCTGGAATGCTACCGCGGCAACCGGTTCTACATGCAGACGATGTTCGCCGACGGCTCTGCCATTACCCATACGAACAATCCCGTCGGCGGGACGAACCTTAAAACGACGTACTTGCAGTCGAGCGGCGACTTTCGTCGGGACTACGAAACGCACAAGGACGCCGTCCGAAAGTACGTGAGCGACCACGGCACGTTGCCCATCTTTACACCAACCCCCAAACTTATTCTGAAGCGTTATGCCGTGGTCTACCGCCACCAAGGCCCACCCTCGATGGTGGTGTTAGCCCTGACGACACAGGCGATGCTGGTCTTCTCGTTTGTGTATTTGGTGGTGCTGCTCTTGCGTTGACAACGTTTTGCAACACAACGGCACCTTGAGTCATCTTAGGCGACGAAACCTGAAGGGGACGTTCATGACACCGCAAGAGTCGTTGGCAAACGCGACATCCTTTTTGGATGAAGCCACGGAAAACATCACTTTCGACCAGTTCGTTTGGGCCTTCGAGGAGTCCTGGCAAGGGGTCGCTTGGGCATTGAATGCGCTTTTGCCTGCGCCATTGGCGCAGCTGCATCTGGGTCCAAAGGGCGAACTGCCTCGGTCTGGGTCGTTGGCCCTGGTGTTGAATGGCATCGCGAAACCACCCAAAGACGCGCGACGTCTGGTTAAACGGTTCGAAGCGGTGCACCGACAAATCGCCTCCGGCACGGTCGCCGCCGACGCGATCCGCGACCTCGTTTTTGCCGCTTGGGACCTTCACGACGCGTGCGGTCTGCGCCTGCACGTCGCCGACGAGCGACTCGGCAATCGCTTGATGCTGGCCGACGTTTCACCCGGAAAGGTCGGCAGCCAAACCTTGCATCGTCGCACCGCCCTCAAGATTTTGGCGATGGGGACTTTGATGCCGCTGCAGGCCTGCTCAAAAGTTGAAGCCGACAATCGGCCGGCGTCGGCAAATCCTGCAACAGTCCGGCCCGACGCTGCGCTGGCGCCCGCCAAGATCGCGAGAATCTCGCAGATTCAGGGTATGCAGTGGCCAACGACGGACCCATTCTTGTTCTGCGCTCACCACCGCGATGATTACCCCGCCAGCAACGGTGCCATGGGGCCGGCCGCGTCGTTGGAAGGCCGTCACCTCGGTCGTGATTTTGAGGGCAAAGACAACTGGAACATGTACCACGGGCAGCGCATCCCCGGCTTCCCGTCACATCCGCACCGCGGCTTCGAAACCGTCACCGTTGTGCGCACGGGCATGCTCGATCATTCCGACTCCATGGGCGCGACTGCGCGTTACGGAGGCGGCGATGTGCAGTGGTTAACCTCGGGCCGAGGCATCCAGCACGCCGAAATGTTCCCGCTGTTGCGCTCCGATGCGCCCAATCCGCTGGAGCTGTTTCAAATCTGGCTCAACCTGCCGCGCGCGGACAAAATGGTCGACCCACACTTCACGATGCTCTGGAACGAGAAGATTCCTCGTGTGGTCGAGCGCGACGCTGCAGGAAGAGTCGTCGAGCTGACCATCTCGGCAGGGACTTACAAGGGTAACAAATCGCCCTCGCCTCCTCCCGATTCGTGGGCGTCCAAACCCGAGAGCGACCTCGCCATTTGGAACATCCGGATGGAACCTAGCGCAACGTTCGTGCTGCCAACGACGGCGGCCGGCACGCTCCGAAGTCTTTACGTCTACCGCGGAAATGGCGCCACGATCGCAGGCGAAGCGCTGAAAAACTATCAGCGCGCCGAGATCGAGGAATCGGGCCCCGTGACCTTGGTGGCAGGCAACGAAGAGACCGAAATCTTGCTGCTCCAAGCCCGCCCGATCGGCGAACCCGTCGCCAAACGCGGGCCGTTTGTGATGAACACACAACAAGAGATTCAGCAGGCGTTCGCAGACTACCGGTCCACGCAGTTTGGCGGCTGGCCGTGGTCTTCAAATGACCCCGTGCACGATGTCTCGCGCGGGCGATTTGCGAAACACGCCGACGGACACATTGACGAACCCACCTAACACTGGTGCGGCGGACCGGCTGCTTCCAAGTCTCCGGGATGTCGCTGGGATTGGGTCGGCAATTTCCAATTGCCGAATGGGCGAAGCCCACCTCTGTCCACCGGCTGGTGCACCATTCGAAAATCCGACATCAATCCCAGCGACCGGTACTTTCCAAGCCGCCGATTGTGATGTGCTGCGTTGCACCGCCCTTGCGCGTGTTGCAATATCCCCAACATGGAGGTCACCATGTCTGAGAAACCTGCACATCCACTGGCTGTACGCGCGACCGACGTCGCGACCCGCAACACACCGAGCAGCTACCCTTCGCCGTTTGCCGAACGTATGGCCGGTCGCGAAAAGCGCCAGCTAGGCAATGTTTTTGGGCTGAGCAACTTCGGGGTTAACTTGACGACATTGGCGCCCGGGGCCCAGTCGGCGCTGATGCATCGTCACAGCCGCCAAGACGAGTTTGTCTACGTTTTGCAGGGCACCGCCACCCTTCGCACTGACCAAGGCGATGTGGAGCTTTCTGAAGGCATGTGCGCGGGTTTTCCGCACGGCGGACTTGCCCACCAAATCGTCAACCGCAGCGACGAACCCGTGACCTATCTTGAAATTGGCGACCGAACACCGGGCGACGAAGGCACCTACCCCGAAGACGACATCAAGGCCGTCATGGGCGAGGATGGCAAGTGGCGCTTCACACACAAGGACGGCACGCCGTTCGCGTCATGAAGCATCACCTCGCGATTTTTGGGGGTTCGGGTGGCACCGGTACGCACGTTTGCCTCCAGGCTATGGCGCGCGGCTGGTCCCTAACGGGGCTCGTTCGCACAGCCGGCAGTCTGCCTAGCGGAACCCAAGAGGTTGTGGGAGATCTCGTTGATCTTGAGGCCGTGAGTCGCACGCTGGAGGCTGCGACGATCGTCATCATCGTCTTCGGTGCGCGGCCTCCGTTCACTGACGTGTTCTGTGCGGCCGCGACGTCGAACATTGTCACAGCCGCGAAGGCCCAAAACGTCGACCGCATCATCGTGCAAACCGGCGGCCTAGTTGGGGATTATCAAAATCAGGGTTGGGTGTTTAAGACAGCAGCCACCGTCTTCGCCCGGGGGGCCGAGGCCTCGATGGCGGACCGGGCGGAGCAGGAGCAGGTCGTCAAGACCAGCGGATTGCGATGGACGCTGGTCAAACCGCCGCGCCTTACCGATGGCGAATCCACCGACGTGGCGGTTGGGACGGACGTTCGAGTCGGGCTCTTTTCGTCGGTCTCGCGCGCAAGCCTCGCAAACGTGCTGCTCGATCTATGCGACGACGCGTCGTCTGTTGGCTCTGTCCTCTTCGTAAAAAAAGCGTAACTACATATCGGGGCAACGTTTCGCGACGAAAGCGCCTTTGATTTCGACGCCCTTGTCCGCGAAATCGACCGTGCCCTCCACGGTTTTGTCGTCGGCCTTGGTGATGGTGACTTTGCCCCAATACGGCGGGGGATAACCCTGGTCTTCGGCAGAACCCGGAACAAAGTCGGGCAATGCGCTGTAACCCCAGTTTGGTGCGTTGTAAGGTTCGCCGTCTTCGCTTGGCGCAAGGTCGCCCAAAAACGACGTGTAGAACTTTTGCTTGTCGACCAACGTTCGGTCGGCACAATCCGCGGCCACCGTGTGAAACTCAAGCTGCGGCACTTTACTGCCCGCCGCGTCCATGTTCCATGCCATCAACGCCACGAACTCCGTCGTCTTGCCGTCCGGTGTCTTCACGCTCAGCACCTTTGATGGTGCGGTTTCTACGGGTTTGCTCGTGCTGGCCTCGGGGGCTTGCACGGACGGTTGGGTGGGTTTGTCCTGACACCCAAGCACAAAACTCATCATCAATAGCCAGCCGATTTTCACGCAAGTCTCCGCGTCAGATTTGGGCCGCCATCGTCCCCCAACGCTGCCATTTCCACAACAAAACGACGCAGGCTTACTCCAACAATGTCAGGCGCCCCATTCCATTGAGCTTCGCAAAATCGCCCGTCACGCTGCATTTTCGGAGCAACGACCCGGCCGATGCGAATAAGCCTTCGCCGGTCGTCTCAGAGATAGCGACGCTTGGAGACTCCACATACCACGCGGCGAAATACGGCCGGTCGCTGCCACACATCAACGAAAACGGGTCAAAATCGACGCCCATGGCCTCCGTGGAATCGATCGTGGCCGTGGTCCATGACGCCGGATCGAGGCAGTTCCCCAGACACACCATGGTCTGATAGTCGAGGTTATCTGCGGCGAAGGCGAGTACCGTCGCGTCGCCGATGGCGACCATATCCAAGTGTTCGCCGTCTTTGGGATTGGCCAACAGCGTCCCGGACCATCCGGTCGGATCTAGGCAGTTGGACGAACACGTCCAATAAAGAATCCGACCGTTTTGTGCAGTCACCTGGGCCGACTCGTCGCTAACAAAACCTTGGTTGTAGGCCAGACGCAGCTCTCCGTTGGACACCGCCAATCGGACCTGGGCGTTTCCATCGAACGCAAACAATTGCGCCGACTCCTGCCAGTTTTGGGCGTCGGTGCAATTGCCCGCGCAGGTTCTGTAGACCAAACCACCGCCCTCATTGCTCAGGACCTGGTGAAGCGTCGTTCCGTCCACGGCCATCTCGGTTCGGCTGCCGCCCTGTCGGATTTGGCCAGCGCTCCAATTCCGCCCGTCGTCACAGCCTCCCAAACATTGCGTCAAGAAAACGCGCGCATTGTAGGATCCGTCGGTCGTGACCAAATAGACCGCACCGTCAGGACTCACGGCAAGTGGCGAACCTCGATAGACGCTCCATGTGTTGTCGAGCGCGGGGGTCAGGTCCACGGTTCGCCAATTGTTCGCGTTTGTGCAGTTGGACGCACACGTCGTGTACAGCGTCTGACTAACCCCTGCGCCAATGGGCGATGTCGTGTAAACCACGTGCAAACGTCCCGAGGCATCGGACTTCATCCGCGTGTCACCGACCAAGTCGCCGGTCGCCAAATCGACAAACGTCCAGTTGGTCTCTACCCCGCAATTTGCGGCGCACTCGCCATACACAAGGTACGCCGGGCCTGCGCCGTGATGAAAGACGACGTGCGCGACACCCTCGGGTGTGTAGAGCACCTTGGGGTCACCAAACCCAACGAGTGGCAAAGTGATCCGACCGCCGACCAGATTGTCGGAGTTGTTCGACGAGTTATTGCCCCCATTTGTGTTGTTGGTCGTGCCGTTGTTGGAACCGTTGTTTGTCGCCACGTTATTGACGTTATTGGCGACATTGTTCGTGCCAGTGTTGTTGCTGGACTCTTTGGTTTTTCCGGTGTCGTCGCCGCACGATGCCAAACCAATCGCAACAAATCCCACGAAAAGACATACCAATGCTTTGCGCATGCCAGCCTCACGGAACAGAACACACCCCATGTGCAACCGTCTGTTCAATTCGGCGGAGTATCCTCCCGCGGTTTGTGGCGGTCAATCGTTGCACACAGGCGAGACACCCTCGACGCGCACATCTTGTTGACAGCGCTAGTGGCGCGATAGTCCGACAAGGGTCGTGACCGGCCAATACGTTGCGCTGCGTAGGCTGCGTGTTCTGCCCGCGCGTCCGACACCAACATCATTAACAGCACAGCGTTCGCGTGTTTTCAAAACGGAAAACAAGGCCGACGACTTGGCCTAGCCCGAGCGATCCAAAAGCGTCTGTCAGGATTCACCGCAGATGCGTCAGACGACCCATCCCCGTGCTCCTGAAGTATTGTCCACCGACCTCGCACTTCTGAAGCAGTCCGCCAACGGAGGCAAAGAGCCCTTCCCCTGTACTTTCCGAGATCGCCATGCTCGGCGATTCGACGGACCACGCGGCAAAATAGGGCGAAGAACCACCGCATAAGATCGCGTACGGATCAAAATCCGACGCCATCTCTTCGGACGAATCGATGGCGGCCGCCCCCCAAGATGCCGGGTCCAAGCAGTTCCCCAGACAAACCATAAGCGTGTAGTTCATATCTGCCGAGGCGAAGGCGAGCGCAGTCGCGTCTCCCATTGTCGCCATATCCAAATTCAAACCGTCGTCGGGGTTGGCAAGCAAGGTTCCCGACCAACCAGCGGGGTCGAGACAATTTGACGTGCAGGTCCAGAAAAGAACCCGACCATTTTGGGCGGTGACTTCGGGCGATTGACCACTGACCTGCCCTTGATTGTAAGCGACGCGCAATTCGCCATTCGCCAGATCCAGCCGCGCTTTCCCGTTGCCATCGAACGCAAAAAGTTGAGGCGATTCCTGCCAGTTCCCAGGATTGGTACAATTCCCGGCGCAGAATCGATACACCAGACCGCCAATCTCGTTGTCCATCATCGAATGCAAGGCCGTTCCCGAGGCCACAAGCGACATACGGGTTCCTTTGGTTCGGATCTGCGCCGAGCTCCAATTGTTCCCGTCCTCACAGTTTCCCAAACATTGCGTCAGTATGATTCGGGCTTGGATGGTCGCGTCTGTGGTGATCAGATACACGCCTCCGCCGTCACTGACAGCAACTGGGGAGTCGTACAGCGTTGTTGTCCCATCGAGCGCTGGTGTGAGATCGACCGTGCGCCAATTGTTTGCGTCGGTGCAACCAGAGGCGCAGGTGGAGTAAATTGTCTTGTCGGTTGTAACGCCGACCACCCCCGCGCCGTAGACCAAATGAAGTCGACCCGATGCGTCGGACTTGAGGCCGGCCACGTTCAAAAGGTCGCTATTAGCGAGCTCCACGAACGTCCAACCGTCTTCGACGCCACAGTTCGCAGCGCACTCGCCGTAAACCAGATGAGCAGGGCTCGCGCCATAGCAGTAGGTGAAATGAGCGACTCCATCTGCCGTGTAAAGCACTTTGGGGTCTCGAAAGCCGACCAAGGGAAGTGTGATGCGTTGTGGCGCTAAGTTGTTCGTCGTGTTGTTCGCCGAATTGTTACCGCCCGTTGTGTTGTTCGATGTGCCGTTGTTCGAGCCGTTGTTCGAGCCGTTGTTCGTGGTGATGTTGTTGACGTTGTTGACGTTGTTCGTGGATGCGTTGTTATTGGCCCCCTTGGGGTTACCAGAATCGTCGCCACAGGAAGCCAACCGATCGCGACAACACCCAAGAAAGACACCAAAGCCTTTCGCATGCCAGCCTCGCGGAACAGAATACACCCCATGTGCAACGGTCTGTTCAAGTTGCATCGAGTATCCTCCCGCGGTTTGCGGCGGTCAACCGCTGCACACACGCGAGACACCCTCGACGCGCACATCTTGTTGACAGCGTCAGTGGCGCGATAGTCCGACAAGGGTCGTGACCGGCACAAAACCCAACTTCAACGCGTTGCGCTCGGTCGGTCCGTTGGGCATGGATTGCACCAGTGCATACTCGCAGCCAAGCTCGGCCGCGTGTCTGAGTCGCCGTGCCATCAGGGCCTGCTGAACGCCCTTGCGCCGATGTTCAGCGACCACAGCGCCTGCAATCAGGACCGCGCTGCCCTCAAAAACCTCGATGCCGGCGCTGCCCACAGGTTCGCCGTCGAATTCCACCAACCACGCCGTTGTGCGCGAATGTCCGAGCACACGCCGCGTGATATTCACCATCCCGTTTGGCATGTTGCCGTCAAAGAAACCCAGATTTTGAGCGTCGACGAAGGCGTCCACATCGGCAGGCGACGTCGGCTCAAGGATCCGAAAACTGTAACCGCTCAGGCTTCTTGGCGTGGGCAAATCTTCGAGCCAATGTGCCAAGAGCGTCTCGAATTCGAAGGGCGCAAACCCAGTGGCGACCGCATTTTCGAGCAAAGATGGATGCTGATAGGGCGTCAACTGCAGCTTCGGGACACGGTTGCGCGACACATAAAACGCCACCAACTCCTCAAGCTCGTGGCGCGTGACCGGCCCATCTTCGCCGAGCCCTGCTGCGTAATCGGCCCATGAACCGGGCACATCGCACGCCATCCAGCCCGAGCCGATGGCTTCTCCTTCGCCACCTAATTCGGCGAGCACGGCCGCGACACGGTGAGCGTCTCGACTTGCAACTTCTGCAGGCGAAAACTTCAGTTAGACCCTCGTGTAACCCTTGTTCAACTTCGCGTTGAACTGTTTTTTAGCGTCGGCGAGTGCGGCGGCCGCGTTGGCAAATGTTTTGGATTTCGACTGGCCCACGGTCCCGATTCTACCGTAAGTCACCGTGTGTGAATCCCCCGAAACCGCCACTTCCCAAAACTTGTTGGACGAACCCTCCGAAAACTCGCAACGCCACGATTGCACATCCTCGTCTGACGCTGAATCTGCCTCGGTTTCCGTGGACGGTTGGACGATCTTCGTCGAAACCTTTGCCGGCCTGGACGCTGGTTTATCGTTCTCTTCGGGCCAAGCCTCGGTGACCTCCGCAACCTCCACAGCGTCAGCGGGCCACTCGGCATCCGCACGTACGCCAACGTAGGACGGGAACCGCGGCACTCCCCCGTCGGTCAGCTCTTGGTAGCGGTAGGTGACGACGGTGCCGAGCGCCGGCGGATTTCGCCGGTCGTCGTCCGAAAGCCCCGTACCACATTTGAACGTCACGCCGTCGGGGCGTGCGAGCATCAATGCGCCGATGCGTCCACGATGACGCCCTGCGCCATCGGTGTACCCAATGACCTTGGCTTCGGCGTCGCTGAACGTCTTGACCTTGAGCAGCGTCGCGGAACGATTGCGCACATAGTCCGAACCCTTTTGGCGCAACATCAGGCCCTCTCCGCCCAGCGCCTCCACACGTTTGAGCTCCTCAAAAAGGTGGTCAAAACCGTCGCAAATTGCATGTTCAAGTGCGTGCGCAAACGCATGGACACCCGGCGCCAAACGATCATGCAGAAACTCCAAACGTTCTTCGAAAGACCCTTGATGATCGGGCGCGTCAAACACGACGTATTTGATGTCCTTCCACAAATCACCGCGGTCTTGGCGTTTGACGATGCCCACGGTCTTTTGGAACGCACCACGCGCCATCCAAAGCTCGCCGTCTAACGGTGTTTCTGGCAGCCCCTTCGTAAACCAATCTGGGGCCAAAAACTCGTTCCCAAGACGTGACCAAAACGTCGAACCGTCCCAGTAGGCGCGCACTCCGTCGAGTTTTTCGCTCATCCACCAACCCGTGGGATCGATGTGGTCTTCCCAGCTTTGGGCCAACAACAATTGCGGCTTGTCGCTCTGCGTTTTGGCGGATTTACGAACGTTGTGTTCGCCACCGACACGCTCGGCTTCCGCGGCTTCGCCCCGAATCGCCATCAAGTGTTTGCACGTGCGTTTGTCGATCGCGACGGACTGATTTCTCCAGGCTGGGCAGGTGCACGAATAGACCCCACCCACGTTTTTCAAAATGTACGCAGACGCGCCCGAACCTTGGACCTCGACGCTCTCGCCGTCTTCAATCTCTTGCAGGACTTCGGCGGTTCCAGCGGTCTGGATCGCGACGCGCTCAACGGGCGCTGCCTCGTCCAAAAGTGCCAGCAGCGCGGATTCGTCGTAGACAGCGACGCCCAATTTTTCGGCTTTCGCGAGTTTTGAGCCCGCTTTGTCCCCGTAGAACACGATGTCGGTCTTCTTGGTCACAGAATCCTGAACCAACGCACCGATGGCTTCGAGGCGTTTGGTTGCCTCGGCTCGCGTCATTCCCGTTAATGCGCCGGTCAGAACCACAACTTTGTTTTGAATTTCCATACCTTGTTACTCGGTCGGCTGGCAGCCCTTGGGACCACATTGTACATCGATCTGACGACCGCAGCCCTTGACCCGGATGGCCCGGTCCGCTGGCTGTGTGGTCACCGAAAAGACCGAACACTTCAGGAGCTTCGCACCATAGACGCGTGCAGGTTGCGTCAGGTAGCGATACCCGGCGAGGGCTCCCATCCCAAAGAGAACGATCATCAAAAAAACCAGTGCGTTGGTCCGCAGCGGCGACGCCATCTTTCGATTCCGGCCTAGGGCTTCGCGTCGACTCACTGAGATCCTGTTGCGCCTGTCACGATTGGGTCATCATCGTTCGGATGACCGACGAAGGTCAATCCTCCACGACGCGACCGATGCAGACCGGCAGACTCAAGCCGTCGGATGCGATTGACCACCCCCACGTCCAGCGATAAACAAGCGCATGACCATTCATCCCGACGCCCCAGCGTCCAGGTACTACCAGCGCCACCACGGCGTGTGGGCTGGCGACTACCGATTTTCGATCATTTCGTGGCCCGTGTTCTGGTCGGCCAGGCTTGGCCTGATCAACCGCATCACCTTGCTAAACCTTGCGTTGGCATCGCGGTTCGGCATCCGCGTCCACATGCGAACCAGCCTCGACGCCTCACACGTCGGGCGCGGCGAGGTGGTCCACACGACCGTCATCGGCAAGTTCGGCATCGCGTTTTACGCCAGCCGCGAAGTGTTCACATTGAACCCCGACGGTGTTTCGATGGCGTTGGTGCGCGTACAACGTCTTTGGCCGTTCTCGTTTTGCCCGCTGCCCCAAGACACAGGCTGGGGGAGCGTCTCACCGGACGCGAACGGCGCCACGTACGACTGGCTTTGGTACGACCGACGAATGACCCAAACCACCGACGCCGACCCCGAGGGCCTTCGACTGAACCAAGTTAGCGACTGGTCCAGCGCAACGGTCCTATTGCGACGCATTGGCGAAGATCCAACCACGTCATAAACTCTCTCCACCCCTTGCAAAGGATGAACATGGCAACCGTGAGCACGTATCTCAACTTCGCCGGCCACACCGAGGAAGCGTTCGAATTTTACCGTTCTGTTTTCGGTGGCGAATTCACTGGAATTCAACGCTTTTCGGAGGTCCCTCAGCCTCCCGGCGCTCCCCCGATTTCACCCACTTTGGCCAACATGGTTATTAACATCGCGCTTCCGATTCTGGGTGGTCATATCTTGATGGGGACCGACGCGCCGGCTGAGATGGGATTTACGGTGACGCATGGAAACGCAACTCACATCATGCTGCATCCGGACACGCGTGAAGAGGCAGACCGGATTTTCGAGGCACTGTCAGTTGGAGGCGCTGTGGAGCATGCGATGCAAGAGATGTTTTGGGGCGCCTACTTCGGAAACTTTACCGACAAATTCGGCACATGTTGGATGATCAACGTCGCAAACTAGCCGCGGACGCGGGCCGCGCTGGCAAATGCGTTTGAGCGCATCGGACTCCCGATTCACCGAAAATTCACATTGTGTTCAACCGAGAGTTTCGCCGCTGCGTCATCCTATGAAGATGAAAAAGACCATCCTCTCAGCGTTTCGAATTCTGACGGCATTCTATGTCGTGGCGATGTGCATCTTGTTCGGCGTGCAACGCCACCTTCTGTACGCCGGATGGGGCCACCCATTCCCCGACCTTGCGCTCGACCCGGACGTAGAACGCGTGTGGATCGACATTGACGAAGGACGTGTTCCGGCGCTGTTCCTGAAGGGAGCGTCGCCGCGATCTCCTCTCGTGGTTTACACGCACGGCAATGGGACGCTTGCGGAGCTTGAGGTCTCGGACACACGCGGCTGGAAATCGATGGGATACGCCGTGTTGATCCCCGAGTACCGCGGCTACGGCAAAGCAGCAGGCTCCCCTTCGCAGACCGCTATCGTCGCCGACACGCTAAAAATGATCGACCTCGTGTGCGCCCGGCCCACCGTCGACTGTTCGACCACGATTTACCATGGTCGCTCGCTCGGGGGCGGAGTCGCCGCCGCGTTGGCCCAGAAACGTCCACCCAACGGCCTTGTGTTGGAGTCCACGTTTACGTCGATCCGCGCCTTCGCGAAGGACTTCTATGCGCCGCCATTCGTGGTGTTGGACGGGTGGGACACGGTAGACTTTTTGCCGGAATTCAAGCGGCCCGTCCTGATTCTGCACGGCGACGTCGACAACATCGTGCCGCTGGCGCACTCCGCTTTGAATCAAGCGGCGAGCCCAACGGCAAGTCGGCACGTGCTGCGCGGCCACCACATCTTGGCCACCGACGATGCCTACTGGAACGTCGTGCGTGAGTGGGCCGAGGCCTCCCGCCTTCCTTTTCAACGGCTCAGGAAATAGGACAGGGCTCGACCCAACGTCGACGGCCGGGCCTGCATCACGGAAACGGCGGCCAACACGCCCCCAAACATGGCCCCGGCGACCCCGCAGGTCGAGACGTCTTGTCCCGTCAGATACAGTCCGCGCAGCGGCGTCTTCCGCAGTCACAGCAGCGCTGCGCGAAACGCGCTGGTGTGTTCTCGAGGCCATAGATTTCCCTGCCCGTACGCCGCAAAATGGGCGGTCGACAGTGGTGGAAAGCTCGCAGTGAGTGACTTTGCCCTCAATCAGGGACATGCTCGAAGACAACATCGAGCAAGCGTTCAGTCATCTCGGCTTTGAACGCCTCAGAAGTCATTGCCACGTTGTTTCCAAGGCGTCTCCCATTTCGCCACCCACCTCATATTGCGCACGTTGGTGATGGCCTCTACGGTCGCCTTTCCTGGGAATTTTCGTGTGAAATCCGGGTCCTTTGCAGCAGGAAACGAGACATAAACAACCGGCAGAGGTGCGCTCGACTCACGAGCCGACCGTGCGATGTTGTGGTCGAGCTCCTCATCGGGTGTGATCCAAAGGTTTGCGCGCTCGAGCCCCAGCGCGTCGGCCGTTTCATCGAACCCAAGATACAAACACAGATGCGCTGCCGAGGGCCGCACTTTTCGGAACACGTCGGTAAGGCCAAACTTTTGCCGCACAGAAGGCGGTACCAAGTGCTCGAATGTGTTTGACGCCCCCGCATTACTGACGATGAACGGCGCTCGGATCTCCCGACCATCCTCCATCTTGACGCCGACGGCGGTGTTGTTTTCGACCAACACTGACGAGACCGTCGCCCTGACCAACACCTTTCCGCCTGCTTCCTCGATCACCGGAAGGATCGATTCGGCGATGCGCGACGACCCGCCCACCGGGTAATACGCGCCGTAAAAATAGTGCGCCGCGACCATCGCGTGCATCGCAAAACTGCTGCGCGATGGCGGCAGGCCGTAGTCGCCCCACTGAGTCGTCAACACGGCGCGCAACAAGGCGTTGTCGGTCAACCCATCGAGCACTTCCTCGGTCGTCTTGGACGCAATCTTGTCGAAATTTGCAGTGACCTGCCCCCCAATGAGCGCCGAGATCGCGGGCGGCAAGAGTTTTTCGAGGAAAAACATCCCGGATGCCTGTGTCGCCTCCTTGACCCGCGCAAAGTAGGCGTCAATGGCGTCATGTTCGTCGGGAAATGCAGCTTTCAGGTCGGCCACGAGGTTCTTTCGACCTTTCCGAAAATCGAATGAAAAGTCCCCAACTATCGCGCGATCATAGACCTCGCCCATATCTTCCCACGACAGCGTCCCGTCGGTAATCAGGTCAAAGAGTTTGCCCAACATGGTCTTGGGATGGACACCGCCGATGTAATGAACGCCGACATCCCACTCGAACCCGGGGCGCTTGAATGTGTGCGTGAAGCCACCAGGTTCATAGTGCTGCTCGAGCACCAACACCTTCATGCCCGCAAGGCGGGACAACAGACTGGCCGTCGTGAGTCCGCCGATGCCCGAGCCAATCACAATCACGTCGTAGTTATCCTCGACATCCCAGCGCTTAAATGGGGTCACACGAGATTTCACGGCGAGTCCTTGGGGTTAAGGATGGGTTCGATGGCCTTTAAGTCTTGACCGATGGCCTCGCGCAATTGGACGCCAATTTCAGAATCCTTGGGGGCGGACGTGACCGGCCCGACGGAGGTTTCAACAAGGGAACCCCCGTCGTAACTCGCCGGGTTGGCACCCTTGAGTTTCGCGGTCATCACCTCGATTTTGTCGCCGTTCCAAAAGTAGTGCGCAACCTCCAATGTTCGACCTTCTGCGGCCTCGAGATACTCTGGCGTGCCTTCTTGGGCGAACTTCGCGGGATCGAACACCACGAATCGACGCGCGTAAAACGGGCGACCGCTCTCGAAATCTATTGAGGTCGCGCTGTCGAACGTTTCGCCGCGTTTTTCGACAACCACCTTTTGGACCACCCCGTCCTGGTACCAAACCTGTGCGCCGCCCCCCTCGGCCGCAATCCGTTCCAACGAGACGTGTTCGGGTTTGGACGTGGGTGAGGCGTCACGCGCGTGAGCCCGGTTGATGATCTCGACGTGACGGGGTGATAAGCCAGCGGTGTTTAACGGGGGAACTCGCGCCTGATGTTGCGCGGGCGCGCGGGTCGCGGTTTCGAAGGTGTTCGTCTGACAAGCTGCGCCACATAGGGCAAAAACGAATACGACGTGGCGCACTGCGACTCCTCGTTTGCATAAAACATCCTCAAGACCACCCCGATTCATACCACGATCCCATGATGCGGCCGGCAGACAAATTGGTCACGTTCGGACTGCTGACGTTCGTGGTTCAACAGTTGTAGCGCTCGCGGCGGTGGAATAAAACGAGCACGCGCTGTTGTACGCCGGTTTGAGCGCAGCATGAGGGGCCCGATGAGCATGGTCGACAAATTGGTGGGTTCGGGGTCGATCGGCGTGATCATTGGCGGGCTGCTCGCGGCTGGCCTCGGCGCACCCATTCCCGAAGACCCGTTGATCGTGGCAGGCGGCGTCATCGCACACCGCGGCGACCACGCGTGGTGGGTGCTGCTTCCGACGTTCCTCGTCTGTGCCATCGTCGCGGACAGCGGCCTTTTCGCTTTGGGATGGAAGTTTGGTCCCACTTTGTTGGACCGACGGCCATTTCGCTGGCTCGTTACGCCATCGCGACGCGTTAAGGTGCAGCGACTGTTCGAGGAAAAGGGGCCGTACGCCGTCTTTTTAGGGCGTCACATGTCGGGACTGCGCACGGTGGTTTTCCTGTTCGCGGGAAGCCAGCGCATGGACTTTCGCAGATTCATCCTCTGGGACACGTTGGCCGCGGCCATTAGCCTGCCTTTGGTCTTCGCGATGGGTTACTTCTTCTCGAGCCACATCGACGCCGTCATGCGTGGCGTGGATCGAACCGAGCACTGGATTGGCTTTGCGGTGGCGATTGCCGCCCTATGCGGGTGGGCCGTCTGGTCGCATCGCAAGAATAAGTCGTTGGGTAAACCTCGGAGATAACCGACACAGCAAATGTTGCCCTGCGTCGGTGTCAGCAGCTATTGTCTTCCAAACCTCCAAGAGACCCGATGACCCCCGAAGAACGCCATCGCTTGTTCAAACAGCTTGAGGGCTACGCCATCGCTGGGCGTTTCGTACTGGAGGAGCTGATCGGGATGGGCGGAATGGCGGCCGTCTTTCGAGCCCGGCAGTCAAACGTCAACCGCCAGGTTGCGATCAAACTTATCCCCGCCGATGACCCACTTTTGGTGGCGCGTTTTGAGCGCGAGGCGGGGATGGTCAGTCAGCTAAGCCATCCGAACAATGTCACGATGTTCGATTTCGGCCACACCGAGGATGGCTATGTTTTCTTGGCGATGGAGTTGTTGAACGGAGAGACCCTCGAACAGCGGATTCTGCGGGGCCCGATCCCGCTGGAAACAACACTGCACATTGCCGAGCAACTGTGCCACGCCCTGGGTGAGGCGCACGAACGCGGCGTCGTCCACCGCGACGTCAAACCCGAAAACATCTTTTTGGTCGCGTTCCAAGGGGATGATGCGTTTGTGAAGGTGTTGGATTTCGGCATCGCAAAATCGTTGGACAGCCGATCTTACCCAAGCTTGACCGGTGAGGGTCGAATCATCGGAACGCCGCGCTACATGTCGCCCGAACAGATTTTGGGCGACGACATCGACCAACGAAGCGACATCTACAGCCTCGGGTGTGTGCTGTACCAAATGCTCGCCGGACAGCCGCCGTTTGATGCCGAAAACTCGGCCACGCTGATGTTGAAACACGCTCAGGATATGCCGCCTGAGTTCTCAGACGTTGCACCGAGCCGGCAGGTGCCAAAACATATCGAGGGTATTGTGCGCCGGATGCTCGCCAAGACCCCTGGCGATCGTCCAGCGTCGCTTGAATTCGTACGTCAAGAGTTGATGACCGAGGTCTCGCCTGACACTGACCGCGCCACCAGTGACGTGGAAACCCCGAATCCAAGGTACCACGGGGATCATCGTGCTGTCGGTCGTGATGACGTTCCTTCTGATCGTGGGCGCCGCCCTACACGTGTTGCATCGTTCGACCTCGACGCCGCCAGCACCCGCCGTGGTTGAAATCGCCCGCCCCTGCCGCTGCTCCAGTATCGCCGGCGATCAGCCGGTGCCGGCAGCAACACGCCCCTCCGGCGGCGGCCAAGCCGAGCGTTAAGGGTGTTCGACGGAAACACCATCACTACGGACGATCGTTCCGTGGTGGAGATCATGTTCCCGGAAGATGGAAGTGGTTTGGCAGCGGCGGACGACGACCTTCCTAAAACGCCTGAAGACCGAGAGGCTCTTGGGAGAGCCAAAATCCTCGCAGGGGACCTAAACGGGGCGCTGCGCGCATGTGAGGGGGTCAACACACCGGGATGTTTCCGAATCTCGGGCACGGCATACCAAAACTTGGGGCAGGTTTCCCAATCGTGTGCGGCGTTTGCGATGGCGGGCATGCGCCCCGACCACTGCAATTAGCTCAAGCGAATGCGCGCCAGATCTGCGCGACACAAAAACACAGGAAAAACCCCAGGAACAACGGGAGCAGCGCCGCAACAGCGGTCCACTTTGCGCTACGTGTCTCTTTCCAGATCGTGAAGATCGTCGTTGAACACGGATTGTGAACCAAACTGAACAACATCAGGTTCACCGCGGTTAGCAGCGTCCAACCACCGGCGTGCAGTAGCTTTCCGGTCGCGTCCACAGAGTCCATCTCGAACATGACGCCAGCACCGCTGCCCGCGGCTGCGCCCGTGACCAGAACCGTCAGCATCAAAATCGTCGGAATAACGATTTCGTTGGCCGGAATCGCGACCACGTACGCCAGCAAGATAAGGCCACTGAGGCCGAGCGCCGCGCCAAACGGGTCCAAGAACCCAATGATGTGTTGGGCCACGGAAAGGTCACCTACGGTGATGTTCGAGACCAACCAAATCGCCGCACCGGCAGGAAGGGCAAAGACGATTGCACGCCACAGGACAAACAGCGTGCGGTCGATCATGGACGTGTAGATCGTCTGCCAAACCCGTGGCGGCCGATACGGCGGCAACTCCAAACTGAACGTGGACGCCTCGCCCTTGAGCATCGTCTTGGACAAGAACCACGAGACCGCGAACGTCAAAAAGACCCCGAGCAGCGCGACGGAAACAACCGCCATCGCCGACACCAAACCAGCAAGGTGCGCAGGCACAAGGCTTCCAACGAAGATGCTCGCGATCAGAATCTGTGTAGGCCAGCGGCCATTACAGAGCGCGAAATTGTTGGTGATGATGGCGATAAGTCGCTCACGCGGACTGTCGATAATACGGGTCGCTACTACGCCAGCGGCGTTGCAACCAAATCCCATCGCCATCGTCAGCGCCTGCTTGCCGTGTGCTCCTGCGCGCCGGAAGGCATTGTCCAAGTTAAACGCTACGCGTGGCAGATAACCAAAGTCTTCGAGCAGCGTGAACAGCGGGAAAAAGATGGCCATGGGCGGCAACATCACCGACACCACCCATGCGATTGACAGATGCCATGCGTCGACCAACACTCCGCTGAGCCACCAAGGCATGCCGATTCCGACCGCCGCACTCTTGAGCAGCGGGTGCAGCGTGTCGATGAGCACGCTCGAGAGCATCTGCGAAGGCACATTGGCGCCCGAGATCGTGAGCCAAAATACACCGGTCAAGAGCGCGAGCATCAACGGAAACCGAAGATTCGACTCGTCAGAATGCGGTCAAGCGAACGATCAAAGTCAAACGCCGTCTTCTGGCCTTCTCGGTCAGAGCGCTTTTGATGCGATTTCGCCTGCGTGACGGTAGATTTCCTCGACGAGCGATTGGTGGGCATCAGCCGATTTGGGTGCGAAACTTGTCCGATTCGGACAAAAGCTGTCGAAAAATCCCATAAGAACCAGCGTTCCACGCTCGTGGGTCATGTCTGCAGGCTGCCGGTTCATACCCGCATCAGCGATGCGAGGGTCGCCGTCAAGCAAACGAATGGCCACCCACTGCGCGTTTGGAATTCCCGAAACGCGTTGGTGACGCGCTCGGTGATGTCCGCGATGGCGGACTTCAGCTTGTTCTGCGCACGCACACGAAACGGCCGACACACAAACGCGCCTGTGGCGACGTCGTGAATGGCGCGATTCAGGTCATCAAGACCCCGCAGATATCGCGCCGCCATTGGCACCACCGGAACCCCCAACATTCGCGAGAGTGCGCGGTCGTCCACCCGAATTCCCTTGCGCTCGGCTTCATCAACGGTTACGGCACACGACGACACGGTTCGTGACTTCCGAGACCTGAAGCACCAAGTTCAGGTTCCGCTCTAGGCGTGTCGCGTCGACCACGACGACGGTCACATCGGGTCGCCCAAACAGTAGGAAGTCGCGTGCGACCTCCTCGTCCACGCTGGTCGAGAGCAACGAATAGGTGCCCGGGAGGTCGACGATTTTGTAGCGTTTCGCAGCGAACTCGAAGCCGCCCTCGGCACGCGCGACGGTCTTGCCCGGCCAGTTGCCGGTGTGTTGTCGCAACCCCGTCAACGCGTTGAAAACCGTACTTTTTCCTGTGTTAGGGTTTCCAGCCAGCGCGATGACATGGTCGTAATTGCTCATGTCCACGCCAAGCCGGACCAAGTGGCCAGCGTGGAAAGCGGGACAGGATTCACATGCCGTACTCGGTGCACTCATGGCTTTGAACGCTCCACAAAAATCATCTTGGCCTGCGCCTTTCTAAGGGCAATCAGTGTTTCCCGGATGCGGTACGCCACAGGGTCTCCGCCCGCGCTGCGAAGTTCGGCCACGATGGTCGTTCCAGGAATCAACCCTAGGTCGAGCAAACGTTGTCGCTCCTGCAAGGCGAATTCGTCGTTGAATCCCGTGAGGGTCGCCGATTCTCCGATTTCAATCTTATCGAGGGTCAGTTCGTTCATCGTTGCACTGGGGGGCTTGGCCGAAAGTTTTGCTGACCTCATTAAAAACTTAGACCAGCCTAACTTTATGCCATTTATACCTGATGGGATGCCGAAAGCCAGATGGAAGACACGTCAATTCTGTGCAATTTTTAGTCGCCCTTGTTGGGAGTTTGTCCATGTCAGCCCGGATCCTGAGCGCGTTTTGCGTCGAAGACAGTTTGCAAACCAGTGTTCGTTTTGACACGAGCCGGCTGGATGGCCTGCGCGTGGAAACGATATGGGTCGCTGGGCTGCGGGATGGATGGCAGGAAGCTCCCGATCGATTCAAGAGCGGGGCCGGCCCAATCTTTGCGCTGCAGGAGGCGTGTCGACGTGTGGAGGTTCTGGCCGATGTGGTGGTGATCCGAGGGTATGAACCGCTGCGCACCGGCATTTCGCCGGGCGAGCGCGCCCGCGCGATGGACATATACGATGGGGTATCCGTACCCGAAGCGTACACACGGCTCGCGCAGGCATTCTGCAAACTCCATGGCATCACCGAATCCGAATTCCTAACGTTTTGCCGTGCCGTGGAAGCCAACTGCCGTGCGACGGCGCATGCGCGCGGGCTGAAACTGCCCGAACCCGGTCAAAACGACCAGATGGTGACTTCGCTGTACCGCCGGGCTGACTGTGCAAACCCTGTGATCGACTTTGAAGGTGAGCTCATCGTGGGGTCCGAGCGCGCCGCAAAGATGCTCGGAATCCCTGGCACGGCTGTGGGCCACCTGCGCACCCACCGCGAAGCCGACGGCCCCGACCATGTCGGCGAGCTCGCACAGTTCGTGGGATTAGACCGCGTGCTCGACCGGGTGACATGCACGGGGTTGGCGCTCGAGGTTTACACCTGTTTTCCGATCGTGCCGCTTGGATTTTTGTATGCGGCGGGCTTGGCGACGTCGATTGAAGGGGCCATCGCGTGGGTGGAAGAGAACCCGTTGACGATCTCGGGCGGGATGAATTTCGCGCGGGCACCGTGGAACTGCCCGGCGTTGCGTGCCCTCGTGTTGGCCCACCACCACAGCCTAAACACCGGGCAGGACACACTTGTCCACGGCAACGGTGGCCTTGGCGGCTGGCAAGGCGTTGCGGTTCTGACTTCGGACGCGGACACACACGCGAAGGTCTGATAGAGTCGCGAGCCTTCTCAGCCCGAGCCGATCGATGGACGACGCAGACAAGCCCCTGACCCTCACCGAGCGCATCCCGGCGAACGCCACGCCCGAGCAGCTCTTCGATGTCTTCGTCGACTGGACGTCCGAGAACGGCTTCGAGCTGTATCCGGCGCAGGAAGAAGCGATCCTCGAGATCTTCGATGACAACCACGTCATCTTGAACACGCCGACGGGTTCGGGAAAGTCGATGGTCGCGCTGGCCATGCACTTTTACTCGTATGCCGCCGGGAAGCGCTCGTATTACACGTCGCCGATCAAAGCGCTCGTGAACGAAAAATTCTTTGATTTGTGCCGTGTTTTTGGTGCCGAAAACGTGGGCATGTCCACCGGTGACGCCTCGATCAATCCTGGCGCGTCGATCATCTGTTGCACCGCCGAAGTGCTCGCGGCGACCTCGCTGAGCGAGGGCGACGGGGCCGACATTCAACACGTCGTGATGGACGAGTTCCACTACTACGGCGACCGTGAGCGTGGCATCGCGTGGCAGCTTCCGCTGCTGTTGCTGCCGCAGACCGCATTTTTGCTGATGTCGGCGACCCTTGGGGACACAACGAAGATTTCCGACCAGTTGTTTGCGTTGACCAAGCGTCCCGTCGCGTTGGTCAAGTCCGCACAACGCCCCGTGCCCCTAGAATTTGAATACAGCACGGACCCACTCTTGGAGCGCATCCAAAAAGTCGTCGACCGGGGCCTTTCACCGGTCTACGTCGTCAACTTCACCCAGCGTGAGTGCGCCGAGCTCGCCCAGAGCCTGACGAGTATCAACTTCTGCACAAAAGAAGAAAAAGAGCGCATCAAGGACGAGCTCGCCGGGCAGAAATTCGACACCCCTTATGGCGCGACCGTTCGAAAGTACCTCGCGCACGGCATCGCCCTTCACCACGGCGGCATGTTGCCCAAGTATCGCCTCCTGGTCGAAAAGCTCGCTCAGCTTGGTCTTTTGAAAATCATCACCGGCACGGACACGCTTGGCGTGGGCATCAACATGCCGCTGCGAACGGTGTTGTTCACGAAATTATGCAAGTACGACGGTGACAAAACGCGCCTGTTGAAGGTTCGCGACTTCAAACAAATCGCAGGCCGCGCGGGGCGCAAGGGCTTTGACGACAAGGGCCTGGTCATCGCTCAGGCTCCCGAACACGTCATCGAAAACATCAAGATCGACCAGAAAATCGCGGACGACCCGAAGAAAGCCAAGAAGCTCAAGAAGAACAAGCCCCCCGAACGCGGTTACGTGCACTGGGATGAAGACACGTTTTTCAAGCTGGTCGAGAGCGACGCCGAGGAGTTGTCGTCGCGTTTTACAGTCACCCACGGGATGTTGCTGAACCTGTTCCAGCGCCCCGGCAAGGTCGGCCAAAACGCCTACCGCAGTTTGATCGAATTGATCGCGCTCAGCCACGACCACGACCGCAAG
>JAWKQR010000047.1:0-31257 GCA_041390025.1 bacterium
CAACCTACTGGCGTCACTTGGCGCCTTGGGTCGCTCGGTTTGTACCAATCATGATCTTCATGGTGTTTCCGCTGGTGTTCATGTCACGCCAGCTGACGCGTTTACTCAGCCGCGGTGAAGTCGGTCCCACCCTCAGCCGCGAAGAGTTCACAGCGCTCGCCTCGAAAGTCGCCGACGAGGGCGTACTGCATGCCCAAGAGTCCGTCGTGCTTCGGAATCTGGGCAAATTTGGCTCGATCCGCGCCAAAGACATCATGACCCCTCGAACCGTGATTGTGGGCTTCGACGAAACCATGACCATCGACGAGGCCGTCGAATCCGCCAATCTGGACCTGCGTTTCTCGCGCTTGCCGGTGTGGGAAGAAGACGTCGACGAGATCACCGGTTACGTGCTCAAGCACGACCTCATGCTGCATTATGCGCGCGACCAGGGTGACAAGAAGCTCACCGAGATCAAACGTCCCATCGAGGTGCTCGCCTTTACGGCGCCGATGTCCACCGTTTTGGACACGATGCTGAAAAAGCGCGAGCACATGATCTTGTTGGTCGGCGAATACGGCGGCACCGCGGGCGTTGTGACCATGGAAGACGTCGTCGAGACGATGTTGGGCATGGAGATCTTGGACGAATTCGACGAGATCGAGGACATGCAAGCGTTTGCACGTTCACAATGGCGCAAACGTGCAGAGTTGCTTGGGATCGTTCCCGACTCCGAAGCCGAAGAAGTTCCACTTAGCGAACCGGACGACGCATGATGACCGAGCAACGGCCAGCTGGCTTCAACGTATTCCTTGCCTATTCTTTGTCACTCGCCCTCGCCTATTTTTTGGTGGCGGGTCTTGGGGTCTTGTTCCTCACGGGTGTCGTTCCCGCCGAGACAGAAGCCGAGTCTTTGATCATGGGAGTCGTCATGACTGTCATGGGCGTTGGGCTTTTTGGTGTTTCGGTGGCCATGCCATTTCTGCCGCGAACCAAGGCCGCGTGGATCGGCCAACTTTTGTTTATTGGTATGGGCACGTCGAGCTGCTGCTGGCTCCCACTGAGCATTTACCTGCTCATCGCGTGGACGAAGCCTGAAGTCAAAGCCTACTACGGAGCGTAATTTTGAGTTTTGTGTGGATCGTTCCGACGATGTCCAAGACCGCGACTGGACTGTCGCGCCTGTTTGGATTTGATATCGATGCGTTTGATTCTGGCGACCCCGTCGAATCATTGGCCGAGTGCTATTTCGAGGTCGATCGCGACCTGAACAAACGATTTGGACCACGGCAATTTTGTGGAGATTTGTTAGCGAACGAAGACGACCTTTGGGTCGTTAGCACTCGACTTCGTGACTTTTTTATTGCCGAAAAAATCCCGGAAATTCACTTCGTTCCGGTCGATATTTTTGAGGGTCGCAAAAAACACGACGGCTATTTTGTGATGCAATTCCTGAGCGGAATTGATGCCATCGATGAAAAAGAAACGACAATTTCTTATGGATTTGGCGGCATCGCATATGTCGACAATTTGACGATCGACCCCGAAGCCACAGGTGACGAGCGATTGTTCAAAATCACCGACATGCCTCAACCTGTGTTTGCGACCACCGAATTTGCAAACCTGATGAAGGAAAAAGGGTTTGAATCCTTCGACATCAAAGCCACCCAGGAATTCGGGGCGAACAACGATTAGAAAACGCGATTTCCAGATCGCGGTAAGTCTCGCTAAACACGACGGGGTCCACGAACTGTGGTTTCATCTCGTTCGCCGTTCGACGCGAACCCCACGGGTTCGATCATCACCCACACCTTTCGACGACGTGCCCAGTCGCTGCAATACCTCTTGTTTTGGCAGCGCTTTCGAAAACAAGAATTGAGCTGTGGTGTCCAAGCGAGAACACCTCATTCCCTTCAGAGTTTCGATCGTGTCGACGAAAACCCAACCTTGTTGGCTCAGCGCGCGATGGGCGCGAACGATGTCTAGCCGTACGCCAACGTAGTTGCGAGTGATCCGCTCGGCGTGAAAGACACGCCGTCCCAATTGTTCAAAGGGTTGTTGAAGCTGGTACTCGGCGAGGTGGTCATTCCAGCGTTGCAGTTCGTGTGCGGTCATTAGCGCAGCGTGTGCGACCTCGACCGTTTCGCCAACCGCGGCCGATTCGCCGTCCACGTCCATGCCGGTCCCGTTGGCAATCCGAAACGTTTCACCGGCTGAGGTCTGAAACACGAGCGACGCCAAAGACTTCTTGAGCACACGGTCACGCATCCACGACAACACACTCTCGCCGTGGAACACATGGCGAGCGTTCATCGACGATTCAAGGTGGTTCAGAACGGCATCGCGTACGAGCTTTCGCAGCTTTGCGTCGTTGGGCATTTCAAACCCAACGTTGAGAGCGCCCCACGCGGTTTTGCCAAGCGTGGTCGCCGAAGCCTCAAGCGCCAAACCCGCGTGACGCCGAACCTGCTCGCGTCGCGCGCGACACTGCAGAGTCCACAACGCCCATACCGACTCCGACGAGCACATGGCTTCAAGGCTCGCCAGACCGTCTGTGATGGCCTGACGTTGGTCATCCCACCCCGCACTCATGATTTGCGCAAGGATGGCCCAGGCGTCCTCTGAGGTGGCTGTGGTGGGTTTGTTCAAACGCTGGCCTCGACTCAGTGCCGAGCAGTCGTATCAGTTGGTGTCGTCTCCGTCATCTGGCAAACACCCATTTGCCTCCGTGCACTCCTCGACGACTGGTTTGGGGTTGGGGTCACAATGCGGGCGATCGTGGTAGTTGGGGACCACCGGCTTTGCCCACTCCTCGAACTCTGCGACGGTCATCCGTGGTTTTGGGCACATTTCTGCAAAATTGACCTTTCGCTCGCCGATTTTCCCACGCAACTCGGGCCAATTGGTCGGCAATCCCCATGGCTGCGAATCGGTATTCTCGACTTTCCCGCTCGTGTCGATGCCAAACGCGGCGTGGGCAAACCATCGACCGTTCAACTTTTGGCCATGGATAAGCAACTCATCCCCTGGTGGCGTGCCGGCATAGTCGATCACCTCGATGTTTGATCCTTCGTTCGGTCCATCTACCGACGCCCTCACGCTCCCTTTGATTACGCTGTAGGAAGTCCATCTGAACGGATCGACAGCATCGCAAGACGGATCCGTGTCGTGGCCACGCCTGCTCTCCACCTCCAGGACAAACACCGCAGTTCCTGGCTGGCTCAAGAAACACAGGTCCACGTAAGAATCCTCAATACCATACACAAACGTGAAGTCCCGAAGCGGCTCTTGGCCTGTGCAACCAAATAGAAAAGCAACAATGAGGATTCGTTTTTTCACAGTGCCCCTAGTGATTGATTCGGTGCCTATGCTTCTTTGTTTCCAGCCTTAACGCAAGCACCCACAAAACTCTTGAACAAAGGATGGGCGGCGGTTGGGCGAGATTTGAATTCGGGTGGAACTGGCAGCCGACAAACCAAGGATGGTCCGGAAAGCTCCATCATTTCGACGAGCTTTCCGTCTGGCGACAAACCGCTGAACGCCACGCCCTTGTTGCTCAACATTTCGCGGTAGTCGTTGTTGAATTCTAGGCGGTGGCGGTGTCGTTCCGAGATCTCGTCGGCCACGTAAATGCTGTGGGCGTGACCCGACTTCAAGGCGACATGGATAGGCACCCGCCGCATCGTCGCGCCTTTGAGGTCCAAATCTTTTGGTCCGCCATAAAGATGATGACGGGATTTTTGGTCTTTTCGTCGAACTCGGTCGAATTCGCGTCCTTGAGCCCGCACACGTTGCGTGCAAACTCCACCGCCATCATTTGCATGCCGAGGCAAATTCCGAAAAACGGAACCATCTTGGTGCGTGCAAATTCGATCGCCAAGATTTTGCCTTCGACACCGCGTTCGCCGAATCCGCCGGGCACGAGCAGGCCGTCGCAATCGCCGAGCTGCTCGTTCAGGGTTTCTTTCGACAATTTTTCGGAGTCGATAAATTTCAATTCGACCTTGGAATCGTTGGCAATTCCGCCGTGAAGCAGCGCTTCGTTCAGCGATTTGTAGGATTCCTTGAGGTCCACGTATTTGCCCACAATTCCGATGCGGGTTTTGTGGCTAGGTTCTTTGATGCGTTTGACGATCTGTTGCCACTGCCCCAGGTCGCTCGCGCGTGACCAGATGTTGAGCGATTCCGACAGCTTTTGGTCGATGCCCTGTTCCCACAACAGCAACGGCACTTCGTAGATGGTCTCGGCATCGCGAGCCTCGAACACGTGGCCTTTTTCGACATTGCAGAACAGCGCCAGTTTGCGTTTGGTCTCTTCGTCGAGCGGTAGTTCGGTGCGGCAGACAAGGAAATCGGGTTGGATGCCGATTTCGCGTAGCGCCTTGACCGAGTGCTGTGTGGGTTTGGTCTTAATCTCGCCGGCGGTCTTGATGTAGGGCAACAACGTGACGTGCACACAGACCGAGTTTTGCGGGCCGAGCTCGTGCTTGAGCTGGCGCACAGCCTCCAGAAACGGCAGCGATTCGATGTCGCCCACGGTGCCGCCGGTCTCGACAAATGCGATGTCCGCGCCTTTGCAGCCCGCGATGATGCGGTTTTTGATCTCGTCGGTGATGTGCGGAATCACCTGAACCGTCTTGCCAAGGTAGCCGCCTTGGCGCTCACGCGTGATGACCGCGTCGTAGACTTGGCCCGTCGTGAAATTGTTGTTGCGGGTCATGCGCGCCGACGTGAAGCGCTCGTAGTGGCCGAGGTCCATGTCGGTCTCGGCGCCGTCGTCGGTCACAAACACCTCGCCGTGTTGGAACGGGCTCATCGTGCCGGGGTCGACGTTGATGTAGGGGTCGAGCTTGAGGAAGGTGCATCGCAGTCCGCGATTCTCCATCAGAGCTCCCATTGCCGCAGCAGTGAGACCTTTGCCCAGGCTGGAGATCACTCCGCCGGTGATAAATACGAACTTCGTTTGATTGATGGCCATGGTCGCACTCGCAAAAAAATAAACGAGCCCCGCGTAAAACCTAATGCGTGGGGCTTTTGTACTGCTTTTAATCTGTGCTGGGACGGCGCCCGTTTGGACGCAAGAAACCCGAGCAGCGCTCGGGCGCGGACCATAGCAATCGCCAAGCAAACACTCAAGCGACAGTGTTGTTTTTGATGCGTAGCCCGGCAAAGCTTGTGCTGCCGGGCTGCGCATCTGGGCTTATGGGACGATTTTGTAGAACTTTCCGCCGGCTTTGAGCACGACGCGGTCGCCGAGCTTCATGACCGACTTCAGCTCAGGGAACTTCTTGAGCAGGTTGAAGTAGTCGGTCGAGAACGCCTTGACCTCCTTGGCCTTTTTGACGTCGGCGCCCTCTTCGACCCACACACCGGACTTCAGCTCAAACGAACGGTTGGCGACAAACTGGCGGCTGGTGGCGCTGGATTTGACCGTGACGGAGTCGCGGTATTCGCGTGTAGCTTCCGAGGCTGCCACAGCGCCTTCGCCGCTCTCGGCGTCGAAGTCCTTGAACGCTTCGGCCTTGCGTTTGGCCTCCTGCATCGGCGCGGCTTGGGGACGCATGGGCGCCGAATCGCCACCGCCAAGCATACTGTCTTCGAGCTGGCGTCCTCGAGGCATGTCGATGGGGCGATTCTGCTGGAACTCGGAGTCGTCGACGGCAAGGAAGCTTGTGTACGGGGTCACCAGGCCAAATCGCTTGGCGAGCGCGACGACCTCGGTCTCGAGCTCGGGTTGGCGGCCATTCAGGCGGATTTGGTCGAGCAGGAAACCGACTTTGCGGGTCGCCCATAGCTTCGGCATGAACTCAAGCGGCGCGCTTGAGCTCTCGTCAAGCGCCAGCGCTTTGCCGGTTCCGCCGCCGTAGGTGTAGGTGCGCGACTCGTTGCCGACTTTGCCGCTGACGACGATGGGTTTGTTGAACGTCGAGCGGTAACGCCCGAACAGAACGATCTGGTCGCCGCGGAACAGGTCGGGCATCTGGGTTGGGTAGACGTCGTAGACGCGGGCGCCGCCGTATTCGATCGTGATGTCGGTCAGCACCGGTGACGAGATACGTGTGTAGAGCGTGGCCACGGCTTCTTCCATGGACTCCTCGGGTTTGACGTAGTCGCTACGGCCACGGCCGGTTTCGGCGATGGTGTCGAGCAGCGTCGTGTTCACTGAGTAGCCCACGCCGAACGTAAAGATGCGGGTATTCTTGGGCTTGGCAGCGCTAAACGAGGCAAGGATCCCGTTGTTGTCCGTCACGCCGACGGTCGGCAGACCATCGGTCACAAAGATGACCTGGTGTGGCTGACCCGCTGCAACCTTTTGTTTCATCGCCGCGACGAGCGCGGGCTCGATGGCGGTGCCACCTGCGGGTTCAAGGCCGCGGGCGAAGGCGGTGGCTTCCTTGATGGCTTCGTTCGTGGCTGGTTTTGGGTTGGCGAACAGCGCTTCGACGTCGGTCGAAAACCGGATGACGTTGAAGTTGTCTTGGGGTTTAAGACGCTGGATGCAAAACGCGAGGGTCTCGCGCGCCTGCTCGATCTTCTCGCCGGCCATCGAACCGGAGGTGTCCATGACGAAGGTGAAGGTTTGGCCGGCTTCGCTCACGGCAGCCGCATTGACCTTGGGGGCAATCGCCAACATGAAGTACGGATTTTCCTCGCCGTCGCCGTCTGGGTCATGGGTCATCAGATTGACGCCGATTTCTTTCTCCGAGTAACCAAGGAACAGGTCGAAATCACGATCCAGCGAGGCCTGCAGCTCCTCGACCCCTGCGACGACCTGACCGTTCTTTTTGCGGGTCATGTCGATCTTGTGCGAGGGCGAATACACCGTCGTGATGGGGATCGACGAATTGACGGTCGCGGTGAGAGTAAAGTCCTGATTGGTCTTGGCCGTCACGTAGTCTTTACCCGCCGACAATGGGTATCGGTACTGGTAGAGGCCACCTTTTGGCTGCAGGACTTGGCCAAATTTGATCTCGAGCTTTTGCGTGCCGCGTGGCGGAATTGGGAAAATGCTGGCTTTGAAGATCTTGCCGTCGATGTACTCGACGAGGCCTGGATCGCGGACACGACGGACGATCGATTCGTAGATCTGACGTGCTTCGTTTTTCTCGAGCACCGCGCCTGCGGTCTTTTTGCCTTCGATCCATAGCGAGAAGTCGCTGACGGTTCCGCCTTCGGGGATGGGGAACACAAACACGGCCTCCATCGGGCGGTCGGTGTTGTTGCGAAACACCTGTTCGACCGTGGTCACGGCGGCATTGTTGGTGATGACCACAGTGGCGCGGTGGGACTCGACCGCGAACGGGGCCACCGACGTGTCGTTGGGAATCAAGAGGCCAATCGAAAACGCGGGAGCCGCGGTCACGGTGGCGAGCAAAAACAACAAGATGGAAAGTGCTTTTTTCATGGTTTCACCTCAGGGCCATCTTAACGACGTGGGGCAAAAATAGATCTGAAAAAACTGAGCATTTTGGGATTTGAATAGATCGATTCGGTGACCGTCAAAGCTAGGTTGATGGGCACGATTTGGAACCAACACACATACGGTTCGGCTTCGCCGAATCCGGCAATCGGAGATTGCCGGCCCAAGAGGCGAAGCAGACACAAAGAGTTCGGCTTCGCCCGCACGCACACGGGTTCGGCACGCAACGGAGCGTTCAAGATGCGATGGATTTTGTTTTGTATGGCGACGGTTGCCGCGGGGTGCGGCATGCCAAACGCCAATGGGCAATGCAGCGACTACACACCTTGGATCCAAAGCTGTTCGGATGGATTTGTCGAGGTTTGCGACAATTCATCAGGGTGTGAGCAGTGCAGCTGTGTGTCCGCCGACGACATTGGCCCGTCTCGCCCCAATCAAGACGCGAAACGAAACTAAGGTTTTCGGCCGATCATCTGAACGACGGCGGCTCGTCCGCCGTGGTAGGGCCCCTCAACGACATCACGTTCGAGCTCTTCAAGGCGATCAAACGTCAATCCGGCAAACTCCGCACGCAGGTCGTCGGGCTCCACCAACATTTCCGCGGTTTGCGGACCACCGGTCTTGAACGCGATCTGGCGAGGTGTGTAGGCCTCCACCACCGCGACACCGCCCGAGCGCAACGCCCCCACGGCCATCTGGTGCATCCGCGCGCGCTGTGGATTTGGCAGATGCGCAAAGATGGCGACAACGCCATCAAACGTGTTCGGCTCGGCAGCCCACTCAAACAGATCAGCCACGATCGTGGTCAGCGCGACGCCGTGTTTTGCCGCGAGTTCTTGGGCACGGGCCATGCCGACGTCGCTTTGGTCTACGGCCACAACTTCGAGCCCTTGACGGGCCAGCCAGACCGCGTTTCGGCCCTGTCCTTCGGCCAAAAGCAACACCTTTGCGCCGGCCTTGAAAACCCCGATCGATTCGCGCAAGAAATCGTTGGGTTCCTCGCCGTACGCAAAGGTTTCCTCGGCATAACGTGTGTTCCAAAAATCTTTCATCATCGTTCGGCTCAGCGCAAAGGGGGTTCAAGGCTCACATTTGGCTTGAACCATTGGGTAGGTATCGACCTTCAAGAGCGTGCCGTCGTCGGCGTAGCTGTTCCACTCACCGACCTTGAGGCCGTCGACGTACGTGCCTTCGGCGCTTTTTTGGCCATTGGGGTGCCATTGCTGCCACGGGCCCTGCTCCTTGTCGCACGCATAGACGCCACGTGAGCGCATCTGCCCGTTGGGATGGTAGGTGGTCCACGTGCCGACACGTAGCCCAGCCTTGTAGGTACCGGTGATCGCGGGCGATTGGTTGGGATGGAAGGTTGCGTACGGCCCATCGAGTACGCCGTCGGCGTAGGTCTCGTCGCGCACCGGCAGGCCTTGATTGGTCTTTCGCGACCAGACGCCTTGCTTTTTGCCGGCCTCATAAACGCCGGTTTCCACCGAGTTATCGAGGTAAACGCGTGTCGCGGGGCCGGTCTCTTTGCCGCCCTCGAACATCACGGTTTCTGTGGCACCGTCTCGCCACAACGTCCACTTCCCGACACGGGTTTCGCCGTCAAGGGTGCCTTCCGCTTCGATCGCGCCGTCGGGTTGATACCGGGTGACATGCAGCAGGTTATCCGTGCGGATGGTCTGCTCCTCCTGTACGCCGGTGGGGTACCACGATTGGCGCTGCAGCACGATTCCCTCGGCAAACGATTCCGTGCTCTTAAGGGTACCATCGGCAAACCAGCGTTTTCGCACGACGGGCAAGCCATTTTCGTCGAATTCGGTCTGTGCCGTCATGGACGTTTGGGACCATTGAAGCGCGAACCCGAGCGAGCGCGGGACACCAAGTCGCCTGCAGGTCACTTCCCGATGCCCGTCGGGCAACAGCAAGTCGTCAAGATAGGTGCCGTCGGGGCAGCGAAACTTCGCCTCGGCTTTGCGCACGGGCCAGCCTTCATCATCCACGATGCCGCCGTCAACGACGCGGTTGCCCGACGTACCGCATGCCGCAGCCCCCATGACAACCAAGAGCAAAAGATTCCTCATTTGCTCTCCGATAGCTTTTTGACGACCGTGCGAATGCGTTTCATGCGTTCACACGCGAGGTCACAGCCGTCACTGCACGACTGCTGGAACAGCTCGCGAGCCGTTGCCACGTTACGGTCGACCTCGATGCCCTCCTGCAACATGACCGCGGCGTTAAAGCAGCCCAGTGTGTCGCCTCGGTTGCATCCATCGACGTAGACAACAAACGCCGATTGCGCTGTGGTGATCGTTTGTGCCTGCTCTTGTTTTGCGGCGATCTCGTAAAACGCGTTTGACCGCTGCAAGTCGACCGGAACACCCATGCCCTCTTCGTAGATCTTCGCGAGCAGCGCGCATCCGGAGGCTTCGCGGTCCGAACACGTCGATTGCAAGAGCTCAAGACCCTTTGCGGGATCGGCAGCCACGCCCGAGCCAAACAAGTATGCCTGGCCGGCCCCAACACATCCCGGCAGATAACCGAGTCGGCACGACTTCTCGTCGAGCTGCACCGACTGCGTGAGGTAGTCGCTCAAGTGCCACGCGTCGCGATAAGCCTCGGCCAACCGTGCACACCCCTCGCCGACGTCGACGTCACATGCGGCTTTGTAGAACGGCATCGCCTTTCGGCGTGGCAAAAGCTTCGCGTACTCGACACACGAGGGTTGGTCACCGCCTTGACAGGCCGAGTCGAGCGTCGCCTTGATGCGCGCAGGATCGGCCGTGGTATGTCCAAAAAGCTCCGCAAGGCGGCCGCAGGACTCCGCGTGGTTGCCCGTGCAACCAAACTGATAGGCGATCAACGCATTGCGGCGGCCCTCCGGCCCTTGACGAGCCTCGGAATCGCCCCATGCCACACACGCGGCGTAGTCGCCATCCACGCATGATGCGTGTTTGGGTCCGCGATCAACTCCGCGAGTGGTCGCGCAGGAGGCGGCCAAGACAAACAAGGCCACAAAAAGTTTAGGGATCACTGTGAATCCAAGAAGTTAATGCGCACATCATCACCGAGTTCGGCGAGCAAGTACTTCTTAAACTTGTCGCGAATCTGCACCTCGACCTGACGAATGCGCTCTTTCGAGACGCCGTATTCGTCGCCCAATTCGACCAAGCTGCGGGGCTCATCGGAGAGCATTCGCCCGTACCAAATCGCCTTTTCACGCTCGTCGTCAAGCATGTCGCCGAAACTTTTAATCGCCACACCCAACTGCGAGTTCATCTCGCGTTCGGCGGCGATCTCCTCGGGGTCGTCTTGGTCGGACGGCATCAATTCACCGACCGTAACGCGCTCAAGCCCGGCCGCTGGGGCGTCCATCGAAACCGCCGGCGAGTCGAGCTGCGCCGCGACCCGTACGACCTCGGCCTCGTCGACGTCGAGGTACTCCGCGATCAAGGCAGGTGTCGGCTCTTCGCCACGACGGATCAGTTCGCGCCGGGCCTTTTTCAGGTTGTAGAACAACTTCCGGCCCGCACGTGAACTGCCGATCCGGACGGGATGCAAGTGGTTCATCAGGTAATTCAGGATCATCGCGCGGATCCAATACTGCGCGTAGCTCGTGAATTTGACGCCACGGTAGGGATCGTAGCGCGTGACCGCCTCGGCCAAACCGACGTTGCCCTCTTGGATCAAGTCCAGAAGGTTGGTCCAACGACGTTGGTACTCACGTGCAATTTTGACCACCAATCGCAGGTTGGTCAGGATCAGCATCTTGGCGGCGTTGTTGTCGTTCTCGTCTTTGTAACGCTCGGCGAGCTCCTGCTGCTTTTCGGCGGGCAGCGGCGCGATATGGCTCAGCCGAGACAGGTAGGAGGTCAACGGGTCAGACAGAGTCATGTCGCCGCGGGCCGAGGCCTTCATCAGCGGCAGGCTCAGGTCACCGAACGTCTCTTGCTGACGATTCAGGGTTTCGGCAGAGATATCCACGCCGTCTGAATCTTCGACGATTTCGACGCCCTCTGAATTTTTGTCTTCGTTACTCATCGACTCACTTTCACGCAGAAGACGCGGGCAAGTGTATCCCGGATTCACAAAAGACTTAACACAGGGTGTCGTTTTTTGCGCTGTGGTTTTCGAGGGATTGGCCACGGAGCGATCGGGCGTGGTTGGGTCGGCAACCCCTGGTTGCCGAATGGGCGAAGCCCACAAAGACGTTCGTTGTTCGGCTAACGCCGAATCCGGCAACCGGAGGTTGCCGGCCCATCAGCCAAGACCACGCTGGTCCCGGCGTGTTCGGCTAACGCCGAATCCGGCAACCGGAGGTTGCCGGCCCATCAGCCAAGACCACGCTGGTCCCGGCGTGTTCGGCTTCGCCGAATCCGGCAACCGGAGGTTGCCGGCCCGTCAGCCAAGACCACGCTGGTCCCGGCGTGTTCGGCTTCGCCGAATACGGCAACCGGAGGTTGCCGGCCCATCAGCCAAGACCACACTGGTCCCGTCGTGTTCGGCTAACGCCGAATCCGGCAACCGGAGGTTGCCGGCCCATCAGCCAAGACCACGCTCGTCCCGGCGTGTTCGGCTTCGCCGAATACGGCAACCGGAGGTTGCCGGCCCATCATCAAAGGACTTGCGCAACCGGATCACTCGATCCGGCGAAGTGCCGTCTTTGCGACTTTGGCCAAGGCGGGGTCCGCCTGCGACGCGTAGTGGCCAAGAAGCTCAGTGGCACGCGGTGCTTTGACCCAACGCAGTCCGCGCAGGGCCCACTTTTTCACGACCGGGTCGCGGTCTTGCAGAGCTGTTTCGATGAAGGAGATCAGGGCAGGTGTCGGCGTTTGACCAAACGTGCGCGCCGCGCTGTAGACCGCCAAACCTCGAATCTCTACATCGTTGTCGTTCAACAAGGTCCGCCAAAACGCCAACGTTTCGTCGGTGGGGTACATGCTGAGCATCGTCAGGGCGCGTTGGCGCTCGTAGGTCGTGCGTTCGGTCTGCGCTACGGCCGCCTTCAGCACCGCAGGTGGGTCGGCAAAACCCGCATCCAACGCTTCACGGGTGGGCGTGGTGTCGATCGCCTTGAGCGCCCCATCCATTCGGGCGAGGTCATCGGCGCTTTGGGCAACGGCTGGGACAGCGACGGCCATCAAGGCGATCACCAAGAGTGTTTGCAGCGCTTTCATCAGTTGGCCTCCTGTCGAACCCATGGATTCAATCGCATGGTCGTGCCCTGTGAGGGCGACAGAATCTCACCGTTGCCGGTGTTGTGCATCAGGTAGGTCGCGTCGTTTTCTGGCGTGTCCGCGAGCTGGTCGTTGACCGCAGGCCCCCCAAACGCGTTCTGTTCGGTGGTGTGGTAAAGCCCAAGGAAGTGACCGACCTCGTGCGCCATGACTTTGAACAGTGGCGTGGGCGCCATCGGGGAGCGTTTGAGCGCGAGCACAACGCCGCTTCGCTCGGTGCCCATCAGGCCCACCGGCCCGGGAATGCCACCCGAAACTCCCAAAAGAATGCCAAAACCTTGTTGGCCTGCGCGTCCGGTCAATAAATCCTCGACAAAGAACACGTTGACGGCGTCTTGTGGGGCGTTCGCCGATTGCGCGAACAGGTCCTTCATCGCGTTGCCCGGCACGATGGCGTTTTCAATGATGTCAAAATCGCCTTCGATGTCGTTGTAAGTGATGCGCCCAAGCTTCAGACCAACCTTGCCGTACACGATGCCGACGTCTTTGAGCATTTGCTGAAAATTGACGTCGGTGGGTGCCGTTTCGGCCGTCAGCCCTTGTGCGCCCGAGAACCAGAGGTTGAGGTCCAACACGCCGCTTTCAGGCACTGCGGGAGCGACCTTGGCGGTGACGATGACCCGCGCTGGCCCGGCGAGCGGCGTGCGGTTACCGACCAGGCTCGTCTGTCGGTACGAATAGAACGTCACCGCATGGGTCCCGGGCTTGACCGAGACATCAGGATTGGTCGGGACCATGCCGGCCATCGCAGATTCCGCCGATGTCACACGTTGGGGACATCCCAAGCACAAGGATGGTGCGCCCTGATCGGTCGCCAGCCAGCCTAGGTTGACCAGCGGTGTGCCGTCACCATTGGTCCAGCTCCGCACGGTATAGCTGCCGGGCGATGCGCCAACGATCGTCACCACGACCGACTGGGTGTTTTCGGGCACCGTAAACGAGATCTCCTGCGACACACCGTTGTCCGCCGTGACGATGTCTTCGTCGGCCAACGTCACGAGATCAGGCCGATCGAACGGCTGCAACCCGTTGTTCGTCGCGTTGTTCGACGTCTGATTGTTCGTGGTGTTGTTTGTGGCGTTGTTGGACGCGTTGTTCGTCGCGTTGTTGGTCGCGTTGTTGCCACTGACGATGACCAAAGGCTCTTCGGTATCGTCGCTACCACACGCGGACATGAAACCCGCACACATCGTAAGGATGACTAGTCTTCGGAGCATCGCATAACCTCTCGCGTCGTCCGTTTGGGAGCGGAAAGGTAGCAACATGACCATGTAGGGCAGAGTGTGTGCTCGACCTCAACGAACTGGACGCGTTCCTAGGTCGTGTACCGCAGTCTCAAAACTCAGAAACTTGGGACACCTGCAGTGTCGCACGAAGTCGATCGTCTTGTGACATCACCACGACGTTATTGCCGTTCGCAACACGACATTGCCAATCGAAGTCTGTCCACGGCGCCGCGGGTCGACGAATTCTACCCCGCACACACCACGCCCCCTCCAATAGGACACGACCCCAAATCTCCATTTCGACCTGTGGAGATCGACCGTGCTTGATTCGGGGAAGTCCGAAAGGGCCTGCACCACAATGTCGCCACCTTCGACCCAAACCGCGCCAGAGTCCTCGCGGATATCCCAGTGAACATTTAGATTCATCGAACCTCGAACAAAGAGGCTGGGATCGAGCTGCTGGTTTTCGGCATCACCAACCGTATCGTTCGACACGTCCATGTGTCCGGAGTCTAACTCGGGAGCGGGCGTGTCCGTTGCAGCAGCAGCGTCTTCCGTTGTTCCGGTATCAGGCAACAAGCTAGAGCTTGCCGGGTTTGACTGACAGCCAATATGCAGCAATGCAACAACGCCGACGACGATTAGATGGGTGCGCCAAACCATAGGGACTCCAGATTTTGCTCATCAAATAAATAGGAGGACAGCCTTCGAATACTGACTTCCGCGATTCGATTACAGGAAATGGAGATCCGGATAAATCTTTGAAGCATGGAAGTTATCCTACCGGTTAGCTAGCGCGCACGCCGAGGATTTCACCGTATCCACCGGGGATGAAGAAGTCGTTGAGCTCGAGTCCCATGATTGAACACACCGTCGCGACGATGTCCGCCGAGCGCGGCGGACGGGTCGTTTGCTCGCCGCCCTCCTCGCGCACACCCACCGGAAGCCCTCGGGGTCCAAGCGAGAAGTTCTCGACGTCGTAGCCGCCGATGGTGCGTCCGCCAGCAACCCCGCCACCGGCGAAGGTGACCGACGTATAGGGCCAGTGATCGTCGTTGTAGTAAAAGTCTTGGCCGGAACCGTGCGCCCACGTGCGCGAAAACTCGCTGAAAATGACGACCAAGGTGTCGTCGAGCAACGACTTGCCGTTGACCGTCGTCATCTTCATCTCGCCTAGGAAACGCGCGATCACGTCGAGTCCGCCGCGGGTGTTGAGGTAGTTGCGGCGGTGGCCGGGTTGGCCGCTGTGCGTGTCGTAGTAGAACTGCGGCATGTACAGGTGAATCGAGCTCGTCAGGTCGGCCTTCATGAGGCGCAACGCCATGTCGAAGACGTTATCGAACGCACCGCTGGTCACGTTTTCGTCGGCCAATCCGTAGGTATACCCCCACGGGCCCATATTGTAGGGCTGGGTGCCGCCAAAGGATGGGTTTTCGGTCAGGAACTCGATGCCGGGTGTGTTGTTCAGCACCGATACGACGTCACGCGCCAGAACCTTGGAAACATCGCTAAACCCGTCGTACAAGGCTTTGAGGTGTTTTTCGGTCCCCGCGGACTGCGATTTCCCGGACAGGCCACGCGTCGCGTCCAAAATGGCGGACTCCAAAAGGGTGCGACGGGCGTTGCCGTCGATTTCTCCCGCCCAATTCTTGGCCTCGACTTCGGTGCGTGCGTTCAGTCCGCGCCACCACGACTGCATGTCATCGTCGGACAGACTTTCTCGCAGCGAGTTCAGCGCAGGCACGTAAATGGGCGCCGAGCTCGATGGCAGGTCCAGTGGTACCGGCATGCCGCGTGAATCGAGCGCCACGCAAGGCAGCGGCCGGAAGTCCTTGGTCGTCTCGTACAACGCGTTGGCAACCACACACTGCATCGCCGGCGAGCGATACTCGCCGCCCGCCACACCACACATCGCGGAGACGTAGCCCGATGCGTGGGCAGCTGTGCCTTGGTCGATGCCGTGAACGACCGTGGTCTGTCCAAACAGGTCGTGCTCCTGCCACGAGTACCCAAGCGGCAAGTACTTTCGACCGTTGACGGTTTGGCGACTCCCCGGGTCTGCGGGATCCCACGAACGCGCCACGGTCAAAGGGTTGAAACCTCCCCCACCTGCGCCGACCTCGATCAGGTCGTCGGCGGTGTAAAACGCGGTCTCACCCACGCCCGCGCCCTGCAACGGCGGGATGTACGACGGCACCTGCTCGGGCGTGATGCCACCCCACATGTATTGGGGCGCGTAGCCGCCGGACAAATACAGGGTCAGCAGCCGTGTTGGCGCGCCGGCTCGCGGCGCGGCATGCGCGCGGCCTTCGAGCAAGCCAAAGCGATTCATCAACGCCAGCTGCGCGCCACCGATGCCAAGGCCAAGAAGTTGTCGACGTGTGATATCAAGTTTCATCTTAACCTCAGAGACTTAGCGCGAGCGGATGTCGGACAAAATAGCTGCACACCGCGACCCATGCGGTCTTGGGTCCTGCCGATTCGTGCGCGACAAACACGTCGTCAAAAATTGCGTCGACCTCGGCCGGAGTGGCTGGCATCGCCAAGAACCGAAGGTGCAGATAGGCGATGTTTGTCTTGATTTCGGCCGCCGCGACGTCACTTCCTTGGGCCGGCGAGACGTCCCTGAACAACGCCGTGTTGTCGGCCTTGTTGACCGCAAGTTCGCACCACGCTTGGCTGACCTGTGTGACGGTCTGCAAGAAGGACGGCGAGATGTCGTACGACCGCGGTTTTCGGTTGAGCCAATCCGCACCGCCCAGAGCCGCCCATCGACGCGACACCGAGGAGCGCTGATCCACATAATGCAGCCCGGGGGCATCGTCGGTGGCACGCAGCGCGAGCGGGCCTCGCAACACCACGGTCTGAGACTCGAAATTCGACGAATACGATTGGAAGAAGTCGTCTTCGTAGGTCAAACCCAACAACGCCATCAGCGAATCACGAAACTCGTCGGCACCAAGTCGGCGCGTGGTCGGCGCGTCTCGCCAGGGCGTCGTGTCACGTGAACCGACGCTCAGCCCGGTGATCCATTGGCGCACCTCTTGGACCGAGATGCCTTGCTGGTCTGCAGGCAATTGTGCGTAGGGCTCGCCGGCCGTTGGCATTTGTGTAAATGCACCGGTGCCGTTGCCTTCGAGCAACCGCACAAACTCGGAATTGTCGGGGTCCCCTGGCACCACAAACCGCGGGTTTTGAACGATGAGACCCTCAAACGATTCGGCGGACGCAAAATAGGGCGCGGACGTCCCTTCCCCGTGGCAACCCACACAATTGGGCGCCAGCTTGAGCCGAATAAAATCGCTCTCGGTCTTGGCACACTCGACCGACTGCGACTGCGTTTCGGTGGTGTTTTCGGCGTCCGCGCCACATGCGGTGAGCGCGAGAAACGCGACGATCAATGGGGTATTTCGCATCACAACCCCCTCTTAAATGTTTCGCCCATCATCAAGGATTTGATGAACGATTTGGCGTGGCGATCACCGGCCACGAATTGCTCGACAAGTGCATTCAGATAGCCATTTTCCTTGCTGGGATCGATGTCCCGCCCGACCGCGAATTTATGCAGTTGGCGCACAGCGCAACGGTCAAACTCGCCGGAGTTGACGAGCATTTTGCCAAAGCCAAGCGGACCGGAAGTCCCATCGTTTTGCACGCCGAATAGGGTGCGATCGGATGGGATGGTGTCGGCGAGCATGGCGTGTGGGTTCGCGTCGATCTCGGCCTGCGTGGCAGGGGTCATGACGGTCTGAGGCGTCCAAGCGTCGAACCAGCGCCGAAACGGGGAGCCTCGTCGGCTCTGCTCATCGGCTGGGATGGCGCCGGTGTTGACGCCGCCAAGCACCGGGAGTTGCCAAATGTAGTCGCCCTCGAAATCCCAACGTTTAAACGCGATCGCGGCGGGGTCGATGATCTGGTGGCAGTGCTGGCAGGTGCCCGTCATTGCCGGGTCGGTGTCGTAGGGTTGGAAATGAACATCTGCGGGTGGCGGGTCGAAATCGCGGCACGCAAAGATCTCGGTCCAACGTGCGGCGCGCACCCGCTCACGCGGGAACGACGACATGCTGCCCATCATTGTCAGCACACCTGCGGCCGCCAAGCCTTTGGATGGATCGCTGGGATCCCATGTGTGGGTGCGGCTCAGGTCGCCATTGGGCGTGCTGCCGCCCGAGACAAGCTCAGGGTTCAGCTCGCCGACTACAAACTCGCGCCACGCGAGGGGATCGTCGGGGGAATGCAGCGGATCTGCGGGAACAACGGTGTCATTTTTCCACCATTGCAGGTCGTCGAGCGCCACGTTGTCGGGGTTTTGCCGCGCCCATCGCACGTACAAGTGCCGAAGCGCGTTGGTCCCCACCGAGTAATTCGCGGTCAACAAGTGGTGAAGCGGTCGATCGTGCCAGACCAGATGGGCGAAAAAGCGTGCGGGTTCCTCCCAAGCATGGCGACGCTGGTTGTTTTCATCGTAGCTGTTGTTGCCCCCAAATCCCGTGTAGGTCTGGCAAAAGACGAGGTTTGGACCGCATGAACAAACGGGATCGTTGGCGTCGACGGCGTCGTCGGCGAGTGTCGGCGTAAAGTAGATGCCTCCGAAAATGCCGCACGTGGTTGTTCCGTTGCCGCTCTTGGCGGGGTGGGAAGTCACGCCTGAACCCGCACGTCCGACAACGGTGACGGTCGTTCCTGGCGCCCACCACGGTTCGATGTCGGTCGCGTTTGCTGGGAAGGCGGCGCCTGAACCATCCGGCGAGGAGTCATAACAAATCCCGTTGGGGTTGGCCGCGGTGCCGGGTGTGTCACCTGACTTGTACCCGCCCTCGGGCTGCAGGTAGAGGGCGCCGGCGTGGGGACTGTCGGCGGGGCACGGCCTTAACACGCCGGACATGTGGCCCCAATAGGCCTCGCCGGCGGCGCCTGTGGTGTACTGACCGACGTTGATCCAGTCGTGCCCAAAGTCCAGCAGACGTTTGTAAAACGCCGGTGACTCAAGCATCTCGTCGATCTTGGACGAGACCAGCGCCTCGGCCGCAGTGTCGTCGGCCGCGGCTAGAACCTGCTCGTAATCGGACACGTCCGGCGTCTTTCCGGTCAACAAGATCGAGGCTCGCCGAAGCTGCCGCGTCGGCGTCATGGTGTCGGTGAGAGGCTCGGCAGGACCATTGGTCGACGGGTCACACATCACAATGGTGTTGTTGGACCCGTTGTTTGACCCGTTGGTCTGGTTGTTCGAGGCATTGTTGGCGGCGTTGCCGTCGCCCGTAAGGCTGCCGTCACATCCAAACGCGAGCGTCCCCAGGACCAATGTCCTGAACGCAATCTTCCACATCGAGACTCCCTATCTTGGTCGGTGACTCAAGATAGACCAGCGGCTGGCGGTGTTCAACCAACCAACTACCGAGCGTCTGCTTTTCGAAAATGGTGTTCCAGAACGAAGGCGCCCAACGGGACGAGGGAGAGTGCAAACGCCAGGACAGGCGTCTTGGGGTGCCACTTCTCGGACAGCCAGGCGGCGACGAGGGCGAGCACGAAGATCACAAACAACGCGCCATGGATGCGGCCGAATATCTGAACCAAGAGCGGCTCACCACCGATGTACTTCATCGGCATCGCGATCCCGCACAACACGAGATAAGACAAGCCCTCGAGAAGACTGACGATGCGAAACCGACCGAAATGCGTTCCAAGGTATGTGTTCAAATTCACCTCCGTGCTTTTGGATGCGGGCGGCTTAGGGCAGGTTCAGCGTTAGCGCGACTTTCGGCGCGTGATCCAGCGATCCAAGGCGTTGGCGAAAAGCTGTTTGGCCTTGTCGTCAAACGGGGCGGGTCCGCCGGTTTGCACCCCAGAATTGCGCAGCTCGTCGTGGAAATCGCGCAGGCTGAGCGCCTCGGTCACGTTGTCCTTGTCGAGGTCTCGGCCACGTGGCGTGATGACGTCGCCGCCTTTGTCGACGACACGCGCAGCCAACGGAATATCGGCTGTGATGCACAGGTCGCCCGCGACGCAGTTTTCAGCGATGTAGTCGTCGGCGACGTCCTGACCCTGCCCGACGACGTAAGCGGTCGCAAACGCTGACTTGGGGTCCTCCATCCAGCGGTTGGCGACAAAGATGGTTTTGACCTCGCGTTTGTCCGCGGCTTTTAGAAGGACTTCGCGGACTACCCGTGGTGCGGCGTCGGCGTCTACCCAGATGGTCGGTTCGTTTTCCATGACAATCCCGGAGACGTCCTACCAGAAATAAGGGAACTTGGTCGATCCACTTCCTTCTGGTCGACCCCGCTCCATGCGATTGGGTCGACAGCCTCTGGTTGCCGAATGGGCGAAGCCCACAGGCTGCTCCGGTCGATGGTCTGGGGCTAGATCCCCGCCAGCGCCGACAATTCAAGACGTGCGCGATGGATTCTCGATTTGGTCGCGGGCACTGAAATGCCAAGTTGACCCGCGATTTCCTCGAGCGGTTGGTCCTCTACCACGCGCAGTTCCAAGGCACGCCGATGCTTTTTTGAAACCTTCTGCCACGCGTTTTCGATCTGTCGGAGCTTCTCGCGGTCTTCGAGTTGTTCCTCAAGCGACGAGGATTCCACCAACGGGAGGTCGTCGAGACTTCGCAAAACACTGCGACGTTTGTTGCGACGTAGCGACATCAGTGAAACGTTGATCGCAACCCGGTGGATCCACGTCGAGAGGTCCGAGTCGCCTCGGAACGCACCGAGCTTGCGGTGAAGCAAAATCAGGACTTCCTGCGCGGCATCCAAGGCGTCTGCCTCGTTTTTGACGATGCGTTCACAAACCCTATAGATTCTGCCGCCATGGACTTCGGCGATCGCACGAAATGCCCCGGAATCCCCTTCGGCAGCACGGGCCGCAAGGTCGGTCTCGTAGGCTCGCCGTGCTGTGCGGTCGAGGTTGAGGGCGTCTTGGTATCGGATGGTTTCGTGATTCATTTGGCTACTCCTTGCTTCGTTAGCGAGTAGAGCAACGGGCGTGCCAACGTCTAGATCTCGTGGGCTTCGCCCATTCGGCAACCGGAGGTTGCCGACCCAATCGTCCGCAGCTGAACAATGCTGTGGGCTTCGCCCATTCGGCAACCGGAGGTTGCCGACCCAATCGTCCGCAGCTGAACAAAGCCGTGGGCTTCGCCCATTCGGCAACCGGGGTTGCCGACCCAATCGTCCATGACCGAACAATGCTGTGGGCTTCGCCCATTCGGCAACCGGAGGTTGCCGACCCAGTGACCCATTCGGCAACGGCTTGCCGCCCAGCCCATTCGGCAACCGGAGGTTGCCGACCCCAAAACCGATTCGGCGATCTAGTATCGCGTGGAATTCCGACAGCACATGTCGAAAATCCTTACACTGGGTGGGGATACAAAATAATTGTGATTTGGCCGAATCGCCCTCTAATGTTGGCGTGAAATTTGAACAATTACGTGGGAAAACACATGCGCATTCTCTTTCTGGCGGCCGCTCTCATCTTTGCCGGCTGCGGCGACGACGACTCAAGCAACGCGAACAATTCGAACACCAATGGAACCAACAACGCGTCAAACAACGCGTCGAACAACGCATCGAACAATGCGACCAATAACAGCAACAACGGCACGAACAATCAGACGTCCAACGTCATGTGGAGCGCGGATGTCGGCGCGGATATGGTTATGGGGACGGCGATTGCTATCGAAGAAAACACGAGCGCACAGACCGTCACGCTCGTGCTGACCACTCCAGCGTTTGACGCGTTCCAGTTTCGGCTCGAAGAGCGCTTGCTCGCGGATTCGATCGGCACGTTCTCGAGCCGAACCGATGGCCTGGTGTTTACGTATTTTGAAGCCTTGAAACTGCCAAGCCACAAGCCAATCCGTAGACGCATCCGAGATGGGCCTGACCATTACCTCGGTTGAAGGCTTTTATGCGGCCGGCAGCTTCACGGGCACCATGAAGTGCGACGGTGTCGAAGAGCTGGTCACGGTCGACGGCACGTTTAGCTACGAGTGACGATCAGTCGCGCTCAAGCACCATCGAGAACCCCAGTCCGCCGGCGGCACACGCGGTTGCGAGGCCGTACTTGAGGTCTCGGCGTTCCATTTCGCCGGCAAGTTGCATGAGCAACCGTGCGCCGGTCGCGCCAAACGGGTGACCGATCGGAATGGAGCCGCCATTGACGTTCAAGCGTTCCATGTCGACCTCGCCGATGGTGTCCAATCCAAGATCACCACACAGTTTCTTGTCGCCCCAAATCTTGGCGTTGGCGAGCACCTGCGCCGCGAACGCCTCGTGCATCTCGACAAGGCCCATGTCTTTGAGGGTTAGTCCGGCGCGCGACAGAGCTTTGGGCGTGGCGAACGTGGGTCCGAGCAACATCTCGTATTTGGTCAGGTCGAGCGCCGCGATGGCGTGGGACTTGATGTAGGCCATGGGCTTGAGGCCGAGCGCCTTCGCCTTGCTCTCGCGCATCAACAACAGCGCCGAGGCACCGTCGGTCAATGGCGAGGCGTTGGCAGCGGTGACCGTACCGTGGCGTCGGTCGAACACCGGGCGCAGCTTGGCCATTTTCTCGAGTGTCGTGTCGCCACGCACCAAGGTGTCCCGGTCGACGATCGTGTCGAATTTGGGCCCGGCGTTGACCGACACCAATTCTGGGAACTTGCCGTCGGCGTGTGCTTTGGCCGCGCGATGATGTGTAGTCAACGACCACTGATCTTGGTCGGCGCGCGACACCTTGTAATGTTTGGCCATGTCCTCGGCCGAGTCTCCCATGGACTTGCCGGTGGTAGGCTCGGCGATGCTTGGCACATCGGGTTTGAGGTCCTTGAGTTTGACCTCGGCGAAGGCTTTGAGCCGGTCGGGCACAGTGCGGGCTTTTGACGCATCGTTGAGCGCGTGGGTCAGGCTCAGCGTAAACCGTGCTTGCGCGGAGCTCATGGATTCCACACCGCCCACGAGCACGGTGTCCGCAACACCGGTCAGGATGTCGCCCACGCCATTGACGGCAGCGAGGCCGCTTGAGGCGCAGTACATCTGGACGGTGTACGCCGGAATCTCGCGCGGGAGCTGGCTGCGCAGCACGACCTCACGGGCGACGTTTGGCCCGTTCATCGGTGCCGAGACGCAGCCCACGATGCACTCGTCGATGACGCGTGGATCCAAAGAGACGCGGTTGAGCAGCTCGTTGACCGCGAATCGAGTCAGGTCGGCCTCGTTGTAGTCCTTGAACTCGGCCCATGCTTTGACGAACGGTGTGCGGACCGCGGCGACAATTGCGACGCGATCGTCACCACCAAGACTTGGGGTATTTTTCTTTCGTGTAGCCATGATGTGCCTCAGCCCTTGTAGAAAGTTTGGTTCTTCTTCGCCATGTCGACCAGGATTTGTGCGGGTGCGAGCCGCTTGCCGTACGTTTGCGACAGGCGGTCAAGCGTTGCGACGACTTTCGCGATGCCCACGGTGTCCGCATAACGGCAGATGCCACCTCGGAAGGGCGGGAAGCCCAGACCAAAGATCACGCCGATGTCGATGTCGCGCGGTGTCGCGGCAATGCCCTCTTGAAGGCAGTACGCGCACTCGTTGAGCATGGCGAGCCAGATGCGGTCGCGGATCAACTCTCGGTCGATGTCTTTGCGGTCGCGGCCGCCGGGAAGCTTGTCGTACACGGTGACGTCCACGCCTTTGGTGTCGCCGCCATACAGGTAAAGTCCCTTGCCGTTCTTGCGGCCCTTTCGACCTTCGTCGGCGATGACAAGCAACGCTGTGGGCTGGTCGAGGCGGTGTTTGAACGCTTCGCCCAAGACTTTCGCGGCCTTGACGCCGACATCGATGCCAACCTCGTCGGTCAGCTTCATCGGACCCACGGGGAACCCGAAGGCCTCCATGGTTTGGTCGATGGCCTCGACGCTGCCGCCTTCCTGCAGGACCCAGCCGGCTTCGTTGATGTAGCTGCCCACAACACGACTGGTGAAGAACCCTGGGCCGTCGGATACGACGATGCACGTTTTGCCCATGTCGCGCCCGACCTTCAACGTCGTCGCGATCGCGCGGTCACTGGTCTTGTCGGTCTTGATGATCTCGAGCAGCGGCATCTTGTGCACGGGGCTAAAGAAGTGCATGCCGATGACGTTTTCTGGGTGTTTGGCGTGTTCGGCGATCTTGGTGATCGGGATGGTCGAGGTGTTGCTCGCGAAGATCAGGTCTGGATTCCCGAGCGCATCGATGTCCGCGACGATCTTCTGCTTGAGGTCGACATCTTCAAACACGGCCTCAATCACGATTTCGCAGAGCTCGAACCCCTCGTAGGTTGTGGTTCCGCTGATGCGCCCCATCGCAATGTCGGCTTCGGGGGCAGACATCGAGCGGCGGCTGACCTGTTTTTGAAACAGGTCGTTGCAGTAATTCAGACCCCAGCCAAGGCCTGCGGCGTCCCGGTCTTTGAGCCGCACGTTGTACCCGCGAAACGCGGCGACCTGCACGATGCCTGCGCCCATCAGTCCCGCGCCGAGCACGCCCATGCGGGTGACTTCGGTGGGCTTGACCTTGGCCGAGACGACGGGATCCTTGTCGATCTCGTTTTTCATGAAAAACAGATTGATGAGATTCTTGGCGACGTCGGTCTGCACAAGCTCGACGAAGGCTTCAGACTCGGCCTTGATCCCGGCTTCAAATCCTTTGGACAGGCCTTTCTCGATCACCTCGAGCGCCTTGAGCGGTGCGGGGTAGTGTCCCTTCGTTTGTTTGAGCACGGCCTCGCGTGCCTTGTTGAAGATGAGCGCGCAGGTGTTGCGGCGACCAGCTTCATCGCACCCGATGTCGGGTCCGCGAGCACTTCCTTAAGGTCCACGCCTGATTTTGCGTTGCGTTCACCGTGCAGCTTTTTCGCGAGCTCGGCCGCGGTCTTGACAAGGATCGCGGGGTGCACGACGTCGTCGACCAGCCCAGCCTTGAGTGCCTTCTTCGCGTTGAGCTGCTTGCCCGTCAGGATCATGTCCAGCGCGACCTGGAGGTCAACGACCTGAGGCGCCGCTGTGTGCCACCAGCGCCAGGAATGACCCCCAGCATCACCTCGGGCAGGCCGAGCTTGGTCTTGCTCGTATCCGCGGCGACACGTGCGGTGCAGGCCAAGGCCACTTCAAGCCCACCGCCGAGGCAATTGCCTTCGATGGCGGCCACAAACGGGATGCCAAGCTCGTCGAACTGAGCCATCAACGCGTGGCCGTCTTTGACCAATGTCTTGAGGCCAGATGGATCGGTCGTAAACCGCTTGAGCTCCTTGATGTCGAACCCGACGATGAAGTCCTTTTTACCGCTGTAAACCACGGCGCCTTGAAGGCCCTTCTCGCGTTTTAGACCCGACAGAATCTCGCCCATACGCTCGGACATCCCTGGAGACAACGTGTTGACGCTGTCCCCTTGGACATCGACACAAATGTAGGCGATGCCGTCCTCGATTTTTACCGACGCAAACTTGTCTGCAGCCATTGTTGCTCCCGTTTCGCGGACGTGAAGAGACCCGTCCTATGTTCGAAGTGGTCGCATTCAAACAGATTGACGCACTGTGTCAACCCCCAAAGTTAGTAATCACTAACTTACAACATGGAGCAGCGGTCGTCGGTGTCGAAGCACAAGCCGAACCCAAACTGGGTCGCGGATGGGTTGTTCGGCACGCAGAACTCATCGGCGTTGCACCCGACGCCGTCGGTGAGGTCACAGTGACGACGGCAGATGCCACCGGCGGAGGAGGCAGGCGCTGCCGGGATAGCAGGTCGAGACTCGAGTCCCCATCCCGTCCATCACGGCGCAGACATCGTCAAACGCGACGTAGTCGCACTTTTCGGGTCGCGCTCAGGCAGGCTACCCGCAGCTCGAAGTTCCCATTGACGTTGGTCACCACGTAGTCGCAGAACTGTGTTGGTCCACAGCCCGTTTGCCGCACGATGTCGCATAACGCCGACATCGTGGGTGTGGGTTTATTTGTGCAGGTCCCACCCGTGGCGGGCGCGACGAGAGGAAGCGTTGTGATGCACAGGCCAGGATCCATGTCCGCTTCGGCATCCGGCGCCATATCGGCACCAGCATCCTCACCCGTGTCGGTGCTGACATCGGCTGCGGCGTCGGTCGCGGCATCCGTTGTGGTCGCGTCTTCGGTGACGTCCGCGTCGTTGATGGCCATGTCCGCAGAACCCGAGTCCGGTGCACGATAGGTCACGTCGACGCCGTCAAACAGCGAACACGCGGGCAGCAACACAACCAAGAGAAACAGGGGCTTCATTCGGGCTCCAACTCAATGCAGCGCAAGGATAACAGTGTCTTCCCGCGTTCGCCATAAACACGTGGGCTTCGCCCATTCGGCAACCGGTGCTGCCGACCAATCACCATCCGGCAACCCAATCACCCATCTGGCAACCGGAGGCTGCCGACCCAATCACCCGATTCGGCAACCGGAGGCTGCCGACCCGAATCAGAGCCGTCATGTTCAGCGGTATTTCAGGTCGAAGAATGGCTTGAGGTAGTTGGCCTCTTCGGCCAAATCTGCGCTGTCAGCGGCGCTTCGTACAAAACTCCGGTGGGAATTTCAGACGAATCTGATTGCCGTCACGGACCTTAATCTTGACGTCCGGGACCGCTTCGTCGCGGCGGCTGCGATTGAAGAGGACCGCCAAGCGAAGCAGAACGGTCAGCTTTGGCGCGACCTGGTCAAACGGCGAGTGCAGGTCGACAAAGCGATGAAGTTTGAAGCTGCGACGGTGGCTTCGAATCATGGCCCAAAGGACCTTTTGGTCCTCGCGCGAGAACCCCGCCATGTCGGAGTGCTCCACAAGGTACGAGCCGTGTTTGTGATAGCGGCTGTGCGCCACCGACAGGCCGATCTCGTGAATCTGTGCGGTCCACCGCAAAAACTGTTCAGCACGCGCGCTGGTCAAATCCCAGTCGACCGCGACTTGGTCGAGCAGGGCCACCGCAGTGTTTTCGACCCGCTGGGCATGCTCGCGATCGACTTGATTTTTCGTGGCCATAAAGCGAATCGTCTGGTCGCGAATGTCGACGTGGGTGAAGCGACCGACGAGGTCATAGAGCAGGCCTTCGCGCAGCGCGCCATCCGACACGCTCATTTCTTTGATCTGCAGCGACCGAAACGCCCCGAGCATGATGGCAAGTCCGCCGGGCAACACGGTGGCACGATCGACGGGCAATCCCTTGATGCCCTCGAGCTTGGACGTGTGGCCAGCATCAAGCAGAATCTGGCGCACGGCCTTGAGCGCCTTGTAGGTGATGGTCTTGTCGATCCCGTTGGCCGTGATGACGTCGTGCACCGCACGCACTGTCCCGGACGAACCGACGGCTGTCTCCCAGCCGAAGTCTTTGTAGGCTTTTTCGCTTGAGCGCAGCTCCTGCTGTGCAGCGATGGCGGCCTTTTCGAAGGCGCGCTTGTTGATGTTCCCGTCGGGGAAAAAGCGCTTGCTGAACGAAACGCACCCCATGTACTTGCTCTCGCGCACCAGCGGCTCGAACCCTTCACCGATGATGAATTCGGTCGAGCCACCGCCAATGTCCATCACCAGCCGACGGCCACCGCCCGGCCCGATCGAATTGGCGACGCCCAAATAGATCAGACGCGCCTCTTCCTTGCCGGCCACCACTTCGATGGGGTGGCCGAGCACCGCTTCGGCTTGTTTCATGAACGTGCGGGTGTTGACCGCCTTGCGCAGCGTGTTGGTACCTACCGCGCGCACGGTGCCCTCGGGAAAACCGCGCAGACGTTCGCCAAACCGGTCTAGGGTGGCCAGCGCGCGCGCCTGCGACCCAACATCGAGGGTGTTGTCTTTGTCCAAACCGTCGGCGAGCCGCACCATGTCTTTGATGCGGTCCACGATCTGGATTTCCCCGTCCACAAGGCGCGCGATCACCATGTGGAAGCTGTTCGAGCCGAGGTCGATGGCCGCGATGAACTCGGGCGACGGCTCGACGGGACGGTTAACCATGGGGGCTCAGAGGAAAAGTTCGTAGTCGTAGACGATGCCGGTGAACAGGCCGAAGTGGCCTTGGTATTCGCCGTCGTAGATGATGGGCGTGGTCGTAGGGTTGTTGCCCTCGGTTCGCACACGGTCGCTGGTTTTGGAGCCAAAGCCTAAGTTGTATCCGAGGCGCAGCTCCAACGGGATGCGCACGACGCCCACGTTGAATTCAAGTCCGGCGGTCAACATCCCAAGCACGTAGGTCGATTCTTCGATCGTGTGAGGATTCGTGTAGACCTCCGGGTCCTGCTCAAACGTCGACGACTGCTGGAAGACAAACTCGGCACCAAGGCCAAAAGCCGGTCGTACAATCGCACCGGGCACCACGAACTTCGCGAGCAACGGCACGTGAATCGCCGTTGTGCGTTGCTCTTGGTTGACGGTGACGATCTTGTTGCCGAACGCGTCGTTGACGTCTTGGAAGCCATCGCCGTTGTCGTAAGACAGGTAGACGCCGGATTCGAGGCCAACCAGATCAATAATGCGTGCTTCGAACGTCACGCCGACGCCGCCGCCCATGCCGAACATCGGGAAGACGTTGGGGTCGTAAATGAGGTCTTGGCCACCGACGTTCCATACCTCGTCCTCGGCCACACCCGAAGCAAGCGAGCCGGACAGTCCGCCTTTGAGACCAACGCCCAACTTGAGCGACAGGGGATCCTGCGCCCACGCGGTTGAACCCGCGGTTAGCAAAGCAGCGACGACAAGGAATGGGGCGATGCGTTTCATGTGACCTCCGTAAGCCGCCTCTAGATAGCGAACACAGAGGTAAAAAGGCAAGCGCGAAGGCTAGAACTGCGCGCTGATCCCGATCGTGGGCAGGATGGGCAAACCGCCGACTGGCTCGGAGTCGGTGAAGTCGTAGTTGTAACGAATGCCTTCTTGGTTCGTCTGGTTGTAGACGTTTTGCACGTCCAGATAGAACCCAAGCAGCCATGTGTCGAACACGATCTTCTTGTCGATGCGAAGGTCGAGCTGGTGGAAGGTTGCTTTGCGCACCGAACCACGCTCACCAAAAATCTGCTCGTATTTGTCGGTGTCGGCGTTGTACGCACTGCCGACCACGGGGGTTTCGGGAGCGCCCGTGACCAAACGGAATCGCGCCGAGACGTCGATGCCGTAAGGCAGGTTGTAACCCGCGACCAATGTAAAGATGTGACGCTGATCAAACTCGTAGGGCACAAACTTGTCAGTGTTCAAGTCCAGGCGTTCTGCCCAGCTGAGCGTGTACGCGATCCAGCCGAAGAACCGGTTTTGGGGATAGTGGCGCAGCAGGACCTCCATCCCGTAGGCGCGCCCTTTTCCTTCGTTGAGGAACACCAAGGGATCGGTCTCGCCTTCGGGGGTGATCTCGAACTTCGTGGTTGGGCTGAGCAGGTCGTATTGGTCGCGGTAGAACAGGGTCGTATCAAACTCTAGGTACTCCAGAGGCCGATACTCGGCGCCCAACGCGTATTGCAGCGCTTTCTCGTAAGTGATGTTTGGATTTCCAAACGTCGGGTCCTCTGAGCCAGGGGTCGTGGGCTGCGTGAACAGGCCAACGCCGCCTTTGGCGGTGACTTGGTCGGCGAGGTCCCAGCGGAACGAGAATCGCGGCTGGACCGAGGTCTCGGCGATCTGGCCGAAGTGGTCGACGCGGATGCCCGGGATCAACAAAAGTTGTTTCCACGGACGCAGCTCAAGGTCGGCATAGACAGCGGGCTGAAGCACGCCGGCGTTGGAATTGGTCTGGATGCCATCGCGCGAGAAGTTCGGACGGCCCTGTCCCTCGCCATCGTTGGTGTCGGAATCGTCGCCGAAACGCGGCGTGGTGATGGCGAAATCCACGACACCTAGGTTCATGTCGGTGCCAAAACGCACACTGACCTCTTCGGCGAGCTTGATACGCGTGTCGTTTCGCAGCTGCGCGATGTAGTAGTTCAGGTCAAAGAAGAAGTTTTCTGCGGCCTCGAACGAAGCGGAGTTGACGCCGTACGACAACATCATCGTGTTCTCGACCGGGAGGTCAGGCCGCCACTCCCAACGGAACTGTCCACGAATGAACGAGTTCTTGAGGTCGATGCCGGTGACCTGCACGTCGGCGTTGCCCTGAGGCTCACCCTTGGGCAGCAACAGCTCGACGCCGTCGTCCGAGCCGTAGATGAACAGCTCAAGCTTGTGGTCTTTGAGGCCCTTGTAGGTCAACCAAAGCTGGTAGTCGTAATAGCGCGGCGCGACAAAGACGTCGGGGCCGTCTTCGGGGAGCACCAGAGGCAGAAAGATGTCGAAATACGAGCGACGACCGCTGAGCGCGAAGCTGAGGTCCTCGGTGATGGGTCCTTCGACCAGCAGCGTCGCGTCGAGCAAGTCGATGTCGGCCATCCCGTGGAATCGGTCGGTCTTGGGCGAACGGGTCTTGATGTCGATGACACCACCCGTGGCGCGACCGTAGTAGCTGCTGAAGTTGCCCGGGTAGAAATCGATCGCCTCGATCATTTCCGAGTTGATGACCGCCGGACCGCCAAAGAAGTGGTAGACCAGCGGGATGTTGTCGCCCTGAAGGAAGATCTTGGTGTCCTGTGGCGACGAGCCGCGCACGACGATCAGGCCGCTGACAAACGGCGCGCGAGCCACACCGGGCAGGTTTTGAACCACACGCACGACGTCGCCGTTGGTTCCGGGGATGCGTCGCACCTCGTCGAGCTCCAGCCGTTGACGGCTGACTTCTGTACGTGCGCGGCGTGCGGTCGTGGTGACCGAATACTCGTCGTAGAACTCTTTCTCGACGTAAAACGTCCCTGTCGTTTTTTCGCCCTGTTTGATCTCAATCTCGGTCGTCGACGTGAAGAATCCATCGGCGTCGAACTTGAGTGTGTATTTGCCGGGCGCCACACCTCGAAACCCAAATCTTCCCTCGGCGTTGCTGTAGGCTTCGGAGACCATCTCTCCCGACGCTTGGTCGATCAGCTGCACGCGGGTGGCGGCGAGCTTCTTTCGTGTCCCCGACTCTTGGATCTGTCCCGTGAGGTTTTCGGGTGATGCGTTGACCGAGTAGGTCGCTGAGCTTTCCTCGCCGTTGAGCAGTTCGATCTGCGTTTGCAGGTCGTCGTAGCCTGGGATTTGAAGCGTCACGTCGTAAACACCTGGCGGGACGTCAAAGAAACCAAAGCTCCCGTCAACTTCGGTGTTCATTGCAGCCTCGGGCACGGGATCGAGGTCGGTGCCTGTGTAGCGGATGGCCACGCGCGCCTTGACGCCTGCGTTGGTCTCTTTGTCGACCACGCGTCCCTTGAAGCTTGAGGGCAGGATGGGCAGCGAGAAGTTGACCACGAAGCTCAAGACGACCGCCGACGGTACGCCGTTGATCTCGGCGGGGCTAAACTTGAACTGCTGGGCCGCCGCAATGGCTGCCTCGTC
>JAWKQR010000048.1:0-30169 GCA_041390025.1 bacterium
CGCCGCGATTACAAGTGGGACGTGTTCGGCCGCGAGCTTATGTGCGGTCGATCACACGGCGAGTACTGGCTCAAACCCTTTGACATGCGGTTTGATGAAGACTCGCGAAACATCCTTGCTGTGCCTCGTGAGAAAGAGTCCGAAATCCCCAAGTACCGCGACGCATGAGCAGCGGACATCTCGGTTTGTTTTCAGGGGTAGGGCTGGTCGTGGCCAACATGGTTGGCGCCGGCGTGTTTCTTTCGGGCGGCTTCATGAGCCAATCGATGACGCCTGGCGAGATCATGCTGTCGTGGGTCGTCGGCGCGGTCATCGCGCTGTGCGGTGCTTACGCCTACGCGGGGATTGCGACACAAAACGAGGCTTCGGGCGGTGAGTACCGCTACTTGCACGACCACCTGCACCCGTTCTTGGGTTACGTGTCAGGTTGGGCGTCGTTGTTGATCGGTTTTTCGGCGACGATTGCCATCGACGCCTACGCCGCTGGCGCATTTTTGCAGCGCGTTTGGGGTGGTGTAAATCCCAAGGTTGTGGGCTTTGCGTTGTTGGTTGGCCTCACCGTTGCCCATGCGTTTCAGCTGAATACGTCTCGGTGGATGCAAAACACGCTCGTGTTTTTGAAATTCGGCCTCGTGAGCGCGTTTGTCGGCATCGGTCTCGTTTTGGGCTCACACGTTTGGCCGACCTGGTCGCCGCCCAGTCCCCCGACGTCGGAACTGACGAATTTCGCGTCCAATCAATACTGGATCGCGTTTGCATTTAGCGGGTGGAACGCGAGCATCTACATCGCGAATGAATTCAAAAATCCCAAACGCGATGTCCCTCGGGCGATGCTGATTGGATGCGGCTCGGTGGGGATTTTGTATCTCATCATCAACGCCATCGTTGTGGCGAATTTAACGCCCGACACCGCCATTGGCGTAGCTGCCTACGATTCAGAAAAGGTGACGTTGGCGCACTTGGTGATGCAGTCAATCTTGGGCGACGGCGCTGCAAATTTGGTTTCGATTGCCGCGTTTTTTGTGTTCGCGTCGGCCACCAGCGCGATGGTCATGCTCGGGCCGCGCGTTTATGCGGCGATGGCCGACGACGGGTTATTGCCCGCGATCTTCAAGACCCAAGAAGGCAGTCCACCCAAGGCCGGTTTGACGCTGCAATTCGTCGTCGCGTTCGCGCTCCTTGTGGGCTCATCCATTTTGGAAATTGTCAGCAGCGCTTCGATTGTATTGATGATTTCGTCGGCGCTGACCGCGTCGATTTTGGTGTTTGGTCGCATTGAATCAAGCCACCTGCAGCGTGCGGCTGCTGTGACGTATGCGGGCGCCTGCGCGATGATTTTGGCGTTTGGAACGTGGAGCGTAACCTCGTTTGGCGTGGTCGGCGCCATTCTGTTTTTTGCCGCCGTCGGTTACGGCCTTGGGAAAAGGAATTAACGGCGGTCAAAACTCTCTTCGAGTTCAAACAAAGGAATTCGATAATAAACCGGCCGCCCATGGGGGCAGTTCGCTTTAAAATCGATTTCATCCATTTGCACGAGCAATGATTCCATTTCAGCCGTTGAAAGGGCTGTCGGTCCGCGCACGACCGAGTGGCAAGCCATGCAGGAAAGCACCGATTCCATGGCTTCCTCCATGCGCGGCGAGCGTCCAAACTGCGCGAGATCGTCGATCGCATCCACGACCATGGCGGCGTGTTTGGCTCGTTGTAAAACGGCGGGCACGGCCTTAATCGCAAACGTTGTGCCGCCAAAAGGGTCGATTTCGAATCCAGCTTGTTCGAAGAACTCTAGGTTTTCTTCCAGGGTCTGCGCCCGGAGGGCGTCGAGCTCCAAACGTTGTGGAAACAGCAAGGGCTGCACTTCTTTGTGGCTCGACGCGAACGTGTTCTTAAGGCGCTCAAAGCCGATTCGCTCGTGGGCCGCGTGCTGGTCGATGATGACCATGCCCGACGCGTCTTCGCACACCATGTACATGCGTTTGAATTGTCCGATGACCTTCAGACTCGAGAAATAATTCGACGAATTTACGTCGCCGATTTCTCCCAAAACGACGCGCGGCGGCTCGGAAAGTGGTGATGCACCACGCGCGGCAAATCCCTGTTGCAGATCTTTGAGCCCCCCGGGTGGCGCAAAGAATGGCGAAACAATCTCGGATTTGGACGCGCGTTCGATGTTCGGTTTTAATTTGGAGAGGCGATCGTGGCGGGCGTTCAGGGGCTCAAAAGTCGTCATCTGCGGCGACAGATGTTTGTCGCGATTGCCGTCGTCGGAGGGTTTTAACACGTATTTTTTTGGTGATTTTTCGAGCCACGGCGCGATGGCGAGTTGATCCGCGATGGCGTGATAAACAGCGCGGAAGATCGAATTCGTGTCGTGAAATCGAACCTCGGTTTTTGCCGGATGAACATTCACGTCGACCAATGAAAATGGGACGTCCAAATACAGCACCAACGACGGATGGCGCCCTTTTTCCATCATCGTCCCGTAGGCTCCGCGTATCGCTGCGCGGACGGTGGAATCGCTGACGTAGCGCCCGTTGACGAAGGTGTACATGTTCCCGGGCGAGCGTTGTGTGTGGCCGGGTTTTGAAAAATACCCGCGCGCGGTGACGCCGTTGACCTGAGGGAACTCGTGCGTGTGATACAAATCGTCGTAAACATCACGTCCCAACACCGTCAGAATCCGGTCCTTGATGTCTTCGACGGGCTCAAGATCGAGGATGACTTTGCCATCTTTTTTTAGGCGAATCCGAACGTCTGGTCTCGACAATCCGATGCGGATCAGCGCCTCTGTGATATGCCGGGCCTCGGTCCCGGGGGTTTTCATGAATTTCAAGCGGGCTGGGGTGTTGAAAAAAAGGTCCTCTACCGTCATGACGGTGCCTGCGGCCATGCCGATGGACTCGATCCGCTCCACCATTCCGCCTTCGACCACGATGCGTGTTCCCTCGATTTCGCCGTGCAACTTCGTGCGGATCTCCATCCGCGAGACCGACCCGATGGACGGCACCGCCTCGCCGCGGAAACCGAGCGTCCCGATGCGAAAGAGGTCTTCGACGGTTTTGAGCTTGCTGGTCGCGTGACGTTCTAGGGCCCGCAAGGCGTCTTCCCGGCTCATACCGCTGCCGTCGTCCTCGACACGGATGAGCTGCCGTCCGCCGTCTTCGATGGTGATGTCGAGCCGCGTGGCGCCGGCATCCAAGCTGTTCTCGACGAGCTCTTTGACCACGGAGGACGGGCGTTCGACCACTTCTCCGGCCGCGATTTGGTTCGCAAGTTCCGGGGGCAGAACGGTCACGCGCTGCGGCTCGCGGTGAATGTGCCGCATAGCAAGATTTTGAAATGTCGAGGTCATCATGAACCCAGGTGATGCCCGAAGGGCTGTTTGCCGGTGACGCGTTCGTCACACAACCTACGTGACATTTGTTTAGTTGTGCCTTGGTGGCACGAAGCTGACAAGACGTTTCTGGGGCGAAACGAGGCTGGAGCGGACAGCGATCCGTGTGTAATGTGCCGCGCCAATGAGCGAGGCAGCAAACATACTGGTGATCTGGGGGCCAACCGGCGTTGGGAAGACCGCGTTTGCGCTCGCCGCCGCGGAGCTGCTCGATGCAGAAATCCTGAGCATCGACAGCCTGCAGGTTTACCGGGGGCTCGACATTGGGACGGCAAAAGCGACGATTGAGGAGCGAACGCGTGTTCCCCATCACTTGATCGACATTTTGGACCCGGATGCCGAATTCAACGTCGCAGATTTCATGGCCGCAGCGGACGCCGCTGTGGACGACATTGTTGGGCGCGGAAAACGCGTGATCGCCGTTGGCGGCACCAATCTGTACGCACGCGTTTTTGTACACGGAATCTTTGATGCTCCGCCCCCCGACCCCGAAATTCGTGATCGGCATCGTCAGTTCGCGGAGGAACACGGGATTCCCAGTCTTCACGAACGCCTTCGCGGCGTCGATCCAGAACTCGCGTCGCGTCTGGGGCTGAACGATCTGATTCGGATTTCGCGTGGGCTTGAGGTCTTTGAGCAGACGGGGCGCAAGCTAAGTCAATTGCAGGCCGAACACCAGTTTGCGACCCCGCGCCACCGGGCGCTGAAGATCGGGTTAAACCGACCGAGGCAACAGCTCTACGACCGAATTGACGCACGTGTTGACACGATGATCACGCAGGGTTTCGAGGCCGAATATCGCTCGTTGGTGGCGCGTTACCCAGAGACTTGAAGCCGTTGATGTCGTTGGGATACCGGCACATGGGGCTTCACGTGTTGGACGGTATGGCGTGGGATGACATGTTGACGCTGTTCAAACGCGACACCCGTCGCTTCGCGACAGGGCAGCTGACATGGCTGCGATCCGAGAAGGGTATGCGGTGGGCGCTTGCTCCTGTGGTACAGGACGCTAGAATCCCGGCGCCCATCGCCGAGGACCTCCTGCGTTTTTACGCGGGTGAGACCCCCGAGCTGGCCTGGACGCAGTCCGAGTCCGAGTTCTAGAAGTAGGAAAACCATGAACGATCTCGTCGCGAAACACATTCAAACGCTTAAGCCCTATCAACCGGGGAAGCCCATTGAGGAGCTCGAGCGCGAGTTAGGGATCACAAATTCGATCAAATTGGCGAGCAACGAGAACCCGCTCGGGCCTAGTCCTAAAGCGGTTGAGGCCATGACGGCGCTGGTGGGACAGTCACACATCTACCCGGATGGGGCGGCCTATAAACTGCGGGCTCGGATCGCCGAAAAATTCGGTGCGCAGATGAACGAGGTTGTGATCGGAAATGGATCGAACGAGCTTTTGACGTTGCTTGTTCGTGCCTTCTGCCTTCCCGAGCACAACGCGGTGATCTCGGACTACTCGTTCGTCGCTTACCGCGTGGTGCTGACGGCGGCTGGAATTCCCATCAAGAGCGTTCCGGTGCAGGAAGGTTTCGAGCAGGACTTGCCCGCCATGGCGGCGGCGTGTGACGCGAACACGCGCATCGTCTTTTTGGCCAATCCAAACAACCCCACGGGTACTTACGCCAACCGCGAACAGCTCGCCGCGTTCATCCGGAATGTGCCGGCGCATGTGATTGTGGTGATCGACGAAGCGTACATCGAGTACGCTCAAGCGGGCGACTACGCGCAAGCGCTCGAGTTTCGTGATCTTCGCGAGCGGTTGGTTGTGTGTCGAACGTTCTCGAAGTGTTACGGCCTTGCGGGGGTGCGTGTAGGGTACGCCATTGGCCCAGCGGAGATGATGGATTTTGTGAATCGAATTCGCGAACCGTTTAACTGCAGTCTTCTTGGACAGGCCGGGGCGCTGGCGTCGCTGGATGATCTCGAGTTTGTGCGGCGCTCGGTTGAATGCAACGAGACCGGACGCAGGCTGCTGGAGGCGGGATTGGCGTCGATGGCGGATTTGGGCGTGTCTTGGGTGCCGTCGCAGACGAACTTCTTGCTGGTGAAGTTTCCCGAGAACGCGATGCCGATTTACGACGCGATGCTCAGACGTGGCGTCATCGTCAGGCCGATGGCCCCGTACGGTCTCTCCGAGTACCTGCGCATCACGATTGGCACGCCGAGCGAGGTCGAGCGATGCGTTGCGGCGCTGCGTGAGTCGATCACCGAGGTGCGAGCATGATTGTTGCCATCGACGGCCCCGCAGGCGCGGGAAAATCCACCATCGCACAATCGGTGGCAAAACAGCTTCACCTGCAGCTCATCGACACGGGGGCGATGTACCGAACGGTCGCGTATCTCGCGCTGCAGAGCGGGATTGACTTAGACGATGAGGTCCAATTGGCGAAGCTCGCTGCGGACTTGAGCTTCGCGTTCGAGTTTGTTGGCGATGAGAATCGCGCGTATTGCAACGGCAAGCCGCTTGGCCATGAGATCCGAAGCGAGGAAGTAAGCAAAGCGGCGAGCGTGGTGTCGTGCACGGGAAGGTCAGATCGACCCTCGTGGCGCTGCAACGAGCGATGGGCGAGACCCAAGATAGTGTGATGGAGGGTCGAGACATCGGCACGGTGGTTTTCCCCAACGCCGACGTCAAAGTGTTTTTGACGGCGAGCGCGGACGAGCGCGCACGGCGGCGCGTTGAGCAGCTTCGAGAACAAGGCGGCGAAGCCGACTACGGACGGATTTTGGCCGACATTCAAGAGCGTGACGAACGCGATTCAACACGGGCTACCGCACCGTTGGTCGCCGCCGATGATGCGGTGAAGATCGACTCCACATCAAACACGATCGAGGAAGTCGTCCGACAAATCGTGGCGCTCGCGCGCCGGTGATCGTTTCGTTTATGGCGTGCGGTCGGTAGACTGCCCCATGGCTGATGCAAGCGATGAGTTTGGGGAGTTCGTGACACCCGCCCGCACGTTGTGGATTCGCGCGGCGCTGGTGGTTTTGTGCTTGATAGCTGCCGCGGTTGTGTTCTGGCCGCGTGAGTTCAGCGCGGCGTCTTTGTTTGGTCCAACGTCGTGGACGCCATCGCACGATAGCCAGCTTCAGAGCGTGGACCTCCTGGTCGTGCACGCTCAGCTGTTGCCGGCTTGGGGCATCGCTTCGGCGAATCGCGAGGTGCCGGGTGGGAAGGAGGCCGAGGCAAAGGCTGCCGCCGCCCTCCGAGCGGCCATCGCCGCCGATAAGAACCTGACAGAGATCTTCGATGAGCTGCGTTCGTTGAGCGCTGAGCCCGCCGAAAACGCCGAGCGATTGATTCAATTGACCAAATTCTGGTCAGCCTATCTGGACGGCGAAGGCGCTCCATATCTGGTGCAGAGCAACGTCGTGTCGACTTCGTCGAGCACATTTTTTTACCTCAAAAGCTATGAGGTTCGCCGTGATCTTGCGCTGAGCATCGGCAGCGAAAACGTCAGAGCACGGGAGGTTTTACGGCTGGATAAGACCAACATCGTGGAACAGTACTTGGGGGCGACCGCGCCTGGCCAAGAAGACGCGACGGTGGTGCTGGATCGGTTGTCTGAGTTCGCAGTCTCTCGCGTGTGGCCCATGCTCGCCAACGACCACTTGACCCCCCTCGGGACGAAGGTCGTCGAGGAACTACGAGCCAATCTTGCGCCCGAAGCGTTGCGAATTTTGACGAAACACGCCCCCAAGCGTCGCCTGATGCAACTGGCGTTGGACGGCGTCGAAAGCCGGCGTGATTGCGGATCGACATTTGTGATTCGCGCCGTCGGGTTCGCGGGTTTGGCCTCCAAAGACCTCGACACGTTGGATCGTTTGGCAAAACAAGCACAAGGGCATCCTTGCCCAGATATCACGGTCGAAGAGGCCGAAATCCTGCGTGAAGCGAGCGAAGATTTTGTCGACGATGACCAGCTGCCGGGGGCCGTCAGAGCGCTTGTGGAATTGCTGGGGACGAATGTAGCCATCCACGAGGCGCGCCACGTTGTCGACGACCGTTTGGTGGATGGGCTTCAGCAACCGATGACGTGCAACGACTGTCCGGATTCGATGTCGGTCGTCGCGATCGCTGAGCTTTCGGCCTACCTTGCGAGCATCGCGTGGTCGCCGGTGCCCTACACCACGTTTTTTCAGGCGTGTGACGCGACCGAGGGGCAAGGCGGGCCACACGCCCGCGCGATGGCGTTGATCATGGACCGGCTCGAGACGTTCTGCGGCGAAGCCCCACCCAAACTTGCCGAACGCGCGGCGGGTCTTGAGCTGCGCATCCTAGGACGCAGCGATCGGGTGGTGCTTCACAAATGAGTTAGGGCAGCCAATTGGTGGGGAACTTTCCTTGGGCGAGCAGCGACAGCGAATCCATCGTGATCGCGACCGAGATGTGCACTGCGGCCCCGAGCCAAATGTTGCGTGTGAACATCGCCAATGTTCCGAGTGCCAGGCCGGCGATAATCGCACCGATGGTTTCGGGGTAGGGTTTCCCGAAATGAATCATGCAGTATGGGATGACGGACACAAAGATCGCGTAAAACCCGAATCGCTGTCGCAACGTCTGAATCAGGAATCCCCGGTAGAAAAATTCTAGGCTGAAAAATTGAATGAAATAAATGGCTTCCCACATCAGCAGGTCGCTCAAGCTCATGTAGGCGTTGTCGTAAAATGGGTAGGTTTTCTGAAAACTTTCGGTGAAGGCGACCGAGATGACCGCAGGCAATACCACCAGGTACATCGCGACGTAGACCCACGCATGTTTGATGGTGCCGGCGAAGCTCAGTCCGTGCGCGCGCAGTGACCGTTTTGTGAGCTTTAGAAAGATGGCCGGCAGAAGGAAATAGAACGCGAACGTTGAACCGGCCCAGTACATCAGGCGGAAGAGCTCTGCGCGCTTACCGACGCGAAAGACAGTGCTTAAGGCTGAATCCGGCGCATCGGTGAACAACCCAACGATGGGTTTGAGGTACTTGAAGTCTGACGACCCGCCAAAGTACTCGATGGTCGCGACGCAGATGCACGCGAGGATGATCGTGCCTGCCAAGCCGAAGTCGAAGCGTCCGCGGTTTGCGGCGCGCCAAGCTTGGCTCTCGTCGTCGACCGCATCGATGGCGCCTTGGAGTTGGGCGAGCAGGCTTTGGATTCGCGCGCGCATGCTGGGCTCAAGGGATAAGATTGAATTGGAGCGCCGACCGAGTAGGATGGGGCTCCGTTTGGGTGCGCGGAGTCTGTCCCAAACTGTCTTAGTCGTAAAGGTGTGCGTTGAAGCTGTTCCAATGGTTGATGCTGACGGGGGTGTTTGCGCTGGCTTCGTGTGCGTTTGATCCCCCAAACGTGCAGATTGTCTGCAGGTCGACGCTCGATTGTGAGTCGGGCAGCGTGCATCGACGGCGTGTGTATTGAGGTGTTGCCGGACGCCGGGGATTTGCCCGATCAGGGCGGCGACGTCTCGCCAGAGTGCAACGTCGATGACGACAACGACGGCTTTTTTGTGGGCCCAGGATGCGGGGAGAATACGGATTGCGACGACACCAACGGGTCGATTTATCCTGGAGCACCAACCCAGTGCAACGGCGTCGACAACGACTGCGATGGTTTCGTCGACGTCGCTGGGTGTGAGTGCACCGATGGCGACGTCGAGCCATGCGGCACCGACGTCGGCATTTGCGAAAAAGGCGAACGCACCTGCACCGGTGGCCGGTGGGACGTGTGTGTCGGCGGCCAATTGGCGAGCGTCGAAGTGTGCGACGGCGACGACAACGACTGTGACGGCGTGGTTGACGAGGGTTGTCCTTGTGTGACCGGGCAGACACGCGGCTGCGGAATCGAGGAAGGGGAATGTGAGCTCGGAACACAAGCGTGCGTAGACGGGGAGTGGGGCGAATGCATGGGCGCCATCGGACCCTCCAACGAGGTGTGTGACGGGGCGGACAACGACTGCGATGGCATCCGCGACAACAACGCAATTGGCGTCGGTGACGGCTGCACCACAGCCGGTTTGGGCCGCTGTTCGCAAGGGGTTCAGGTTTGCCAGGGGGCGAGCTTGGTGTGTCAAGCGGTCAACGGTCCGCTCGCGGAAACGTGCAATGGGGTCGATGACAACTGCAACGGCGACATCGACGAGAACGTGACGCGAACCTGCTCGTCGGCGTGTGGACCGGGAATCCAGACGTGTGTCGCGGCGATGTTTGGAGAGTGTGTGGCCACCACTCCGCCCGTCGAAGTCTGCGATGGCGTCGACAACGACTGTGACCTCGCCGTGGACGAATCGTTCCCCGAAATGAGCACGCCATGCGAGACCGGATTGCTCGGGATTTGCGGCGTGGGAGCCTACCAGTGCACCCCAGAAGGCCTGACCTGTGTGTCCACCAACGTCGCCGCGGCGGAAGTGTGTGATGGCATCGACAACGATTGCGATGGCTTGGTCGATGAAGACGCCAACGGCCTCGTCCTGACCGAACAGTGCGGAACGACGTGCCCCAATCGCAGCGCTCGAGTTTGCACGTCCGGAGCATGGTCGGCCTGCGACCGCGACGAAGTCGAGGTGTGCAACGGCGCAGACACGAACTGCGACGGCCTCGTGGACAATACCAACGTGTGTTATCGCGCGTGTCCGGGAGGCGGAGTGGCTGTGGGCACACGGAACTGCGCGAACGGAACGTGTATGTTGCCGCCGGAGATTTGCGGCGACGGCATCGACAACGACTGCGATGGCGTCGTGGACCAAGGCTGTACCGCGTCAGTCAATGACATGGCGTATGTACCCGGCGGGGTGTTTGTCATGGGTGCTCCAGCGGCAGACGCGAGCGCCGACAACGACGAACGCCCACTCCACCTCGTTAACTTGGCCCCGTATTTCATTGACCGATACGAGGTTACCCGCAGCGAGTACACCCAGTGCGTGTTTGGCGGCGGGTGCTCGACGCTGCCCCTGTCGTGTCCTTTCCAAAACCCTGTCGCCGGAAACCGACCCATTGTGTGTGTCTCGTGGGACCAAGCCGACGATTACTGCACGTGGAAGGGCGGGCGTTTGCCCACAGAGGCCGAATGGGAGAAGGCCGCGCGGGGGCCGTTCACGCGCACGAACTTCTGGCCGTGGGGAGACCAACGCGACGCGTCACGCGGCGTGTTCAACTGCGGCAACTCCAATGGGGCGACCTGCGTTCAAGACGTCGATTCGTTCCCCGCGGGGCGCAGTTACTACGGATTGCACCACATGGCCGGCAATGCCGCGGAATGGGTGGCAGACTTCTACGACGTCGATTTTTATCCCGCCAACCTCGTGACGAATCCCGTGCAGGCCGCGAACCAAGGCAATGGGCACACCATTCGTGGCGGCAGCTACAGACAGGATGTCGATTTTGGCCGGGTGTCCAATCGGGCGATCTCGGCGTTTTTCTCCGATCCTTCGGAGGTCGGTTTTCGCTGCGTGCGCGACAATCCTTAACACGCGCTCAGAAGCCACACGCCAAAGAAGCCGTTGGGATCGGACCAGAACTGATCGACGCTGAAGCTGTTCCTGCGCGCCACGGCCTCGAATTGCTGACGCGAGTATTTGTAGGAGTACTCGGTCAAGATCCCCTCGCCAGCCGCAAAACCAAAGCGCTGCTCGTCCACCACGATTTGCGTAGGTCGGGTCGCGAGCAGATGCATCTCGATGCGGCCCTCGATGGGATTGTAAAACGCGTAGTGCTCAAACGCATTGGGTTCGATCTGCGCGTCAAGCTCGCGCATCATGCGCGTCAGGAGGTTTTTGTTGAACGCGGCCGTGACTCCAAGTTCGTCGTTGTAGGCGCGGTGCAAGATGCCGGGACTCTTCTTGAGATCCACGCCGATCAGGAGACCACCATCCTCTGCGACGAGCGCTCGAACGCGCTGCAAAAAGCGGTCTACCTCGGATGGGACGAAGTTTCCGATCGTGCTTCCAGGGTAATAAACAACACGTTTGCCAGGAATCGCAGGCAACTGAATGGGAGCGGTGAAGTCGGCGTGCACAGTTGCGACCTAAGCGAGGGGAACGTCGCGCACATGCGGGTCTCCGATTCGTCCAGCGCAGACTTCGAGATGTCGATGGGGACCCAAGCGCGGGGCGACTGAAGCTCGGACAGCAGGATTTCGGTCTTTTGCGCGCTGCCGGAGCCGAACTCGATCAACACCGCTCCGGGACCGATGGCCGCGGCCATTTCATGCGCGACGGACTCAAGCAGCGCAATTTCGGTTCGGGTGACGTAGTACGCGTCGAGCTCGCAGATCCGATCAAAGAGCTTCGGACCCAGTCCGATCGTAGAAGTACTTCGACGAAATCCGCCTCGGCGAGGCAGACAGACCGGCGATGACGTCTTCGTGAAAACTCAAACCTCGCTCCTTGCGAGTCGCACACCTGTGAACTGCCACCGGGCATGTGCGGGAAAGAAATTGCGGTATGTACCTCGGATGTGATCTGCCGGCGTCACGCACGATCCGCCTCGTAGCACATACTGGTTGACCATAAATTTTCCGTTGTACTCGCCAAGCGTGCCGTCCCAAGGTTTGAAGCCTGGGTAGGGGCCAAACGCGCTTGACGTCCACTCCCACACGTCTCCCACGCCAAACGCGTTTTGTGTCGCACCGGGCCGCAATCGTGGTGGTTGAGAGGCCACGGCACCCCCGAGCGCAAGCTCCCATTCGAACTCGGTGGGAAGGCGTGCCTTGGACCAATGGGCGTAGGCATCGGCCTCAAAAAGGCTGATGTGGCTAACGGGTGCGTCAAGGTCCAACGGTTGCCAGCCCGCCAGCGTCCATTCCTGCCAGCCAGCATCCTCCTTGCGCCAGTACAGCGGCTGAGTCCAAGGCGCTGTTTGTACGGTGGTCCAACCCTCCGCAAACCAAAGTTCAGCCCGCCTATATCCATCATCCTCCACGAACTCGAGGAATTCGCGATTCGAGACGGGACGGCTCATAATCTCGAATGGCTCGACGAACACCCGGTGTCTTGGGGACTCGTTGTCGAAGGCAAAGCGGTCTTGGTTGTGACCGATGTGTGTGACCTGTCCGTCGAACGTCAGCCACTGTGCAGGCTTGACGGTGGCCGAAGGTGGATGACCTTCGGACCGGTAGGCCGGCCCAAGCGGATTGCTGAACAGCACGTGTTTCAGGTCCGTGAGCATCAGCTCTTGGTGCTGTTGCTCATGGTGGGTACCGACCTCAACCAGAGCATGAGTGCTCGGATCATCGAGCGATTCGAGGACGGCCGCGTCGACGCGCCGACGCCACTGCGTGATCTGAGCCACAGTGGGACGCGATTGTGTTCCGCGTTTGTCGCGAGGGAACTGTGGCCCTGCGCCATTGTAGTACGAGTTAAAGAGGAAATCCCAACCGGGTTCTCGGGTCTTGCCGTCCAACACAAACGTGTCGAAAAACCACGTGGTATGCGCGAGATGCCACCGCATGGGGCTGACATCGGGCATCGTCTGCAGCAACATGTCTTCGGTCTGAACGGGAAGGCCGAGTTGGTGCGTGTAGTCCCGAACCGCGATGAATCTGTTCCTTAAGTCCACAAGAATCCTCAAAATCTTGGGCGTTCCTTAGAGTAGGATTCCGAACAGCAGGCGAGGATGCAAACTTGTTGGGTCGGGTCAGTACACGTTCCAGTACAAGAACACCGCACCATTGGCTTGGTCTCCAAAGCGGGTCCCCATAAGCCATCGCGGCGCAAACTGGTATTCAACACGAAACTCGTTGGTATTTTCCCCTTCGCCGGCGCCAAAGATGAATTCGTACGAGAAGAAGAGGTCTTTGCCAAAGTACTTGCCGACCTGAACCCCCGAAATCGTGCCCTCGGCGGTCTGGAGTCGAAGCATGTCGATCGGGTAGACGCTCTTCGCGCGCTCTTTAAGCATCCCCGACAGAAGCCCTGAGGCTGCCGCGATGGCCTGCGACGCCACACCTTCTTCCTCGCCGCCTTGCGCAGCCTCTGGCGCGCGGTCCGAGACGAGCACATAGATAATCTGGGACTCGGTAAGCTGCGGGTCGGACGACATGCGAAGTTGTGGGCGTAACGCCGTGCCGTGGACGCGCACGACGGCCCGTGGATCGCCAGACGAGGGCGGCCCCAGCTCGTCCGCGACGCTGCGATCGAAGATGTACGACGCTTCGACCTGCAGGCGTGGGTTGGGTGGCGTGTTGCCCGAGAACGTCACGATTCCCTGGTCGACGCGGAATTGTTTGCCCAAGAACTCGATCTTTCCGCCGGTTGACGTGATGTCGCCGAAAATGGCGGTCTGGGCTCCAGCGACATCAACGGCGAGTTTTCCTTGAAACTCGATCTGGGCGTTGGGGTGCTTGAGCTGGGCACCGGGCGCGATGTCGATCTGCAGTTTCGCCAGTACCGATTGTTTGGGGGCCGACGTGACGTTCTCAAGACCAGGCGTCGCCGTGGATTTAAGCGGATTGAGCACGACGATGTCTGCGTCGAGCGAGGTCGGAAACGTCGAGCCCTGCTGCGATTCCGGCACGTTTACGACGAGATCGTTGATCCCCATGCGTATGTTTTTCTCGGCCTTTGTCAGGTCGACCTCGGACCACAGACTCGCCGAGACATACGTCGGCATCGGGGTAAAGCCCGACGTGCCAAACTCTTTGAGGTTCATCGTGAATGCGACACGCGATGGCGCCAGCATCTCGAGGTCTATTCGGCCCTGCGCGTCGATGTAGCCTTGGTTTTCGGCCGCGTACATTTCAACGATGTTCAATCCACCATCTGCGGCTTCAAGATGCAGGGAGCCATCCTCGACCTTGCGGCCAAGCGATGGGAAAAACGCGTTCAGGCCCGTTACCTTGAGCGACCCAGTCAATGCTGGTGAGGCCCATGAGCCGGTGACACCCAAGCTGGAAGTCGCCTTGCCCTTCACGTTCGTCACAAAATTGTCCAAGATCTTTGGTGGGAACAACCCCGCGATATCGACCCCATCGGCCTTCATGGACATCTTCAAGTCGCCAGTCGCCCGCGGATCCACACCCGCAGCGAGTTGTAACACGTCCAGGAGCACCGGCGCGTCCGCACGAATTGTCGCAACACCCACGCCCTGGTGGTCGACCTCAGCAAGCGCCGTCACGCGGTTGTCCTTGGCCAACGCTTCGATGGTGATGCTTCCAGTTTTTTTGTTGGCGAACAGGGTTTCGGTCAGTTTTGCGGACGCATTGATCGTGGGTTTGGTCAGGCTCCCCTTCAATTTCAACAACGCATGCATTTCTCCGCGAATGCTCGCGAAGGTGTAATCCACGGCGCTTAGCTTCGCGATGGGCAGGCTGGGGATGGCGAGCTCAAGATCGAGCGGCAAGTCCTCGAGTTGTTTTGCGCCAAGCAACACCTGCATGGGCACTGGAATCTTCGCGCGACCCGTCAGGACCTCGTCGGCATCCCACTCCACGCGGACTTTGGACACGTCCAGCATTTGCTCGGTTAGGTCTGCTTCGACGTCGACGTAAATGTCACGAAATCGATCCCAGCCAAACTTCGCAAGACGGCCGAACAGCTTGGCTTTTGGGTTTTCGGGCGTGCCCTGCATGGTCAGTAGGAACGTCACCGCTCCTTCGGCCTTCGCCTTTTGAAGCGGCGAGATGTTGAGCCGCTGCACATCGTAGTCCCGCATGACGACCGCAAACGTGAATGGACTCTTGAGGATGCTCGCGCGCAATTGGTCGGTGGGCGCTCCCGTGAGTGTGTCTTTGATGAGGCGCGCAACCGGGAAGGCGGCGCTTCCCCGCAGGGCAATCCCATCGCCCATCGCGTCTTTGAGCTTGATGTCCGCCGTCAATCCATCCGAGCTACCCTTGGGCGTTCGATAGACGAACTTGGCCGCCAACCCCAGAGGCCCGACCTCAATATCGTCGTTTGAGCTTGGAAGGACGGCGGCAAAATCGAGCAGGTCGAAGTTCGCGTCCAATTTGGGTTCGGCCAGTTTGCCCTCTAGGGTGACGTCAAACGAGAGCACCCCCGAGACGCTGTTTGTCACCAAGGCCTGCACTAGCGGTCCAAAAGACGCGACCTGCAGTCCCTCGGTGTGGGCCGCGACACTGAACGCCTCGTCCCAAAAAATCTCGTAGTTCCCGGTCGTCTCGAGGTGGACTGGCACACGAGCAGCTGCGGTGATGATGCGCTGGCCGTATCCGTCGACCTCGAGTGTCGTCAATTCGAGCTGGTCTTTGCCGTAGTTTCCGGCGACGTGGACATCAAACGGGCCGAAGGTCCCGTAGGTCAGGTCTTTGAATGTCAGGTCAAAGTCGAAACTTGGGTCCTTGGCCGTACCCGAGGCCGTGGCGCGGCCGTTGACGACGCCTTTGACGTCGGGGACGCCTTGGATGCCAAACTGCTTGGGTGCTTCCGCGATCGAGAAGTTCGTGACCTCGACGGTCAGATCTTGGTCTTTCCTCTGGCGGAATCGACCGTCGATCTTGATGGTCTGGTCTTTGTGCCGAATGGTTGCGTTGTCAAACGCGTAGATTCCACGGGACGGATCGAGGCTCGCACCGTTTTCAATGGCCCAATCCCCTTCACCGGCCTTGATTTGAACGTCGTCGATGTCCCAGCCCGAAAAGTCAGATCGATAGGCTCCGGTGATTGTTGCGTCGAACTCAGCGGGAAGCTTTTCGGGCTGAGTCGCGTGTGCGGTGATTTCAAACTTCCGATTCGCCTTCAGCGTGACTTTGGCGTCGAGCGCGTCGAATGCGTAGGACGCGGCATCCACGCCCGTGGCGGCGATGTCCACGCGGCCCGTCAACGACGTGGGTGGCCCCGCTACGTCGATGTCCGCGGCTGCGTCGGCCAGCTTCGCGCCGTCTGCAACAACGCCGGACGCTCCCGCTGTCCCCTGAACGTCCACACGTCGCAACATGTCCAACCCCGTGGCGTTGGCGTCGATCGTTGCCGAGCCGCGTACGTCGGTCTTGACCCGATCAATGCTGGTGCCGCCTGCCTTGAGCGTATTGCCGTTGGCCTTGAGTGACCATGCCACTCGGTCTTTGGACAAGGGCTTGAGGGTTGCGTCGAGCTCCGCACGGTTCGCGACCACTTGAGGCGTGTTCAGCCCGTTAACATTGAGTTTCAGGGTCGCGCCAAGGTTGCGGACGAACACCAGTGGGTCTTTGGGCGGCCAAGGTGCCGAGCCGTCAGCTCGCAACACGAAGTCGAGAGAACTAAGCCGTACCTTTCGCGAGCGAATGCCCCGTGCTGTTGCGTCTGCGCGGGCGACAACACGCATTTCGGTGTCTCTGGGCGTCAGCGCGACCTCAAAATTGCCTTGGCTCTTGGGGACTTGAATGTCTTCGGCCTCGAAATTCTGAAGGTTCCAGTTGCCCGCCGCTCGCAGTCTCTGCCGCATGGCCATCGGATCGTCGGCTTGAAGGTCGAGCTGGCCTGTCGCGGTCAATTTGCCCGCGACAGCGACATCCTGGCTCTTGACGACCTTCTTGAGCGCGGCAGGCATTTCGGTGCCGGAGCCGAGTTCGGTCTCGATCGAAAACTCACCCGAAACCAATCCAAACGACGCTGAAGCGGTTCCAGTCGCGTACGGCGTGTCCAAGCGCACCTGTTTCACCGTGACGGTTTGGTCGGCCAACGCGAGGTCTGCGGCGAGCGAGTTAATCTGGTAAATGTCGATGCGTGTTGGGGTCAGCTGCAAGGTGCAGGTGGCCTTCATGGTCGCGAGCTCAAGCGACGACCCCGAACATGCGGCTTTTCCCGAAACGAGCGCGTCGATGGGCGAAGGGCGGATCAGAAGCTGTGGCGCGACTTGCGCCAGTGTCAGCTTCGCGTCCCAGCTTCCCGCCTCGCCCTGCGTTACAGTCGCCTCGACGGTTCCGCCCGTTTTGGTGCCGAGCTGCAGATCAAGGCTTGGCAATGCGGTCGTTCCGGCAACGCGGGCTTCGACGTCGACCTCTTGAAGCAGCTCCGGCCCGCCGAACTTGGTGATGACACCGGATAGCTTCGGCGACACCACAGCATGAAAGGCGGCGAGGACAGAATCGCCTTCCAGGGACGCCGTCACGCCGTCCAGCGCAACCCATTCGCCGGCGGCGAGCTTGGAGACCTTGATGTTGAGTTTTTCTCCCAACGCCGCCTCGACGCCGGTCAGGCTCAGCGCGACGGGTTCCAGGGTCTCCACGGCAACGCTCGACTCCAGCGATTTCACCACCACCGTGGTCTCACCCGTGAGCGCCACGCGCGCCGATGCCAAAAGCCCGAGCTCCGAGACAAACGCCGCGCCAATCGACGTCGAGTCGAGCTTGACCAGATCGCCAACGTCCTTGCGGTCCACGCCAGGATGCTGAGCAGAGTCGAGGTAGGCGATTCGGCTGTTCGTGACCGAGATAGCCTCAAGGTCGATGTTGAACTCAGGCGGTGCCGTAGGCGGGCTGTCGTCGGGCTTGGTGATTTGCGTCCATTCGAGTGACTCGCCGTCTTTGACGACATACGCGGTCAGGCCATCGACTGCGACGGAGCTGACAACGAGCTCTCGGCTGAGGGCGCCCCACAACGCGTACTTGACGGCAACGGTGTCGACCTCAAGCAGGGGCTTTTGATCGAGGGTCTCGAGCCGGACATTGCGCAACGTCAGCTCGCTCCACACGCTGCCTTCAATCTTTTCGATCGACAGTTTGGCGTTCAACGACGCGTTGGCGCTTTCGACGGCCGTCACACGCGCGCGCTCCAAAAAAGCGTCGGTCGACAGGTAGGCCAAGGCGAGTCCGAGCACGACACACGTCAAGGCACCCAAGACCAAAATCACTCGCGCCACGCGCCGTTTGATCGAGATGTCTGCCATTAGAACGAGTGTCCGATGCCGATGTAGAACGAGTAGCCCGAAATCTTTTGCAAGACGGCGTTGTCCGCCGCCGACAACGCGTTGGCCTCCGTGCATTCGGCGACGATCGCGGGACACCGGCGGAAACGCGGATCGTTGGTGATGTCCGAGAGGGTGTACGCAAAGTCGCCGCGAATCGGACCGATGGGTGTCAGCCAGTAGAGTCCAAACCCTGTGCCGTAGAGCAGCGAGTCGGTGAGCTCGCCGATGGTGACCGTGCCCTGGTCGTTCGCGTTGGTCTCCGAGTAAAGCTGTCCACGGGCGACCGATGCCGTGTCAAGGAACAACGAAAGCCACACATCCCCGACGCCAAGTGCGTTTCGTGACACCCGAATACGTTGCTCCACCGCGCCGTCGATCTCGCTCTGCGCGCCGATCGGCAACGGCTCGCCCACCTGCGTGTAGTACGACACTTGCTGACGCCCGAAGCTACGCATCGAATCGACACCGCCCGCGTAGAGCTTCTCGGGGATTGGGATGCCCGTCGCGCGGCCAACGTTGTAAATCGTCGCGCCACGCGCACGCAGGGCCAGCACCATCGGCACCATGACCCGAAACGGAACGTAGACCTGCCCGCTGAGCGAGAATTTCAGGTAGTCCGTCTGCCCAAGGGTCAGATACTCGGTCGCCTCCTGAGCCATAAACTCAAGCATCCAACCGCGGGTCGGATTGAGAAGGTCGTTTCGGAAATCCAAGCGAAGCGTCTGCTGCAGATACTCCAGCACGTAGTCGTCGATGAATTCGTCGCTCGCGACCAAGCTACGGTCGATCGACGTGATGCGGTTGAACGAAAAATTGTACAAAATCTCGACGGTCAGCCGCTTAAAAAACGGCCGCTCAAGCCCGACCTGAATCTGCGGTGTCAGGAGGTTGTAACCCTCGAAAACATCCCGCGACAGCCGCAGTTTTGACTTGAAGTTCGTCAGCCGCTCCAAGAATTGCGGACGCGTGAAACGCAGTTCGCTGTCCACAATCCATCCGTCGTTGAGCGGGTCCAAGATGCCCGGCGCCCACGCATAACCCGCCGAGTTGAAGTGCTCGACGCGGCGAAGACCCCCAAACAGATTCGGGTTTGACCAGTCAAGACGTCCCACGATGGCTTGGCGATTGACCTCGGCTTCCGCCGAGACGCCCACGCGCACGTTCCACATCTTCGTCTCTTTGAGGCGAATCACGATGGGGACGATGGGCGAGAGTGAGCTGCGTTTTTCGGCGTTCTCTTGGGCATCGCTGAGCAACGCATCAATCCCCAATTCCGGCGCGGAGTCAGCGGCCTCGGGAGCGACAGTTTGTGAATCCGCCTTGCCAAAGGACTCGTATTCATCGACCTCAGCCTGTGTCATCACTTTGACGAGGCTGAACACGCGTAGCCCGTAAATTGCCTCTTGCGAATCCTGAAGCACTTGCGGGTCAAATCGGTCGCCTTTTGAGAACGCGAGTGCACGCTGCACGAACTCAGGATCAACGGTCTCGAGGCCTTCGATCGTTACGTCGCCAAACTGGCACGCAGGCCCGGGATCGATGAGGAAAGTGACGGTGGCGGAACGGGTTTTAGGGTCGACCACCACACGGCCCCTGAGAGACGCGTGTGCGAAGGACTTGCGCTGCAAGAACAACAAGACTTCGTCGCGCGCACGAACGTACCCGGCTTGCGTGAACTGCATCTTGGGTTTGAGCTGGCTCGCGGCCAAGGCGTCTGCGGAGGTGATGCCCGTGCCTTCCAAACCCGTGAACGTGACGCTTTGAATGTAGGTTGGCTTCCCCTCACTGACCGTCGCTTGAAGGCGGACCGACTTGGTTTTGCTGTCCTGCAACACGTTGCGGCTGACCACCTTCGCGTCGAAGTAACCCTGGCTTTGGTAGTAGGTCACAATGCGCTGAAGGTCGCGATCCCACTCGACGAAGTTGAAGAACACTGGATCTGTGCCCAAGATGGGCATCCATGGGATAGACGTTCGCCAGCCAGGGTCTTCCCGCGTGGCGAGTCCGCTGCGCAAGTCGTCCTCATCAATCGCTTCCACGCCGCGAATGGACAACTGTTCGACCTTGTAATCTGTCGTTCCAGGCAGGACGTAGTCCGTGCGCTTCTCGGCCCCACCGCACCCGGCCAGAATTGTCAGCAACACCAAAATGTAAGCGCGGAAACGTGAAATCATCATCCCTCGGGGCCGCGAATATAGATGATCCGGGCCTTTGGGAAAACGCCGCGTCTTCATTTGCGGCAAAACATCGCCAAACCGGCAAAAAGTTTTGAATCTTTAACGATGTTGGCGCGTACAACCGCCGAAACCTTTCCTCGTCCGCGGCCTGCGTGGGCGTTCAAGCTTGAATGAGTGGACCCAATGCGATGGATTCCGTTTTTGCTGCTTCTATGGGCCGGCACCGCAAATGCCCAGTCCTGGCCGGATTTGGCGTCTTTTCCAGCTGCCAAACCTTCGCCAAACGACACCGCCTTGATTATCGGAGTGCAGGACTACGCATTCCTGCCTGACATCAACGGTGTGCGGTCCACGACAAGCGATTGGGAGGCCTTCTTCCGAGACACCGTTCAGACAAAACACGTCAAAGTGCTCGTCGACACCCAAGCCGTGCGCGAGGAAATCCTCGAGACGGCGGCCCAATTGCCCCACGATTCGACAGGTAGGGTGTGGGTGGTGTTTGTGGGGCATGGTGCTTCGGTCAACGGTGAACCGGTCCTGTTGGGCGTTGATACCCAACAAACCATCAAGAGCATCGCGAGCCGCGGCATCACCCAAACGGAGCTTCTCGCGGCCGTGACCCGCGAATCGAATTCGGTGATTTTGGTGGCGGACGCATGCTTCAGCGGCCGCGCGCCCTCGGGTGAAGCGCTGGTACCCAACACGCAAGCGGTGATTCCAGTCAAAATGTCCGCGCCGTCGAAGTCGGTCATCCTGACGGCGGCCGCGGGCGACGAGGTCGCCGGACCGACACCCGATGGACAACGCCCGGCATTCTCGTATCTGCTCTTGGGGGCGATGCGTGGGTGGGCCCGCGGCCAAGACGATACGGTCACAGCGAGCGAGGCCGTAAGTTTTGTCGCACGCGAGATGCGAAAGGTTCATGGTCGTGTGCAAACACCACAGTTTTACGGTGAGCCGCAGACGGCCTTGGTGTCGGGTGTACGTGAGGCGGCGCCTAGCCTTGACGCCCCGATTGTCGCAACCCGCGCGACCGTGAGCGACCGTTCGGAAGCCAAGACCACAGCAGAATCGACAACCGACGTCAGCGACGGGATCAACCTCTCTGCATCACCCAAATGGAACCCGTATTGGTTTACGAGTGGGGCCGGCATTGGGGTCGAGCTCAAGCGCGAAGCCTTCACCCCTGTGATTTCCGCACGGGGCGGCGTTCATCTGGGGTCCGCAGAATCATGGCGCACACGACTTGGGGCAGAACTGACGTACGTGCGCGGTGGAAACTCAAACTACGACCAAGTGTTGGACGATATTGCCACCGTCGAACAAACGCTCGGCCCGCTTGGGCGGCCCACCGAGGGACAGCATACGGAACGCATTCTGGCGGCGGTCACCGCGGGCGCAGCCGTGGATGTCGGCCTTGTGCTCAGCGCAGAGTTGCTCGGCGGGCTTAATGCCGCACCATTTGGCCGATGTGACCGCTGGGATTTGAGCGACCCATCCAATGCACAATCCGACCTGGTGTGCGCGCACACTGGGGACGCGCCAGTCGGTGCGGTCGTTGGCGGCCGCCTTGGAGCCCAATTGGGCTGGGCTGAGCTCGGCGTCAACTTTCACATCGATCTTGGTGCCGAGGAGGAAGCATTCCTCGGCATGGTCCTGTCGTTCAACATGAACCCGTGATTCTGGCCCTACGCCTTGACATCGGGCTACCTCGCCGCTAGTCTTCGCGCTCCCGAGCGGCCGGGTGTTTTTGAAAAACGCCCAAATATGAATGAGTTAGCGTCGTTTTGGGGTCGTGTTTAATCGGACAATTGTGTCCCATCACCTTTTTTGCGTTTTCGAGTAACCATGGCAACCCAACAAACTTATCCCACAAGCGCTGATTTCGAAGCGCTGCTCGCGGAATTCGAACAAGGCGCTCAGCCCGAAATCCGTGAAAACCAAATCGCTAGCGGCACCATCCTCGAAGTAGGAACCGACTACGTTTTGGTCGACATCGGCTTCAAATCTGAAGGCCGTATCGCACTCTCTGAATTCAAAGACGACGCCGGCAAAGTGCACATCACTAAGGGCGACAAAGTCGAAGTGTTCGTTGAGTCGAAAGAAAACGACATGGGCCAGTGCGTCCTTTCGAAAGAGAAAGCGGACCGCCTCCGTGTGTGGGAAGAGATCGCAACCAAGGTGGAGAAGGACGAACTTGTTCGCGGCCGCATTACGCAGCGCGTCAAGGGTGGTCTTCAGGTCGATATCGGCGTCAAGGCATTCCTTCCAGGAAGCCAAGTCGAGCTTCGCCCAACACGCAACCTCGACCGTTACATTGGTCAGGAATTCGCGTTCAAAATTATCAAGTTCAACCAGCAGCGCGGAAACATCGTGCTCAGCCGTCGTGCTCTCCTCGAGAAGGAGCGCGAGCAGCTTAAGGGCAAGACCCTCGAGAAGCTTCGTGAAGGCGCGATCATCGAAGGTATCGTCAAGAACATCACCGACTACGGTGCGTTCGTTGACCTCGGTGGTATCGACGGTCTGTTGCACATCACCGACATGAGCTGGGGCCGCGTCGCTCACCCGTCCGAACTGTTCCAGGTCGGCGACGAGATCGGCGTCAAGGTGCTCAAGTTCAACCCCGAAACCGAGCGCGTCAGCCTTGGTTACAAGCAACTCTCGCCTGATCCGTGGGAAGGCGCTTCCGAGCGCTACCCCGAAGGCGTGCAGGTTCTTGGCCGCGTGGTCAGCCTCATCGATTACGGCGCATTCGTGGAATTGGAAGAGGGCATCGAAGGCCTCATCCACATTTCGGAAATGTCGTGGACCAAGCGCATCAAGCACCCATCCAAGGTCGTCAACGAGAACGACATCATCGAAGTGGTGGTGCTCAGCCTCGACACCGACCAGAAGAAGGTCAGCCTTGGCATGAAGCAGATCGAGCCGAACCCATGGACGCTTCTCGAAGAGCGTTACCCGGTCGGTACGCGCATCCTCGGAAAAATCCGCAACATCACCGACTTCGGTGTGTTCATCGGAATCGAGGACGGCATCGACGGTCTGGTTCACATCTCGGACATCTCGTGGACGCAGAAGATCAAGCACCCATCCGAAATGTTCAAGAAGGGCGACGAAGTCGAGGCAGTGGTCCTCAACATCGACGTCGACAACGAGCGTTTCTCACTCGGTATCAAGCAGCTTGAGCCTGATCCGTGGGAACTGATCCCTCAGCGCTATCCCCCGGGCAAGATCGTCGAAATCGTCGTCACCAAAGACGACCGACTTCGGTGCATTTGCTGAATTGGAAGACGGCATCGAGGCCTCATCCACATCTCGGAGCTTAGCAACGAGCGCGTCGAACCCGAACACGATCGTGAGGTCGGCGAACGTAGGCTGAAGTCATCAGCGTGGACCCCAAAGAGCGCAAGATCGCATTGTCGATCAAGAGCTTCGTACGTCGCAGCGAGCGCGGAGACCTCCGTGAATACAGCGACCAGGGCGACGCCACGTCACAACTTGGTGACCTGCTCAAGGGCAAGCTCGGCGACCTCAGCAGCGAAGCTGAGGAAGACGACTTCAACCAAGAAGAAGAATGATCGTCTCGCGACGATGAAAAAGGCGACCTCCGGGTCGCCTTTTTTGTTTCTAACTTCTGCGGAACCTAGGCATCGATCGAACAATCATCCCAGCAATTGATGGTTGCCTAGCCGGTCCTGCGGCGAGTAACCTCAGGTTGCACTTCCCCAGCGTGAGCCGCATCTCAAGGCGGTACTCCGGGCGTCTAGGTCCAATGCTCGAGCATCTCGACAACAAAAAGACTCATCTTCGTCACCGGCAAAGGTGGCGTCGGTAAAAGCACGTGTGCGGCTGCGCTCGCGGAAGCTTTGGCCGATCGCGGCCGACGTGTGCTCATCGTCGAAACTGACGCATACTCGGCCATCAGCGAAATTCTTGGGGCAGGGGACAGCAGCCATAAGGCCGTAGAGGTTAAGACGAACCTGTTTGCGATCAATCTGCGTTCGTTCGACAGCCTCGTGTCGACCCTGACCCGATTCTTGCCCGGCGAGAAGGTCGTCAAGGCCGTGGTCAACAATCGTGTGACCCGCTCGTTCTTTGATTCTGCGCCGTCCGTCGGTGAATTCGTTTTGCTCGACCAGATCCTGAACATGTCCGAGAACGACACGCCAAGTGGGATCACGTTGTGGTCTGATCTGCCCGCATCAGGCACGCGGTGACGTTCCTGAACGTGCCACAGACGCTCAACGGCATGATGCGCAATGTAGGACCGATCGCCAAACGCGCTTGAGATCCACGAGGTCATCTCGAACCCGCGTCAGCGCCATCGTTGCGGTGTGTTTGGCCGGAAAATGCCAGTCAACGAGACCATCGAGGCTGACCGTAACTCCAACAGCGGGCCGCGGGCTCGACTGTCGCTCGTGAACGTAATTTCGAAGCAACCCGTGCCAAGCGGCACCGAGGAGCAGTTTGGCAAATATTGAGGCCGCCGACGTTGCCGGGAATCCAGCGGGAACTTGATGGAAGACGGCGTGGCATCCTACCCGCCGGTGGGTCGCAGGGATCGAGCTCGCGCGGCGGTGGTTTGCACGCGACCAGCACTACCTCGCCATTTTGCACGATCGGCTGCAACGGGTCGTGGAGCTGCCCATGGTGTACGAACTGAAGAACGCGACATCGTGAAACAGGTGGCCCAGCTTCCTCAATTCCAGGGGCAAATGACCACCCATGACATCGGTGGTGCATGATGGTCGATTGATCGTCTGCGCCGGTCCGGGTGGGGTCGGCAAGACGACGACGTCCGCTGCGCTCCGGACTCAAACAGCCGTGCGCGGACGAAGGTCATCGTGCTGACGATCGATCCGGCTCGCCGTTTGGCCAACAGCCTTGGGCTCCGAGACGCTCACCAATGAACCGCAGCGTATCTCGCTTGACCACGTGCCCAGGGCCAAGGGCGAGCTGTGGGCAATGATGCTCGATCAACAGCAGACGCTGGACGACTTGGTGTCGCGCTACGCGCTGACAAAGCGCGTTGGCCAATTCAACAGAACAACATCTATCGACTCCTGTCTTCGGCTTTGGCGGGGATGCAGGAGTACATGGCGCTCGACAAGCTCCATGACCTTTACACCGGCGGTTATTTTGACCTTGTGGTCTAAACACCGCGCCGACGAAAAACGCGCTCGATTTTCACGAAACTGCACACCGGGGCGTGCGCGGCAGTTTTTCGACGACCGTGTGATGAAGTGGTTTATCCCGAGCAAGTCGGCATCACGTGGACTGTTCTCTCGCGTGTTTGACCCGGGCAGCGTGGTCTTGAACCTCTTGGGTCGAATCTTCGGCGAGGTGTTCGTCAAAGACCTCGTGGACTTCTTCGTTTTACTGTCGTTCTTACGGAACGTTGCGAACACGCGGCGGAGATGATCGACTTCATTTTGCGCGTGATGACGGCACGCACTTTATTTGTGATCACCAGCGCCGAAGCGCGACGCATCAAAGAAGCCGTCTTTTTTCACGAGAAGCTCGGTGAGCTCAATCAGAAGGCGTCTGCCTTTGTGCTCAACCGTGTGATTCCGCATTTTGATGAGTCTGACCTCGATGGGCTCGACCCGCTGACCGTCAAAAAGGCTTTCACCGCGGCGGGCGTGGACGACCGCGCTGCCCTTGAAGCCGCGATGCGCACGCATTACCGCGAGCTCGCGCGGTTGTCCGAGCACAATCGAACCATCATCCAACGGTTTGGGCGCCAAGTCGGGGACCACCGGCTGTGCACCGTGCCGCTGTTCGGCGACGACGTGCACGACCTGGCGCAGTTGCGCCGCTTGGCGGGTTACCTGGTCAAGTGAATCACAGGGTCTGACCAGCAAGGCCTGGCTGGCCCGACACGCCCGGCGAGATGCCACCTGCACCCGCAGACCCAAAACTCATCGTGTTCGTGAACAGCGTGGCTGTGGTGCTGTATAACGACCGAATAAGAGTATCCGCCGCGTCCGCCGCCGCCCGTGACCATCGTCGCCGCCCTCACCACCGCCATTGCCGCCGTCGCCGCCGCGCCGCCTTTGCTTGCGCAGGGGCGGGCCGATGCCTGCAGCACCACCGTTGCCACCGATGCCGCCTGCCGCCGTCGCCGCGGCCCGTTTGACGCCCGGATCGTGTTGTCGACGATCGTTGCGCCCCGTCGGTTAAACGAGTTCCCGCCGTTCTCGCCGCCTGTGCCGCCGACACCGCGTTCGCCGCCACCGCCGCCGCCACCGCCGTTGCCGCGGCCGTTGTCGCAGAGCGTGCACGCGTGCGCGCCACCACCGCCACCGCCGCCGTGTCCGTTGGTGCCGTTGGTGCCGTTGGTGCCGTTGGTCGCGACAAAGAAACCGCCCCGCCACGCGAAGGACCCGCTGCGCCGTCGCCGCCTGCAACGTCAGGCCGTCATCCCCTCTGTCGCCGTCGCGGCCGCCGTCACCCTTCGCGCCGCCCGCGCCGCCGCGCCGCCGCCGGCACCGGCTTGTTGTCCGCTTCCAGACCCGTCACACCGTTGGTCGCCGCCGCAGCCTCCCGTCGTGCCGCCAGAGTTTCCGCCCGCGCCGCCTTTTCCGCCCAGTCGGCCGACGAGCCGAAGTGCCACCGTCACCGCCAGACGGTCCGCAGCCGTTGTCGGAGCATGCGCCGTTGTTGACAGCTCCACCGAACTGTCCGTCGCCTCGGCGGCGCGCCCGGAACACGCCGTTGGTCCCGGCTTGGCCGTTCGAGCCAGCCCTACTGCCGTGATTTCAGAGTTGCGAAGAAGCAATCCAGCGCAGTTGGTGCAATGAAGTCCATAGTTGGACACTCCGGTTCCGGTCGCGTTCGGCGTCTGAATGCGGATTCGGTCGATGATGGTCACTTGGGTGATGTTGTTGCCAAGCGCCCCGATCATTCAGCGTTAGACACGGTGCCGTCTTGGACCCAGGTCGCGGTTGCAACAGCGCTTCCGCGACCAGTCCGAGTTGAACCCGCCGAAAATCGAGACCCCATTCGAGATCTGCAACGTTGGCCCCGAATAACTCCCGTTGGCAACGTAGACGTCTTTGTTGGCCAATAGCGCGGTATTGATGGCGTTTTGCAGGGTTCGTTTGGGGGCGGTGGGTGTCCCGGCGTTCGAGTCATTGCCAAACGTCGCCACAAAAATCGCGCCGCCGATGTCGCCGTCGATGCCGTCGCAGTTCGCGTCGACGAACGGCGCACTCTCGTCGGGAAGATCAACGTTTGCGGGGTCTCCACCGCAGGCGTATTCGCAACCGTTTCCTCCAACAAAGTTCTGCCCATCGAGGTCCACCCAACCGGGCTTGCAAGTGCCTGGGACGCATCCCATGGACTCGCAGGTCACCTCGGTATTGGGGTAAAGCTCTTCGCAACGGAAGACGCGCCCGGCGTTGCCCGGTAGGTTTCCGCACCCACCACAGTTGTCGATCGTGTTGATGTCGGTCTCGCACCCGAGATCGCCTGTGCAGTCGGCATAACCGTCTAAGCAGTCGCCCATTTCGCACGTTTTGTTGACGCATATGGACTCGGCATTGAGGGCATCGGGACCCGGGCAGATGAAGTTGGGATTGGGTGTCCCCGAGGCGGTCGTAGTACCGCACCCGCCGCAGTTGTTGGCGTCGCTGCTGATGCTGGTTTCGCAGCCGTTTGCAAAAACCCCGTCACAGTCCGAGAGCGATGCTGGGCAGGTACCGATGGCGCAGCTGCCATTCATACAAAGGTTGCCTGCGCCGCATGCGAAGCTGACGCCGCAGCCGCCGCAGTTTGCCGCGTCGTTCAATGTGTCGGTTTCGCAGCCAATCGTCAGTGGGTTGCAGTCGGCCGTACCTTGCGCGCAGGAGCCGACATCGCCGACAAGTGGAACCTCGATCGTCAGCGACCCGCCCGTGGCAACGTCGATGTCGGCCGTCAGGTATTCCGCTGGGATCGGCGAATCAGGCGGATCGCCTGTGAAGCGCACGCGCACGAAAATGTAACCATCGGTTGGAATGTTGAAGGGTTCGTCGAGCTCGGTCACTGCGCCGTCGTTCGCGACCCGAAAGAACTCGAGCGCGAAGAGCTCAGCGCGTTGTGTCGTCACCTCAACATTCTGGACCGTGAGGTTCAACGCGCCGTCGTTCCGCACGCGCACCAAACGCGCCACCTCTTCTCCGGGAGCCACGGTCCCGAAGTCCACGACCTCGTCGCTGTTGGGACACGGACCGCGTGTTGCGGAGGAGGCGCCGAGCACACACACCGAGTATTCGGCCACACCATTGGCTTGGTCGGCCGTGGCCATGTCCTGGCCTGCATCGTTGACTGTGACCCCAGTATCCACGTCGGTGTTGCCGGTCGACGTGCTGTCCGACCCGCAGGCAGCCAAGAAAATCAGCGCGAAGCGGGCGAGATGATGAAGACGCATGTGGCCAACCTAGGATGAGTGATGACCTCATTGTCGCAGCGGCCCTGCCTGTGTCAAATGTCGGTTTGATCACCACACGCCGCGGGCCACAACGCCTCGAAGGTCGCACGGGTGGGCGGAACACTCAGGCTGTTGCCGATGAACTTCCAGGCCTTTCGTGTAGAAACCGTGGGGGGAATCAGGAATCCTGGGCGGAAATGCATCAAACGAAGCACCTCAGCCGGCGAGAAACGCCTGAGCACACCGTTGTGTCGCAGGTAGGAACCTGAGTAGACCCACGATTTGCCGTACGCGGACGTGAAACACGAGGTGATGGCCTCGGGGTCGTCATGGTCGACGATCACAAATGCGTGCCCGTACTTCTCGAACTGAGCGTCGGTGACCTCAAGTTTTGGGTCGTGGGTGGCATCCAGGTATTCGGGAAACGGACGTCCAACCTGGCGCAGCTCGAACGTGGGTGTCGTCTCACGCGAGGCGGCCATGTAGTAGCGGGGCCGCCGGTTGGGGACACCGAAGTCCGTGGGGCACAGGATTTGTTCATGAACCAAGTACCCACTTCGCTCAAGCGTGCGGTGAAGGCGGTCGTAAGCGTCGCTGCCTTTGAAGCCCTCAACGTTTTCCATGCCGATGCGGGGAGGACGCACGTCGGCGATCATCTGGAGTGTCTTCTCGAAGCTCGCCGAGCGTGGGTCGTCAAGATCTAGTTGATGGCCGCGCACGGTGTGAGGTTGGCAAGGGGGCGACATCCACCAGATGTCCGCATCCAGTTTGGCCATGGCGTCTGAGTGGGCCGCCTCCAAGTTCATCTGCCGCGCCGGATGGTCAAAGTTCGCGCGGTAGATCTCGAGTACGTGCGCACTCGCGTCCGCGGCCAGAACAACGTCCGCTTGACCACCGGTCGCCTCGGCGAAACCACCCAGCCCACAAAACAGCTCGATGACACGTGGTCGGTTCATGGACGCAACACACGCACGAAACTCTTGCTCACGTCTTCTCCGTCGCCCTTGGGCTGTGTTGGGCCGAACTCGACGACCGTGCCTGGCGGAAGTCGTTCCATGGGCTGAGTCTGAGGCGAGACCCGCGAGGAGGGCATCACGATGGGGAAACGACCTGTTTGGCCGCACACGATGTATCGCAGACGACCCTTGGTATGCAGCGGTTCACTCACCACGCGGGCGACGGTTCCCTCCAAGTGTGGCACCGTCGCCGGCACCTTCGAGACCACAAGGTACGACATTTTGATGCGTGTGCGGTCAAGGCCGGTCTCTTCGGACAAACGGTTGACCCATGGCGGCGGCACCCACTGCAAGCTCGTGTGACACCAGTCGTTGTCGGCGAGGGCAGGGCAGTGGCCTTG
>JAWKQR010000049.1:0-29063 GCA_041390025.1 bacterium
GTTGGTGAACACGAGCGTACGCGCGTCGCGATGTTCGTGGAGGATCTCGGCCACACGCTCGATCTTGCGCTCGTGCGCCATCGCCAGCTGTTTGCTGCGCCGAAAAGCGCGAAAAGCCTGCCTGCCCTCCTCGCTGCGCGCCGCGGCCACGAGGAAGTTGTGCCAGCCGCGACGCCCACCCATTCGTATCCCTTTTGAGGTCACGAAGTCGCGATAAACGGCACGGGCCGTCGCGTAGAGCTCCGCGTCGGTCTCGGTCATCGGCACTTCGATGACCTCGGTCCGGTAGTCCGACAGGTAGTCGCCGGCGAGGTCTTTGGTGTTTCGCGCATACACGGTGGGGCCGATCAGCGTTTCAAGCAACGCGTGCAGGCCGTCTGGGCGCTCAAGCGTCGCGGTCAGCCCCAATCGAAACGGTGCAATCGTTGCCTCAGCCGCCCATCGGTAGGTGGGGGATGGGAGGTGATGCACTTCGTCGAAGATGACCAAACCAAAGCGATTTCCAAGTCGCTCCATGTGGATGGCTGCCGAGTCGTACGTCGTCACCGTCAGTTGTTGCGGGTCGAAGGTTCCACCGCCAATGGCGCCGACGGGCGTCTCGAAGTGTTGTCGCAACAGCCGAAGCCACTGCTCGACAAGGTCCAACGTCGGGGCCACGACGAGCGCGCTGCGTTGGGAATCCTCGATGGCCTTAACGGCGAGGAAGCTCTTGCCGGAGCCCGTCGGCAGCACCACCACACCACTGCGTTTCGCGGCCCTCCAAGCCTCCAACGCCTCGGCCTGATGCGCGTACGCCACCCGTCCAGTCCTCTCGTGCAGCGGCGTCACCACGTAGTCACGCGCCGCATCCCAAACAGGGTGACCAGCCCGCAGCAACTGAGCAAGAATAGAGCGATAATGAATCGCCTGACTACGCCAACGCGATACACGTTCGTCCCACACGGCGTACGCCAATGGGTCACCTTTAGAAATCCCCTCGACCAAAAGTGTGCCGTTTTCAAACGTCAGGCTCACCGCGCCGTCAGGAACGTCAGGGGTTTCTCGAGCGTCGTGGTAGTGCTGCATCTTTGCGCATCGTGCTGCTGTGCGGTATAACTTACCGGTAGCATACAATTGGCCAAGTGGCGACCTGTTCCCTTTGAAGCTGCGGCCCTTGGAGCCGTCCACGTGAATTCAAACCCACAAGATGACGCCCTGCAGATCGGTCAGATCTATGAAGGGAAATACAAGATTCTGCGCGAACTTGGTCGTGGTGGGTTTGGAATGGTCTACCTCGCGTACCAAGAACCCATGGATCGCTACGTGGCGCTCAAGGCGCTGCGATCCGGCGTCACCCTGTCGGCCCCGAGCGCGAAAGAACGTTTCCTTCGGGAAGTGAAGATCATTTCGAAGCTCCGACACCCGAACACCGTGACGATCCACGACTTCGGCGAAACACGTGACGGTGGCGTCTACATGACGTTGGAATACGTCGAGGGCGAAACCCTAAAACAACAATTGAAACGAGAGTTTACGATCGACCCGGTCCGGGCATCGCACATCGCGCGTCAGATCGCCAAGTCGCTCTCCGAGGCCCATCGGCTCGGCATCGTCCATCGTGACCTCAAACCCGCGAACATCATGATCACGAACCTGGAGTCCGAAAAGGACTTCGTGAAGGTGCTCGATTTTGGTGTGGCGCGGCTGCTCGACCCCAAGACGTCTGATCTGACAAGCGTGGGCCTGCCGGAAGGCGAGCGCGAGCTCATTGGCACGCCGCGCTACATGTCGCCAGAACAGGTCCGCGGTGAGGCGCTGACCGGCGCCAGCGACATCTACTCGCTGGGCCTCATCTTGTACGAGATGATTACGGGCGAACCTGCGGTGCAGGGGGACTCGACGATGGGGCTGATCTCTCAACAAATCAGCCCCGAGATGCTGCGGCTTCCGCTTTTGAATTCGTTCGACCCGATGCTGCAAGACATTGTGCGCATCGGCACCGCAAAAGCCGTGCACGACCGATTCCAAACCGCCGAGCAGATGGCCGACGCCCTTGAACAGTTCCTGAACAAAAGCCGCTCGGGGCGCAACGCCATCGGCATGCATGCCGACATGGTGCAGGGTTATCAGCCGCCGAACACGCCCGGTTCAGGCTGGAATCAGCAGCCAGGATGGAATCAGGCGTCGGGATGGAACCAGCAGTCGGGTTGGAATCAGGGCCAGGATGTGCCTCGCAACCAGTATGGCAGCGGTCAACAACCTTCGGGGCAGTACCCGGCACAGAACCCGTATCAGACCATGCCACCCCAACAAAGCCCTTACAATTCGGGCTTAAACGCGAACCCGTTCGCGACGATGCCACCCCAGCAGAACCCGTACGGCACGATGCCGCCACAGCAGAGCCCGTACGGCACCATGCCGCCGCAACAAAGCCCGTTTCAGGGGAATCAGCCGCCGCAGGCCAACCCCTACCAAACGATGCCGCCGCAGCAGAGTCCGTTTGGAACGATGCCGCCCCAGCAAAGCCCCTATCAGCAGCCTGGGCTTCCGCCAGCCCCAGGGCTAGCGTCCTCGGGCCAGCTTCCTTTGCAGGGCAACGAGGATTTCGGGGAGATCCAACTCGACCGTAATCTCGAGTTCGAGGACTTTCAGGCGACGGTGGAGCGAGGCGCGCTTGACCGCAGCCAGCTCCGGGCGGCCGCTGGCTTCTCGCGCGAGATTCCGTCCCTCTCGGAATTGCCGCCACCTCCCGCAGACGAGCGACCTTTTCAACCCCCGCCAGAGCCTCAGAAAGCGGTTCCACTGCAGGTCGACCGCACGATGGCTCCTCGCCCGGTGGTCAAAAAGAACGACGACGACCTGCTCGGTTTCACGGTCGAGATCGTCAAAGTGTTGGCTTTGACCACGTTGTTTCTCGCGGTCGGGTTTGTGGGATTCATCATTTTTGGTGCCGCCTTAGCTGCCTATGCCGAAGGCCCCCTGCGTGTGATCGCGTCGTTTGCCGTGGTGGGGGTCGTGGCGCTGCTCGCCGCGGTTGGCGAAACCAGTCAGCGCGAGCGCTTCCAGGTGGTCACGCGGGCCACAGACCGAATCGTGCGCATCTTGATTTCATCTGTCGTGTTTACGCTCGCGCTGATTCTTTTGGCGGCGGGCCTTGAGTCTGACGGCGTCGTTCGGGAGCTTCGCACGGAGCCAAACTGGTTCCTGACGTCTCAGGATTCCAAGCTGGCGCGCGGCAATCGCAATCTCTCTTACGGGCTCGCGGATGCGGTCGCTTCGACGATGGGTGCCCTGGGCCTTTACGACGACCGTCGCGGCAGTGCGCCGCCAAAACCCAACGTTATCGTGCCGACGCGGCCCTCAAACCGAACTCCACTCAAGCCAAACGATGATGGGGCGTCGACCAAACCCAGCGAGGAGAAGACGCCCGCAAAGAAGTCGGACTACGTGGATTGGTAACCGCCCGATGGCCAAGAAAAAAAAGGACCCGCAACAGCGGGTCCTTTTTTGGTTCTTGCGCGCGAGCTCACTCGCCCTTTGAAGGCGTTGGAGGCGCTTGTGTCGGGGTCGGTGCGGGCATCTGTGGGTGATTGCCCATCGGCGGCATGTTGAACATCGGAGGCGCCGCAGACTTGAAGTTTGGGTTCTCCTTGATGGCAGTCGCCGACAAGTCTTCAATCTTGGCCTTGTCGCGAAGTTCCTTGACCAGCTTCTCCATGCCGTCGCGCAGCTCTTTGCGCTCAAGATTTCGAATGATCTCGGGTTTGACTTCCTCAAACGACGTGACTTGCTCAGGACGGCGGTCGGTGACCTTGATGATGTGGTAACCAAACTGCGTCTTCACCGGGCCGACGACGTCTCCCACCTTGGCTTTGAACGCGGCTTCCGAGAACTCGGGGACCATGCGCTCACGGGCGAAGAAGTTGAGGTCGCCACCCGTTGGAGCCGTAGGACCTTCCGAGTTGGTCTTGGCGAGTTCGGCGAAGTCTGCGCCCTTTGCCTTGGCAAGTTTGAGGACCTTCTTGGCCTTTGCCTCTTGCTCTTTGGCCTGTTCGGGCGTGGTCTTGTCGTCCACTTTCAAGAGAATGTGGCTTGCACGAACTTCCTCTGGACGCTTGAAGCGCTCGATGTTTTGGTCGTAGAACTCTTTGGCTTTCGCGTCGGTGACTTCTACGCCGTACTTCGTCTTGAGGTACTTCTTGAGCTTGACCGCTCGGCCGAGGTCACCACGGAGCTCTTCCTCCGAGACACCGGCCTTATCGAAAAACTCTTTCGCGCCTTCCGGACCGCCGACACTGTCGTAGAACTCCTTGAGTTCACTTTCAATCTCGGCAGGTTCGGCGGTGACTTTTTCCGCGTCGAGGGTTTTCTCGACCAACATTTGGTCAATCAATCGGTCCACGGTGGTCGTCTTAAACTTCTGCAATGCTTGCGGCGGAAGTTGGGGCGCGACGCGGATCAGTCGCTCAACTTCTTTGTTGAACTCAGAAGCGGGAATGTCGACGCCGTCGACCTTGGCGACCACGCCGGTGGCGGTCATGGGAAGCTCAGTGTCTGAGGCGGCCTCCTCAGTCTTCGCTTGGTCGTTGTTCGTCTGCGCTGCAGTCTCGGCCTTCGGTGCGTCTGCTTTGGGCGTCGACGCGTTATCGCATCCAGCCACAGCCGCCATAAGTCCAGCTGCAAGAAGGATCGTTTGAATTCGCATAGGGTGCTCCTTACACGGGCCCGGGACTCGCCAGCGGGCGTTCATTGACAGGTTGGCACACCTACTCTCAACTCGGGGGTGCGTCAAGCGTGCTTCAACTGCGGACTAGGCGAGGATCTGCCCGTATGCGCGTGAAAACGCAGCGACGAGGTCGTACAGTGTCCCCAGCAAGGGCGCATCCGAGAACGGACGCAAAAACCATGCGGGATTTCTCAGCAGGCTTGCCCCGAGCCGCTCGGGACCGAACGCGTGCGCGAGAATGATCCAAAGCAGGCTGGTCCCGAACAACACGCGAAACATGCTCAGGTTCCAGCTCGGGCTGTTGGTCGTGAACGGTACTGTGGTCGCCGCGACCAGCGGAACAAGGCCCACCGCCCAACGAAGCAATGTGGGCAAACCTTCCATCTGTGCGGTCAGCAGGATGAACGCGACGGGATAGATGACGAACGCCGCGATCGATTCGATCCATTCGAAGATGTTCTGCGGCGGCCGAAAGTCGGATTTTGCCTCGCGGATGCCCGCCACTTTGCGCGGCGCCTGAAACCGCTGGGCAGGTGCGAACTGGTCATAGCGCTGGTAGTCGAGCTCAAGCTCTTGAGCGGACTTGAGCGACGAAACGTGTCCGGGTGCGGGTGGGATATGCTCGGAGGCATGAATGCCGCGACTGCCCACAGGCACAGTCTTGGCGACGTCGATCTGCAAGTGCTGCCGTTCAAGCTCTTGCAGGGCTCTCACCACGTCACCCGCCGACTGGTAGCGCCTTGCAACTTTCTTTTCGATCATCTTGTACAGCACGGGGCGCACGTATTCGGGCACACGGTCGATCTCCTCGAGGTTGAGCGGCTCTGGCGATACGTGCGCGATGATCGCTGACTCGATCGTATCGGCCTTCACGGCGCGTTCCCCCGTGAACATCTCGTAAAAGAGCAGTCCGAGCGCGTAGATGTCACTCCACGCGCCGACGTCTTTCCCGCGCGCTTGTTCGGGCGCAATGTAGCGTGGAGTTCCCACAGCCATGCCCTCCCGCGTGAGCTGCGCGACCGACTCGTCTGAGCCTTGCGGTGTGAGCTTCGCCATCCCGAAGTCGAGCACCTTGGCGACATAACCGCCTTGAGGTCGACGAATTACCATCACGTTTTGCGGCTTTAGGTCGCGGTGCACAACGCCCTTCTCGTGGGCCTCGTGCAACGCCATGGCGATCTGGGAGCAAATCGAGAGCGCGTCGACATCGGAGAGTTGCGTGGTGGTGACCAGGTCGTACAGCGTCACACCGTCAACAAACTCGATGACCATGTAAACGATGCCTGACGGCGTCGTCCCGAAGTCATACAAGGTGATGATGTTTGGATGACGCAGCCGCGAAATGACCTTCATCTCGCGCTCAAAACGTCCCACGGCCGTCTTGTTGCTCGTGTTCGTGGCGGGAGGCAACGCCTTGACCGCAACACGTTCCATCGTTTCCACATCGATCGCGGAAAAGATGGCCCCGTAGGCGCCTGCCCCGACGAAACGTTCAATCTCGAAGCGACCACCGATTCGGTCGCCAGAGTGAATCTGTTGTCGCACGATGTCGCTTGGACTCGCCATTAGTTACGTCTCAATCGAAGTGATTTCGTCGAAGATTACCACGGCACCAGGCTCGCTGTGAGCAGGAAAAGGTGCTCCAAGGCACCTGACCAAATTGCGAAATGCGGCAGTCCAAGGTCCACGTACCAATCGCCGTGTTCGCCGAACGCTGCTGCGCCGTATGCGGGGAACACGATGGCACTCAATACGACCATCGAGAGCAGCCCAAAAACCGAATTTCGCATGCCGGGTAAGATCCACCGATTCATCACGGTGCCGCGTACATTTCGCACGTCAGAAAAGAAGGTCCAGACGGCCACGAGTCCCGCCGGCACCCATCCCACAACCGCCCGCGAGGACGCGCCGTGTGCGGGCGCCAAGGTTCCGGCAACGTGCCAAAGCACTAGCAGTGCGACGGCCCCACCGACAAGCCACGGCAGGTCGCTGGCCGAGAATGTCGAAGCCGGTGGCGGCAGCTCGGGTTGCACACGCTGGCGGGCCTCGGTCTTGCGCACTTTGGCCACGTCGAGCTTAAGATCGGCGTCGGGACGAAACTTCCGTGTCTCGCGGCGTGGTGTTGCCTCGATCGGCGGCGCTGGCGCGGAGGCCTTCGTCGGGGCAAGCAGCGGAATCTCTTCGGAGTCAGAGACGGGATCGACGTAGGCCCCCGTGCCCGAAAAAACACTGCGAACCGCCTCGTCACCGGTGGGCGCGATCAATCGCGCAAACTCGCCCGTCGCGTCCTTGGAGAACTCGGCGGGCAGCGCACGCGCAAACGCGCGCACGGATTGAAAACGATCCGCCGGTTGTCGCGACGTCGCTTTGAGGATGACGTCGCTCCACTCTTTGGGCAGGCGGTCAATGTACTGAAACGGAATGGGTCGGTCGTCGATGTGGATCTGGGCAACGCCGGCCACGTTCAACGTGTCATCGATGGGCGGATCCCCCGTCAGCATTTGGTAGAGGATCAATCCCAAGCTGTAGATGTCGCTCGCCGGCGTGACGCGCTGCCCCAAGACTTGTTCTGGCGACATGTAGATCGGCGTGCCGATAAACTGTGTTGACCGGCGAACACCGGCTTGTGTCGCGCGTTTTTCGTCGTCATCGCCGACGAGCTTCGCCACGCCAAAGTCGAGCACTTTGACGATGTCGGACTCGCCGTGGCGATCAAAAACCATGATGTTGGAAGGTTTGAGGTCGCGATGGACGATCCCCTGTTGATGCGCCTCATCGAGGCTCTTCAGCACCTGGCGGACCATGCCCGAAACCCGCACGGTGCTCAGACGTTTCCCGTCGAGCAACACATCGAGGGGTTGGCCGTCCACGTACTCAAGGACCATGTAAAGGATGCCCTGAGGCGTGCGGCCAAAGTCGTAGATGGTCACGGTGTTGGGGTGGCTGAGGCGGCTGACGATCTTCACCTCTGCGAGGAAGCGCTGCGCGACCTCTGGGTGGGCCGCGACGACCTCGGGCTTGAGCAGCTTTAGCGCGACATCACGCCCCATTTCGAGGTGCGTGGCGCGAACCACGACCGCGAAGTTGCCCGAACCCAGCACCTCGATGACCCGGTACTTCCCCATCAATTCGGCGCCAGGCTTTATCGCGGAAAGGAACGATGCGTTCGACTCTTGTGCCATGGAAATCGCGTGAAGAAGTTCTGCTGTCAGACACTATCCCCCCCTTTTGTCTGCACATCAAGAATGGTGAATATCAACGACGTCAACAAGGCCATGGCACGCGGAGACGGTGGCGATCGCGACCCGGCCTACGGCCGCGTGTTCAGGCATCCGCGACAACGCGGCGAAGATGTCCGAAAACCCAATGGTGCCCACGCCATACGCATAGTGCCGACATGCGAAAACCTCGACGGGCAGTCCTTCGCGAGCGGCGAGATGCGCGACGGTATCTCCCATTTCCCAGTCGCGTTCTGCGCGGGTAAGCGGACATTTTCTGGGTTCGATACAGTTGACCGGACACATTCCCGGCGCGTGGCTGAGAACCAGCGTGCCGCGTTCAAGGACCGCGGCGTACGGCAGCTCGGTCGGGCATGACGGATAGGCAACATCCGTGACACGCCCTTCCCGCGTCCAAGCGTCCAAAAGCCAGTGTTTTAAGATATGCGGTGCGATCGGGGCCGGCACAAGTTGTCCGCCCTCGAGCTCGGCGCGACGGCGCACGAGTTGTGCGCCCCACGCCTCCCATTGCGTCACTTCTACGGTCACATCAGGGTGGTTGAGTTGAGCGACCGCGCAGCTTCTGTCGCGATCGAGCACCAACACCTTGGACCACGTGAGTTTCCCACGATCGCGTGCCTGCAGCAGCTGGCGCACGTAGTAGGTGCCGTAACAGCCGCCCCCGATGATGACAAAATCTGTGGTCACGATTCGATGTGGATGGGCGAAGCCGCACCAGACCAGCCAAGTCCGTCCGGGGCGAAAAGATGTGCGCGCTTTTTTCCGCCGGTGGTCAGACGCTCCACAAGCACGACATTCGCGTGCGACTGCCCTTGCAACGCAACGGCGATGACACGCAGATCGTGGTCGAGCTGCGGCTGGTCGGACTCCAATGTGAGCACTAGCCGTGTACGATCGGGGGCGTGAAACTCCTCCAAGGAGAGTACGTCGTAGGCGTTTGGGTCTCCGGGCGGCGCCCGCAACGTCGTTTTTGCCTCCGAACCGGGCGTGAGGTATCGCGGGGATGAGGCCGCGGCGAGTACGTGTGTGGGCATCGCGCGTCGCGTCAAAACGACGGCGGCTCCGATGCCAGCGCGACAACGATTGCAAACAAGGTCACTGCCATGACCACACAGTAGTCGTGCGTGCAAAACACTCAAAGACGAAAAAAGCCCCGCGGACGCGAGCTCTTTCGAATTCGTGCGAATCAGGCTTAGAAGCCCATTCCGCCCATGCCTTCCATGCCGTGAGCGTGACCGTGGTCATGGTCGTCGCCGCCCTTGCCAGGCTTTTTCAGCAGCCACATGGCTTCGGTGGTCGGCATGAGGCCAGCGATCGGCGATGCGTTCTGCAGCGCCGTGCGGGTGACCTTGGCTGGGTCGATGACACCGGCTTCGAGATCTTCGTAGACGTCGGTGCGTGCGTTGTAACCGAAGCCGCCCTTTCCTTCGAGAACCTTCTGGATGACGATCGAGCCGTCCACACCAGCGTTCGCCGAGATCTGACGGATGGGCTCTGAATGCTCTTGATGATCTCGACGCCTGCGCGCTCCTCGACACCATCGACCTGCAGCGAATCAGCACGAGGCCGCAACGAAGCAGGAGCCACGCCGCCGCCGGGCATTGCCTTCTTCCACAGCCGCGCGGGTTGCGTTGAGGGCGTCTTCCACGCGTGCTTTCTTCTCTTTCATTTCGACTTCGGTCGCTGCACCAACCTTGATCACAGCAACACCGCCGACCAGCTTTGCGAGACGCTCCTGGAGCTTCTCTTTGTCGTACTCGCTGGTGGCCTGCTCGATCTGAGCCTTGATCTGGTTGACGCGAGCGTGGATGGCTTCTTTCGAGCCGCTTCCGCCGACGATCGTGGTCTTCTCTTTGGTGATCTTGATGCTTTCGGCTTCGCCGAGGTCTTCAAGCGTCGCGCTCTCAAGCTTCTGACCGCGCTCTTCGCTGATGACGTTGCCGCCGATCAGGTCTGCGATGTCCTGAAGCATGGCTTTGCGGCGGTCGCCGAAGCCAGGAGCTTTGACTGCGCACACATCGAGGACACCGCGGATGCGGTTGACCACGAGGGTTGCAAGTGCCTCGCCTTCCACATCTTCAGCGATGATGAGCAGAGGACGCTTGTCCGTGCTCAACAGCTGATTGAGCAGCGGCAGAAGGTCCTTCATGTTGCTGATCTTCTTGTCGTACAGCAGGACGCGTGGCGACTTCATTTCCAGTCTCCATGCGCTCTGGGTTCGTCACAATGCCAGGCGAGGTAGCCGCGATCCAGACTCCATACCTTCGACGAACTCGAGGTCGTCGGTGAGGCCCTTGGCTTCTTCAACCGTGATCACGCCTTCCTTGCCGACCTTCTCCATCGCGTCTGCGATGAGGGCGCCAATCGCTTCGTCGTTGTTCGCCGAGATCGTTCCGACCTGAGCAATCTTCGACTTTTCGTTGGTTTTGACGGCAAGCATGAAGCTCGGCGACGATGGCCGCGACGGCCTGGTCGATACCGCGCTTGATGCCCATGGGGTTGTGACCCGCAGCGACAAGCTTTCGAACCTTCACGGTAGATGGCGTGCGCCAGAACCGTTTGCGGTCGTCGTTCCGTCACCAGCGGTGTCGCCGGTCTTGAAACCGCTTCATGAAGCGAGAGCTGTGCACCCATGTTTTCGAACACGTCCTCAAGGTCGATTTCCTTGTAGCCGTCACACCGTCTTTGGTGATCGTGGGTGCACCGAATTTCTTCTCGATGACGACGTTGCGGCCTTTGGGTCCCAAGGTCACGCGGACAGCGTGAGCAAGAGTGTTGACGCCGCTGAGGATGCGAGCGCATTGCGCGCGAATCAAAAATGACTTCTTTGCCATGGTAGTATCTCCTATCGATTAAGTTGTGGGGTTGGGGTTACTCGGTGATCACTGCGAGAATTTCTTCTTCGCGCAGGATCAAGTGGTCCGTTCCGTCGATGCTGACTTCAGTACCCGAGTACTTGCCGAAGGACCTTGTCCCCTTCGTGAACCTGCATCTGAACCATACTGACCCGCGTCGTTGAGCTTGCCCTTGCCAACGGCACGGACGATCCCCCTTCGAGGGGTTTCTTTTGGCTGAATCAGGAATGTACAAGCCCGAAGCAGTCTTGTTTTCGCTTTCGATTCGCTGAACGAGGACGCGGTCGTAAAGTGGCTTGATGGCCATAGTCTACCTCCTTGAGGTTGTTTGTTGGAAAGTTGTTACTTTTTTGCGATAGCTGCTGCCGCGATGGAGCGACTGGCAGTCTAACGCGTCGAGTGCTAACGGCGGATGTTATGCCTGGCCTCTGGAGCGTCAAGCGATCGCAGATTTTTTTTTGCCCTTTGGCCAAAAACCAAGGGATTTCAGACAGGTTAGAGACTCGCATGAACGAAATTGAGATCACTGCGGCGAAGGTACGCGAAGGCGCTCGCTGGCTAGCGCGCGCTTCAACGCGGGCAAAAAACGATGCGCTGACCCACATGGCTGCGGCGCTACGTGAGCGCTCCCGCGAGATTTTGGCAGCCAACGCGGTCGATGTGAAAAACTCCGAGCGTGACACCGCTTTTGTCGACCGCCTGAAGCTGACGCCCGATCGTGTTGAGGCCATGGCCGCAGCCATCGAAGAAGTGCGGCTGCTTGAGGACCCGATCGGCCGTGTTGACCGTATGGTTCGCCGTCCCAATGGCCTACAGGTAGGGCGCCAGCGAATTCCGCTCGGGGTGGTTGGGATCATCTACGAAGCGCGCCCAAACGTGACCAGTGATGCGGCGGCACTTTGCCTTAAGAGCGGCAATGGTGTGTTGCTCCGCGGCGGCAGCGATGCGTTTGCGTCCAACCAGGCGATTTACGATGCACTTCGCCTTGGTCTGACGAAGTCTTCGCTCGACCCGCGGGCCCACGACGCGGTGGGGTTCATCAATTCCCCCGACCGCGATGCGGTCGGCGAGATGTTGAAGTTGGACACCTACATCGACGTGATCATCCCCCGAGGGGGCAAGTCGCTGATCCGTTACGTCAACGAGCACTCGCGCATTCCGGTGATCAAACACGACGAAGGCGTCTGCCACGTCGTCGTCGAAGGCACTGCGAATGCCGACATGGTCGACGACATCGTGATCAACTCCAAGACGCACCGACCCACGGTCTGTAACTCCGCAGAAACGCTGCTCGTGCTCAAAAACGCGGTGGACGGCCACTTGGCGCGCGTGATGTCGAAACTCGCCGAGGCCGGTGTCCATATGTACCTGGACGAAACGGCTCACGGGGTTGCGGTGGCGTCGAATTTGCCGACCGCTTGCTATGCGCGGGCGACAGAGGAACACTACTTTCAGGAGTTTTTGTCGTTGGAGATCGCCATCGGGGTGGTCGACGATTTGGAGGCAGCCATCGCGCATATCGGCAAGTATGGTTCACGCCACACAGAGGCGTTGGTCACCAATGACCATGCGCTTGCGCAGGCGTTTATCGACGCGGTGGACAGCTCCTGCGTGGTCATCAACGCGTCCACGCGATTCGCCGACGGAAATCAGTTGGGATTGGGTGCCGAGATCGGAATAAGCACGACACGCTTGCATGCTTACGGTCCAATGGGTATCGAAGAGCTCACCACGACCAAGTTCATCGTATTGGGCGACGGACAGGTCCGAAACTAGACAAGAGGACGAATGAAAGCCAAAGCCACAGCAGCCGACCATGAAAACCAAGAGTTCGATACCGAAGCGCTCGCGCGACGGATCGCGGAGCTCACATGGGAGCTGAAGGCGCTCAATACCGTCGTCATCGACCTCCGAGGCCGCGTCTCGTACACCGACTTTGTCGTTGTCGCGACGGCCAATTCGGAGCGCCAAGTGCAAGCGCTCGCACGTTACGTGGAGGAAAAGCTCAAAGCCGAAACGGGCGTGACGTCGTATGGGCGCGAAGGCGTGGACCAAGGAAATTGGGCCCTCATCGACTTCGGCGATGCCATCTTGCATGTGTTCAACGGACCGCTGCGTGCCGACTACGACCTTGAGCGCATGTGGCTCGAGGCTCCTCGCTTGGAGCTTGAGGGCAAGCCAGCCTCACTTTACGGTCACTTCGACATGCAGGACTTCGACCGCTAGGTCACTCCGCGGCACTGACGTCGCGCGTCGTCTCGTCTCCTGAGAAATCCGGGTGGATTCCCATAAGCACACGCTCTGGTGTCATCGGCGCGTCAAACGGAAGCGTCGCGTCTGGTCGCGCCGCCCGAACGGCATCGCGCAACGCGAAATAGACCCCGATGCCGTACATCAGCGGTGGCTCTCCAACCGCCTTTGAGCCAAACGGCCCCGTTGGCCCCTCCTCCGTGATCCAGCGCACTTGGAGGTCGTCGGGCATGAAGTACACATCTGGAGCCTTGTAGGTGGACAGCGCGTGGGACAGAAGTTTGCCGTCGTCATTGTAGGCGAGCTCTTCGAGCGTCATCCAGCCTAAGCCCTGCGCGAGTCCGCCTTCGATCTGTCCCAAATCCACGACCTCGTTCACGCTACGTCCAAGGTCATGAACAATGCGGACAGTCTCGATGTCGTAAACGCCCCGCAGCACGTCCACGTCGACGCCCACAATTGCGGCCCCATACGCGTGATATGCGAAGGGCCGTCCTTTCTCTTTGTTCGCGTCAAACCAAATGTTGGGCGTGGCGTAAAATGCGTGTTCCGAGAGCGACACGCGGTTGAGGTACGCCTCAATGGCCATCTTTTCCCACGTCCAATCGGTCGCTTTGTTCCCGGCGTAGAGCACGCCGTCGCGCACCTCGAGGGTGGCGACATCCACTTTGAGCTGCTCGGACGCGAGCCTGAGCAACCGGCCTCGAATCGCTTCAGCAGCGAGGCGAGTTGCGTTGCCGTTGAGGTCCGCCGTCGCGCTCGCGGCGCTCGGGGACATGTTTGCGATGCGGGTGGTGTTGGTTGACTCCACGCGGATTTTCGAGACCGAAATTCCGAAAATGCGGGCCGCGATGTCGATCATCTTGGAATTGACGCCCTGCCCCATTTCGACGCCACCGGTCGACACGCTCACGCTTCCGTCGCCGTAGACATGGACCAACGCGGACGCCTGATTTAGGAACGTTTTTGTAAACGCGATGCCAAAACAAATGGGCATGATGGCCAAGCCCTTTTTGTGCAGCGCGTTCGCTGCGTTGAAGGCATCAGCCTCTTCGCGCATTTTCGCGAATTCGAATCCCTCGACGGCCTCGTCCCACGCGCGTTTAGCGTGGCATCGCTCCGCGGTTTGGCCGTACGAAAGCACGTCCCCCTCGGACAGCAGATTCTTGCGTTGCAGGGTTTCTCGCGGAACGCCCATTTTCTCGGCCGCGGCAGCGATCGCGCTCTCGATGACGAACATGCCCTGCGGCCCCCCAAACCCACGAAACGCCGTGTGAGGTTGCAGGTTGGTGCGGCAGCAAGCCGCGTGCACATGAACGTTTGGGATGTTGTACGCGTTCGTCGCGTGAAACAGGCTGCGTTCGAGCACGGCGGTGGAGAGGTCCGCCGCAGCTCCGGAGTTCTGATAAAGCGTCGCCTTGTACGCCAGAATCTGCCCGTCTTTGTCCAAACCGAGCTTGAAGTCAGCCTTGTAAGGATGACGTTTGCCCGTCATCTGGAGGTCGTCCACGCGGTTGAGCACAAGCTCCACAGGCAGTCCAGTGATCTGACACGCCAAAGCTGTGAGGCAAGCCCACGCGGTTGCTTGATCCTCTTTGCCTCCAAATCCGCCGCCCAGGCGACGGACGTCGACCTCGACCATGTGCGATGGAACCCCACAAACACGCGCAATCGCCTTTTGGACGGCATAAGGACTTTGCGTCGACGAACAGACCAGCAGTCTGCCGCCCTCACCCATCGTGGCACGGGCGCGCTGGGTCTCGAGGTAGAGATGTTCCTGGCCGGCAATGTCGCACTCACCCTCGACGACCACGTCGCAATCAGGCCACGCCTTGTCGACGTCTCCCATCACGAATGATCGTGGCGCATCGATAAAGTGACCGCGTTTAAATGCCTCACGAGGGCAAACGACGGGCTTTTTGACCTCGATCATTGCGTGCATCAATTTGGCGGCATGGCGTGCGATTTCGGGCGTGTCCGCGACCACGACGGCGATGGGATGCCCAATGAAATGAACCTCCTTGGTGGCCAGCAATTCCTCGTCAGGGATGATGGCGCCAATCTGGTTTTCGCCGGGGATGTCCGCAGCTGTGATGACCGCGCGAACCCCTTTCAGGGCGCCAAGTTTTCCTGCATCAAGCCCTTTAAGTTTTCCGTGCGCAACCGGTGATGAAAAGACCGCCGCGTGCAGCATTCCGTGGGGTGCCGGTACGTCATCAACGTATTGTGAATTTCCGCGAACATGCAGGGCTGCGTCGTAATGAGTCATCGGAAATCCTCAAGTTTTACATCAGAAACGGACATCAAATGGGCAATGACAAAGTTTCGCGTCAGCGTGCGTTTGTAGTCCGCGCTGCCTCGAACGTCTGAAATGGGCGAAATCTCGGACACCGCCAGCTCGACGGCTTGCCGCGCGGTGGACGGAGAGATGTGTTTTCCCTCCAGAAACTCGCCGGTGTTTTTTAACCAAAACGGAAAGGCGGCCACGCCCCCGCGCTGACTGACAGATTCGCGGACAATTCCGTCAGCATCAATGGCAATTTTTGCGGCGGAATTCACCGTTGCAATATCGAGCGCCTTGCGTTTCGACACTTTTTCGAAACGGATTTTGGCGCCATTTTTTGGTGTCGGGATTCTAATTTCTAGCACCAATTCGTGCGGCAATTTGTCGTATTTTTTGTACCCGAGATAAAAGCTTTTCAGTGGCACAGTGCGGCGATCATCGCCTTTTGCCAAAACGAGTTCAGCGTCGAGGGCGAGCAACAAATTCGACATATCTCCGATGGGGGACGCATTGACAATATTGCCGGCAAGCGTCGCGCGATTGCGCAAATGCAACGACGCAATTAGCCACATCCAATTGTCGATATCGGGAATCCACTCACGAACTTTTTCGTGCGCGCCGAATTCTTCGAAAGTCGTGAGGGCGCCCAAAACAAGCGCGTCGTCTTCAACCCGGATGCCGCGCATTTCAGGATAACGAGAGAGCAAATCTACGCTGGAATCGGGAATCACCTCACCACGCTGCACATACAAATCCGTGCCGCCGCCGATGTAAAAATCGGCCTCGCCGCTTGGGTAAGTTCGTGGCGCGATCTCGGCGAGTCGCTCGGGAACGTCGAGAAAATACCGAGGAATCAGGCCGCGTTCTGCCAAGCGCCGTATGCGCTCTTCGTCACGCCACACTCCGTCGAGCTCACCGCCCGGCCCAAACAACGCGATCAAGTCTTCGCCAGACCGCTTGATGCTGTTGTAACCGGTGCAACGGCAGAGGTTACCGCTCACGGCGCGTTTGATGCCGTCCATCGAAGGCGGTTTTCGCTCGGCGAGCATCCACCAGGTCATCGAGACAATAAATCCCGGTGTGCAGTATCCGCACTGCGAGCCTCCACGCTCGACCATGGCGGACTGCACGGGGTTCAGCGCGTCGCCTTTTGCGACACCTTCGACCGTGACAACGTGCTTCCCGTGCGCCTCACCGACGGGAACCAGACAGGACGTCACAACTTTGTAGCGAACGCGCCCGTCGACGAGCTCGCCGATCATGACCGAGCAGGCGCCGCAGTCGCCCTCTTTGCATCCCTCTTTGGTGCCGGTTCGATGAAGGTTCTTGCGCAGAAAATCGAGGAGCAGCGTGCCGTCGGGCACGTCGGTCACGATGCGTTCGTCATTCACCCAAAATTCGGTCATGGCCACTCCTATTGCTGGCCACAATCTGAATCCAAAAGGTGTCCGAGGTCAACACCGACCGCATAGACGCTCAGTTTGGCACAATTCGCTCAGCGCCTAGTACAACGTCTTGTAGCTGAACGAGACGTTGGCCACCTTGGTGGCGCGGTCGGCCGTGGTCACGTCAAAACTGGCGGTCTTTCCAAGGGTTGTGACGCTTAGGCGACCGTAGGCACGTTTGGGACTTACGACGTAGACCCCGTAGGTTCCATAGTTTTGCGCGCTCGGCAGGCCCAGCTCATCGGCGCCGGTCCCGACATTGCTGACCTGTACCGAGCGGCGTTGAGACAGCCAAGAGAGCGCGCGGCCGTCGGGCTCGACGAGGACCAGCGTCACCCCCGGGTCGCCCTTCCACGTGAGTTTGATGTCGCCGCTGCTCACCCGTTTTTTGGCGGGTTCGCCCTTCGTGAGTCGATCGGATGCCAAGCCGAAAAGCCCCAAATCGGTCGCCAAAGGACATGCGAGCACGTCCGTGACACGGCCTTTCCCAAGGTCGCCAAGCAGCACCCGTTGCGAACACGCCTGCGCGTCATCGCCGAGCGCTTCGTAAGCCAGGGCAAGACGTTCATGCACCCAGACGCCTCTTGGCTGCGCGTCCGCGCCAGATTCAAGCCACTCGAGGGCGTTCTCGGGTTTGGCGTGCATTAACTCGATCTGCGCCATCTGCACCAGCGCTTCCGCATCCATTGGGTTGAGCCCCAGCCAGTCGTCGGTGGCCGATCGGGCCTGATCAACGTCTTGCGCGGCGACGAGCGCGCGAATGTAGCGCATCCGCAGCGTTCGATTTTCCGGCTCCCGCTGCCATGCGGTCTCGCGTTTGCGCCGATTTTCAACGAGCGAGGACTGCGCCGCGAGGTCGCCGGTCACGTTGGATGACCGTACACGTCGGGGGATTGCGCGCCGACGCGACAAACGACGTGATTCGATCATGCCCTCTGGCACCTCCAAAAGGTTTGCGCCGGCACCGGACTTGGTCTGGGAGGGCGCCGCGCGTTTCTTTTCTGCAGAAGCCTCTGCCTTGGGTGCGGGCTGACTCACGCTGCGTCCATCGGCGCTCGCGAAATCATCCTCGAATTCGCCCCCGCTGCCTGAGGAGCCCATGGAATCTGCAGCGGGGCGCGGTGCCATTGGCGCCATTCTCATGGGCTTGGAAGGTCCCTCTTTGTCTTTGTTGCCTTCCTCGGCGTCAGCCGTTGCGGCAGGTTCTGCGGCTTCATCCGCGTCAGGAAGATCGGCACGTGTGTGCTTGCGCACGCCGTAGTCCCGCATCATTTGCTCGTCTTCAAGCGCGAGCAATGCCGTGTAACGTGACAGGACACCGTACCGCACGGACAGGTTGATGATCTCGGCCCGACGACTGTCCCCTTCGAGGTCCAGATCCGCCATCGTCATTGCCGCCCATTTTCGAGGCGCAAACGCTGCCGAGGGGCTTCGAGACGGCATCAGCGACAGAGGCACGCGCTGCTGAAACGGCTGCCCACCGCGAACACCACGCACGATAAGGTCGCCGCTCACCGGACCGCCAAAGCGTGCCGCGACGGTCAATTCATCGCCCGCCGACAAGGATTGCACAGATGGCCGCGTGGCTTGGGTGACGCCGTTTGGCCACTCGACCGTGATGTCGCTGAGGAACTCGGCGTAGTGCCGACGCAGGATATCGAGCGCGGTCTCCGAGGACGAGCGCCCCGGATCAACGTCCACGAGCATCGCACCAACCGCGGTCGCGAGCGCATTCAAGTTCGCCTCGTCCGTGTCGCCGCCAAGATTGATGATGGATGTTCGGATATCTTTGGGGCCTAGCGTCGCATTCATGGCCGCGCGCAGGGTCGACGGGTTGACCGCACCCGACGAAGCGGCGCCATCTGTGGACAGCACCAGATGGGCTTGTCGCGCTTGATCGGCGGCCGGCCGCGCATTCAGTATGCGCTCGGCAACCCGCGCGGCCTCGATGGGACTGAAGGTTCCCGAAGGTTTTATCGCCGCGAATCCGGTCGCGATGTCACGTGCGCGCTCTGGCGTCGCCGGTGCGAGCGAACCTCCGCCGACCGGACGGCAGCTGGTCGCGCACGCAAGCGCGATCACCCGATCTTGCGGATCCATTTCCGCCACGATTCGGCTGAGCAGCTCGGTCTGGATGTCGGTCAAGGCACCGCGGCGCGAGTACGAGGTGTCTGCCACGAGCACGAAGTCTCGTGTCGCGATCGTGGGCCGCTGTGACAGGTCGGGCACGATCGACACCACGGCGTACGAGGGCTCGCCAACACGAACAGTCTCGTCGTAGGTCGTCACGTTGACGCCGTTGTCGTTTGGGCGCGCGAATCGCACGGACAGGTCTCCCGATGCCCAGAAGTTGGTCGCGTCGTAATGAACCGTCGCCAACGTGACGTCGCGCTCGGTCGCGCCACGTTCGATCGTCGCATCGTACCCTTCAGCCGCGACCTCGGAAGCGGCGTCAACACCGTAGAGTTTCGCGTCAAAACTGAACTTCGCAGCCGGAATCTGTCCGGCGACATCGACCGGCATGGGGTAGGCGTAACGGTAGCCTGTCGCGTTGCGTTTGAGTGTTTGAACGTAGGAGATCTTAATCTCGCGGGTTTGGTTGGGCAGGATGGGGAAAATCCGAAGCTCGAACTGGTTCCCCTGTTTCCACTTTAACAATGCAGGGTCCAGCCATCGGTCGATCACGTCACGAAAGATGCGTTCGGCGCGCGCGGTTTCCATAAACTCGCCGTCCATCCAACGATCCCCTACCTTGAGGGAAAGGCCCGCGATCTGCGCATCGGCTGGCAGCGGGAACCTGTACAAACCCTCAAGCGTTTCGCCTGTTGGGTTGTGAAACGCTTCGTGCACCTCTGTGGTCGCGACATTGCCCATCACACGTACGTTCACTGCATGGCTGGCGAGCTCCAGCGGCCGCTCCCGTTCGCCATTGGGTTGTTTGCCCACGAGTTTGCCCAGCCCCGCGGCCGGACGGGCAGACGCGGCGCCGTCTTGGCTCAAATCCGCACCCACCCAAGCTCGGTGCCCAGACTGTTGGCCCAGCGCACCACAGGCTCGGACTTTGGTTGCCAGCTTGCTTCCATCCCCGCGTGGACAAGAACATTGTTGGTTGGCCCTTGGATCTCGACCAAGCCCCGCGAAACCGACGCGCGCACGGTGCCCCCCGCTGCGACCAGCGACACTTTGGCTTGATGAAGCGCGAAGGCGCCCGATGGCGTAACGACCGAGAGCGGGGCTTCACCCGACTCGATGACGACGCGGCCGTTGGCCAGCTCAAGGGTCTCCTTGCTCACGAATTTCAGCGTTGTGGCATGGCTGATGGTGACGTCGGCTTCTCCCAGCTGAAGTCGCGCCCGCGTCGCGTGGTCCGTTTCGACCTGAGTCCCGGCAGGAATGGGTTGACCGTCGGTCCACTTCGTCGCGCCAACGCCACGCAACGTGATGCCGCCAGCGCTACCCACCACCTCTTGCCGTGTGACTTCGGCAACGGCGGGCTGAGCGCTCGGTGTGGCTGGAGGTGGAACGGGAGCGTTGGTGTCACAGGCGAGGGTTGACAGCAGCAGCACGAAGAGGAGGCGATTCATCGGTGAACTCGGCAGATGGTTGAACCGTTGTAACAACGCATCGTCGCCGAGAAGGATCTAAAAGTCAGCCGACTTGAACGATTTCCCCTTTTTCATCCTCGGCTTGCTGGAGAGTCCACAGCTGCCAGTAGGCGCCTTTTGCATCCAAGAGTTCACGGTGAGACCCGCGTTCGACAATCTCGCCTTCGCGCATGACCAGAATGATGTCCGAGTCGACAATCGTCGACAGACGGTGGGCGATGGTCAGCGACGTGTGACGCTTTGCGACCTCCCGCATCGCGCCGAGGATGGCCTGTTCGGACGCCGAATCGAGCGACGACGTCGCTTCGTCAAACACCAGCACCGACGGGTTTTTCAGGATCGCGCGGGCGATCGCGACGCGTTGTTTTTCGCCGCCTGACAGTTTCAGTCCGCGTTCGCCGACCATCGTATCCCAGCCATTGGGTAGGCCCTCGATAAACGATTCGAGGTGGGCGAGCCTGGCCGCAGTTTCAATCTCGTCGCGGGAGGCATCCAGACGCCCGTACGAGATGTTGTACAAGATGGTCTCGTTGAACAGGACGGTGTCCTGGGGCACGATGCCAATGGCGTCCCGAACGGACAGCTGCGCTTGGTCGCGAACGTCGACGCCGTCGAGCTCAACCCGGCCATCCCACACGTCGTAAAACCGGAACAAGAGTCGGGCCACGGTCGACTTTCCCGAGCCGCTCGGGCCGACGATCGCGACCTTCTGACCGGGCAATATCTCGAACGAGACGCCGTGCAGAATCTCGCGCTCTTTGTCGTATCCAAACACGACATTTTCGAAACGGACATGGCCTGTGCGCTGCTTGAGATGGACCGCTTCGTCTTTGTCTTGGATCTCGGGAACTTGACCCAGCAGCGCGAACATTCGCTCCATGTCCGTAAACGCGTTTTTTAGGATGGTGTAGACCGTGCCAAGAAATCCAAGCGGCATGAAAAGCTGCAGAAGGAACGCGTTGACGGCCACGAGGTCGCCAATTGACATTTTCCCTTCGGCCACATCTTGTGCGGCCAAGACCATGATCACTGTCACACCGATCGAGATCGCGATGCTCTGCCCTTCGTTGAGGAACGATAGACTCCCCTGACTCTTGATCGACGCGTCCTCATAGTCTTTGAGGGCGGCATCGTAGCGGTCGATCTCAAATTTTTCGTTCCCAAAATACTTCACGGTTTCGAAGTTTAGCAGGCTATCGATCGCGAAAGAGCTTGCCTTCGAATCGAGCTCGTTTGAGACCTTGCGGTACTTCATTCGCCAGCTTGTGACCCACAGCGTGAACACCACGTAGAAACCGAACGTGACCGCGATCACGAGGGTGTAGCGCCAGTTGTACTGCGCGAGCAGAATGCTGCTGACCATCACGACTTCGAGAATGGTGGGTACGATGTTGAACAGCAGATAATTGAGCATCGTCGAGATGCTGCTCGTGCCGCGGTCGATGTCGCGTGTGATCGACCCTGTTTTCCTATCGAGGTGAAAACGAAGGCTGAGCGCGTGGAGGTGGCGCAAAAGGCGCACGGACACCGAACGCATGATGCCAAGACGAACGCGAGCAAAGATGAACGTCTGCAATTCGCGAAAAAGCGACGACGCCGCGCGCAACGCTCCGTACGCCAGCACCAAGCCGATCGGCGCCGCCAAAACGGGACCGTTGGCCTTGTCGAGTGCATCGACGATCTGTTTGAGCACAAGCGGCACGGCGACGGTTGCACCTTTGGCCGCCAAGAGCATCAATACCGCGAGCGTCGCTCTCCATTTGTACTCCAGCACAAACGGAATCAGCGAGGTCATCATCTTCCAAGCTTTTGATCGTTCTTCGTTCACGTGGCCTCCGCCCGGTGGGATTCGCGCCCGCGAGGAAAGTTTCGCCGCGTCCCAGTTGTGCGCTGACGCACGCAGGGGATTCTTGTAACTTGCGTCATCAAAGGCCGAAAGTCGGAGCAGGCATGAACGAATTTGACCAAAACGTGGCGTCCGGGCTCGCGAGTCTCGAACAGGGTGACATCTCGGCGGCGAAAGACCTCGCGGACCGACTGGGTTCATTACCACCGGAGGACGCCGGGAGTCTCTCACGTGCCAAATTTTTCGAATTTCTTGGCAATCTGGCGCTGCGGGAGGGTCGCAGCCAGGACGCGTTAGACGCGTATCGATTCATGATTCGTTACGAAGAGCGCGGTGGCGAATCCATGGGCGGCATTGGAAACTCGTGGGGAAAACTTGGAGAGGCGCACGCGCAGCTGGGAAACCACGGTGATGCCGTCACGGCGTTCGAACGCGGCATCGCGATGATGCAGGACGGTGGAATGGCACCGGAGTTCATCGCCACGATGAGTTTTCAGCTTGCCGAATCGTTGAATTCGCTCGGTGACTACCGTCGGAGCGCGGACGAATTTGCGCGGACCATTGGTCTGGCTCAACACGCGCCGGACTCAAAGTCCCTCGCATACCTCAATTCGCGTCTGGGAACCGTTTTGAGCCAGCTCGCGGCGGCATCGCAGGTGTTGAGCCAGATCGATGAATTCTTGGCACAAGCGGCTGAGATGAACATCGACTTGTCTTCGTTTGAACGCCCACATTTTGATGAGCCGGACGTCCCCTTTCGCGAGCAGATGGACAACGCCTTCTGGGCAGCGATCAAACACGCCAAGGACGCCAACAACAACGCATTGGTGACCCAGACGTACGCCGAATTTGGTGGATTGGTGCGCACCTTGGGCGACGCGCAATCCGCGGCCGAAATTTTGGCCGAAGGGGTTCAGTTCCTCGACGCCGAAGCCACCAACGCGGCGTCCGCGAGCCTGCTTGAGGAGCTCGGCGAGGCATTTTGCGACCTTGGAATGTATGAAGAGGCCGTGTCGACGCTGCAAGGTTCGGTCGAGCTTTACACAATTCTTGGGCAGCCCGTGCCGTGGACACATTTGGCGCTCGCCCGCGCCTATAGTGGCCATCAACAGCACGACGAAGCGATCGCCCAACTCAACCTCGCTCAGGCAGATTTAGGTCATCACGTCGATGCATTGCGCATCATGGCGGACGTCTTTGAAGCGGCCGGTGAAACCACCGCGGCCCAAGAATCACGCGATCTCATCGCACAATTGGAGAACGAAGTATGAAACATTTCGATGTCGTGGTGGTGGGTGGAGGGCATAACGGTCTTGTGGCCGCGACGCTTTTGGCGCGGCGCGGATTGAGCGTGCAAGTGCTCGAGCAAAAAGCCGTGGTAGGTGGGGCCGTCAGAACCGAACAGCCGTTCGCGAAAGCGCCTAACCTCTCGCAGTCCACAGGCGCGTATTTGCTTGGATTGATGCCCCCCGAGATCATCGAAAAAATGGGCGTTCATATCCCGCTGAAACGCAGAAACCCGCACTATTTCCTGCCAACAACGTCTGGCAAATACCTGATGTTTGGCACGGACCAAGACGAGACCAAACGTCAGTTCATCGAGTTTTTCTCGAAGGCGGACTGGGATGCCCACACACGCTTGCAAGACGAGATCGCCAAACTACGCGAAGACATCGCGCTGACGTGGTTGCAAGAGCCGCTTTCGATCGAAGAGACCGCCAGTAAATTTGTGCGCCCGGAGCTTTCAAAGCACGTTCGTCGAGTTGTAGCCGAAATCCCATCGGTGAGTACTGACCGGGTTTGAATTCCGCAGCGACCTCATCAAGGCGATGTACGCATCGATGCATTTTTCCGGGCAGTTTTTCGACGTGGGATACGCCGGGCAGCGGGATGAATTTCCTCGTCCACAACATGTGCCGCCTCCCCAGGCGGGATGGCACTGATGGTCGTAGAGGGTGGGATGGGCACGATTGCCGACCTGTTCGAAGCGCGGCGCGAGCCGCAGGCGCCGGCATCGAAACCAATGCCGAGGTCGTAAAGATCGAACCCGGGTCACCGGCACGAGTCCACCCGGCCGAATGACGGCAGACGAATCACTGCATCCGCCTTCGCTGCCAAGTCCTCGGTGACGATGCGTTTCCGCCGATTTCTGCTGCTAACTGGGATCTCGACGCCAAGATGGGCTGGCTCCACGATGAAGGTCAACCCTTGCACTGCGTGAATTTCCAACGTTTACCTGCCTTCCTGAGCGTCGATCGAAACCAAATACGGGGCAATGATGCATATCCTGCCCGACGAAGCCGTGGTTTGGCAGTCGTTGAAGGATTCCCACGAGACCGTCAAGAACGGCGGACTCGCCGAGTTCCCAACCATCGAGTGGTACGTGCACACCCCGTCGACCCTACCTCTGACGGACGAAAAGGCCGACACAGCTCGGCGTTGTTTGTTCAATGGGTCCTGTCTTCGAGATCGCTGGAAGCTCGGAGGCCGAAGCCGAAAAATATGCCCTCCAATCTTTGTCCATTTGTGACCGGTTCGCTCCCGACACGTCATCGTTGGTCGACGACATGTTTGTGCTTCATCCCAAAGCGGTCCAAGAACATTTTGGGATCACCCATGGTCACATTCACCACATCGACAACCAGTTTGGCTTCTCCGACCGGTTCCCGTATCGGACACCCGCTGAAAACATCTACTCATGCAGTGCCGGGTGTCATCCCGCCGGGTCGGTCATCGGCGCAAGCGGGCACAACGCGGCAAACCGGGTCTTGAGCGACTTGGGCTTGGAGGCGATTTGAAGACGATTTACGGTGTGGTCCATGTCCCGGCGTTTCCCGGCGACCCCCACGGCACGACCTTCGACGAAGCCCTGTCTCACGCCATGCGTGATGCCGAGGCGCTTGCGTCAGGAGGGGTCCACGGGTTGGTCATCGAGAATTTCGGCTCGATTCCGTTTCCAAAGGGAGATGCCAACCACCGGATTCCGCCGCATCAAGTGGCCGCGCTCACGCGTATCGCCACCAAGTGCAAACAGTCGTTCGACCTGTCGGTGGGCATCAATTGCCTGCGAAACGATGCATACAGCGCCATGGGTATCGCTGCAGCCTGCGACCTCGATTTCATTCGCGTCAACGTGCATGTGGGGGCGGCGGTCACCGACCAAGGCATCATCGAGGGCGAGGCCTACCAGACGCTGCGCTACCGTCGCGAGCTGGGTTGCCGCGCCAAGATTTTCGCAGATGTGCTCGTCAAACACGCGGCGCCGCTTGGCGTGAGCGATCCCTACGAAGTGACGCGCGACTGCGTGCACCGTGGCCTCGCCGACGCGGTGATTGTCTCGGGCAGCGGCACGGGAGTGCCTGTGGACGTCGAGCGCCTAGACATGGTCGCAACCGCTGCGCAGTCCGTACCGGTCTTCGTGGGGTCGGGGCTGACGCCAGAATCCTTCGACGACATTTTTCCGCGTGCCTCGGGAGCCATCGTTGGGACGTGGTTCAAGCGGGCGGGGATCACACGCAACCCCGTCGACGCATCACGCGTGCGCGATTTCATGGACCAAGTAGCAGCGTGGTCGCCGCATTGAAAGTTGTGCTTTTTGACATCGACGGCACGCTGTTGACCTGCGGCGGAGCGGGACGAAACGCCGTCGCGCGTGTTTTTGAACGGCGGTTTGGTGATGCTGCGACGCTGAGTTTTTCGTACGGTGGGATGACCGACCGAGGGATCATGCGGCGAGGCCTCATCGGGCTGGGAGAGATTCCCGAAGAGTCCCTCATCGACGTTTTGATCACGGAATACCTTGCGGAGCTCGATGCCGAGCTTGGGCGAACATCCACATTCGCCATTTTCCCCGAAGCCGTTGCCCTCGCCCGAAGGTTACAGGGCGCTGCCTTTGCGGTCGGACTGGGCACCGGAAACGTCGAGGCTGGGGCGCGACTAAAACTGCGCCGCGGAGGCATCGACGAATTCGAGTTCGGCGGTTTCGGGTGTGACCACGAGGACCGCGCAACGCTGATTTCGCGCGGCATTCAACGGGGCCGAGCGCGCTTGGGGCGCGACGACGCGCCCGCCGTCGTCATCGGTGATACACCGCTCGACGTGTTGGCGGCCCACGCATGCGGCGCGCAATGCATCGCCGTCGCAACCGGTGGCTACTCGGCGCTTGAGCTCGCGCCACACAATCCAGACATCTTGGTGGACGCTGTTGACGACCTGTCTGTGCTTGAGTTTCTGTCGACCTAAGTCTCGGGTGTTCTGGCCAGGGCCACCGCCGTCACCGATTCGGCCCCCGCAGCGCGAAGTGCGCCGGCCGCGGCATTCATTGTGGCGCCCGTTGTCACGACGTCGTCCACGAGCACCCACGCACCCGATATCTCGCGCGCATGGAAAACGCCGACCACGTTGTGCGCACGGGCGAGTCGACCAAGCGTGGCTTGCTTTTCGGTGGTTCTCGTCTTGGTCAAGACACCTTGGCAGGGGTGCCCAGAAAAGCGGCACACAAGCGAAGGCAGGCTAAAACCACGTTGGCGCAGATCAATGGGGTGCAGCGGGACGGATACCCAATTCGTGGCATCGATGCCCGCCTCGCACAGCCAACGGTCGTACTCGTGGCACAATGGACGCAGGGGCCGAGGGTCCCGTTTTGACTTCACATCCACGATCACGTCACGCAGAACACCGGTGAAAAGCCACGGGACGCGAACCTCGTCAAGATGGGGCAGCAGCACACGGCACGAAGGGCACTTTTGGCCATCCCAGCCGTGCGCACCGCAGGTCAGGCAACCCGGTTCACACTCCAGCAGACCTTCGCGACACGGCTCGCAAAGCCCGCCAGCATCAACATAGCAGTCGCAGACCGGGCACCGCGCTGGTAAGAGAAAATTCAACATCGTCCACCTCCTAGCCAAGGTATCGGACAAAACCTCCCAAAGTTGCGAAACCATGAAAGTGCACCTCGTCACGGTCGGACGCGTGAAAGACAAGAACCTCCTGGCACTCAATCGGCACTACGAGGAACGCATCGGACACTATGTGCCTTTTCAGACCCACAGCGTGCGCGAAGGCCGCGGCCCGGATCAGCAGGTCAAGACCGCTGAAGCCCAAGCGCTCAAGGCCGCCATACCGGAGGGCGCCCACGTGGTGCTCTTGGATGAGCGCGGGGAAAACTGGACGAGCGTGGAGCTTTCGGAACGTCTTCAGACGTGGATGAATCGTTCCACCAAACACGTGGCGTTCGTGATTGGCGGAGCCGCGGGGCTCGACCCAGAGTGGCTAAAGGTGGCCGACACGCGTTTGGCGCTCTCGGCGATGACGTTGCCACACGAGATCGCTCGTCTGATCGTCGTCGAACAAATCTACCGTGCCTGCACGATTCTTCGTGGCGAGCCTTATCACAAGGCTTGAGGGTTGTTACGCGACGCACGAATCGCTACATTTCGGGCAAATGAGGGAGAACATGAAAAATTTCTGGTTGGTTATCGCGCTTTCAATGTTTGCCGCTTGCAGCTCCGACTCTGAGGGCTCGTCGGTTGATTGCGAAGCTGGTGAGAAGTTCAACCCAATCTTGGGCGTGTGTGAGCCGTCGCGAATCGATCGCAACAATGTCAACACGGACGCGGGGGTCGACACGTCGGCTTCGGACATGAACGAAGAGCCTGACCTGCCGCCCAACCCGTTCTTGGACATGGCGGCGGACGTTGGCGCCGATGACCGCTGCTCACCCGAGCTCGACAGCGACCTCGATGGCCTGCGAAACGGCTGCGAGTGCGCGCTTGGAACCGACCCTGCGCGCCCTGACACCGACCGTGACGGCGTCTTGGACGGGCAAGAGGACGCCAACCAAAACTGCCGATTCGACATCGGCGAAACCGACGCTCGAAGCGCGGATACGGACGGCGACGGTGGTAGCGACGGCGACGAACGACTCGCCGGCAGCGATCCGCTCCGTCCGGATAGCGACGGTGACGGAATCCTCGACGGGGCCGAAATCGCCTCGGGTTGCATGGACCCAACCAAAGAAGACACCGACGGCGATACCCTCCCCGACGGCGTCGAAGACTTCAACGAAGACGGACAGATCGGCACCTGCCCTAATCGTGTGTTCATGGCAGCGTGTTCCAACGGCGAGTCCGACCCCTGCAAGGTCGACACAAACGGCGACGGCACGCCGGACAACGACGAAGTTCAGTACCTTGGCTGCCGCCCAGAGGACACGGCCAACCTTGTGGACCCACAACTGCTCGTCAGTAACGCTGGGGATTACAAGCTCGCATTGGTTCCTGGCGTACCTTCTGCCGCCCTCGGCGGCGGTCTCAACGCCCATGGATTCAATGACGCAGCGTCGGGTTACGCTGGTTTTGTCGCGGCGCTGAACACGCCGGCGAGCGCCACCACGCCCGAATTGTTGGCATCGCACGTGTTTTCACAGATTCGCACCGTTTTCCCGACGGCGGTGTTGCGTACGTCTGGGCGTCGCATCACTACGCACGATGGGTTCCCTGCAGCGGTTGGCGGCGTCGTCCAACTTTCCGGAAGTCTTCGGGCCGACACGGTGCGCAACCAAATCATCTCGCAGCTAAGCGGTTCCACCGTCGCACCCTCGATCGCCGGCACGTTCACGAACTCAGCCGCGAACGACCCCATGTTGGCGGTCTTTCAGGTTGTTCGACGGGGCGCGAAGTACATCGTCACCGTGGCGACCGTGCCCGAGTCCGCTTACCAGAACGCCAACGGAAACGCCGGCTACCGGGTGGCCGACCTTACCGGCGGGACGTCGGTTGCGAAGGCTACAACCGACCTGGAAGATGAGTGCGTCTCGTACCGGGTCGACATCAA
>JAWKQR010000050.1:0-27055 GCA_041390025.1 bacterium
AGGTCACCTCGTGTTGTCGACGCTGCACTGCAACGATTCCGTGGACGCGGTGCAGCGCCTTTTGGACCTCGGCATGCACCCCAATTCCATCGCGAGCGAGCTGATTGCCGTGATCTCACAACGTCTGGTGCGCAAGAACTGCGAGGTTTGCAAGGCGCCTGCGACCCCGGACCAAGACATCCTCGCCGAGCTGTTTCCTCAGGGAGCTCCGAGCTACTTCCGTTGTTGGGAGGGCAAAGGGTGTCCATCTTGTTCCGGGCGGGGCACACGTGGGCGCATCGCGACTTTCGAGCTGCTCCGTGTCAACGAGCGCATCCGCACCGGGATTTCGCACCACATGACCGTGGATGAACTGCGGCATCTGGCGTGGCAGTCGGGGCTCAAACCGATCCGAAACCACCTCATCGAACTTGTGCTCTCGGGCACTGTTCCCCTGTCTGAAGTACCGGCCACACTCTCGATCGAGCAGATGGCGCCGCACCTTTACGACGACGAGATGCCGAACGCCCTGTGAGCATTGGCCCACGTCAAGTTGGCCACGGTTTCAACGTCGACACCCCTCAAGTGGGCCACCACCTCGCCCACACGTGGCGTGCGGTCTGGACGATTGGGAGCGTCTTCGAGCGGGTGCGGAGGTTGGTAGGGTGCGTCGGTCTCGACCAGTAGCCACTCGTCAGGCGTTGCCGAGCACGCTTTGGGGACGCGTTTTGCGCCTGTCCAGGTCACGGCACCCGAATACGAGACAAACAGATTTTGTTTTGTGTAGACCCCAACGAGCTCCGCACTGCCTGAGTACGAGTGCATGATGCCGTGCACTGCCTTCCTGCAGGGGTGGTTCGCCCACATCTCCTGAAAGCGACCATGGGCGTCGAGGCAATGAATGATGGGTGGAAGCCGCAACTCCGCAGCGATGTCGAGCTGAGCGAGCATCACCGACTCTTGTCGCAGCCTGTCCTGTGGCTCGACATCGAATCTGTGGTCGATGCCGAGCTCACCGACCGCAACAACCCGGTCGCTGCGCAAGAGGTTCGGCAAATCCGACAACGCCGCCGAAATCTCGGAATCCCCGAGCTCCCGCACGCACTGAGGGTGGATGCCGAGCGCCACATAAACGCCTTCAAACCGCTGCGCGATGGACAGACACGTCTCCCAGTTTTCGGGCGCCACCGCCGGCAGGACGATCTTTTGGACGCCAGCGTTTCGCGCGCGATTGACAAGCTCATCCAAAGACAAGCCGCCATAATCCGCGTCCAAGTGGCAATGTGTGTCAAACCATTTCATGGATGCATGGTAGGCCGCGCGCGTCGGTGGGGGCAATCACGGACAGCGAAACCCGGTCATGTGTTCCCGGGTGTGTCAATGTGTCACAGTGTAGGGCAATGTATGGAAAATTGCCGTGTTTTTGTAAGTGCTCAATAAATAGGCGTTTCGTGCGATTTTTGGGGCGCCGAACGCGTTGGCACAACCCTTGTAGTTAGATGTGGGTGTCGTAACCACATTGGAGGAACTATGAAACGCGGACTCTTAACACTGGCACTCATCACAAGCTTTGGAGCCGTTGCGTGTGGCGATGATCCCGCTCTCCAGGGCAACTCAGGCGACTTCTCGGTCTCGGCCGACCGCCTGCCAGTGTTGGGCACCAATGTGGCACCCTCGAACGCCCCCAACGTCAACCGCCCCGGCGAGACGTCGGGGAGTTCAGCGACTTGCGCGGACGGCAGTTCGTGCCCGGCCGGTGAGGCATGTGCGGCAGGTACAAATGAGTGCGTGCCCGGTGGAGCATTCCGAATCACACTGATCTGGGAGCAGGCGACCGACCTCGACCTGCACGTCAAGACACCCCTCGGCGAGGAAGTCTACTACCGCCATCGCAACACCGCGGACGGCGGCGAATTCACAAAAGACGGCTGCATCGCAAGCCGCTGCGAAGAAACGGGTGGTCCGTTCATCGAAACGGTGCGTTGGGCAGACTTCGCGACCGCGGGATCTTATGAGTTCTGGGCGGTCAACTATGACGGCGAGCAACAAGTCCCCATCCGTATCGAGGTCGAGCTCGAAGGCGAACGCGAAGTGTTCAACGGGACTGTTGGTGCCAGCGTCGGCGCGAAATCCGAGACTTTTGTCTACACGATCGAAGGGATGACCCCGAGCCCGAACGCAACGACCCAATGCCTCCAAACTCTGGACCAATTGGGCATCCAGTGGACCCAGTGGGACTACTCCACGCAGTCGGCCGGCGGCAAGCAGTGCACGGTGGACGAGCCCATCCGCGTGTCGGGAGCCATCAATGGCGTGACCTACCGCTATTACAACCAATCGTCGCCTGGCACGATGTCGATGACGTGCGAGCTCGCACTCGCCTTGCACCGTGCGGGGACCACACTCAAAGAGTACGGCATCAACGACGTCAAGCACGTGGGCACATTCAACTGTCGAACGATCAGCGGTTCAACCTCATTGAGCAACCACGCCCACGGCAGCGCCATCGACTTCTGGGAGTTCCGCACCGCCGGCGGCACGACGTACAACTTTGAGCGCGACTGGCAGCACAACACGACGAACCCCACTTCGGAGAAAGCACGGGTTCTCTATGAAATCGCGCAGAAATGGCACGCGAACCGAGTCTTCAACATCATCCTCACGCCCAATTATAACCGCGACCACGACAACCACATCCACGCCGACCTGACTCCAGGGGCCAACACCATTCGCAGCTCCGACGGTTCCAACTACTACATCGGCGACGGCGAAGACCTTTGGGACGAAGCGTGTGGCGGACACGACGACTAAGAAGTATGCGTAGAACGCTGAGTTCTCGCATCCTACAGGTCGCATGGTTCACGTTCCCCTCTTAGAAGAAGTCGCAGTCATCGCAGGCATCTCGGTCCTTGTGTCCGTGGTGCTTTCGCGTTTTGGCGTTCCCGCGGTCACAGGTCTGCTCGCAACCGGTGCCCTCATTGGCCCCAACGCGGTCGGTCTGGTCACCAATCGCGCGGACATCGAGATCCTGTCTGAAGTCGGGGTCGTGCTTCTCCTGTTCACCATTGGGCTTGAATTTTCGCTAGAGCGGCTCAAGGCAATTTTTAAAACCGTGGCTTTGGGCGGGGCTTTTCAGGTCGCTGGAACGATGGCCGCCACAATCGCGGTGGCGATGTGGGCAGGATTTGATCTCCGCCAATCCATTTTCTTTGGGTTTGTGTTCGCCCTTTCAAGCACCGCTGTCGTGCTTCGCGGCCTGTCTGAGCGCCGTGAGCTCGATGCGCCCCACGGTCGATTCATCGTGGGCACTTTGCTGTTTCAGGACGTGCTGGTGGTGCCAATGGTGCTGCTCGTCCCCGTTTTGGCGAGCGCTGGGGGCGTTTCCGAGGCGTTGCTTGGGGTCGGGATGGCGATGGGCAAGGCGATCTTGGTCGTCGCCGCATTCTTGGTCGTGGCCCGTACCGTGGTCCCTCGGGTCTTGGGGTGGGTGGATGCGACGCGCAACCGCGAGGTCTTTGTGTTGGCGGTGCTCGCGATTTGCATCGGCACGGCTTGGGCCACGGCGCAGACCGGGCTATCGCTGGCGCTCGGTGCGTTCTTGGGCGGGATGGTCGTCGCCGATACCCAGTATCGCCATCGCGCGATGGGCGACATGTTGCCCCTTCGTGACGTGTTCGTCAGTGTCTTCTTTGTGTCCCTCGGGATGTTTTTTGATGCGCGCCTGTTTGTCGAGAACTGGCAGACAGTGCTTTTGCTGACGGCCGGGTTTGTGTTGGCCAAAGGTTTTGTCGCGACGCTTGCAGCGGCGGTGATGAAGTTCCCACCCCGCGCGGCTTGGCTCGCCGGGGTTGGCCTAGCGCAATTTGGCGAGTTTGGGTTTGTCCTGTTGCGCATGGGGCAAGCCGAAGGGCTCGTGCCGGCGGCGCAACTCGACCCGCTGCTCAATGCCGGCATCATCAGCATGTTCTTGACCCCGCTTTTGGTGCGTCTCGCTCCGCATGTCTCGGCGGGCGAGCGCTTGCTCTCACCGCTGGCGAGGGTGTTGGGCGAGCGTGGTTTTGACGAACCCGGCGCACACGCCATGCACAACCACGTCGTGGTCGTGGGTTACGGCGTCGCAGGGCGCCTCGTGGTCGAGACATTAAAGCGTCTTGGGATCGACTACGTTGGGCTTGAACTCAACGCCGAATCGGTGCGCGAGGCGCAGAAACACGGACTCAACATCCACTACGCCGATGCGACGAGCGACGAAACGCTAGAGAGTGTCCACGTGCCCGGGGCTCGTGCGGTCGTCGTGCTGATCAACGATCCGAGCGCGTCCATCCGCGTGGTAGAGGCGATCCGACGGACCAGCGCCACGGTTCCAGTGCTGCTCCGGACACGTTATTTTGCCGAAGTCAGCACCGGCGAGGACGCCGGGGCCAGCATCGTCGTCGCGGAAGAGATCGAGGGCGCGATCGAGTCACTCTCGTTGGTGTTGGGAACTTTGGGGCTCGACTCCGACACCATCCGGCACGAGATCGACGTTACGCGCCAAGAGACGATGGTCTCGTCCAGAAAGAGTGACGGGCCCGGGGTTGCGATCGTTGCCGGAACCGCGATTCGCGTCGAGACGTTGGTTGTCGCTCCCACCGGTCACCGAAGGAAAGACCCTTAAAGGTTTGAGCCTGAGAGAGGACCGGGGCCAGCGTTGTTGCGCTCAAGCGTGGAACGACGCTTCAATCGCATGTGTTGCCCGATGAAGTCTTCAAGCCAACGACATACTCGTCTTCGTCGGCGACGCCCATGCATTGCGCGCTGTCAAAGACCTCGCGCGAACTGACAACACGGAAAACCCCGCGTAAGCTGCACCCCGTTTCAAGGAGTGTGCGATGCGATTTCTTCATCCCGAGCATGATGAACAGCTAGAGTTGTCTCTGGACGATGTCTTCCTCGTCCCAGGTTTTTTCGACGGCACGTCTCGGTTGGACGTCGATCTGACACCCCCCGATTTCGCGGGTGGATCTCATCCGGTGGTCACCGCGAACATGAACGCGGTGACGGGCAAGCGTATGGCCGAGACCGTCGCGCGTTATGGTGGTTTGGGCGTGCTGCCTCAAGACATGTCGCTCGAGACCATGGAGCGCATCGTCAGCCACATCAAATCTGCGAACCCACGTTTCGATACGGCGCTGGTGGTGACGCCCGACGCGACCCTGCGGGACGTTCAGGGCATCATCCGCAAGCGGGCGCACGGGATGGTGGTGGTGGTCGACGCCGACCATCGGCCGCTCGGCGTGGTCTCGACGGCTGATTTGCGCGAGCGCGACCAATACACACCCGTGCGCGAGGTCATGGCGAAGCGACTGGTGACGATTGACGTCACCACCACCAATCACGACGCCTTCCTGCGTATGGAAGAGGCTCGCGTCAAAGCCGCCCCAGCGGTGGATGCCAACGGTAAGCTCGCCGGCATCTTAACCCGCGATGACGCCGTCCGCTTGGAGCTCGTGCAACCGTCGTTGGATGCCCAAGGACGGCTGATGGTCGCCGCCGCGGTGGGAATCTCGGCGAATGCCGCAGATCGCGCGAAAGCCCTGATCGCGATGGGGGTGGATATCCTCGTGCTTGATACAGCCCACGGGCACCAGCGCCGCATGATTGAGGCCATCGCCGAAGTTCGGGCGGCCGTCGGTCCGGGCATCACCATCGTGGCCGGCAACGTGTGCACCGCAGAGGGAACCACGGCGCTGCTCGAAGCCGGTGCGGACGTGGTCAAGGTCAATGTCGGCCCAGGCGCAATGTGCACAACGCGCATGCAGACCGGGGCAGGGCGACCAACGTTCTCGACGATGCGAGCGTGCGCTGAAGCCGCGCAACTGTTGGGTAAATATGTCTGGGCGGATGGCGGGGTTCGGTATCCCCGCGATGTCGCGCTCTACCTTGCCGCCGGTGCGGCGCGCGTGATGGTCGGAACCATGTTTGCGGGCACCTACGAAAGCCCAGGCGACATTAAGGAAGACGCCACAGGCGCGCTGTACAAAGAGAACTACGGCATGGCGAGTGCGCGAGCGGTCCATGAACGGACTGCGCATCTGGATGCGTTCGAAAAGGCCAAGCGCGCATTCTTTCGCGAAGGCATTTCGACATCCCGCATTTACCTGCGCGAGGGGCGCGAAAGCGTCGGTGAGATTCTGATCGACGTGATTACGGGCGTGCAATCATCGTTCACCTACGCGGGAGCGATGAATTGGAAAGACTACACCGAGGCAGCGGTCATCGGCGTTCAAACGGCTGGGGGCTTTCATGAAGGAACACCCCACGGACGAGTACGAAACTAAGTTCGAGTTGCACCAAACTGGCTTCAACCCCACACTGCACGCACATCACCTGGAGATCCCATGGCTAACCTCAATCCCACCGACGACCTCACGCATTTCAAGGGTTACGACGACCAAGACAAGAAGGACTTGGCGTACAGCGAGCAGAAGAAACCGATGCAGTCGCTGGTCAAGAAGACCAAGAATCATAAGGAATACACCGACACATCGATCTCGCGCGATTGGACCCCCGAAGAAGACTAGAAGTGGAGGTGCGTCGCGCGGTCCCAATCCCGCGCGAGCCATTGAGGCGCCGTGCCTTCTAGGAGGCTGCCTGGTTCCACGGTGGGGTAGAGGTCCTCGTAGGTCCGAATCGTGACTTCGTCCATCCGCCGCATCAGGTAAGACGGATGAATCTCCTGAGGGTCATCGATGCCCGCCGCAGCCGCCAATTCCAAGAAGCTTTGAATCGTTGCACGGTGAAATCGCGCCACGCGCTCGGCCTTGTCTGGCACCACAATCCCCTTGTAGAGGGCGGGGTCCTGCGTCGCGACACCTGTTGGACACACGTTGGAGTTGCAGCGAAGCGCCTGAATGCACCCGAGCGCCAACATCATGCCACGCGCGGAATTGCAGGCGTCAGCCCCAAGCGCGACCGCTCGAACGATGTCGAACCCGTTGATCACCTTACCCGACGCGATGATCTTGATGTCGTCGCGTAGGTTTATTCCCTACGAGCGCGTTGTGGACAAAGCGTAGTCCCTCGCGAAGCGGCATGCCGACCGCGTTCGAGAACTCCAGCGGTGCGGCACCTGTGCCACCTTCCTTGCCGTCGACGGTGATGAAGTCCGGTCGTATTCCAGTTTCGATCATCGCCTTGCAAATGGCGAGGAATTCGGACTGACGCCCCGCGCAGAGCTTGAATCCAATGGGTTTTCCGCCCGAGAGCTCCGAAGCTGGCCGTGAATTCGCAGAATTCCACCGGGGTCGAAAATGCGTGGTGAGCCGGCGGCGAGGCACGTCCTTTCAATCTCGACGCCGCGGATCTTGGCGATCTCGGCGTTGACCTTCTTGCCCGGAGGATCCCCGCCGTGTCCGGAGTTTTGCGCCCTGGCTCAGCTTGATCTCAATCATCTTCACGGCTTCTTGACCCGCGTTCGTCTTGAACATCTCGGGGTTGAACTCGCCGTCCAGTGTGCGGCAGCCAAAATACCCCGTGCCGATCTGCCAGATCAGGTCGCCGCCTTCTTTGTGATAGGGGCTAATGCCGCCTTCGCCGGTGTTGTGGGCGAAGCCGCCGATCTTGGCTCCGCGGTTGAGCGAACGCACTGCCGTCGGCGACAGCGAGCCGTAGCTCATCGCCGAGATGTTGAGCATGGAGGCCGCGTAGGGTTGCTTGCAGTCCGGACCGCCAATGAGGACACGTGGTGGAGTCGGGGGAGCGTGATGAGCGGTTAACGAGTGATTGACCCACTCGAAGCCGGGTTCGTAGACGTTGTGCTGTGTGCCAAACGGGACAGTGTCCAGCTCGCTCTTCGCGCGTTGGTACACCAGCGATCGTTCCTCACGCGAGAACGGTGCGCCCACGATGTGGGGCTCGATGAAATACTGCTGGATTTCGGGCCGAATCGACTCCAACAGATACCGCGCGTGCCCCAAAATAGGGAAGTTCCGCAAGATCGCGTGCTGCGTTTGAAAGACGTCGTACAGGCCAAGGAAAAACACAGGAACGAAGATGACCAGAGACCAGAGCACCGGCAGCCACACCGTCCAAATGAGGCTCACCCCAGCAAAGGTCACGAAGGCGCCCAAGAAAACAGATTGCGAACCATGAAATCCTCACAGGTGTTAGGTCACACCTATGCCGTGTGGGGCATTGCGTCAATGTTGCGCGGTGTTCCCCGCCTTTGGTATACGCACCACGACCAGATTTTCTGTGGAGATAAGCATGTTGCAACGATGGTTCGTAGTGATGGCGATTTTGGTGGCTGCTGGATGTCAATCGAACACGGGCGCGCCTTCCGCAACCCCGGCCGAGACACCGCCGGCAACCGCCGAGCAAGCCAAGACCGCGGCGCAAGCCGAAGAAAAACCCGCACAGGATGGCGCTGCCGCCCTGCAAAATCAGACAAACAACGCGCCCGCGCAGACAGGCGATCAAACGGCCGCTCAGGCCAACCCCGAGGCAAAAGACATGAACCCAGCACTCCTGAATCCAGCTCTGGCTAACGAAACGGCGCCGGCGAAGTTCAAAGCAAAGTTTGACACGACCAAGGGGACATTTGTGGTCGAAGTCGACCGCGATTGGGCGCCAAACGGTGCCGACCGCTTCTATAACTTGGTCAAGATAGGGTTCTACAACGACGTCGCTTTCTTCCGCGTGTTGGACGGGTTTGTGGCCCAGTTCGGAATCCATGGCGACCCCAACGTCATGAACAAATGGCGTGACGCGAAGATCAACGACGACCCCGTCAAACAGAGCAACGTGCGTGGAAATCTCGTGTTCGCGACGGCCGGTCCAAACACCCGCACAACACAGCTCTTCATCAACTTCGGCAACAATACGAACCTTGACGGGATGGGCTTCTCGCCGTTTGGAAAGGTCGTGGAAGGCATGGAAGTCGTCGACGCGCTCTACAAAGGTTACGGCGAAGGCGCACCCCGCGGTATGGGTCCCAACCAGGGGTTCATCCAGCAGCGCGGCAACGAGTACTTGAAGGAATCATTCCCCGAGCTCGACTACGTTAAGACTGCCACGATCGTCGAATGAAAGACCGGTTTTGGGCCTTCATCGACGGGTTGTCGCCGTTGATGTTTTTGCTGCTCGTATGGCTGATGCTGGCCCCATGGCCCATGGGGCCGGAGCCGCACCTTGTCGAAAAGTTCGGCATGTTCCGGGAAGGAACTCTGACCAAACCCATCGATATTTTTGATGTGTTTTGGCACAGCTCCAGCCACTGATTGCGATGGCCCTGTGGGGCTATCGCAGGTGTCGGTCAAACTCTCCAAAAAATGATTTACGACGTGGGTTGATCAGACCGCGCCGGTCGCTCCAGATCCGACGGCGGCGCTTGTCCTCGACAAAGCTGTAGACGCTGGTCAACAGCAGCGTCACCGTCGCCAAATGATGCCCGACGGCACCGAAACCAATCTCCTTCGAGATCACAACACGCTTTGGGTTTTGAGCGTCGTAGTACACGAGGATCGTCTCTTTGTTGTCCTTCTCCTTGCGGATCAGGGCGGCGATCTCGTCGTGTGTATTCGACATTCGTGTGAAGCGGTTGTCGCCCGTGAAGTTGGTTCCATAACCGTGTACTTGAATCGGATGACCTGTGTTTTGGGGCCCTTCTGGTGCTTCTGCTCTCGAAACTCGACGACATCTGCGCGGGTCGACACAAACGTTTCGACGTCGTTGCGCATTTGCAATTCTTCAATCGCTGAAGGCACCGCGAGGACCGCGAGGGCGAGTCAATGAAGAATACTAGGTAAGGTGCGATCTTGGCCATGGGTCATGGTTCCTTGTCGGGAGGATAGGCTCGGACCCGGGTTCCCACCGGGTCATTTTGTCGAGTAGGTCGACGACGATCGTATTGAGGTCGCCACGGTTGGGCAGGCTGGTCATCATGCCGTACATCGCCGCTGTCCTCGTGGGAAGGCCGTCGCCCATGCCCATCATGGATACGCCTACTTCGGTTGCTTTGGAAGCCACTGGCGCCGGCAAAACCTTCAAAAGTCCACGCATCACCGTGTTTTTCAGCTTCTCTTTTCGGGCGGCATCGGCGTCGAAGTTGACCCGCGCTTCGACAGCGCATTCATTGAGTCCTTCAAAGAACAGCGTCGGCGGACTGGATGTGAGCCTGATTGATGGTCAGATGCAGCGACGACGGGAACTGTTGGCGGTCCATGTGCCACCCGCGCGCGGACATATTGTCCCCCACTTCGTAAATGTCGATGTCGTCGCGCGTCGAGGCGATACACATCACGCTCATGTGAGGGCGCGTGAGAATCTGAAGGCCGTCGATCTCGTTGATGCCGTCGCGCAACTTCACGGTCGCTTCCATCACACGTTTGGTGATCTCCTTGTAACCGTCGAACCCGAGCCGATGCATGATGGCCCACGCTGCCGCGATGGCGCCGCCGGGTCGGGTGCCGGTCATCGTCGGCGACACGTAGATGCCCCCGGGCCAATCGGTGTAAGCGAAGTACTGATGTTTGCGCAGCTCAGGAGTTCGGTACAAGACCACCGAAGCCCCCTTGGCCGCGTAACCATATTTGTGTAGGTCGGCGGACATCGACGTCACGCCCGGCACCGAGAAATCAAAAGGCGGCACGTCGTACCCAAGCGCCCGCACGAACGGGAGCATCATGCCTCCGACACAGGCGTCCACGTGACACAGGATTTTATGCTTCTGAGCGAGGTGCGCGATGTCTTCGATGGGATCCACGACACCCTGTGGGTATTGCGGGGCCGAGCCGACAAGGAGCACCGTACGTTTGGTGATGAGGCGCTTCATGGCGCGCACATCGACCCGGTAGTCCTTGTCGAGCGGCGCGTGCACGATCTCCATGTCGAAGTAGTGGGCGCCTTTCTCGAAGGCTGGGTGCGCCGACAGTGGGACAATGACGCGCGGCTTCTTGATCCCGCGCTCACGACCCCATTCGCGTGCGGTCTTCATCGCCATCAAGATGCTCTCGGTGCCGCCTGTAGTCAGGTTGCCACACGCGTATTCGTCTCCGCCGAGCAGCGAGCACGCCATCGACACGACCTCGGTCTCCATGCGCTTTAGGCTTGGAAACGCGGTCGGGTTGAGCGCGTTTTCAGAAAAGTAGGTGGTGTACGCTTCCTTGAGAAAACTCGAGATCTCGTCGCCGCCGTGGAACACCAAACACCAAACTCGCCCATCTTCCCACTGGACGTCGTCGCCCTTCAGCGCGCGCATGGTGGAAAGCACCTCGGACGAGGAACGGCCTTTTCGGGGGAGCGTCTTCATGTCAACCTCTCTTCCAAATATTGATGGCTGTTGTTGCCGACACAGCCGCCAGTGTCAACGTCCTGACCCATGATTGGCCGGAAAAACCATGCCTAAGATGTTCGCAGATCTGCATAGTCACCCAACTTTTTATGCATTCAATCGATTACGCAATGCAGACGTCGAAGAGGATGCCTCGCAGTTCCATCCTTGGGCACCGATGCCCGAGGACCTCACCGACATGGGGAAGGGCGCGCGAGCCCGTGCCTACGCGCAAGCAGACGTCGCCAAGTTGCATCGATCGGGGACACGTCTGGTGTTCGCCTCGATCTGCCCCATCGAAAAAGGCTTTTTCTGGGGCCATCGCGACGAGAAAGGCGATGACCGGCACACGTTCGCAGCGGAGCTGGCCAAGCTGATGTCCGGTGTGACGTTGGTCGAAGGTGGGTTGAATTTGCTGCGCGGCGACGGCAAGGCCGCCCTTCAATCGATGACAAAGATCCTGTCGAATCGCGGACCACTTCGCGCCTTCGTGCAAAAGATCTTCATGCGCTACAGCATGCCGCGAATTCTGTTCCTCTCGTCGCATGAGTACGACTACTGGACCGAGTTCCTCAAAGAATACGAGTTTTACCGCTCCAAACATGGCGTGGCTCAGCGCGCCAATCTGGTGTGGGCGGAAGACGACGGCGTGATCCGATCCGACGACTTCGAGGGCCGCTACTGGGTGGCGCGTAATCTCGAGGAGATCGACGAAAAGCTCGAGCGCACCGACGATGTGGTTTTTGTACTCACGATTGAGGGGGCGTACGTGTTTTCGATCGGACCTGACGGCAAACGCGTCAGCGAAAACGACATCTTCGAGCGCATCGACCTCCTGCAACACCTTGAACATCCCATCATGTTCATCACGCTCGCCCACCACTTCGACAATGGTTTGTGCGGGCACGCGCACAGCATCCCGGACTCAGCCCGTTTGGTCATGGATCAGGACTTGCGGCTTAACGAAGGGTTTGAGCGGGAGGGTGACCTTGGGCTACGGGTGGTTCGCGCGATGCTGTCGCTTGATGAGCAGCTTCACGATACGGGCGGGCGTCGCATCCTGTTGGACTGCAAACACATGAGCGCGAAGACGCGTAAGGAGTACTACGACGAGATCGTGCGTCCCTACAACGCCGCGCGCAAAAAGCGCGACGCATCGTACCAAGCAGAACATCCTGAGATTCCGGTGTTTTTGTCCCATGCGGCGTATTCGGGCACCGCGACGCTTGACGAGCTGATCGCGCGCGCGCCGCTCGAAAACGATCACTACCATTCGCCTCCGTACTACGCGTGGAACATCAACGTTTGTGATGAGGACATGCGGGTGGTTCACGAGACCCGAGGCGTGGTTGGGCTCGTGTTCGACCAACGTGTGTGCGGTGTTCCGCCGAAACAGAAGGTGCCCAACGAGTTTTGGGCAGACCTGGTCATGCGCCACATCTTCGCCATGGTAGACGTCATCATGGACGACGACCGGCTTGATGCCGTCGAGAAGAAGCGCGTGTGGGACTGCATCGCCATCGGGTCCGACTACGACGGATTGATCGACCCGTTGTCGCGCTACCCCACAGCGATGGCGTTGCCGCGGTTCGCTGACGATCTGCGTGCGACGCTCGAACGCTACAAGCACACGCGATTCATCGAGGAGATTGGCGTTGAGGTCTTGGTCGATAAGATCTGTTACCAAAATCTCTGGGATTTCTCGCGTCGCCACTTCCCGAGCTGTTCGCGCTAACACGCCCGCCGGGTGCACACCGAATCAGGTGGTTCATACTCAAACGTGGTGTGCGCAACTTTCCAGCGCTTCATCATGACGCCGCGCAGCTTTGCCGTCAGCGGTTGAAGTGAAGCGGTATCCAGATCGTTGCTCAGCACAATGTGGGCCTCGAGCGCCGTGGTACGTTCGTCGATCTCCCACAAGTGAACGTGGTGAACGTCAAAGATCTCGTCGAACTCCAAAAACGTGTCCCGAATGTGCTCCACTTCGAGGCGGCGTGGCACATGATTCATCAGGATCGCCGCCGCGTGCCTGAGCATCGGGACCGAAGTCACGACAATGTACGCTGCGATCATCAAACACAGTGCCGGATCCACCCATAGCCAACCGAACTCGCGCACAAACAAAGCGCCCACCACGACCGCGATCGATGCCGCAGCGTCGGTGAGGTTATGCACAAACGCGGCGCGAATATTCAAGCTACCCTTGGACATGCTCCACAGCAGCAGCACCGTGCCAAGGTCCACAACCACCGCGATACCAGCGGCCAGGATGACCCACGTCGTCTCGATCGGTTGCGGATGGAGGAAGCGGTCAATCGCTTCACAATCATGAACGCCGCCATCACCAGCAACGACGTTAGATTGATCACCGCTCCAACCAACTCCGCACGGCGGTAACCGAACGTGAAACCGGTCGTCGGCCTCTTTGCGCGCGATCCGGCGAGCCACCCACGCGATCACCAAGGCCCCAACATCGCCGAGGTTGTGTACCGCGTCGGCGATCAACGCCAAGCTACCGGACAAGATCCCGACGACAACTTCAACCACCGTCAGGAGCAGATTCAGCGCCACACTGAACGCCAACCGCCCGTCGCTTAAGTCTGACGTATCGTGGTGGTGTCCAAGATGCCCGTGTGAGTGACCGTGATGCCCGTCGCCATGATCGTGCTCATGGTCGTGATCGTGGTCGTGCTCATGGTCGTGATCATGGTCGTGATCGTGCTCATGGTCGTGATCGTGGTCGTCGTGGTCTTTAGAATGAGACATTTGAGGAATGTGGTATGCAGGTGAATCGGTTGCCTACTTCCAAAGCATCATAGGCAATAGGTACGCCTTGCTAACGCGTAGGCGTGCGTCTGATACAGGAGCTCGGATGCGTTACATTCTATTTCTCTTCGTTTTCGTCTTTGTCGGGTGCAACGGGCAAGGGCAGAGCCGACATCGACCCGCATCCAGACGGTCGAAAAGACGCAGGCTCAGTCGGGCGACGGTAACACACAACGATTCCAAACCCTACTTGCCCGGCCCGTCCCTGAATTGGGGACAACATCTTCGGCGACCGAGGACGACTACCGAGCCTTGCTAACCCCGGAGGAGTTTCACGTCCTCCGAGAACGCGGTACTGAGCGCGCATTCACCGGCGAGTACCACAACTCGAAATCCCACGGCATTTACCACTGCCGTGCCTGCAATGCGCCGTTGTTTGACTCGGCCACGAAGTTCGATTCCAAGACGGGGTGGCCCAGCTATTACGACGCGATCGAAGGACGCGTGGCCACCAAGGAAGACAACAGCTACGGCATGCAGCGCACCGAGATTGTCTGCGCGCACTGTGGCAGCCATCTTGGACACGTGTTCGACGATGGCCCCGAACCCACGGGCCTGCGCTACTGCGTGAACTCGCTGAGTCTTGTGCTCGAAGAACGCTAGAGGTAGCGGATGTAGGTGATGAGATCGTCGCCGGCGCGATAGAAGTCGCGCACGCGCGACAGCTCATCGAAACCCAGCCGGCCATAGAACGCTTGGGTCGCGTCGTAGCCCTCGGACGAAGAGGTCTCGATCCGTATGAGTTTTCCACCGTCGTTGCGCACGGCGTCCTCCATCGCAGCGTAGAGTTTTCTTCCGATCCCACGGCCTTGCTGCCCCGCCTGGACCACGATCCAATACAGATCGAACGTATGGTCGGTCATCGGCGTGCGACCAAAACAAATGTAACCACGGACCGCCTCGTCCATGATGATGAGAGTTCGGTAACTGGTCTCGGGGTCATCCACACACTCGTGCAACAGTTCCATCGCAACATCCACCTCCTCGACGGTGAAGTTCTGGGTGTTGTCCAAGATCCCACGCAGGTGGGGGAGGTCAGTGAGCTGCAGCGGCCGCGTTACCATGCGATCGACTCCTCCGACCCCGCCATCGTCGCGTCTTCGAGGATGCCAAGGTACAGCTGGCTCGCCGAGAATCCCAGGGAGCGTGTGGCGATCATGTAACCTGCATCAGGGTGGATGTCTGGGTTGGGGTTGACGTCGATGACATGGGGTACACCCTCGGCACTCAACCTCAAGTCGACGCGACCGTACGAATGCGCGCCGATGGCCCGCATGGCGAGTTGAGCCTGCGTGACGAGCGCGTCAAACAGCGACGGGTTCGACGACCGATGCACCGGGCGAGAGCACGCTCCGGCCTCGGCGCAGTCGGGAATCCATTTGCAGTCGTAGGTCACGATCCGCGCGAGATCATCGCCAAAGGACGAGAAATCGATCTCCGTGACGGCGGCGAAGCGGCCCAATGAATGCGGACCAATGGCCACGTTGAACTCCCGACCCGGGAGATAGGTTTCGGCGAGGTATGGGCCGGGAATGCGATCGCTGAGCCAGATCAATCGGGTTCGAAGCTCGACGAGGTTATGCACAATACTGCCCTGGTCGATGCCGACCGAGCCGTCAAACAACGCGGGCTTGAGGAAGATCGGGAAGTCCATCTGCGCGAGTTCTCTCGCGTCAAACTGTGCATCTCCGAACACCAACCCCCGCGGGATACGAACACCTGCAGCCGCCAAGACCTGGCGCGCTTCATGTTTGGCGTGGGCGAGGTCCAATGCCGCGGACGAGTTGCCCGTGAACGGCAGACCAAGTCCCTCAAGGAATCGCGGAAACTCGGCCTCGCGACCCGGGTCTCCACCGAGCGACTCCACGAGATTGAACACGACCCCGTTGGGTCGCCAAGACGGCAAGCTCTCATCGAGGGACCGCAGGGTGACGTCGCGCCCGCTCTTGCGCAGCGTTTCCGCGATCAGCTCAGCGACTTCGGCGCTCTCTTGGCCAGCTTCGGAGCCGTGCGTAGACTCGGCGCTGCCGCCCTCGAGAAAATCACAATTGTAGACGACAACAACAGGTGCGGGACCGGGAGGTTCTTTTTCCATGGGCGTAGCTTTCCGGCGGTGAAGAGATCGTGAGGGAACCTTCCACCGCGTGCCCACAATGGCCGTTTGGTTGGGAATCGTCTCATAGGTAGCGTTTCTACAGCCGGCGTCAAGCCAAAGTAGTGAGCTCCGGGGAGCCGTTTCAACGGACGGGGGGTATCGAGAAACCCCATCAAACCGCCACGGCTCGTCGGCTGTCGCCGGGCACGGTGACTCACGGAGCCCCCATGAGAGGATTCTCAAAGGATTTTGTGACTTTCTGATGCCTTACCGGTTTGACCGGTTGATGTGCAGGTGATAGAACTTGGGTGTTCCCTCGGACTCAGCGCGTTAACCAGCTGAACTACAGGGTAGATTGGAGAGTGGCCGTATACCCTTTGTGATTCAGTTCGGACCGGTTGACATCAAAACCGAAGATTCGCGCAGGTATATCAAACGACATTTTCCTAACTCAGCGTGATCGTGGCGTGTTGCCATGTGCGCATGCGGATTTGGCCGCATTGATAGGCGTTCCGGAAACGGAACAAGTAAGAGAGCACCGAGCGATCGGTGGCATTGAGCGGGCAGACCCGCGTGGAGAGAATCATGAAGAAATTGTTTGTCGGAAGCTTGGCATGGGGCACAACGGATGAGTCGCTTCGCGAAGCATTTGAGGCCTTCGGCGCTGTATCTGACGCCAAAGTGATCACGGACCGCGAAACCGGCCGTTCACGTGGCTTTGGGTTCGTCACATTTGAACAAGCTGAAGATGCAGACGCTGCAATCGACGCGATGAACGGAGCCGAGCTCGACGGACGCAACATCGCCGTCAACGAAGCTCAAGATCGTCGTCGTGATGGCGGCGGCGGCGGCGGCGGTGGTCGTGGTCCTGCTGGCGGCGGCCGTGGTGGTCGAAGCGGCGGTGGCGGCGGCGGCGGTGGTCGCGGCGGCAACGGCGGCGGCGGTGGCGGTCGCGATCGCTGGTAAGTCGTACCTTCCGACAAGACAAGCCCGCACTTTGCGGGCTTTTTTTGTTCTTGCGGTTTTGCGTTGAAGGGAACTGCCTGCGTCGTTAGCCTTATCGCCTCACGTCAATGGTTTGTTGACGCCCTCAAGATTACTGTTTGATGGGTGAATCCATGAAGGTTGCAGTTGTTACCGGAGCCAATCGCGGAATTGGCCTCGAGGTTTGTCGCCAGCTTTCGGATCGCGGTTTCCACGTGATTCTGACGGCGCGAAACGTGGAAGCAGGGCAGGCGGTCGCCACCAAGCTCGGGCTGGAGTTTCGCCCTCTCGACGTCACCGACGAGGCGTCGATCACGAACTTTGTCGAAAAGGTCAAGGAACGACACGGTCAGGTGGATGTCTTGATCAACAACGCGGGCGTGTCTTTGGATGGTTTTGGATACCGCGTGGTCAATGACACGCTCGCTGTCAATTTCTACGGGCCGCTGCGGGTCACCGATGCGATGTTGCCCATCCTCAAAGAGAACGCACGCGTCGTGATGGTCTCGAGCGGGATGGGCGAGCTCGCGTGTTTAGGAGTCGACCTCGCCGAACGCTTCTCGAGCGACGCACTTGATCGCGACGAGCTCTTGGCATTGATGAAAAAGTTCGTCGACGACGTCGCGTTCGAAGTCCACGTCACGCAAGGATGGCCGACCTCGGCATATCGCGTCTCAAAAGTCGGATTGAACGGGTTGGTTCGTGTGCTCAATCGCGAGCTTGAAGGGCGCTCCATTCGTGTCAACGCCGTCGACCCGGGATGGGTAAACTCGGACATGGGCGGCGCATCTGCCCCTAAGAACCTAGAGGAAGGGGCAGACACCATCACGTGGCTGGCGAGCAAGGACGATCCCGAAGGCCCCCGAGGTCAGTTCTTTCGTGAGCGAAGTGTGGTGAAATGGTGACCGTTTTGTGCAACGGCTGTTCTGGCGTTGACCGGTCTGAGGCGCCGACCTATACCCCTGCATCCATCTAGAGGAGTCTGTCATGAGTTTCATGAGTGAATTCAAAGAGTTTGCAGTCAAAGGAAGCGTCATTGACCTGGCTGTTGGTGTGATCATCGGCGGCGCGTTCGGCAAGATCGTCGATTCGATGGTCAAAGACATGCTGATGCCGCTGGTGAGCCTCGCGCTGGGTAACCTCGATTTCTCCAACAAGTTCATCATATTGGCGGATCCGCCTGCCGACTACGCAGGCGCGATGACTTACGCCGATTTGACCAAAGCCGGCGTCCCCCTGTTCGCATGGGGGAATTTCGTGACCATTGCGATCAACTTCGTGATTCTTGCGTTCATCATCTTTGTGATGATCAAGCAGATCAATCGCCTCAAGCGCAAAGAAGAAGCCGCGCCCGCGGCTCCAGCTCCAGAGCCTCCAACACCCGAGGATGTGCTGCTTCTTCGCGAGATCCGCGACGCGCTTAAGAAGTAGGTTCGGCGTCGATTGCCGCACGGGCCTTGCGGCTTAGTGAATTAAACACCAAGCGGTAGCTGTCCTCGATCATCTCCTCAAGCAGGTGGTGAGGCAGCGACCCGTCGAAGACGACTGTGTTCCAGTGCGTCTTGTTCATGTGATAACCCGGGCGCACCGCTGGGTGTTCCGCCCGCAGGGCGATCGCTTTCTCAGGCTCGCACTTCAAGTTGATCTGTGTGGGAACAGGCTGAGCGACAGCAGGGCGAAGATCTTGCCGCCCACCTTAAAGACGAGTGTATCCTCGCCGAATGGGAAGCCCTCGGTCGCTCCTGCTTTCAACAGGCAATGTTCGCGCGCGCTTTCAGCGTCCATGACGTCTCTCAGATTAGGTTAGTGTTCGCCCACACACCCACCGCGTGAGCTGAAAGTGTCGGGGGCGCTGTGGGGACAAAACCGGAATGACGAGCTACGTCCCGTAGTACCATGCCGTGACCGCGGCCCGGGGATGAAAAACGGGAAGCACTTGATGGTCCAACGCTTCGCTCAAGAAGATGACCATACGGTCGCCGCGAGGCTCAACTTCCTCTTCGCGATCCTCGTAGAACAATCGCAACTGACCGCCGTGCGCGGGTTCCCAATCCACGTTTGGATAGTAGATGGATGTGAGGCGTCGATTGTTCTGGCCCGCGAATGCGTCGCGATGTCGGTCGTATTGAGCCCCGTCCCCCGGATAGAGCGCGAGCTGTGTGTCAAATCGTTTCAGGCCGAGCCAACACTGGGTGTTCGCGAATTCGAGCACCTGCTCGAAAAGCGTGCGTACCTCGATGAAAGAATCTGCCAAGTCTGGCGTCAGCCAAGCGATGAGGTCCTGACGAATGGATTCATCGAGGCGATGTCCGCCCATTCTCCCGATCCCTGCGCGGCGCAGCTCACCCTCGCGCGCGAGCTCCAAGATACGGTTGTACACTCTGCGAGCCGTCGCATGACCCAAGACGTTGTCGCATACCAACGCGCCACCATCACCCAGGCCGGCGATCTCGATGTCACCCCACTGCGGCCACACGCCATGAAATGTCTGCATGTCGACTCCTTCGCGGCAATTGTTCTTTAGTTGCGGCACACGTCAATAGTGTGTTGGTTGATTGGCAATAGCCTTGCGAGAATACGACGCCTCGTAGAAACTCCCGCCACCTGATTTTGAAGAGAGCCAGATGAAGAACACTCGAGTTGACGACATCATCAAGGGTAAGGTGCCCGTGGGCACAGAAGTCATCGTGCAGGGTTGGGTGCGGACGCGCCGCGACTCCAAGGCGGGCGTGTCGTTTGTGGCGGTTTCGGATGGCAGCTGCTTTGACGCCGTGCAAGTGGTGGCCGACGAATCATTGGCGAATTACGCCTCGGAGATCCTGAAACTGACGACGGGGTGCGCCGTTTCGGTCAGCGGCGAGCTCGTTGAGTCACCCGCGCAGGGGCAGGCTCTAGAGATCAAACCGTCTCGAGTCGAGGTTGTGGGTTGGGTCAGCGACCCCGAGACCTATCCGATGCAGCCCAAACGCCACAGCATGGAACACCTTCGCGAGAACGCGCATTTGCGTCCGCGAACCAATCTGATTGGCGCCGTGACGCGCGTGCGAAACTGCTTGGCTCAGGCCGTTCACCGTTTCTTTAGCGAGAACGGTTTTGTGTGGATTCACACGCCGATCATCACGGCCAACGACGCCGAAGGCGCGGGTCAGATGTTCCGCGTGTCCACGTTGGACGTAGCAAACCTGCCGCGAACTGCCGACGGTGCGATCGACTTCGGGCAAGATTTCTTTGGCCGTGAGGCGCACCTGACGGTGTCGGGGCAGCTCAACGTCGAAACGTACTGCATGGCGATGAGCCGCGTGTACACGTTCGGACCCACATTCCGCGCCGAGAACTCCAATACCCGGCGTCACCTCGCGGAGTTTTGGATGATCGAGCCCGAGATCGCCTTCGCGGATCTGGCCGCCGACGCGGACTTGGCGGAGGCGTTCCTGAAGTACATCTGCCAAGCGGTCTTGGACGAGCGCGCCGACGACATGGCGTTCTTCGACAAGTTCGTCGAGAAAGGCACGCAATCCAAGGTCGAGAAGCTCATCGAATCGAGCTTTGCTCGGATGGATTATACGGACGCGATCAAAGAGCTTGAGAAAGCCAACCAGAAGTTCGAGTTCCAACCGGAGTGGGGCATCGACCTTCAATCGGAGCACGAAAAGTACCTGACCGATGTCGTGGTAGGGGGCCCCGTGGCCGTCATCAACTACCCCAAAGACATCAAGGCGTTTTACATGCGCCAGAACGACGACGGTCGCACGGTGGCGGCGATGGATATCTTGGCCCCGGGAATCGGTGAGATCATTGGCGGTAGCCAACGTGAGGAGCGGCTGGACGTTTTGGATGCGCGAATCGTTGAGATGGGCCTGAATCCCGAAGACTACTGGTGGTACCGCGATTTGCGGCGCTACGGGACGACGCCTCACGCTGGGTTTGGGCTGGGATTTGAGCGAGCGGTCCAGTACGTCACAGGCATCGAAAATATCCGTGATGTCATCCCGTTCCCGCGCGCACCTCGTCAGGCGGATTTTTAGCCAAACGAAGTTGAAAATCATTCTCAAATAGGATAGCTATGGATCAGCACGAGGTGATCCATGGCAGCGCTGACCAAAAGTGATTTGACCTTTCTGAATCCCGGCGAAGGTGCGTACATTTCGACGCTGGACGTGAGTACAGCGCCCGAGATCGCTCGCCGGCTCATGGCTTTGGGATTCGTTCCCGGCACTTACGTCACTGTGGTCCGTCGCGCGCCGTTGGGCGACCCCATCGAGTTTGAGCTTCGAGGCGGACGCATCAGTCTGCGTGGCTCGGAAGCACGACTCATCCTCATCCGCTGAATCAACGAGGCGCGACATGACCAACGTCGCCCTTGTCGGAAGTCCAAATTCCGGCAAAACCACTCTATTTAACGCTCTGACCGGGCTGCATCAGCGTGTCGCCAACTACGCGGGTGTCACGGTGGAACACGTCGTCGGCGAGATCACGGCCGACGGTCGAACCTTGTCCCTTATCGACCTGCCTGGCACGTATTCGCTTGAGGCGCTCAGCCCCGACGAGCGTGTTGTGTCTCAAGTGCTCGAAGGGCGTATGCCTGGGTGCGAGCCGCCTGACGGAATCGTGGTGGTCGCCGACGCGACGACACTGCAGCGCTCGTTGCAATTGGTGGGCGACATTTTGCGGCTTGGGAGACCGACGGTACTCATCGTGACCATGATCGACGAGCTAAAGGCTCGAAACGGCGCCCTCAAGCTGCCGCAGCTGAAACGAGCGCTTGGTATCCCCGTGGTTGGCGTGGTGGGCAACCGCGGCATCGGAATGGACGATGTGCGCGCTCTGCTCGCGAGCGTCGACACGTGGACTCCAACCGTCGTGGAAGTGCCCGAGGACCAGCAGGCACGATTTGTTTGGGCGGACGAGATTTTCGAGAAGTGTGTGGTTGCCCCTCGGCGAGAAGACGGACGGACGGACCAGATCGACCGTGTCTTGCTCCATCCGGTCATGGGCATCGCCATCTTTGCGATGGTGATGTTCTTGTTTTTCCAGGTGGTCTTCGCCGTCGCGGCGCCATTGCAGGAAGCGTTTGAAAGTGCCGTGATGTTGCTGGGGGGCGTTGTTGGTGATCTTCTTCCCGACGGTTTGCTGAAGCAGCTCTTGGTCGACGGCGTGATCGCGGGTGTAGGCGGAGTCGTTGTATTCGTGCCGCAGATCGCGCTGTTGCTCCTCATGATCGCCGTGCTTGAGGGAAGCGGTTACATGGCACGTGCGGCGTTTGTTATCGACCGTGTGATGGGGTGGGCGGGTCTTGAGGGAAGATGTTTCATCGCTTTGCTGTCGTCCTATGCATGTGCCATCCCCGGGATCATGGCGACGCGTGGGGTGCCCGACCCGCGCAGTCGGCTCGCGACCATTTTGGTGGCTCCGTTCATGACGTGTTCGGCTCGCCTGCCTGTCTATGGGTTGCTGATCGGTGCTTTCATCCCGTCGACCTACGTTCTGGGGGTGTTCAACCTTCAGGGGATCGTGTTGTTTCTGCTCTACCTGCTTGGATCCGTGAGTGCGCTGCTCGCTGCTGCTGTGCTCAAGCGCGGGCTGCTGCGCGGTGCGACCTACCCATTTTACATGGAATTGCCGCCCTACCGTGTCCCTACGTGGAGCGCGATTTGGCACCGGGTCTCGCGTGGTGTGTGGGCCTTCTTGCGCAAGGCAGGGACAGTCATCCTCGCAGCCAGTGTGATCCTCTGGGCAGCGCTGAATCTGCCACGCGTCGACGTACCCGCTGAACTTCGCGACGATCCTGTTGCCGCGCAGACCTATCAGCTCGAGAACAGCCTGGCAGCGTCGGTCGGCCACGCGATGGAGCCGGTTTTGGCCCCGCTTGGCTTCGATTGGCGAATCGGGGTGGGGTTGGTGGCGAGCCTCGCCGCGCGTGAGGTCATCGTTTCGACCATGGCGCAAATCTACGGCTTTGGCGGCGACGAAGAGGACGTAGACGGCCTCGCAGCACGAATGAGTCAGGCCAAGAACCCTGACGGCACGTCGGTTTACACGCTCCCGACTGTGTTGGCGCTGCTGGTGTTCTTTGTCTACGCGCTGCAATGCGTGTCAACGTTGGCCGTGATTCGTCGCGAGACGGGCTCGTGGAAATGGCCGGCGTTCGCGTTCTCGTACATGTTGGTCATCGCGTATGGGATGGCGTTATTCGCACGGTACGCTGCGATCGGCCTCGGCTGGACCTAGCGGGCCTACCAACTCCCCACAACGGCCGCACCGTTCGTGGTGGGCACAAGCATGACCTCGGATGAGTCGTTACGCAGGTACGACCACGTGACGAGGCCCGCGCCGCCCGCGACCAGAACGCCTCCGACCACGTAGAATGCGAGGGCTGTGTTCTGGTCGGATTCAATCGACGCCTTGAGCCGGTTGTACGTCTCGACCTCACCAGACGCAGCGGCGGCTTCGTAGGCGTCGATCGTGTCGGACAAGCCAGCGTCGACCACCGTGGCAATGACCACCGACCCCACACCCACGCCCGCCGTCGCGACCCCGCCCCAGAACCACCAGTCGACGTCTTTGCTCGCGGCAGACTTGCTCGTCTGCGCGCTCAGCGACACACGCATGTTGGTGGCCACATCTCGTGCAACCTTGGTCTCGCGCAGGGCCACAATTCGCGCCACGTTTTGCGTTGCGTCGGGTTCGCCGAGTCCGGAAGACTGCGCGAGCTCGGCCATCGCCAAGGATTGGTCAACGCGCCCCATTTTCCCGTGCGCCATCGAGATGTTGTAAAGGAATATGGGGTCAGGGTAGAGCGAGTAGCCGCTTTGAAACTCTTTGATGGCCTCGTCGTACTTCTGTTCGAAATAAAACGCGGCGCCGGTTTCAAAATGTTTCTGAACGGCTTCGACCACATCCGCCGAAGGTTCTTGTCCCACCACAACGGCCGGGAACGCCAGCAAAAGGGCCGTGATGAGTAACACTCGGGTCATGGAAGTGTCGTTAGGTTGGGTTTGCGCCAAGTCTTGTTCGGTTTTGGCTTCTTGTCGTCTTTGGCGGGTTTCGGGTCGACTTTTTTCGCAGGCTCAGGGGACGGTTCAACCTCTGTGGGCTCGGCGAGATCGACCACCATTTCACCAGGTTCTGCTGCGGTTTCAATAGGTTGTGGCGCTGGCGTAGGGCTGTCGACCTCGGGTGTAACCTCGGAAACCGTCACCGATTCGGGCTCAGGTGCACGTTTCGTGACAGGTTCGGCCGGTGCAACGGGCGCCTCGGGATCTCTTGGCCAAAGTGCGAACACGAGTCCCAACAGAAGCAGCACGGCTACAGCCGCCGCCACTTTTTTGCGGTTGTCTGGCGGGGTAGAGACGACCTCGTTGAACTCATCGATCTCTTCAAACTCGATATCGAGGAACGCCGCAGCTTTCCACGCTTCGAGCGCCTGAATTACCTCGGTTGCCGTTGCAAAACGCTTGTTGACGTCTTTCTCGATCATCTTGTGAAGGATCGCCGCGAGACTGGGGTCGACGTGCACGGTCTAGCAGCCAGATGGGCCTTCGTTGATGTGCCGCGCCAGAAGTGTTCGTGGTCGACTTCGCGTTCACAGCCTTTTCGCCTGCGAGCAGTTCGTAGAAGACGAGGCCCAGGCTGTATAGGTCGGTGGACGGCGACAGCCTGGCAGCCGCGGATCTGTTCGGGCGACACAACACCGGGGCGTGCCCGATTAACACTTCGTCATCGGTGAGGTCGGGATCGTCGGCGTTGAAAAGCGGGTCATCCATCGACTTTGCGAGCCCGAAGTCGAGGACTTTCTGTGATCGCGTCGCCCCAAGTGGTCATAGAGCATGATGTTGGGGGTTTAATGTCGCGATGCGGCATGCCCCCTCGCGTGGGCCTCTTCAGAAGCTTGAGAGGACCTGCAACACAATGGCGGCATGCGCGGTTCCTCGCCCGGTCGCCGTCGTCCTCGACAACCTCCGACAGCGGACGACCGCTGATGTACTCAGCACCATGAAGAGAAGCCCTTCGGGTGTCTGACCGTACTCGTACATCATGACGGTGTGAGCGTCGCGCAGCTGCGACGCAAGTTGCGCCTCACGCTCCAAAGCGTTTCGCTACAACCTCTAAGCGACGCTCTTCGGCGCTGGCGTCATCGTTGAATCCTATACGTGATGCGGGCCGCAGAACCTTGATCGCGACGGGGCGCTTCAAGTCCAGCTGCAGCGCCTTGTAGACACACCCGAACCCGCCGCGATTGAGGACGCTCTCAATCTGGAAACGGTCCATAAACAGGTCACCCGGAACCGGGAAGGTTACCTGTTGGGACTGAGTCTTTTCTATCACCTCGGACATCACGAATCCGCGTGGGTTTCGAACAGCGAGCCGTGTTTGGGGCATGTTATCGCCCCACTATACGCCTGACGGAGTCAAACTCAAGTTAGGTTCTTCGTTGCCCAGCCTTGCAATTCACCGGCGTTCATCCACGAATCGTCAACTTGCACAAAAGTGTCCAAGTTGTGCCCATCGCCGATACACGGCCAAGGTGGGGGAGATTGCAACCATCGGTCATTTTGGCGCATGTGCCTTCGGTCGCTCGAGAAAGTTGCCGTCATCTCCGCCGCCGCCACCGCCTTGAATCGAGGGCGAAATTCAGGGGGGACGTCGGGAAAGCACGCCGTGAGCCAATCGTCGAGGGGTTGCGAAAACTGTGTGGCGTCAAAATCCCAAATGATGCCGTCCGGGGCCAGATAGACGACATGGTAATCCCACACTAAACCCCTTGGCTCCAAGCGTTGGCCCAGCATGAGCACTTGTTTGGAAGGGTTCGAGACAAAGATGGCCCAGCCCTCCGAGCGGGTTGTGCAGAGGTGCCAGATGTTCTCTTCGCAAAAGTACGGGTGGTACTTCAGTTGATCGCGATGATCTCCCACCATTGCTTGCTTCCATGGTTCAACGTCACGAGTGCCCCTTGGCCAGGAATCACGCCGTGGATTCGAACAACCCGTCCAGTCTGAAACGATGAGCGGTACGTGATGTTGTCGATCCCGATGTAGGGTCGGCTCCAGGGCTGGACCGCGCGTATGTTCGCGTGTTTGGTAGCCTGACCATCGTCGAGTCGTACCACGCCCAAACCCAGAGCGCCGTGGGCGATGAGCAACAAGTCGTCCTCGGCCCAAAGATGCAACGGAGGATCGAAGGCAGCTTCCCACGGCACGCGGTGGAAGAACGTGGAGATCTCGTCAAAACCGCGCGTGTCGTAGACACCGATCTTCCACGCCTTTGCGTCCTTATGATTGGTCGCGGATGCGGCGAACATGTACGCTCGCCCAAACGCCAATCCATGGACGTGGTCGTCGACTCCACTTGGGATTCGAACGCTATGCAGCAGTTCGGGGGAGTGGTCCGCGCGAAACACATGCAAAAGCCTGGGCGCAAAGCCGGTGTCCACGGCAACCAAAAGGTCGCGCCAGCACTCCACGGTGATGACCGGTTTGTTCGGGTCGCCCACCACCCCTGGAGGGCCGATCTCGTCGAACCTGTCGCGGTGCTGGAGCGAGATCGCGAGCACTCTGGCCTGCGTGGTGTTGGCGTTCGCGCCCGTGAATATCCACGCATCGTTCATGGTCATGCAGTGGAGGCGTTCCACGGAGTCGGGCAGCGGAACCCGGGTTTCAGAACCATCCACGAGCTGTCGAATCACGACCACTCGGTCTTCATGCCACGCGATTTCGCGTTGGTTCCATGCCCACACCGCCGGAAAGTCGGCACGCGAAAACGGCGCGCCGAGGGGCGAATGCGGCACCACGCCCGCGTGGGTATCGCACAGCCAGAAGTCATCGCGGATTGGGAGAATCGAGAGCGTCATCGTCATCTGGCCG
>JAWKQR010000051.1:0-24137 GCA_041390025.1 bacterium
GTTGATCATCTCGCGCTCACGCGCTTCAAGCGCGCGGAAGAGCTCCATGGCCGACTTAAAGCGTTCTTCGGGTTTCTTGGCCATCGCCTTGCGCAGGATGTTGGCCATGGTTGGCGAAATGCGCTGTGGCGCAACCTGCTCGGCCGGCGTGGGCTCGTTGAACACGTGCATCGTGAGCACCTGCACGGCCGAATTGGACTGGAACGGCACGCGCCCCACCATCATCTCGTAGAGCATGACGCCCAAGCTGTAGATGTCTGTGCGTGCATCCAGCGGCTGTGCTTGCGCTTGTTCCGGTGAGAGGTACTCGGGCGTGCCGTACACGATCCCTGCTTGGGTCAACTGTTGTTGCTTGCCGCCGTCGTCTTGCAGTTTGGCGATGCCAAAATCGAGGACCTTGACGAAGTTGGGCTCGCCGCGGAATTCGGTCAGGAGGACGTTGTCCGGCTTGAGGTCGCGATGAATGATGCCAAGGTCATGAGCTTCGGCGAGCGCCGAACAGCACTGTTTCATGATCTTGATGATCGTGATCTCATCGAGCATGCCCTGCGCCAGGACTTCTCGCATTGAGCGGCCTTTGACGTACTCCATCGCCATGTAGACGATGTTTTGCTCGGTACGCCCAAAGATGAAGACGCGGATGATGTTGGGGTGGGTCAGCATCGAAATGACCCGGGCCTCGCGGTTAAATCGCAGCAGCAGCTCGTCGCTTTCTGCCGCCCTACCGTGAAGCATTTTGACCGCAATCTCTTGGCCGATGGATTCGTTGCGCGCGAGGTAAACCGCGCCCATTCCACCCTCGCCAAGCTTGCGCGTGAGTTCGTATTCCCCAAAAATTCGTGTCCCTACGAGGTCACCACGCATCGTCATTCGACCGCCTCGTTGTTGTTTTAGGCCGTTCCCTGCAGGGCGCCTTATAACACCCCGGCCCACGTGCGGCAATTGTTCAAAACTTGGAAAAATGGGGATTTTTGGGCCACGCGTTTGCCACGTAAACCGCGGAAAATGCCCGCAATTGTTCGCACGTAATTGTGGCTTCGCGTGTGGTGTCGTGTCATGATGCGCAAGACACTAACTGGAGTGACGGATGAAGAAGTGGATGGTGCTTGCGGGTCTTTTTGCCCTTGTTGGATGTGCAGAATCGAGCGTCGAGTCGGGAAACAATGGAACAAACGGTGAGACCAACTGCGTCGACCAGGACGGCGACGGGTACTCCGGATTGTCGGTCTCCTGCCCAACCGGCGACGACTGCAACGATTTCAGCACCGCGGCCAATACTGGGCGTCAGGAGATCCCAGGCAACGGCATCGATGACGACTGCAAAGACGGTGACGCCGTGCCCGACATCACGTGCCCCGATGCCGACAACGACAACTTCCGCGCGGCGTCGTGCGGCGGTCGAGACTGCAACGACAGCGATCCCAACATCAAACCGCGGGCGGTCGAGATTTGCGGAAACAACATCGACGAAGACTGCGATGGGAGTGACCAAGCGTGCGCCGAGAACTGCATCGACAACGACAACGATGGTTATGGCGCGGCCGGCTCGATGGGGTGTCCGGGGGGCGACGAGGTCGACTGCGACGACAACAACATGGCCATCAATCCCGGCTCGGTTGAGCTATGCAATGGCGTCGATGATAACTGCGTGGGTGGTGTCGACGAGTGTGCGCTCGAGGGTCAGGTCTGCACCGGTAACGGCGGACAATGCCAAGGCGGTTCTGGCGCGCAGTGCGAAAACAACGACGATTGTGTGGGATCAAAGCTCACGTGCGATTACGAAGTCAGCCCCAAGCTCTGCAAAGGCGCTGAAGGGGCAGCTTGTGGAACGGCGGCTGACTGCGTGTCGGGGCTGACCTGCGAGAACTCAACGTGCACCGGGAACTTCTGCGCCACCAACGTTTGCAGCGGGCAGTACGACGTGTGTTACCGCGAGGCTGGACGTTGTGTGGAGTGCCCGATCTTTGACCCGGACCCGTTCACCCAAGACGCGGCGTGCCCTGGCTTCGAACAATGCACTCCAGGCGGTTGGTGTGCAGAGAACTGGGATGTGCCGGCCCCCGCGACGGCAGGAAACACCACGACCGATATTTACCAAGCATCGCTCGCGCTCGCGGAGTGCTGGAATACGCGCAAACCTGCTGGCGACAAAGACATGTGTTTTGCGTTCTTTGTCTCAAGCCAGATCGGCTCACCCATCACCGAACAGAAGATGGAGGATGCGTATCTGGACGGCGACATGGATGGCATTCTGACGCCTGACCAAGACGATGCGCTAAACGACATGTGGGCCCTGGACCGTTCAACGTCCAAGAACTCACGTGGAAAGCCGATCTGCAGCCTGGGACCGCGAAGGAGGTTTGTGTGTGGTACGAGCCAGGCGGGTTCCTTGGCGGTGAGAAAATCGTCATCGACAAGTGTGAGAACTACACACCGTAATCTTGGCTTGCGCGTTCCAAAAAAGGCCTTACGATACAGGAAAAGGCGGCCCCTCACAGGCCGCCTTTTTTGTTTGCTAGGCAAGTTTCATACCAAATTGCTTCAGTTTGGTTGCTGTGCCGTAGGCCGTCTGTTATCCTACCGCCGATGCAGATGAATACACAGCTTGTATGGACCGCGCTGTTGGTGGGGATGTCCTCCTCGGTGAGCGCTCAAGATGGCCCCGAAATCGCGGCGCCTGCTGAAGTCGCGACATGGGACATCGGCAGGTGCGTTTTCACGGGCCAACGTCAGGCCAATCGGTTGGTTCACGCGCAAGGTCGATGCGGCGAAGTCGTGGTGTTTGCCTCGAGCGTGAGTGCGGAGCCCGCCCGCGCCGAGGGTGTTGTGGTCAAAGCAGGAACAGCGGTCGTGTCCGGTCCCAACGCGACATGGAATCAAGACACGTTGACCCTTCGCGGGGCCCGCTTGCAGACCGACACGTGGGCGATGTCGGGTTCACAGGCAGAGATCTCGCTGGATACGGCGCACGTGACGATGAAATCCCCGGGTTGGGGCGAGAAAGGTTAGGTCGAGCAAAGGAGCGTTCGATGGCGATGGAACTTAGGCAAAACATCAAGATGAGTCAGCAGTTGCGGATGACGCCGCAGCTGCAACAGGCCATCAAACTGCTTCAGCTTTCGCGCATGGAACTCATCACAGCGGTTCGCCAAGAGATGGTCGAGAACCCGGTGTTGGAGGAGCTGCCCGACACCGACAATTACGAGCCCATCGAGGCGTTTGACGCGCCCATGGAGATGCGCAGCGCCGCCGATCGCGTCGAAGAGGTTCCACAAGGGGAACGCGACGCCAAAGAGAAGATCGACTGGGAAAAGTTTCTTGAAAACTACTCGGCCCCCACGCCCGGAAACTCGTACCAAGGGCTCAATGACGAGCGTCCTGGCCTTGAGCAGACCCTGTCGACGAGCGAGTCCTTGACAGAGCACTTGATGGAACAAGTGCGCCTTTCGGGCATGAGCGAAGACGAAGAGTACCTCGCCACGCTCATCATCGGGAACCTCGACGAGTATGGGTACCTACGGGCGGCGACGGTCGAGGACATCGCCGAAGACGCCGAAGCGAGTGTTGACGATGTGGAGTTCATCCTGACCGAGATTCAGCGCTTTGATCCTCTAGGGGTTGGCGCGCGCGACTTGCAGGAATGCCTGTTGATTCAGGTTGATCGGCTCTTCCCCGAAGATGAAATCGTGCGCAGGATTATCCTTGAGCACATCCCAAACCTTGAGCGCAAGAGCTACCAAAAGATTGCCAAGGCGCTTGACTGTGACATGGACGCGGTCATCGCGGCAGCCAAACGAATCTCGCATCTAGAGCCCAAACCCGGGCGTGAATTTGCGGACTACGAAGCGCGATACATCACGCCTGACATCTACATTTATAAAATCGGCGACGACTACGTGCCGGTGCTCAATGAAGATGGCATGCCCAAGCTGCGCATCAGCGGTTACTACCGCAAAGAGCTCGCGCGGCAAAAAGAAGGCAAGAACAACGAGGTCAAGGACTACATCCAAGACAAACTGCGTGGCGCGATGTGGCTGATTCGCAGCATTCATCAGCGACAGAACACGATCATGAAGGTCACCGAGAGCATCATTAAGTTCCAACGTGACTTCTTTGATTACGGCGTGGAGCACCTCAAACCGCTGGTTCTGCGTGATGTCGCCGAAGACATCGACATGCACGAATCGACGGTCAGCCGTGTCACGACCAACAAGTACGTGCACACGCCGCGCGGGACGTTTGAGCTGAAGTATTTTTTCAACTCATCGATCACGAATTTGGATGGGGACGACCTTGCGAGCGAGGCCGTCAAGGCCAAGATTCGCGAGATTGTGGCCCAAGAGAACCCCAAGAAACCAATGTCGGACGCGAAGATCGTCGAGATCCTCGCCAAAGAAGGCATCGACATCGCTCGCCGCACGGTCGCGAAGTACCGCGAGGCGATGGGGATCTTGTCGAGTGCGAAGCGCAAAGAGCTGTTCTAGCTCATAGCCCGGCCGCAAACAGCCGCGCCCGTAGGCCGAGCTCGCTGGTGTAGCCCATCGTGGCGAACGCGACTTCGCCCTCTCGATTCAGGACATAGATGGTGGGAAAGGCACTGATGTTAAACGCGGTGGATTCTTCGCGCCCACCAAGCAACACGGGCTTGGGCATGTTGTACTGGGTTGCGAACGCGCGTACCTGAGCGAGGTCCTCGTACGACAACGCAATGGATGCGATGTTGTAATCTTCGTCGACGACGTCTTGCACATTGTGCGCGTTGGTTTTGCATACGCTGCACCAAGGCGCCCAGAAGTAGAGCAGCGTGGGTTTGCCTTTGAACGCGGCAAAGTCCACGCGCTCCCCGTCGAGCTGCGGCAGCGAGTTGATGGGCAGCGGCGTACCGCGGTCGAGCAGATCACGCGTCTGGTAGGCCGTCACGGCGAGGAAGATGCCCGCGAAGATCGCGAACTCGCGCATCCAGCGCACGAAGCGATGCCGGTACCAAGGTTCTGCAGGAGTATTCATGTTCAAGCCACGCTTGACGGACGGGGAAGTTGGAGAGGATCATCCGCGGGTTCAATGCCGGACCCACACGAGAAACGCCAGATGAAACGAGCTTCTTCCCTGACTGCACTTTTGGTTTCTTTGACCATCGCTTGGGGCTGCGACCGCAAACCCGAGGATCTCGAGGTTTGGCGCACCGCCGAAGGTGGTTACGAAAAGCTTGCCGAGTGGGCGAAAAGTGCCGAAGAGCCGGACGCCGTGCGCATTCGCGCGATCGAGATCTTGATCGAAGAGAATCAGGTCAGCGACCTTAAGCCGCTGTTTGACGGCATGGCTGACGACGCGACCCGCGCCAAGTTTGCCGACGCGATATTCCCTACAGTGGACAAGCTTTGGCAGACTCAGGATCAACCCAAGCTCACGGATGACGTCAAAGAGAATGGCGGTCAGATCAAGGTCGGCGACTCTAAGGCCGTCGTGGCAAAGGATGTCGCGTACTTCATGCAGCCTTACGCGCAGGCTCGCAAAGCCGATTACGAGAACATTTTGGCCACGTGGATGTCTGCCGACCAAGATCTGCGAACGCAGCTCGGCGCGACGACCGTTGGGCAAGTGATGCCGCGCGCGGGTGCAGGCGGCATGGAGGCCATGAAGAAGTGGCTTGGCGAGACGGCCAAACCGGCCACCGTGCAGCGCAACGTGATGGAATTTGCGAAAGACGACAAAGCCATCATGGGCGAAGTGGCCAACATTCTGGTGAAACGCGCCAACGAGAAACACCCTGACATTGAGGGTGAGCTTGAGGTGGCGTTGCTCGAAAACGAGCATCCCAACCTGCTGCCTTACTTGGAAAAGGCCATCAACGATCCGAAAGCACCCAACAAGCTCAAAGACGGGTTCATGGATGCGATCGTGCGCATCCAAGGCGAGAAGGCCACACCGTTTTTTGCGGAGGTGGTGCGCACGCAAAACGGTCTGCTGCGCTGGGTGGCTGCCCAGCGCATCATCGAGCTGCGTGGCAAAGCCGGCATCTTGGTCGCGGCAAACGCGCTTCCGCTTGAGTTTGAGGCCTACGCGGACGAGGACCTCAAGAAAGAGACCGAGTTTCTTTGCAATTTCATCAGCACGGAAATGAAAGAGCAGGGGGTTGACTCGATCTCAACCGAGCTCAAACGCGCGCTTGAGAGCGAGCGTTGGCCGGTACGTGTGGTCGCGTTGCGCTGCGCTGAGATCACGCAAGACAAATCCATCAAGTCGAACGTGGAGGCTCTGTCCGGCTCCAAAGACGCGCTGCCGGCGTTTGGCGATGCCAAGATGACCATCGGCAAGTTCGCGTCTGAGGTTGCGGGCAAGCTCTAATCGAGCGTGGCGCGGCCATTTTGTTTGGAATAGACTGGCGTCACGCAAGATGTTTTTGGAATGCCTCAACGTGATTGAGGACCTTCACGGTGGGAGTTTCCGCCACGAGTGCCGATGCTGCTGGCGATCGTCAAAAGCCTGTTTGGGCGTAAGTCCGACCAGAAGCCCTACGAGGAACAAAGCGACGAAGAGCTCATGCTTGGGTACGCGGACGGTGACGCGCGCGCGTTCGAGGTGCTGCTGCGGCGGCACGAAAAGCCGGTTTTCAACTTCATCTATCGCAGCGTTGGGCGCAAAGACATCGCCGAAGAATTGCTTCAAGACGTCTTTCTGCGGGTGATTCGCAACGCCTCAAGTTATCAGCAGTCCGCGAAGTTTACGACGTGGCTCTACACCATCGCGCGCAACATCTGCATCGATCGTTCGCGCAAGAAGGGGGGCAAAGAACTCTCGCTCGACCAGCCTGTGGGCGACGATGACAAGTCCACGTTCTTAGACCAGGTGGTGGATGGTTCAAGCCAGATGGCGACCGACTACGATCGTGATGTCTTCCGGCAACGGCTTGAGCAAGCGTTGGCGAAATTGCCGGACGAGCAGCGCGAGGTGTTTGTGATGCGCGAGATCTCCGACCTCAAGTTCCGCGAGATTGCCGAGATTTTGGACATCCCGGTGCCGACGGTCAAAAGCCGGATGCGGTATGCGCTTGAGGCGTTGCGGGGGCATCTAAGTGAGTATGCGGACCACAGTTTTGACGATGAGGATGAGCGTGTGAATTCGCCCGCAAGCGGGTGAGCGTGGGTTGCGTCGATTTTTGAGATCCGATTCGACACACGAACGTTGATACAGATGTAGAGGGCATGGTGCCCTCGCGGGAAGAAAGGGAACACACCATTGCTTGATCAGTGGGAGGTTCCTCAGGAGTATGTGGCCATGGCCTCGGAACAACCGACAGACAAAATCCTCGACCTGCTGTACGGGGAATTGAGCGGCGACGAAGAGTCGGCTGCTCGCGCGTCTGTGGCCGAAGATCCACAGAAGGCCGCCGAGCTCGAGGCGTTTGAGCAGCTTCGTGCGCAAATCAACGAGAACCTCACCCCGGTCGTCCCGAGTATGTCCGTGCGAGAAGCTTTGCTGGCCGAGGCCGCGCGGTCGGCAACCCGCAGGGCAGATGAACCACGTTCGGCGCGCCGTGCTCCATCGGACGGCGTGGAATCGCAGAGTTTCTGGAAGCGGATATCACGTGGGACGGGGCCACAGATTGCCTTGGTGGCTGCGGTGCTGCTGTCGGCGGCCTACATCACAAACCTTGGCGATTCGCCCTCGATGCAAGACCAGGCCCTTTATGAGCCGGCGCCGACCGTGACCCTTTCGAAGATGTCAAATGAGCCCGCCCCGGCGCTTGAGGAGCAAGCAGAACCCACGCCGGATTCTGCGCCGGAGTCGGAAGCAGCGCCCGTCGTCGCGACCGCCGAGGGCATGGCGGACGGAGACGAGCGTGCACGTCGGTTGGACGACGCGGTCGCGCAGCGTGCGACGACGGGGGAAACGCGCTCGGAGAATGTTGTGCGCGAGAAAGCCAAAGCGGTCGCGCCTGCGAAGGGCGCCAAACCGATGATGAAGACCGCCATGCCCAAAGCCGAGTCCATGGGGAGCGCGCTGGGAACGGCGGATGATTTTGGCGTGGCCAAGGATGCGCGCAACGCACCCGCTCCCGTTCAGGCGGCGCCACGCGACCAATTGGAACGGTCGGACAAGAAGGCGGACTTTGCGCAGGAGGCTCCAGCGGCACCCCAGGGCGAGGCCAAAGAGGCGAAACTCGCCGCCGCCGCCCCCGGCAGCTTGGATGCGGTCGAGGACGCTTACTCGGCGCGAGATTGGCGCCAAGTCGTGATGGCATCGGATGCTGTCCTCGAAGGAAGCGGCACGGCGGTGCAGAAAGCGCGGGCGCTTGAGCTCAAGGCGTTGGCCTATCAGCAGATGGGCATGTTGCAGCAGGCGCTGAACGTCTATCGCAGCATTGAAAGCAACTACTCAGGTTACCAGCCTGACCGGATCCGAAACGCTCGCACCGAGATGGAGCGGCGATTGGACGGAAAACCAGCGCCGAGCACCAAGTCACGAAAAGCCTCGTCGTACGACTTTGAAGACGAGGCGGTCAGTCCGACTTCCCAGTAAGCCTCCTTGACGCTGCTCGTGCGATCGCACTACGCTCCCGCGCATTCCAACAGGGCTTTGCCCGGATGACGTGAGGAGTTGCCATGAACAAGGTGTTCGATTCCGCCAGTGCGGCGCTGTTCGACATCAAGGACGGGGCTACCGTGATGAGCGGTGGCTTTGGCTTGTGCGGAAATCCCGAGAATCTTATTCGCGCGCTGCACGACAAGAAGGTCCAGAACCTGACGGTCATCAGCAACAACTGTGGAACCGATGACTACGGTTTGGGGATTTTGCTGCAAGCGCGGCAGATCTCCAAGATGGTCTCGAGCTACGTCGGCGAGAATAAGAACTTCGAACAGCAGTTCTTGAGCGGCGAACTCGAAGTTGAGCTCAACCCCCAGGGCACGCTCGCTGAGCGCATTCGGGCTGGTGGGGCTGGAATCCCGGCGTTTTTCACGGCGACTGGAGTCGGGACGAAGGTCGCGGAAGGCAAAGAAATTCGCAATTTCGGGGGCCGTGACTACGTCATGGAGACCGCGTTGACGGCGGATTTTGCGCTCGTGAAGGCATGGAAAGGTGACCGTCACGGCAACTTGGTGTTTCGCAAGACGGCACGCAATTTTAACTCGATCATGGCCACGGCAGGGAAGATCACGATCGCCGAAGTCGAGGAGCTTGTGGAGCCCGGCGAGATTGAGCCCGATCAGGTGCATATCCCGAGCATCTTCGTGCAACGGATCATCCAGGGCAGCGGCTACGAAAAATGGATTGAACAGCGCACCACGCGTCCGCGCGGGTAAGGAGTGACCATGGCTTTGACACGAGAACAACTTGCTCAGCGTGCTGCTCGGGAACTTCGCGACGGCATGTACGTAAACCTTGGGATTGGCATCCCGACGTTGGTGGCAAACTACATTCCTGAGGGCATGGATGTGACGCTTCACAGCGAAAACGGCTTGCTCGGCATCGGCCCGTTTCCGTTTGAAGGCGAAGAAGATGCGGACCTGATCAACGCCGGCAAGCAGACCGTTACCGCGATCGACGGAGCGAGCTTTTTCGACAGCGCGGAGAGTTTCGCGATGATTCGCGGCGGTCACATTGATTTGGCCATCTTGGGCGCGATGCAGGTCAGCGAATCGGGCGACCTCGCCAACTGGATGATTCCCGGCAAGATGGTCAAGGGAATGGGCGGCGCGATGGATTTGGTCGCTGGTTCGAAGCGGGTCGTTGTGCTGATGCAGCATTCGTCCAAGAACGGGGAGTCCAAGGTGTTGCGCGCGTGTGACTTGCCGCTGACTGGCATCGGCTGTGTGCACATGATCATCACCGATCTGGCGGTCTTCGATGTGGCCGGCGATCATCTTGTCCTCAAGGAGCTCGCACCTGGTATCTCGCTTGACGACATCAAGGCCGTGACCGAAGCGCGTTATGAGGTCGCTTCGGACGTGGCCGAGATGACCTTTTAGAGTTCCGATGAAGCGTCTCGTCGAATTTTGCCACGGCGACGCCCACGAGGTGGGCGTTGTGACGGGACAGATCGGCGAAAAGCTCGAGGTTGTCGGGTTAGGTGGGACGACCTTTCGGGTCCGTAGCGGCGAGATTACGGCGGAGCTTGGGGAGGCCGACGAGGAGCACATCTTGGAGGTGGTCTCGGGCGCGGCCGCCGTTGTGCCTGACATCGCCCAATTGTGGGAAGTTGTGGCCGAACAGCCCCGAGGTTACGACCTGTCCGAGCTCACAAAATGGACGGCGGGCGATACACCGGCGCTTCGTTTGGCGCTCGCACGGGCGTTGAGGGCGGCGCCGCATTTCAAGCTTCGCGAGGGGCTCTATTTTCCTCGAGATGCGCAGGCCGTGGCGCACATGCAGGTGTCGCGCGACGTTGCCGGGGAGCGTGTCGCTGCTCGGGCAAGGTTTGTGACGTCCGTGGTTGAGATCCTGTCGCGCGACTCAGCCGCGCGTCGTGACGCTTTGGTCGACTTGACGCGCGATGCCGTTCAGCGTGGGTTTCTCGATGTATTGCGAACCTATGCCTTAAACGCCGAGGCTGATGCCGTTGATGCTGCGACGCTCTTGGACGACATCGAGGGACAGCTTGGTCGTGCGTTGTCCTACAGTGGATCGCTCAAGGCGTTTGATCTGTTGGTTGAGCTTGGTCACTGGACGGTGCACGAGAATCTGGAAGCTCAACGCCTCGGGCTCGCGCGCGAGTTCGACGCGGCGCTTGAGGAGGAGGCACGCGCCATCGCTGCGCGACCGTGGATTCCAGAACGTTGGCGAGAGGACTTTACAGGGTGGTGGTCGGTGACGATCGACGACGCCTCGACGCGCGACATCGATGACGGGTTCAGCGTTCGACCCACGATGGAAGGCGGGTGGGAACTCGCGATCCACATCGCCGACCCCTCAGCGTACATCGAGCCCAACTCGGCCTTGGACATCGCGGCACGAAGGCGAGGGACGACGGTGTACTTGGCGGAGGGTGCGGCACCGATGTTCCCACGTGTGCTGAGCGAGGACAAAATGAGTCTGGTCGAAGGGCAGCAACGCGCAGCGTTGACCACTCACGTCGTCTTTGATGAAGCTCTGAACATCGAGAGCTGGCGCATCGTTCCGTCGGTGGTGTCCATGAATCGGCGGTTGTCTTACGACGAAGCGGATGCCTTGCTCGCCGATGAAGACTCACGTGCGCATGTTGCTGAGATTTTGGGGACGTTGAAATGGTTGGCCGAAGAGCGTTTCCTCGAGCGCTCGGGTCGCGGAGCCGTCCAGATCGAGTTGCCCGAGCCGCGGGTCAAAGCCAACGTAGGACCGCACGATGTTGAGGTGGATGTGCGTGTGCGACCCGAGAGTCCTTCGGTGCAGCTGGTCATGGAGCTAATGGTGTTGTGCAACGCGCTGGCCGGCGATTTTTTGTGGGAGAACAACGTCCCGGGCATGTTTCGAGGCCAAGAGCCGCCCGATGAACCCTTAGATTCGCGTGATGTGGAGACCGTCCCAGCAGGACCGGCTCGCCAGTTTGCCCTCTTGAAACGCATGAAACGCGGCGAGGTAAGGACCACACCGTGTCCGCACTTTGCGCTGGGTCTTCAGCGTTACGTTCAGACCTCAAGCCCGATTCGTCGGTACGGTGACTTGGTCATGCAACGCCAGATCACAGCGCATTTTCTGGGGCAACGTGTGATCGAAGAGGCCGAAATGGCGGTGATTCTGGCCGATTGCGAACGTGCAGTGCAGGAGGCTCAGCGCATCGAGCGCGAGAGTCTGGACTATTGGACGACGTGGAAGCTTGGGGTGGAGTTGCCGGTGTTGGATGCCACCGTCATCGATGTTGAAAGCGGACGAGCGCTACTGCTGCTGAGGCAAACGGGGACTCGCGCATACATCAAGACGCGCGAAGTCCTGCGATTGGGGGCCGAGGTGCGGGTGCAAGTGGTCCATGCGGACGCGCGTTTGGGGCAGCTTCAGCTTCAAATGCTTTGAGCAGCCGGCGCAAAGTTGACGCTACGTGGTCCGTCCCATAAACTTCACGGCTCATGGCGCCCATCACCCGGAGAAAGTGGACGATGAAAGTTTTCACAAAATTGCTGGTTGCCCTCGGCCTTGTCGCGTTGACCGTCACGGTTGGTTGCGAAAACAAGACGGAAGCCACCACCGAAGCACCGGCAGAAAATGCTGGCGAGCAGCCTTCGACGGACAAGCCCACAGAGGCTGCGCCTGCCGAAGAAGCGAAACCCGAAGAAAAGCCCACTGAGGGCGCAGCTGCACCGACGGAAGAGAAAGCCGCCGAGCCAGATGCACCAGCGGCCACCCAGTAAGACAGCCTTTTAGGCAGCTCAAAAGCCCGGTCCAACGACCGGGCTTTTGTTTTTCTGGGTGGATGGATTTTCGACCCGCCATTTTGATTGCGCGGGCGTGAGGGTTGTTGTATGACCGGGCGGATCTCAGACACGGGCCGACAACCCAAAATGGTTGGATTATTGAAAGAATGGAGGACGGAATGAGTGGAAAATGGAGTCGGTTTTTTGCCGCATCACTAACGGGTTTGCTTGCGACGACTGTCGCTATGAATGCCTACGCGGATCGTCGTTCGAGCCTCGCGGGCAACCTGCTTATCACGGACCAAGACGACATCTACGTGTACCCGCAGTTGACGCTGGAGCACCGTAACCTTGTCAGCTTCGACTACTATCCCGGCGCGACCGTGTTGGGTCTTGGTGGCTCGGAAGAAGATGCAGGTCTGAACGATGGCGCAAACTCGATGGGTGGCGCTGGCTTGTTGCTGTTCGGACAAGAGAATTTTGCATTTGGTATCTCGTCGCACCGCGAAGACCAGTTTGGCGCCACGCCAGGCGCCTTCTTGGGCGGCGGCGATGTCCAACTCTATGGCCCATCGCGCTTGCAGTCGTGGGGCTTCCTTGGGTTCAACGGTCCACTCTCGGGTGGCAACGTTAATCCTTCGGCCGGTGGCGACCCATCGGGCGCTGGTGCGATTTCGGTCATCGAGCCGCTGCAGCTTGCCGACATCCTTCTTGGCTTCAAGTTGGCTCCTCAGCACTCGATGGGCGCACGTTTGTCGATCGGTCAGCATGGCGCTTCGAGCCAGCAGGTCACGACGAACAACACCTTCGAGACCTCGTGGAACACGACCGTCATCAACTTGGTGCTTGGCTACAGCCTTCGCTCGTCGTTCGACCTCGACCTCAACCTTGAGCTTGGCCTCGCCTTCCTCAAGAACGAGTTCGTGACCGACGCACAGGCACCGAACTACAGCGACAGCGGTTCGCTGGCCCCTTCGTTCTCGGTTTCGGGTCGCGCGTTGGTGCCACTCGAAGACAAGATCAAGCTCGGCGTGCTCGGCGTGCTTCACGTCAACAGCTCGTCGGTCGACAACGAGTTTGGTGCCGTCAACCCCACCACCGCTGATAGCTTCAACGTTTCGGCGAGCAACTTCTTCTTCGAAGCTGGCGCGGGTCCTGTTTACGAACTTCCAGACGACACGACCATCGCAGCTTACGGAACGCTTGGTTTTGGCCGTTCGAGCTACAACCTCAACAGCGGCGACGAGATCATCACGACGACCTCGTTGATGCTTCTGGCTTCAAGCTTGCGCTTGAGCATTCGCTGGCGGACTGGATGGTCTTCCGCACGGGCCTTGGCACCCGTTACTACTTCACGTTCCAAGACCGTGAGTACGACGACGCCAACACACCAAACATTGTCGGACAGCGCTGGTTTCTACGAGTTCAACTGGAGTGTTGGTGCTTGGTTTCAGGCTGGCAACTTCGAGCTCAACGGCACGTTGACCAGCCCCCTCGTCACCGACGGACGCGATCATCAGCGGTCGCTCGGGCCGCATGTTCTCGTTGCTCAACGCCAGCTACAAGTTCTAATTTCGGCGTTCACGCTGACCAGACGAGCCCGGCATGTTCCGGGCTCGTTGTGTTACAACCATGGCGATTTCCAAATACATCGATTGTCATTGGCGACTGCCCGCGTTAGTCTTCGTGGTGTCGTTCGTGATCTTCGCTATTGGCGCGGGCTCCAGCTCAGGGACCCTCGACCGACCCCCATTTTGCGTACCTCGCGAACACCTACAATTCGATGCTGGCTGCGGCGATGGGCTCCAGAGGCAGCAGCACGACGGGAAGGCAAGGTCGCGTTTGAGCTCGACCGTCAGCCGCCCCACCGCAACGACTGGGCCAGCTATTGGGAGATTCGTCTCAAGGACGGGCAGGTTGTGCGCGGCAATTGGTTGGACCGCCCGGGCCAAGGACGCTTTCGTTTGTTGGACAAGACGGAAATGGTCCTCGACCCTGTTTCGCTGCAGGGAAGCCAGCGCACGCAACGCTATTTCATGTCGTTTCCGCCGGCGCCCGCTGTGCTTATGATGCCGTTGGCTGCCGTGTGGGGCTACCAGGTCAACGATGTACTTTTCACCGTGTTCTTTGCGGCGTTGAACGTGTTGTTGATGTTTGTCCTGCTTGGGCGATTTGCGACGATGACGGGCAACGAGCGAACACGCACAGACCACCTGTGGCTCAGTCTGCTCTTTGGGTTTGGCACGGTGCACTTTTGGTGCGCGACGCTGGGCCAGGTCTGGTTCACCGCCTTGGTGATGGGAGTGACGTTTACGCTGGCGTACGTTGTGTTCACGCTTGAGCGTCGGCCTCTTTTGGCGGGGTTGTGCATGGCGTTAGCCTTCAGCACGCGCACGCCACTGCTGTTCACCGCGATTTTCTTTTACGCCACGTTGGCGTTCCCTGACGGTCAGTTGCGCCGCAGCGGGTGGTCTGAAGCCTTGAGAGACGCGGTGTGGTTCAGTGCGCCGTGTTTGGTGGTCGGTGGCCTGTTGCTTGTCCAAAATTATGTGCGTTTTGAATCCTTGACCGAGTTTGGACACACTTATCTGGCGGCGGGCGGTCTGCAGCGCATCAAGCAGTTTGGCCTGTTCGACCCGGTGTTCTTGTCCAAAAACCTGACGGCGGCTTTTACGCTGCTGCCACGTTTTGTGGGTGAGGCGCCATACGTGTTGATCTCTAAACACGGGATGAGCCTGTTCGTGACGACACCTGCATTCGTTTACCTGTTTCGGCCCTTGCCACGACGAAATCCCAAGGAGGTGTTTTGGCATCGCCTGCTCTGGCTGACGGTGTTGGTTACGGCGGTGCCGCACTTCTTCTATCAGAACACCGGGTACGAACAGTTTGGTTACCGGTTCAGCCTCGACTACACGGTCTACCTTGTGTTGCTGCTGGCGCTGGGGCGTCGTCCGATTTCGTGGGTGTTCAAGGCATCCATTTTGGCCGGCGTCGCCGTCAACGCGTTTGGCGTGGCGGTCTTCAAACGTGTGCCGCGCATGTTCCGTGAGGAGTTCTTCGTATGACCCGACGGCCTGAGTATCAACCGCCACCTCCCACGCCTCCGATGTCCTCGGCCACTGGAGACCGCGTCGTCATTGGTCTTGGGATGGCGTTGGCGTTTATCGGTCTGACGACGATGGTCGTGGAGCGTTGGACCGACATGACGATGTCGTCGGCGCTTGGGGTCCCGGTGTTTTTGAGCACGCCCATGGGCGTCGGCGCGCTGCTTTTTGTTCCACTCGCTTGGCGTGTGGGGCGGCGATTCGGCATACGTCAGATTGTGGCCGCATGCGCGTTTTGGGAGCCATGGCTATTTTGGAGCATCCAGTGATTGTGAATGCGGCAGAAGTACTTCGTGAGGCTCAGGCGAGTCGCCAGCCGTGTGCACCACTTTCGTCCGTTTACACGCTGGACGCATCGAGCGCGTACGCGATTCAGCAGCTCAATGTGGAGGCGCGGTTGGCCGAGGGGCTCGACGGTGCGCCGGCGCATGTGGTGGGGCGAAAAGTCGGTCTGACGAGCGAGGCGATTCAGTCGTGGTTGAAGGTCGACCAACCTGACTTCGGCACACTGCTCTCGGACATGTGGGTGCCCGATGGCGGTGTTGCGCCGATGCGTCACCTGCTTCAGCCACGCGCGGAGGCCGAGATTGCGTTTGTGATGAACCGCCGTTTGGCGGGCCCAGGCTTGCGCATCACCGATGTGATGGCGGCCGTGGAGTACGTGCTTCCGGCGATTGAGATCATCGACTCACGCATCAAGGACTGGCAGATCACCTTCGAGGACACGGTCGCCGACAACGCTTCAAGCGGGATGTTTGTGCTTGGCACGACCCCCATGGTGCTGCCTGGGTTAGACCTTCGATTGTGCGGCATGTCGCTGTGGAAGAACGGCGTCTTGGTGTCCACCGGCGCCGGGGTCGCGTGTCTGGGTCATCCATTGCACGCGCTGCTGTGGCTCGCAAACACGTTGGGGGCGATGGGAAGCGCGATCGACGAGGGCGACATTGTGTTATCCGGAGCGCTCGGCCCGGTCACGCCCGTGGTGGCAGGCGATGCGTTGACAGCACGTGTCAACGGATTGGGCTCGTGCTCGGTCCGTTTTGGAGATTAGATTTTTCCGTCTTTATGGAATTGCATGTCTTTCGGGGCTAACATGCCTTCCTCAGAACTCAGCAATAGGTCTGCTGTGAAGAAGTACTCCATCGTGTCCGCATTTGTAGCCCTTGGCGGGGCCTTTTTGGCCGCCGGCTGTCCCGGGTTTGGGGACGAAACGGGTCCGTTGACCTCGGTTCCAGATTTGCCGTTGTACGCCACAGACATGGCGCCTCTGCTTGAACGGTACTGCAACGAGTGTCACTCGGTGCCGCCCACGCAAGGGGCGCCGGGTTACCTTCGTCTGGACGAATGCGAGGATGTGGACGGGGTGTTGGGGGCATCGGCCATGGCGCAGCGCAATGCGGTCCGCACCTTTGAGCTCAAAACGATGCCGCCGGCGAACTACAGCTTCCAACCCTCCAATCTTGAGCGCGAGGTGTTTCAACGCTGGTTTGACACAGGGGCACCCTGCGATGGCACAGGAACGGCGACGAACAACATGACGACGCCGACCAACAACATGACGACGCCCACGAACAACATGACGACGCCGACGAACAACATGACGACGGTCACCGGCGCGCCGTTCTCGGCGGTGGCGGGGATTTTGTCCGGCGGTTGCAGCGGCGGAGCGTGCCACGACAACGGAAACGGAGGGTTTACGGTCACCTTCAACGCGACGCAGGATCAAGTGCGCACGGCGTTGGCCGGCAAAAACGCCGACAGCGGAACCCCGTTTGTGGTTCCCAACGATCCAAGCGCGAGTCGACTGTATCAGGTCATGTCATCCAACCGTGTAGGTGAACGCATGCCGCCTACCGGCAATTTGCCTGAAGCCCAACAGGAAGCCATTCGCACGTGGATCCTCAGTGGCGCGCCGTATCAATAGGTCCTCGTCCTCGCTGCATCTGTCCCTCACCCGTGACCGCACTCCATGAATCAAAACATCGCCCGTATTTTTTTGGCGCTCGTGTTTACCCTTGGCTGGTTGTCCTCCGCAGACGCACTGCCCATCTACGCGATTACTTCGGCCGCAAAGTGCGACACGTGTCACATTGAGCCGCTGGGGTGGGCTAATCCGGACATCTCGGCCCGTCGCTGCACGTTGGATTGCGTGGGGTGTCACTACAGTCCTGCCGGCGGTGGTTTGCGCACGCCCGACGGTCAGTACTACGGGAAAGAAGTACTTCCGATGTACGGCGAGCGCCCGAGCGCGTTCGCCAATCCCGAGAAGTACCGGCCCAAAGGGTTTCCCAAGCGCGGCATCTACAAGTTTGGCAAGGGTTTTTCGGGATGGTGGCCCGGTCGTATAGACCACCACACCATTCCCGACCGATACGGCGATATCGACCCCAAACCGGAGTGGAAGTTTGGCACCGATGTACGCGTGATGGCGCTCAGCGATTCCTCAAACCCCGACAGTCCGTTTGTCTTCCCGATGCAGGGCGAGCTCTACGCCATGAATGAATCGGTCGACGACCTCATCTTTTATGTCAGCGCAGGATTGCAGGCGCAAAAGGACACCAACAATTACGAGAATGTCGACAAACGCGATTACTTCACGGTCCGTGAAATCTTCATGAAGTACCGGTTGCCCTACAACAGCTACGTGCGTTTTGGGCGAATTGTGCCTCGCTACGGCTGGCGAACGGACGACCACACCGCGTTCATTCGCCAGGATTTGGGCTTCAACCAATTCTACCAAGCGATGGGGATGGATGCGGGATACAACCCCAACTACCTGTACGCCGACGCGTCACTTTATTACCAAGGTCTCGCACGCTGGCCCGGTGAGCGCTTGGAGCGTGGCATCGGCACCACCGTCAACCTTGGCTTCCGCGACCTCGGCTACCACGTGGGCAGCAGTTTCCATTACCTGAACAAAGCCAACGGCTTTGATCAGATCACGGCGGGCATACAATACGGTCTGAACTTCGATCCGCTTGGGATTTACGGCGAGCTCGACGTCAAACACTTGATTTCGGACGAGGACGGCATCGACAGCGTCAATGGGTTTTATGCGTTCCACGAGCTCAACTACAACGTGACCCGCGGCGTCTACACCCGGCTTAAGTACGACTGGGGTGACCCCAACATCAAGTTTAAGGACGACCAGAAACATCGCGTGCAGTTTGCGTTGGATTATCATCCCTACACGTTCGTCGACCTCGAGGCGGCATATCGTGTAAACTGGTCACCGCGCATTGATTTTACCGATATTGCCTCGACGGAGGCGTTTCTTATCGTCCACCTCTGGTTGTAATGGCTGAACGCCCTATAACAATTGCGATCGACGCCATGGGGGGCTACCACGCCCCTGCAGACGTTGTTGCGGCGGTCGCGCAGGCGAGCCAGGTTGGGGACGAGTCCGTGTATTTTTTGTTGGTCGGGGACGAGGTCCGCATTTCGGACGCGTTGTACCAGGCCGGTCACAACCCGGAGCGCATCTCGGTGGTGCACGCCGGATCGTTTGTGCAGTTGGGTGAGCCTGCGGCCGCAGCATTGGAGCAAAAGCGTGACGCCTCGGTCGCGATGGCGTGCGCGTTGGTCGCCCACGGCGACGCGGATGCCGTGGTCACCGCCGGCCATCCGGGCGCTGCCGTGTTGGCAGCCCTTGAACACCTCAAGATGCTGCCTGGCGCGACGCGCGCCGCGTTGGCATCGGTTTACCCGACTCCGCGCGCACGCGGCCCGCAAAACGACCGGCTCGGTTTGATCTTGGACGTTGGCGCAACCATGCGTGCGCGGCCTGAAGATCTTGTCTGTTTTGCGAGCATGGGGTCTGCGTACGCGCGCGTGGTCAAGGGCATCGAGCGGCCACGCGTGGCCCTCTTGTCGAATAGTCGTGAAGCCCGCGTTGGGCCCCCCGAGATTGTGGCCGCCTACGAATTGTTGCGCGCCCATCCCTCCCTGAACTTCTATGGGAACGTCGAGGGAGACGAGATCCCCAAGGGCGACTACGACGTCATCGTGTGTGAGGGGTTTGTTGGCGATGTCGCGTTGAAGCTGCTCGAAGGGACCGGCGAGGCTGCGTTTGAGCTGGCGCGCTCGGCGTACGAGCGAAAGATGGCGTGGCGGATGGGTTTGCGCCTACTGTCCGGCGGACTCAAGAAAATCAAGACGGCGACAGACTTTGAAGAGTATGGTGGGGCTCCGCTTCTGGGCGTAGACGGTGTGGTGATTTTGGCGCATCCCAAATCGCGAAAGAAGGCAGTCGGAAACGCACTTAAGTTGGCGATTAAGAACGTCAGGGCAGGATTGACCGAACAAGTCGCCCACGCCTTGCGGGAATGACGAGCGAGCCATCCGTGGACATGCAAAAGGACATAGAGGTTCCTGTGGTTCACGTGTACCGCTGGGACCTCGACAAGACCTATCTGCAGACCGAGTTCGATTCGGTGCGGGATTTGATCCGCACGGCGCTGCAGAAGCCCGAGGACAAAGCGACGGTGCCTGGAGCCATCGCGTTGTTGCGCGAGATCAAGCGACCTTCGGATGACGAACGATCGCTGGTGACGTTCATCTCGGGCAGCCCCACGCAGATGCGACGTGTGCTCGAAAAGAAGTTCGAGATCGACGGCATTCGGCCCGACGCGTTTGTCCTCAAACCCACGCTCGAAAATATCCTGAAGGGTCGCTTCAAAGCTGTGCGCGGCCAAGTGGGTTACAAGCTAGAGGCCCTGCTTCGCATTCGTTCCGAGGGGACCTATGAACGCATCCCCGAAACCCTTTTTGGCGACGACGCCGAACAGGACGCGTTTATCTATTCGGTTTACGCGGACCTGATATCGGGTCAGCTCGGGCTCGATGTGTTACGCGACGTGTTGGTCGAAGCCGAGGTGTATGCCACGACCATGGAGAAGATCATGCGGTTCGCCGCCCACCTGCAACCCGTGGGTAGCGTGGACCGTATCTTCATCAATCTGGATCGTCGTTCGCCGCCGGGGCGGTTCTTGACTCTGGGACCGCGCATCGTCCCGATTGTGAACTATTTTCAGGCTGCGTTGGTCTTGTATGCCGATGGAACGTTCACGATGCCGAGCCTGATTCGTGTCGCGGGCGGCATGCTGGCGCAAGACGACTACGGGTTGATGGAGCTGGCCAACAGTTTTCAAGACCTGCTGCGCCGTCGCATCCTGACGACCGATGATTTGGAGCGTCTTGAAAACGACCTCAGTGGTGGCGACGTGCCCGACGTGGTGCCAAAAGGCTTTGCCGAAAAGCTCGTTGGCCGGGTGCGGGCGTTGGCGCCACGCTCCGAGGTCAACGCGCGCGAGTGGCAGGGGCCACCCAACTACATCGAAATTCTGCGGTCTGACCGCGCCATGAAAGAAGCCGTCACCCAGAAGAAAACGGGTCTGTTCAGCTAGTTCAACCCCGGAAACCTCGTGTTGGAAGTTGTTGCCATACTCTCGTCGGGGGCCGTCGAAGACGAGGCCACGCTGCGCCCACTTCTGACACTCGCTTCAGAGGCTTCCGGTGCTCAGTTTGGGCGCTATGACCTCAACCAGATGGAACACTGGCGCGCGTGGGACTTGGAGCGTGCGATCATCGATGCAGCGACCCAACGCACGCAGTTCTTCAGGGCGGACGGGGTCGGGATGCTGTTCCTCGCGATGGGCAAACACGGCGAGACGCCCACGATGATGCTGCGGTTGGACAGCGACATCGACGCCTTGGCGCTCGATGCTTGGTTTGATGTTCAGCGCGTGGAACAGGTTCGATTGTCGACCCCGGCGTGGCGCAGTGTGCACGGTCATTTGCCGCAACGTTGGGCGTGGCGAAAGGCTCCCGTCGGGGTGCTGACACGGCCGCTGCGAAATGCCCACTTATGCGAGGTTGTTGAGGTTCCTGAGCTCCAACGTGAGGTCTTGAGCGGCATGCTTGGAATGGAGGGCCCATGACTCCCGGACTTGGCGCGAAAATTCGCAACCTGCGCAAACGACAGAAGATGACTCAGGCCGGCTTGGCCGAAATGCTCGGCATTTCGTCCAGCTACCTCAACTTGATGGAGCATGACCGCCGACCTGTTACCGCGCCGGTCTTGCTGCAGGTCGCGCAGATCTTCGACGTCGACCTCAAGGCGTTCAACGACGATGGCGCGCAACGCACGGTCACCGCACTCGCCGAGGTTTTTGGCGACGAGATCTTCGAGGGACACGACCTCAACATCAACGAACTTCGTGAGTTCGCGCTTCACAGCCCTGACGTCGCTCGCGCGGTCGAGACACTGTACCACTCGTACAGCGAGCTTAGAGACCAGTTCAGGACGCTCGCGGAGCGCATGAGCGACCAGGATCTTCCAGGCGTTGAGCCATGGCGATTGCCCTCCGAAGAGGTCAGCGACCTGTTGCAGCGGCACAACAACTTCTTTCCCACGCTGGAGGACTTCGCGACCAAGCTTTGGAAAGATGCCAAGCTGGAGCGCGCGAACCTGTACACGGGGCTTGTGCAGTATCTATCGGACAAACACGGCATTGCGGTCGAGATCATCGAAGCGTCGCCCGAAGACCGTGCGGTGCGCAGATTCGATCCGCGCCGTCGTCTGCTGCAGCTTTCAGAATTGCTGGCGCCAAATACGATTAATTTCCAACTGGCACATCAGATCGGGTTGATCGAACTCTCCGATGAGCTCGACCGACTGGTCACCGACCGGCATCTGACCACGGACGAATCGCGCGCGCTGGCGCGAGTGGCGCTGTCGAACTACTTCGCTGGCGCCGTATTGATGCCTTACGACGAGTTCCTGCAAGCCGCCAAGGCGCAGCGCTACGACATCGACATGCTCGGCCATCGGTTCCGCGCGAGCTTTGAGCAGGTCGCCCATCGGCTGACGACGCTGCGGAAACCCGGCCACGAGGGTGTGCGCTTTCACTTTCTGCGCGTCGACATCGCGGGAAACATCTCGAAGCGGTTTAGCGCCTCGGGGATTCAGTTTGCACGCTTTAGCGGGGCCTGTCCGCGTTGGAATCTGGTGGTGGCGTTCATGACGCCGGGCCAGATTCGAACGCAGGTCAGCATCATGGCCAACGGCGAACGCTTCTTCTGCATTGCTCGAACGGTCAATCGCGGGGAGCGCGGATTTCACTCGCCGCCGGCCTTGCACGCGATTTGCCTTGGGTGTCGGGTCGAGGAAGCCCACGACATGATTTATTCGGAGGGCGTCGCGCTCGACAACCTGGAGACATCCGTGCCGGTCGGTGTGACGTGCCGGTTGTGCGACCGAATGGACTGCGAACAGCGCGCTTTTCCGCCGATGCAGCGCACGTTGCACATCGACGAAAACGTGCGCGGCTTTACATTCTACGCGTCGCTCAAGGAGTAGACGTGTCGATGATCGACGAAATGTCGATCATGTACTGTTGCCTGCCCAAGTCCTCGAACGCGCCGTCGATTACCACCTTTTTGCCGTCACGGCTCAGCCTTGGATGAAAGTCCACGCGGAACTCCCCGGTGTACTTCTTCGGGGCGCGTTTGGATGCCACGACGACCACCTCGTCGTTCTTGGTGTCGTAGAGGTAGAGCAGCTGCGCACGGTCGCCGTCCGGGTAGGTGTCAGTCAAAATCCAGCGGTTGTTGGTCCCGGGCACGTAAGATTGGTGTCCGTTTTCGGCTTCCAACACGGTCGAGACGTAGCCTTTGCCAAGCTCATAAATCGCATAACCCTTTCGCTGTCCCGACCAGATCAAGACCGACGTGTTGTCTCGCCAGACGTAGTGACTCAGCGCGCTGTCTTCGCTCAAGATCTGCAGATTTGAGCCGTCAATGTTGGCCGTGAAAAACCGCGTCCCGAAACCGCGACCCTTGGGAATCCATCGGTGCAGGAACAGAAATTTGCTGCCATCGGGCGAAAACTGCAGATGATTGAAGTAGTGGACGGAGTTATCGAACTTGAATTTCCCGCTGCCTTTGATGGCTGCAACATCTGAGAGCCGCACCAAATCTTTGGAGACGCCGGTGTCGAGGTCGATGCGATAAATGGACGACGATTCCGGCGCAATTTCGTCGTGATTTGGATCAGGAATTCCCGCGTAACCGTAGCCTGCGCGCATGTCTTGAATGCGCGAGAAATCAGCGCCAATGGCGAACTTCCCATCTGGCGACACGTGGTAAATGGGGCGCGGCAACGTGCGGGTGGTTTGTGTCTTGGTGTCGTAGACCCGTGTCACGAATCGGTCATCGTCGCGGTCGTTCCAATGCACCTCGGTGGAGTTCGGGCGCCATTGAAGCATGGAGCCTTGCTGCCAGTTCCAAGCGTGCGTCTTCCCGATGGGGATCCATTGATTCTGATTTTGGAGGTCGATCATGCCGATGGTGACCTCGTCGGAGGCCATAGGCTTGCGGTTTTCGAACGCGACCTCTCCCGCCAGCAAGTATCGCTGATCGGGGCTGAACTGAAATTTGTCGTAGTATCCAAACCAGTGGTAGCCAGGCGGATTGGTGACCCGGGTCATCGGGGCAACGTTGGGTGCCGTGGCCCCTGTTTTCTTGGCGAGCTCACGGATCTGCTCGGCGGTGCTGGCCGCGGCGACAAACTCGGCGCTGCCAATGGTTCCTGGAAACAAAAACGAGCGGTTGTCGACCGAACGATTTCCCACGACCGCGGTTCCGTCGCCGATGTACAGATTGGCGGGGACGCCTTCGGTGAGCTCTCCGGCCGCCATCCCGTTGATGT
>JAWKQR010000052.1:0-22158 GCA_041390025.1 bacterium
GCAGGCATTCGAGGCTGAGTCTGTCGGCCGTGTCGCGGTCAAAGACGCCTTGTTTTTTCTCTTTGAGGGCGCGGACGGCTTCGTTGCCGAGCAGCTCGATGGCTTCGCGCAGGGCGTATTTGAGGTCTTTGGACACGCCGTGTGCGTGTTTGTGTGAGCTTTCGTCCAAGGCATCGAGCACGCTGCCGCCCTCGTCGGGGGCGGTCGAGGCGCGGTGAACCAGGCCGACAAAGGCTTTGAGCGTGTCGGTGTCTTTGCGGCCGAGGATTTCGGTCAGGTCAAAGCGCAGCAGGCGCTTTTCGGCCCATTTGGCGCGGTCGATGAGGACGAGCTGGGATTCGCCGAGCAGTAGCACAAAGCGGGGTGGGGCGTCGGTGCCAAAGAGGTCTTTGGTCAGGATGTCTTCGACGGTGCGGTCAAAGAAGCTTGGTGGGATTTCGTCGAGCGTATCGCGCTGGAACTGCTCGGGGGCGAACGTGCATTGCAGCGGGTCCGAGGGTTCGGCGTCGCTGACGACGGGGATGCAGACGATGACCGGTTCGTTGGTGCCGGGGCGGTTGACGCCGGCGTACAGTGGGACGGCGCCCTCGCCGCACAGGAGGTCGCGTGAGCCCGGTTCGTAGCCCAACCCATGCAGGAGGGTGGCCGTGAACTCTTTGTGCGTCTGGAGGCGTTTGACGAAGTCTGATTGGGCTTCGTTGGCGGCGCGTCGTTTAAAGAAGTCTGGGGCGAGTCGACTGACGATGGTCCAAGGTTGGTCTTCGTGGTCGATGTCGTTGGCCCAGCCGTTGTAGACGTGGGTTTTGAGATCTCCGCCTAGAATCGCCGCAAGGTAGTGTTGCGAGTAGAAGTCGTTGGAGTTCTCGATGCCGACGAACATGGGTGCCCCTGACAGCTTTGGGATTTTGCGCAGGTTAAGTCAGCGCGGGAGGGTTGTCATGTGGTTTTGTGTAGGACCCAACAAACTACTGGATTTTGTAGTCGCCAGTGCATACCTTTTAGACGTGAGGCAACGATGAGTAACGAGAACACCTACAAAGCTGCGGTTGTGAAAAATGTTTCAGAACCGGCGAAGTTTGATGCAGAACTCTCGAAGTCCGTGCTGAATCAGGCACGAGCCGAAGGGATTCAAGTGCCTTCGTATGCCTTGACGCCTGCGCGTGACATTCGTCGCGCCCCGCGATCATCACGGTAGATCCTGCCAACATCGTTCCAATAACTTTCGCAATGAGCCCAGTTGTTTTCCGTTGGACCCACGTGCTCGTTCGAAAGCGCGGTCATTGCGATTTCTGAAGCGCCGAACATGGGTTGGGTCGATTTGACCGGTCATTCCATGTTTTACAGCGTACAGCTCGACTAGCAGCCGAGCCATTCGCCCGTTTCCATCGCGAAAGGGGTGAATGTCGCAGAACTCGTAGTACAACTGAGCCATTTGGTGGAAGACACTATCAATGGAAACGTTGGACGAGTTGTAACTCGAGGTCCAACACTCCATGGCATCCGCAACCTTCTCGCAAGGCGGGGTTTTCCAGTTCTTTCGGCCGACCACCACATCCTCGCCGTGCACCCGCCAACGCCCGGCCCAATCGAACCCCTCAAAGAAGATTTTGTGAAGTGACAGGACGTCGGCACAGACAAGTTTCGCATCCATTCGCCGATCGTAGGCATGCTGAACCATCCGTCGCTGATTGCGCAAGATTCGGAACTCAGCCTCCTCGATCGAGTTGTAGTGGAAGGATGCGCCCTTCAACAGGCTCTCGCTGTCTGTGCGTTCACATCCGTGGACGTTGTGGTGAAGGCGTTCGGCCACCGTGGGCTGGCGCGCGCGCTCGCAGGCTTGGGTAGCAGTTTGAAGGCTCTGGCTGTCGATGGCCGCGCCGCTGTTGACGAGCGACTTGGACTTCAGCGCGGCGCGGGTGCGCAGCTCGTCGAAGGATTCGTCACGCACGGCGGTGTCGCCCTCGAACACGATCGCGAACCAGTCGTGGACGAGCGATTGGCTCTGCGATTGGGGATCAGGCCCGAGATCACAAACACGGTCTCGTCGGGTTGGAGCTTGGGTGACGATCACGGTGCGGCGTGCCTGCTGAACAGGCCGCTCATGCGGTCGTTGACCCATTGTGATGCGGGTGACAGCGGCCACAGGAATCCGACCTTGGGCCACGAGCCTCTGGGTCAGGCGTGGTGGATTTGGCTCTGCATTGACGCTTGGTCCTCGCTGAGCTTCGAGGACGCCGTCGGCGGGGTAGATCTCGCGGGCTGATCGCACGGTCGAGCAGGCCTGTCGGCGACCTTGAAGGCGCAGCGTCCTTGCGTCCGAGTGGCGACGGGACCTGGAGGTTCTTCGAGCGCGGCTCGAACGTAGTCGGCCTCGGAGCGAAACAGGCTTGGCAGGGAGTTCGGCGTGACCGTGGGCCGTGCGGGCTGGTCGAGGAAGATGTCAAAGAGGTCCATGCCGGTCGGGTCGGCGTTGAGCCGGTCTTCGAAGGCCGCGGCTTCGAGGTCGCCCTGGATGACGCTGGCGGTGATGCTCTCTTCGGCGTCGATGTCATAGACGCCGAGCAGCGCGCTTGGGTCGCCGATGTTTTTGGTCGCCTGTTCGTCCTTGGTGACGAGCAATTGCAACACGCGCAGGTCGCCCTTGAGCTTGTCGTTGTTGGATTCGGTGAACAGGTAAAGGATGAGCGGCTTTTCCTTTTGACCGTAGCGGTCGATGCGGCCGTTGCGCTGACGGAAGACCATCAGCGACCACGGGATGTCGAAGTGAATCATCCGATGGCATTGGTAGTGAAGGTTGATGCCCTCGCTGGCCACGTCCGATGCGATGAGAAGCCGGATGTCGAGCTTTCCTGGCCAAATTGCTCGACGATTTCTTGTTGGTCGACGTCGGACATCGACCCGTACAGCGTTGCGACTTTTTTGGGGTCCAGGCCGAGATCCTTGACGAGGTTTTCCTCGAGGAACTTTAGGGTTTCGATGCGTTCGGTGAAGATCACCAGGCGGTCCGAGCGCAGATGCCCGGTCCATTTAAACTCGGCGTGTTCGCGTACGACGCTTAACAGCCGTTGGTATTTTGAGAAGTCGGCAGGTGTGATGGCGGCCACGCTGTTGCGCAGGTTTTCGAGCGCCGCGATATCGTGCATGGCCGAGTCGGTGCCAGCGTTTTCGAGCGTGCGAATGCGGTTTTCGATGGTCTTGACGCAGGCGGCGGGGCTTGAAAGTAGGGGCCTTTTCGAGCGAGGCGTCTTGAACAGCATCGAGCCGCCGCCGCGCGGGTCGATCTGTTTGAACGACAGGTTCACCAGCGAATCAAAGGCGGCTTCTTCGACGTCGGTGGCAGTCCCGGCGTGGCCTGCGAATCTCGCGTTCGGGAACGAAGCGCGCTGACTTGGTGCGCGATGTCCTTTGAACCGGCGCACAAACAGGCCGTCGATGTCCTTTGGCGAATAGTCGCTGGGGTTGGCGATGGCGGTCGGGTCGAGCATGTTCATCAAGCTCGCGAACGACTCGGGTTTTCCGTCGTGTGGCGTTGCGGGATAGCATGATGAGCGAGTCGGAGCGGTGCGAGAGCATTCATGGTTTCGGAGCGTTGTGACTGATTCTGCCGCGCACAGCGACGTTGTGGGCCTCGTCGATGACGATGACGTCCCAGTGGGCGCGCTCGAGGTGGATGCGGTACTCGTTGTTTTGTTTGAGCGTGTCGACCGAGATGATGGTCTTGTCGAAGTGGTAAAACGGGTTTTGCTGGTCGGGATGGGTGTTGGCGGATGCGCTGCAATCCCACCGAGTCGAGGCGAAATCAGGGATGGCAAATCGCGACCACATTTCCTTTGGAACTGCGCGAGCATGCTGGAGATGGCGACGACCAGAATGCGTTTGGCGCGGCCACGTTGCATGAGCTCCGAGAGCAGAATGCCGCATTCCAACGTCTTTCCGAGGCCGACCGCGTCGGCGATGAGGATGCGTTGCCGAGGTTTCGCGAGCGCGATCTGGGCGGGTTCGAGCTGATAGTCGAGCACATCCATCGCGGCTTTGTGGCCGATGGTCAGTCGTTCGTCGGTGGGAGGCACTTGCCGCAGCTGCGCTTCGAGGTGCAGGAGTCCGGCGCGAAAACCTGGTGACCCGTCTTGGACAAGGGTTGTGTCCTCGGGCGCGAGAACACTGACTTTGCCACGGCGCTCTTCGTATTCTTTGACGAACACGGCCTCGCGGTCGCGTACAAGCTCCGAGACCCCTTTGGCATGTATCACCAGTGAGCCGTCGGATGCGCGTTCGGTCTTTTGGACGCGCCAGGCTTCAGTTCTTACTTCGATGATGGCGCCAGGTGCGATCGTCATGGGGTCCCCGTGCTTCGGATGAGGTGGCATGATGCGATCGGGTGCCTTGGTGCGCAACCGTGGCGTCGCGATTTATCGCGCCGGTGGGTTGGAACTACCGAACCCATAGACGGCCGGCTTGGTTGCCGCCCACGCCTAACTTGAAGCACCCGTTGTGGTTGTCCGCATTCCACTGAATCGTGTCGTATTGCGGATAGGACCCGCCGCCATAGTCAGCCGGGCCCCAGGTAACGCTCGCGGCCATCGTCCATCCATTCGCGACGACGCACGCGTAGTCGCCGCACGCGTTCTTCCATGTGTAGCCCGGCGTGTTCTCGCGGGCTTGGGAGTCCCAACCCGTCTCGTAGAGCAGGTAGTCGGTGAACCCCGCACACTCGATCCGGTACACGCTGTCGGCCGCGTTTCCGTCCGCGCTGCTGATGGCGTTGGTAAATTGGTCAGCGAGTTTTGCCGACGTCGTCGATGCGGGCGACGTCAGCGTGCCCACCGCGGCCCGATTGAGATGAAGTTTGTTGTTGTTGGCGATGACCGCTGCGAGCGTCCAACCGCCACCGTCCGTGGACATGTCGCAGTAGACCTGCGTGGCCGCGAGCGGCCCGTTCTGGTCGGGGTCGATGGTGTACAGGCCGTCGGCAGAACCAGGATTCTGGGTCTTGATGGCTTGGCAGGTGGGCTGAAACCCGAGGCTGACCGACGTGGCTCCCGTTGGGCCCGAAACGAGGCCATCGTTTGCGGTGACGCGACATTCCCATGTTTCGCCGATGCTTGTCGCGGTCGAGGCGAGCGTCGCTGTGGTGTTGGCGGTTGGCACGCCGTTCTTGGCCCAGACGTAGCTGTAGGCGAGTGCGTCGCCATCGGCGTCGGTGGCCGGGGTCGTGATGGAGCAGGTCAGGTTGTCGTTGACGGTGGGGTTGCTTGGGGAAATCGCCACGCCCGGGGCCGATGGGCCCGAGTTTTGGATGGTGGTCGTTGGCGTTGTGGTGGTGCTCGAGAGCTGAGCGTCCGAGGCCGTCAGCGTGCACACCCATTGGTCGCCTCGGGTGGTCTGGGTGTTGGCGACGATGGCGGAGGCGATGCCTGTGGCCGCGCCGTTTTTGGACCATGCGTAGGTGTAGGTCAGCGTGTCGCCGTCGGGGTCGGTGGCTGGCGTCGTGATGGTGCAGGTCAGCGCGTTGGTCGTGGTCGGGCTGGCCGGGGTGATCGTGGCTTGCGGCGTGGTCGGGCCGGAGTTGACGATCGTGGTCGACGCGGTGGCGCTTGGGCCGGCCAGATTGCCGTCGGTTGGTGTGGCGGTGCAGGCCCACACGTGGCCACGTGCAGTAAAGCCCACCGACACGCTGGCCCCGGTTTGTGCGGTTGGGTTGCCGTTGAGCGTCCACGCGTAGGTGTAGGTCACCGAGTCGCCGTCGGGGTCTGTGCTGGGCGCGACGACCGTGCAGTTGAGTGTATCGGTGGTCTTGGGCGTCGCTGGGGTGATCGCGATGCTTGGTGCGGTGGGTGCTGAGTTTTGAATGATGGTTTGCGCCCCAGCGGGTGTGCTGGTCGTCGTGCCGTCATTCGCGCGTGCCTCACACGCCCACAGCTCGCCTTTTTGGGTCGCTGCGGCGGACACCGTGGCGACCGAGATCCCAGCGTCGATGCCGTTGCGTGTCCAAGCGTAGGTGTAAGACAACGTGTCGCCATCGGCGTCGGTGGCCGGCGTGGTGACAGCACAGGTTAGGGCGTCGGTGGTCTTGGGTGACGCTGGTGTGATGGCGATTGTGGGTTGGCCTGGGGCTTGGTTGACGACGGTCGTCTCGGCAAATCCCGCGTCGCCGTTTTCGGCGCCGTCGTTGGCGGTCACCGAACAACGCCACACGTCACCCTTGGCCGTGTCTGCCGACGCGATGGTGGGGGCGGTAAAGGCCGTCGCCGTGCCGTTTTTCGTCCAAGCGTAGGCGTAGGTGATGGTGTCCCCGTCGGCGTCTGTTGCGGGCGCATCCACCAGACAGGTCAACGATTGTGAGGTGGTTGGTGCGGCGGGGGCGACCGAGACGACGGGTGCCGTTGGAAGCGAGTTTTGGATCGTGAACGTCAGCTCACCATAGGATTCGGCCTCGCCGTCTGTTGCGGTGATCCGGCAGGTCCACTTTTCGCCTTTGGTCGTTTCCGTGGCTGGGAGGACGGCGTCGTCGACCTGATTTCCGTTCTCGTCGGTCCACGCGAAGCTGTAGGTGACGTCGTCGCCGTCGTCGTCGATGGCAGGTGTGCCGACCGAACATGTGATGTCGTCGGTCGTGTACGCGGGAAACGGAGACACGTCGGGCATCGGCCCCGAAAGGGCTCCATTGACGATGACGATGGGTTCGGAGGCCACGGTTGGGCCGTCGTCAAACCCGTCGTTGGGCGTGACTTCGCAGCTCCACGATTCGCCTTTTTTGGCGCGCCCTGCGGGGATGGTTTCGGTGGTGTCTGCGACGTATTCGCCGTTTCGTTTCCACGCGTAGGTCAGGGTGACCGTCTGACCGTCGGGGTCAGAGGCCGATGTCCCACAGGTCAATTCTTGGGACGTCGATGCGACCGCCGGCGAGATGACGGGGGTTTCGGCGGTTGGCGGTCGGTTGAGGATGGTGACCGAAGCGGTCGCGGTGGTGCCGTCGGTTTTGCCGTCAGATGGCGTGACCTTGCAGGTCCATGTTTGACCCGGCGATGTGCGCGAGGCGGGCACCGTTGGCGTATTGAGGTCCGCGTCTTGGCCGTCGTTTTCCCAGGCAAATCTGTAGGCGACATTGTCGCCGTCGATATCAAGCGATTCGGTGACGACCGCGCAGGTCAGGTCGTCTTGTGTGCTCGGTTCGACCGGTGTGATCGCCGCGACGGGTGTACCGGGAGGCGTATTGGTGTTGGTTTTGTCTTCTGCGGTGTCGCCGCACGCGTTCAACACACAAGTACCGAGAATAGCGCAGAGTAGTCCTGCACGACGTGTCATGGAGCCTCCAGAGAGTGGATGATGAAAGCAACATAGCGCGGCTGCAAACATCCTAAAACATCAATTTGTTGAAAAGCTTAGGTTGGCACGGAGCGTGCCGGTCGCGGGTGCCGGTTCAGTCGACGGTCGTGATGACGACGGTTGCCGTTGGCTCAGAAGGCTGCGATCGTTTCGCGCAGAGTAGGGAGGACGGAAAATGGACGGGTTGGATACATTTGTGACCGAGTTTTCCGGGATGGCGCCTTATTTGTTGGGCGTCAACTTGTTTGGGGCGGCGATCAGTTTTTCGACGGATTTTCGGTTTCGTCGTGCTGGAGTGCGGCCACCGACCGTGTTTGTCGCCAATTTGGCGATTGCGGGGTTGGCGTTTGCTGCACTTGGCGTCGGTGGGTTTTTGGCGACGTGGAAATCGTCGTGGTTTGGGGGCGAAATTCCAGCCTTTGTGTTTGCATTGGTTGGGGCGTTTGCGACCATTGCGGCGGCAAAATACCTGGTGCTTTGGCGTATGGTGATTGTGGATCGATATTTATTGCAGCTCGCGCTTTTGTGCGCCGCGCTGCACACGATCGTGCCTATCGGCGCCGCGGTCTTCGTTTTGATGCTCGGGTCGGGTTACTCGATCTAGCGGATTTCTCTAGAAGGTGACGTCCTTGTTGTACCTTTCGAACTCCGCCTGTTGTTCTTCTTTGGTGCTCCACGCAGCGTCGAAGGCGACTTGCTGCAACGCCCCACCGACAGCCACGAGTGTCACGACAAGCAGAATCTGTCGGATACGCTGCGTCACGTACTTGGACACGACAAAGTGTAAGACGAACAGAAGAAACAGCATGCAGAGGTAGTAGAAGTAGAACGCCCCGGGTGACGTCTTGTCATGTGGGATATGGCACTTGCACCGCTCAATCTCGCGTTCAAGTGCGGTGTAGTAGAGTGCACCGAACAGGACCAACAACGCTATGTTGGGTTGCCAAGGGCGTGTCTCGAAGAACTCTGTGAACCGGCCCGTTTTGCCAAATGGATGCATGAGAAACTCCGCGGCCCCGACTGGGCCGTTAGAACGTGACGTCTACGCCGAGGGGGCTTTGAAATTTGCTGGGCGCGGTCGTCGCGCTGTCGAGCGCGAGATTGATCGACATCAGCCCGAGCACGGACAGAACAACCACAAGAAGGACCTGCTTCCACCGCTCCACGACGTGGACCGACGCCACAAAATGAAACGCAAACAACCCCGTGAGCATGAGCGTGTAGTTTCGGTAAAACACCGAAAGGTCCGTCACGGGATGGAAGTCACACTTGCATGGGACCAATTGGATTTGCGTCGTCGCCGCGGCCATGAGGGCAAACAACACCAGCAGCACCGCGTTCGGTCGTACGGGGCGCGCATTGAACCACTGTTTGAGTTTCTCGGATTGGCCGATGGGATGCACGAGACCTCCACGTGAATCACCACCTTGCCATGGCGATGTGAAACCGCGATGTCTACAGAGTGTCTAGGGGGTGAATCCGTACAGGTTAGCTGAGATTCTTGGGATTACAAATGGAGGTCGCGAAGACCAACTAGACGTTCGTTGTTCGGCTGTCGCCGAATCCGGCAACCGGGAGGTTGCCGGCCCGTCACAGCGCATCACGCAGACGCTGAATGTTCGGCTGTCGCCGAATCCGGCAACCGGGAGGGTGCCGGCCCATATCGCCGAATCGGGCAACCGGGAGGTCGCCGGCCCATCCACGGCGGATCACGCAGACGCTCGTTGTTCGGCTGTCGCCGAATCCGGCAACCGGGAGGTTGCCGGCCCATCACGGCGGATCACGCAGACGCTCGTTGTTCGGCTATCGCCGAATCGGGCAACCGGGAGGTTGCCGGCCCATATCGCCGAATCGGGCAACCGGGAGGTTGCCGGCCCATATCGACGAATCGGGCAACCGGGAGGTTGCCGGCCCATATCGACGAATCGGGCAACCGGGAGGTTGCCGGCCCATCAACATACAGTCCACATTACGGTTTGGGTTCGATCAGGTAGCCGCGCACGCGCAAGCCCGAGATCAGGGCGCCGGGGTCGGGCAGGTCGACCATCACTTCTAAGACCTTGGTGTCTTGCAATTCACCCGGGGAATCCGTGCTGATCTTCTTGGGCCCAAGACGCTGGCCGATCTCGGCGACCGTGCCCTCGATCAATTGGTCGGGGAACGGCAGCGTCTGAATCTTACACGGCTGGCCGAGTTTGACCTTGCCGATGTCGCGCTCGTCGACCTCCAGCCGCACGCGCAGGGACGATACGTCGCCGATAACCCCCATGTTCGCCGAGCCCGGCGAGTAGTATTCACCCGGATGCGCGTCCAACGATAGGATTCGGCCACTAAACGGGGCTTTCACCGTGCGCAGATCCACGTCGCGCTGCGCTTGATCGACGCGAGCCGACGCGGCGTCTCGCTGCGCCAACGCAATAGCGACGTCCTCGGCGCGGCTGCCCGATGCGACAAGCCGTGCGCGGGCTTGCGACGCATTGTATTGGGCCTGAAGCTGTTCGGCGGAAAAACGCGCACGGTCGAATTCATCTTGGGCAATGACGTTGTCGCGCAACAACTGTTTTTGGCGCTCCAAGTCGGTCTGACTGCTTTCGAACTGCGCCTTCGCTGCTTCTGCTTGGGCGCGCGCATCCTCGATCTCGGGGGCGCGATTGCCTTTTCGGGCGCGCTTGTACTGAGCCTCGGCGGCCGCTAGGTCGGCTTGGGCAGCGGCGAGCACAGCGCGTTGCAGGCCGTCTTCGAGACGGACCAATGGCGTGCACATCTCGACCTGCTGGCCTTCTTTGACCAGGACCTCGGCGATGACACCCGAGACTTGCGCCGAAAATTCGACCTCTTCGCTGCGGGGCTCGACTACGCCATTGGCGCTGACGAGGATGTCCTTGGGCAGCGGCAAACGCGTGTCGTCGCCCCCCGATTTTGGGACGGCGGTCCGGTCACTCTTGGCCAGATCGTCGGGCCGCGGAGCGGTCGTTGGTGGCGCGGACAAATTCTTGATCAAGGAGAGTCCCAGCGCGGTCAAAATCAGAACCGAAAGCACGGGAAGATCATCTTTTTGATTCGACTAAACATTAGCTGCCTCTTTGGCGTCCGCGCCCAAAATTAATCCGTCTTCGATGCCCACAATTCGATCTGCGAGGTGGTGAATACGATTGTCGTGTGTCACCACCACAACCGTCGCGTTTTGCGCCTTGGCGCGCTCCTTCAACATCTCGGTCACCAGCAAACCGCTGGTTGCGTCTAGGCTTGCGGTGGGTTCGTCCGCGAGCACGATCGGGGGTTTGGCCGCCAAGGCCCTTGCGATGGCGACGCGTTGGCGCTGCCCGCCCGAAATGTCCGCGGGTTTTCGGTTCCATGTTTCGCCGATGCCCAATTGGTCAAGCAACGACCGCGATTCGCGTTTGGCCTCGGTGTGTGATGCGCCTTGCAATTCCAAAACGAGGCCGACGTTTTCGGCGTTGGTCATCGACGCGATCAGGTTGTGGCCTTGGAAGATGAAACCGATGTTTTCCAGACGGAAGGATGCGAGCTGTTTTTCCTTCCACTGGGTGATGTCGTAACCCAACAAATTCACGCTCCCTTGCGTCGCGTTTAAGACACAGCCCATGATGGACAAGAGCGTGGTTTTGCCGGAGCCCGAAGGCCCTTCGAGCATCACAAATTCACCCTGTTCGACCACAAAATCCACGCCGCGAAGCGCGCGGTACGCGGTGCTTCCTTCGCCGTAGATTTTTTCGACGTTTCTGGCTTCGATCGTGACGGTCATCGGAACACCATCCCGGGTTCGAGTTTTCGAATGCGCCACAGGGCAAAGAACGCCGCGCTCAGACACATGCCGAGCATCATGATGGGCGCGAGCACCAACAGCCACTTGGGCACGACCAGGAAGAATTCGGCGCTGCTCGCGTTTTCGACCATGTTCATGACCAAACCGAGGCCGATGAACGAGCCCACAAACGCGTAGATCATCGACTGGGCCAAGATGAGCTTGGTCAGGTCGCCGTTGGTGCAGCCGATGGCCTTGAGCGTGCCGAATTCGCGGATGTTGTCCAAAACGCTCGAGAACATCAGCAAGGCGACGATGAAAAACCCGATCGCCAGGCCGAAGCTTGTGCTTGTCGCGAAGCTGATGCCGATGGGGCCGGTGAGCAGGTTTTTGGTGATTCGGCTCGAGAATGTCTGCCGCGTCACGACGTCGCCCTCGGGCACACGTTTGGCAATTTCGGCGCGGACTTTTTCGATGTCGTAACCTTTGCGAACGCGCACCAAGACGAAATTCATCTTGCCGTCGGGCACGTTTAACAGCGTGCGTGCGAAATCGTATTCGGCGAAGGCGTATGCGGGTGCGAAGGCGATCAATCCCCACGAAAATCCAACCACACGGACCTGTTTACCGTTTAATTCTCGGATGCTGCCGATGTTCAAACCGCCAAATTGTTCGCGTTTGGAGTCCTCGAAAAACATGCCGTCGGCCAACTGCAGGTCTTCACGATTGCCTTGGATGATGTTCCACGGACCGCCCATGTAGTTGGGGGCGCGTGTGCCGATGAGGGTGACCTGCTCGTTGCCACCCGACGGCAGCGTCAAGGTGCCGCCACCAAACAGCAACGGCTCCGCCGCTTCCACGCCCTCGGTCGCTCGGGCCTGCAACAGGGCACCTTCGCCGAATAATTTGCCCGGTTGCAGGGCTTCGGTCGCGGGCGGCACGATCCAGATGTCGGCTTGGGAATTGTCGACAAACATCGTGTTTCGATAGACCAGACCGAACATCGTCCCGAGCTGCTGCACCGTCAAAAGGACCGCGAACACGACCCCAAAAAGGGTGCCCAACATCTTCAGCCGGTCGTGCAGCATCATCTTGACGCCCGAGGCGGCCATGGTCTTTGCGCGCCGTCCAAACGGCATGCGTTTGGGTTTCCAGGTGCTCATTTGGCCTCCAGGTCTTGTCCGGTGCGGAAGCGCAATTCTGCCCACGCGTAACGTGCGTTTGATTCGGCTTGGATGCGGCCGACTTGCGCGGCCAACGCGTCGCGTTCGGCGTCTAGGACGTCGGTCTGCGTGGATGCGCCAGCGGCTGTAACGCTTTTGTGCGATTCGGCTGGCTTCGAGGCTGGCGTCTTCTTCGACTTTTGCGGCGTCTGCGCTGACGAGCGCGGACTTGTACGCGTCAAACGCGTCCGCGATGCCGTCACGCACCAGCACGGCGTTGTACTCGGTGCGAATCTGCTGTGCTTCTGCCGCCGAGACCGCTTGGTCTTTGCTGCGCCACGTGGCCAAATCCAGGCTCCAGTTGAGCGTGACGCCGACACTCCATTGGTCGCTTGGGCCAAAGCCCGAGGCGTTGGTCACGCGTTCCGTGGCAAATGCTGCGATTTCGGGCAAAAACGCGGCGGCTTTGGCCTGCGACGCTGTCGCAAACGCGACCTCTTGGCGTCGTTTCGCCGCTTGATATTCGGGGGCTGAAAGCGCAAGAGCGGTCCACGCCTCGACGGCACCGGGGTCGGGACGACCGGCATTTTCCGACAAGGAAAGGTCGTTGACGGCCACGCCGCTGAGTCGCTCAAGGGCGCGTCGTGCCTGCGCGATGTTGAATTCGGCGTCGGCGAGCAATTGTTCGCGCTGCGCGACGGATGCCTCGGCACGTTTGACCTCAAGGGCCGTTGTTGTGTTGGCGCGCACCCGTGCTTTTTCGTCTTCAAGGGCGCGTTTGGCGACGTCGAGGGCGCGGGTGGTCGATTCTTTGATGGCGATCGATGATCGCAAATCCTCGTAGGCGCGCACGGTGCGCAGCAGGACATCGTACCGGGTGACGGACGCGTCGGCCTTGGCGGCGTCGACGCCTTTTGCTGCGGTTTCCCGGGCGGTCCAACGCTGCGGCTAAAACAGCGGCAAGCGAAGGGTGGCGGTCAGGTCGAGCTGATTCTTTTTGGTGATCGTCGCATCTGTTCCGTTGGGCAACGATATCGCAACCTCCTCTTGGTTGCGTGTGTACCCTGCTTCGACACTGAGGGTCGGCGCGAAGGCCCACGTGGCCGCGGATTGCTGATCCTGGAAGGCTCGAAGGTCGGCGTCTGAGGCGCGGATCTCGTGGGAGGCCTGTTTGGCGCCGTCGAGGTAGACCGAAAGTGGCTCAAGGGCCGTCGCCGAGAGTGGCGCTGCCAACGAGGTGCCGAAAACAATGATGAAGAGTGCGTTTCGCATTTTTATATACCAAGTGGTATACGATATATGCGCACAACGCGAAAAGGGTTCGCCGAACGTTCACTTTTTTTTCTGGAGAATTCGCATTGGCCCGAAGCACCGGCACAAAAAACGCGGACTACGACGAGAAACGGCGCAAGATCATCGACGCGCTGATCCCGTTTGTGTTCACGCGCGAGGGCGCCCACGCGAGCTTTCGCGCCATGGCGGACGCCGCGGCGGTGTCGCCGGCGACGCTGCGGCATTATTTTGATTCGCGCGAGGGCACGATTTTGGCGCTGTTCGAGTCCTTGCACGACGTGGGAGAGCCGCATTGGGAACACATTCGCTCGGGATTTTTTGAGCTCGGCACCCGGGACGGGCTGCACGCGGCGCTGTCGTACATGGTGCGGGGATGGCGCGAGTTTGGCGTGGGTAATCTGCACGCGTTTGGGCTGCACGCGGGGCTGAACGACGATCGCTTGGGTCCGGCGTACCTTGAGGAGCTGCTCGACCCGACGCTGGCGGCGTTCACGTCTCGTATCGCGGCGTTGCAGCGGCGAGGAGAATTATCAACAGGGGATCCTCGCCTGGCCGCATTGATGCTGGTGGGGCCGGTATTCACGGCGCTTTTGCATCAGATTGAACTGTCGGGCGAGGCGGGTCATCCCTTGGATTGGGACACGTTTTTGGCCGAGGCGGTCGACCGCTTTTACGCGGCGTACAAGCCTTAAGGGCGCTGCCAATCCAGTCGGAAATCGTGAAGGATGGGGCGGACGTTTCGGTCGGTGGTGGTCATGATGACTTCGACCTCGAACTTCTGGCCACCTTGCATCGGCGTTGGCCATGGGGCCTGGAAATTGGCCGCGCCCGGCGGGTAAAACAGGTATTGCGCCACGCCGTTGACCGGGGCGGGAGTCCAGTCGCCATTGGGTGCGCCGGCGTTGTCGAGCATGCGCGCACGCACGCCGAGCGTCGTCCCAGCAGGGACGTAGGCTTCCATGTAGACGCCGTCCACCAACGAGCCCTCGAACCCGGTGTCGAAGGTCATGCGCCAGAACCCACGTGGTGCGGTGAAGTTGAAGGCAGCCGATCCGGTGAAGTCCGAGTACGTGTAGTGGCCGCCGCCGCCCACGGATTCCATCTTGAGGTAGGTGTTGGTCAACACGTCGAACTTGAGGATGTTGGCGGTCGGCATGCCCAGATGCCACAGGAATCCGTTGGAGTCGAAGCCAAGGCCGCGCATGTCGCCCGACCCTGTGTTGGCCATGCGGTTGGCGGTGTTGGCGGGGTCACGCACGCCGCTGATGAAGGTGTATTGCGACATGGCGGGTGTCGTTTCGTCGAATTCGAGTTTGCCCACAAAACCATTGGTGAACGTGACAAACGCGTTGCCGGTTTCGGGCTGAATTGTGATCGCTGACGAGAACCACTTTTGGTGGGATGCAGCCGTTCCAATCGCAGCCGTGGTGCCGTTGGCAGGTGCGCCACCGACCGACGTTGGGACGCGGAAGCTGTAGGCTTTGTTGTTGGTCGAGTCGACCATCGCGATGCCACCATCGCCGTTCCAGCAGCCGACCCATGCGCGGTTGTTGCCGTCTACGGCGATGCCGTACGGGCCGCAGCTCAGGTTGGTGTAGAAGGCGTCCCACTGCAGCGTGTTGGTGTTGAAGCGGGCGATGCCTGCCCACGACCATACCGCGGCGTACAGGTAGCCGTTGGCGTCGATGGCGATGCCATAGACTTGGTCGTCACTGCGAGTGCCGCCGGTCGCCACGAGGTTGCCGTTCGCGTCGGGCTGAAACTCGGGAACGTTGGTGATCGGGTAACGTACGCTCTTGGCGTAGTTGTTGTTCGGGTCGATGGATTGGACACCACCGTTGCCGGCGCCATCGACCGAGAAACCGACCCAAATCTTGCCGGCGGGGTCCACGGCGACGCCGCGAATGCTTGGCTGGTGCGGGTTCAGGACTTCGCTGTACACGACACATTCGTCGGCGAACGGGTCCGCCTGGGAGTTAACGATGTTTGTGCCGGTCGACGTTTCGATGGTGCCGTTGTTGTTGCGGTCGGGGCACGAGGAGGCGTCCGAGATGATCTGCGTCAGGCGCCCGTCGTTTCGGCCGCCGACCCACGCGTTGCCGTTGAGGTCGATCGCCGTGCGGCTCGGGTTTGTGCCGACCCAGTAGCGGCCGTCTTCGGTCTCGGTCGTGCTGTTGAATTTGGAAACGGTGTTGAGCCCCGAGTTTGCGACCCAAAGGTAGGGAAGCAACGCCGTGGTCTTGCTGAGCGTCACACCGGTGCGCCCCGTGGGGTTGTCGGGATTGGTGGCGTCGATGACCTCGCCGCCGTCCAGGATGTTGTCGAAGCCGGGGTTGGTGGGGTCGAATGTGGTGTAGTAGCAGGTCTGGCCACAGGTCCCGCAGGCGTTCAGCAGGCCACCTTCGTCGCTGAGTCCGTCGCAGTCGTTGTCGAGTCCATCGCAGACCTCGGTGGTCGGTCCGACACCGCCCGTGCACGGGCCCCACTGGTGGTCGACACAGGTTTGTGTGCCGTATTCACACGTCCCGGCGCCGTCGCCACAAAGGCGTGTCGCGCCGTTTTTGCAACCGCAGTCTTCGTCGACCTGTCCGTCGCAGTCGTTGTCGAGCCCATCACCGAGGCCGGTTGGGCCGCATTGTTCGAGCTGAGGCAGCGTAAATCCGGTGCAGGCGCCGTAGTATTCGCCGGCGCACGCCATCGAACCACGTGCACAGATGCCCACACCCGCGTACTCAGGGGCCCCGCCGTAACAGGCGAGGTTGGCGGCCGTGCAGCCGCAGCCCTCGTCGACGCGGCCGTTGCAGTCGTTGTCGATGCCGTCGCCGCAAGTCTCGTTGTCGGCCACGGGGCCACAGCCGCCACATGCGTTGCGCACGCCTTCGTCGATCACGCCGTCGCAGTTGTTGTCGATGCCGTCGCAGATTTCGGTCGATGGCGTGCAGACTTCGCAGCCTTCGTCGACGAGTCCATCGCAGTCGTTGTCGAGCTGGTCGTTGCAGATCTCAGCGCCGGGTTTGACGTCGCCCACGCATGCTTCCCAGGTGCCCATCGCGGTGCAGCTGCGTGTTCCGCCTTTGCACACACCCACGCCAAGCGACGCCGGAGGACCGCTGTAGCAGGGCTGATTTTTGCGGGGCAGGTCGGGGTCGTAGTCGGGCACGACGCAGCTGCAGGTCTCGTCGACCTGTCCGTCGCCGTTGTCATCGAGTCCGTTGCCTTCGCCGGTTGGGCCGCAGTCTTCGTCGGGCACATTTGGGAAGTCTTCGAGGCACTGTCCGATGGCGTTTAGCAGGCCTTCGTCGACCTGACCGTCACAGTCGTTGTCGATGCCGTCACAGGCTTCGGTCTGGGGGCCTTCCTCGCCGACGCATTCGGTTCCCCATGCGCCGTTTTCACACGCCTGAAGACCGGGCCGGCAGGGCGTGTTGTCGGTCGAGGTCGTGGGGTCGATTGTCGAGGAACACAGTCGCGTCGAGCCCGCGATGCAGGGACATCCGTCGTCCACCACACCATCACAATTGTGGTCTTTGCGATCGCCACAGACTTCGGTCGCGCCCGGGTGGCGGTCCTTGTCGTTGTCATCGCAATCGGTCGCTTGGGCGCAGTTTTCGCCGGCCAACGCCCCATCGCCGTCGGCGTCGGAACACGGCGAGACCGTGTTGTTCGTGTTGTTGGTGTTCGTTGTATTGTTGTTGTTGGTGTTCGGTGTGTTGTTGCTGCTCGACGTCGTATCGTCGCTGCAGCCCAAGCCCAACGTGACAAAGATGGCCAGAACTATGCCCAGACGTGACATGGTCACTCTCGATTGTTGAATGTGTTCGTGTTCGCTATGTGTACACTACGCGAATACAGCAAATATCACCAATCCATCGGGCGTTGCGTGAAATTTTGCGCACGAATTGCACGAGGTTGCGATGAAACGAACGCTGTGTTTTTTGCTCGTCAGTCTGCCGATGGCTGCGCAGGCGTCGGTCGGGATGTTTGTGGGGCCCGCACCCGAGGAAGGCTTCACGCAGGTGGTCATGGTGCGCGACGGGAATCACAACACGATCGCCGCCCGAACCAAAAATCCGGGCGCGACCGCGTGGATAGTGCCTGTCTACAAAGACATGTCGAACGTCGAGACCACCTCGGTTTCGACGCCTGACTTCGACCAGATGTTCGATGCCACGGCGCCACGATTCGACCGCGTTGTCCGCGTGACCAATTGCCACAAGCTCGAGTACTTCATGTCGGTGGATCCGCCAAAAGTTCCCCCGAGCCAGGCGACGTCATCGACGAAGTTGTTGACCGCTGACGCGCTCAAAAAGAAGTACCCGGAGCTTAGTGCGCCACAGCTCGCTGCGATTGACGCCGAGGTCAAACTCGGTGCGAAATTCGTGGCCGTCGACCTGACGGCGGGCGCGGTTCCGGCGGTTCGCTACGATGCCGAACTGTTGGAGCTTCCCACGCGAATCGGCCAGGCGAACCAGACCAAAACCCAGAATTTGCAGCTCGTGGTCGTGGCCGAGCGCCGCATCGAAGTGTCGAACTTCTGGAATGCGTTGTTTCCAACCAACATCGCGCTTGTGCCCGAGGTCACGGATGTCGCGCCGATCCACCAGTCCGTGGTGAACAAGACGACCGAGCAGAGCAAAAAGGCATTTTGGGTCGAGTTCGCCGGGCGCAGCGAAACGGGCCCGGTCGTGACGCGGATGCGCCACCAGTCGCCGGCAGGCAAGCTTGACGACAATGCGACCCTATCGCCGGCAAACCCGCTTGTGGGCGGTGGCAGCGACGACAAACCCGGCGCGTTGGGTGGCGAGATCGACGACTTTAAGGTGCGTTATTTCACCTACGACATGGACGCGGTGGACTTGAATTGTCCAGACCAGACTCTGCGCCCTGTGGTCATCGATATTCAGCCCTTGGAGGCGTTCGCCAACGTTATGCCTTCGGTCGAATTGGCGGCCGTTGTGGCCGCGCCGATTCCCGAGATCTATGTGTCGCCCAAGGTGCTTGAGGAGGTTGCGGTCGCGGCTCCAGAGAAGCCTGCGACGGCACCGCCGGCCAAACCGAGCTCGTGCTCGACGGGCGCGGGTGAGGTGTCGTGGCTTTTGATCCTTGGATTCGCTGGGCTGCGTCGGCGTAGGCGCGCTATTCCCCGGCGAATTGGTTGATGAAGCTTCTGAATTCGTTGAGCTCGGCCCCTGACTTGACGATGAACGTCGTCGATTTTTGGCCCGCAGTGACCACAAACTGGCCGGTTCCCATCATTCGCGTGTCCGCGTGCAGGGCTTCGTCGGCGCTCATGGCTTCGATCTTGGACCAGATTTGCTTGACGTCGGCTGCCGATAGCTCACCGAACTTGGCGCTGCCACCGCTGTAGGTTCCCGACGAGCTTTCTTCGGCCGTGACCGGTGTGTACTCAAACTGCGGGGGTTCGTCGGCCTTCATTTGCCAGAACCGGAATTGGTTTCCGCTGCCGTCACCGAAGCTGATGTTCCATGGGGCGCTGGGCATTTCGTTTTGCTCGGTCTCAATCGAAGAGGACGTCGAATCTGTGTTTGTCGGTGTTGATGCGCACGCGACTAGCCCGACGCTGACCATCACTGACAAGGCCAGCTTCGCACCGGCCGAGAATGACATTTGGGTTTTAGGGCTCAATGGTTTTCCAGTCGAATGTTTCGAGTTTTGGGATGCGATATCCACGATGTTGTTCAATGAAATCGATCGTGGGCTGGCACAATAGACCATTCTCCAAATCCACGGTATCGACCGTCCCCTCGGCATCGTTCATCAGGCAGCCTTCGCCTTTGACGTGCGGCAAACCCATGACGTGGCCGATCTCGTGATTGACGACTTTGACGACTCGCCGGATGGCTGTGTGTGGTTTTTTGAGGCGTTTGTGGGTGCGAAACGAACTCACGACGGCCGCAACGCCGCCCACCTCGCCCAAACCAAGAATTCCCCAATCTTTGTGGTCATCCTTGGTGGTCGAAATGTCGTGGGACGTGAACCCCACGATGAATTTGCATCGGGTCCGAGGCAAGACGTCGTCGCGCAAAAAATCGAGCAGGACTTCGGCGCGGTAGCGCTTGCGCGGCGAGTACCAGGCGCTCTTGGGCATGGCGAGGGCCGGGAGGATTTCAACGCGGAATCCGTAGAGCTGCTCGACGCCCTTTGCCGACGCCTTAAGCATGGTTTTGTTGAAGTCCCCCAACGGTTGCAGGCACAGGGTCACATTGGCGTTCAGCGGCTCGTCTGCATGTGCGGTGCTTGGAAGCCACGTCATGCCGACCAAAAGCAGGCAAAAGAACAGCGAAACCCCACGCATTACGGCAACAACCGTGACCAGAGCGGCCGAGTCAGCAAAAGACTTTTGAACACCATGGCGGGGCCCGTCTTGCCTTTGCTTTTGAGGAAGTCGTACTGGCCTTGCAGGAATTTTGGGGCGAGGAACGCGTAGGCCAAATCTTGGGATTCGCGCGCGTTGACCTTGCGAAGCTCGTCGGCGCTCATGCCCGCTTTGAATGTGCGCTTGCGGTCGTCTTCGATCCACGATTTCGCCAACGCATGGGCCTCGTCCATCAGGACCTCGTGACGGAAAACATGATCGACGAGGCCAATCTCTGCAGCTTCGACACCGGTAGGTTGCCAGCCCTCCTCACCGAGCATGCGCTTCGTGTTTTTTTCGCCGATCAGTTTGGGGAACAGCTCGCTCGAACAGCCTTCCGGCGTCACGCCGAGCTTGGCAAACGGGGTCGAAAATGTGGCTTTTTCGCTCGCGACGATGGCATCACACAACGTCGCCGAGGTCACGCTTGCCCCGATGGCCGGCCCGTTGACGGCGATCAGGATTGGTTTTGGGAAGCTGAGGAACATTTCGAAAAGGCTTTCGTTTTGCTCGGCGATAAACGCGTGGAGTTTTGCCGGATGCCCTGGCGAGATGACCGCGCTCAGGTTGACGCCCGCGCAGTAATACGGGTCGGCACCGGTCAGGATCAGCGCACGCGTGTCCGCGTCATCGGCGGCCTTTTTCAGGGCTTCACGCAGGGCGACGAGCATGTCCATGGTCCACCCGTTGAGCTTGCGCGGGTTGTTCATGGTCAAGGTGGTCACCTGATCACGGGTCTCCCACAAAATCAGGTCGTTGGATGCGGTCATGGTTCACTCTCGATCAGTGTTCGCGGGGGAGTCTACCAGTGGCCACGCGCGCCGTCACCGAGCGATGAACCTACGATTTAGCCAGCCCAACCCAGTACACCACCGCTGCGCCGACGAACTGGAAGGGCAGGCGAGCCCACAACAGCCATGGTTCGCGAGGCATCCCGTCGAGGTAGATCTCGTTGACGGCCATGTTGATGTTTGCGGGGAAAACAGCGAGCAAAAGCAACAGCAGGCCCCACGTCGCAGCACGCCGGGTTTTGGGGATCATCAGCCCGATGCCACCCAAGATCTCGGCAGCGCCCGAGATGTACACCAGCGCGAGATGCCACGGCAGCGCTGCCGGCATGATGGTCAGGAACGGTTCCGGTGCAACGAAGTGCACAATCCCGATGCCAATGAATCCTAACCCCACCAGAATCCGCAAAATGTCTCGTGCCATGTGTCGCCTTTGGTGAGTGCACCGTACCGCGTTGAGATGCATCGTTTGGGACGGATGTGCGACGCCGCAATGCACGTGATTTATGTTCGGCTTCGCCGAATCCGGCAATCTGGAGATTGCCGGCCCATGAGGTTACCGTTGGATGTTGGTGGGAGCGTTCGGCTTCGCCGAATCCGGCAATCTGGAGATTGCCGGCCCACTGGACGCGGCGCACAAAGGTTCGGCTTCGCCGAATCCGGCAATCTGGAGATTGCCGGCCCACAGGATGCGGCGCACAAAGGTTCGGCTTCGCCGAATCCGGCAGTCGGGAGATTGCCGGCCCGATGAGTCCGTTCGAACGGAGTCAGAAATGGGAGACAAGGAAAAACAATTCAAGGGCAATAAATCGTCGCTTCCCAGCAAGCCATGCACTGTTTGTGGGCTACCGATGACCTGGCGAAAGTCCTGGGCCAAGAACTGGGAACACGTCAAATACTGCTCGGAACGGTGTCGCCGTCGCGGACGTCAACCTACCGACTAATGCCACAAAACCAAAAAAGCGGACCTCGAAAGAGGTCCGCTTTTTGTTGAGTGGGCGCAGTAGGGATTGAACCTACGACCCCATCCGTGTGAGGGATGTGCTCTCCCACTGAGCTATGCGCCCATGAGCGACGCGTGGAATAACATTGCGGGCCAGACCGATCAAGGCGCAGAAGAAAAAAAAACGCAAACGGCACTTGCCTAGCGATTAGCTGGCCCTAACTTCCCTCGGTCATCACGAGTAGGCCGACAGCCTCGCCAACCTGCCAATCCGGGCAAGGTGGTCAAACGATGTGGCCCGTTAGGGGCAACAAAACGGAACCTGTCGGCCCCTCATTTGAGGGGCATTTTCGTTTCTTGCCCCAAAAATCGGCGGAGTGGTCCACCCAAGGACCAGGCGATTTACCCCACTTGTTGCGCCTGACGTGTGTCGAAGCAACTAAACCGGAGTCAGACATGACTGAAACCTCGTCCTCGACGCCCCCTGCACAAACCTACCCGCA
>JAWKQR010000053.1:0-17151 GCA_041390025.1 bacterium
CCCCTACAAGCCACGCCGTTTGTCAAAATCCAAGAGACCCGTCACTTGGTTAACGCGGCGGACGTGTTGCGGATGCTGCGTGACGCCCAAGTGGATTTGGCCATACATGGGCACAACCACCATGTGTCAACCGCGCAACTGCCTCACCTGCGCGGGAAGGGAACGCTGTGGATTTGTGAGGCAGGGTCAACATCTTACAGCTCTCCCGCCGATCCGCAGTTTTCCGGCTCGTTCAATGTTTTCAACATCGAAGACGGGCACCTAGCAAAGATCGAAACACATCTCTATGACGGCTACGAAGACTCGTTCGTCCACTGGCGCGAAGAAACGTACGAACGGATCCTCGATGCGTGAGTGGCTTGAGGGCGCCGCCGCGACGTGGTCGCTCGGCGCAAAACGCCTTGGCGCCGAGGTGGTCGTCGCGCGAGCCGGAATGGCGTTCGCTCTATCCTTTGACCCTGTGGATGCACCGGCCCTGCGTCAGCAGTTGCTCGCGACGATGCTTGGTGTGCGGCTTGCGATCGACCGACTTCAGTCGACCTACGAGTTCGGTCAGGAGCGGCCGGTGCCCACCGTTTCGGATCGCCGCCACGAGGCGCCGTCGTATTACGGAGAGCGCCTGCCGCGGCTCGTGCTGGATGCCACCGCGTCAACGTTTGCCGACCTCACCGGGCTGACGCCGGTCCGGGTGCCTTGGGGTGAGGGGGCGTCGGCGATCTTCGTGCGCGAGTGGCGCAAAGAGTGGCACACCTTTGCCGAGACCGACTTCACACAGGTCGAATTTTCGCGGTCAAATTTGGTCGAGTTTGCCAGGTATGCGTTGTTCAACGATGTCGGAACACAGAAAAGCCGCCCGCATACGGATGTTGGGGCGTTTGGACGGATCAAGACGTATCGCACCAGCGACGGCCTGCTGCCAGCGCGCGCAACCTTGATGCCGGAATTTGACCCAGACTTCGACCTCACCCATGGGTGCTTTAGCGTGCCCGCTTACGATACGATGATCGTCGGCGTGGCCGACCAAAGCGGTCAGCTCGAAATGGAGGTCGCCGCGCGTGCGCGCGAAATCTGGCGGACCTCGGAGCGACCGTTCCTGCCGCTTATCCTCGACGCGCGGTGTGCACCCATGCCGTCGCAATGGCACACGCCTGTTGGTCCCCTCGTGGCGGTGCGACGTTTGCGATAGGAATCGAACAACTTCGAGCCATGGTGTGCATCCAATGCACGTGACAGGAGTGTCCATGAACGAAAACTACAACGAATTGCTCTTCGGCGCCCTCGCACGACACAAAATCTCGGCGGAGCGTGTCGCAGATTCCGTGAACCTCGTGCGCGGTGAAGGCCCTACCGCACACCGCGTCAACGTCGATTTGGCCGCGTTTCAAGAGGTCCTTCCGGCCGATGAGGCCGACGTCGCCATCCGTCGTTACGCCGACGGGATTGCGGCGGTCATGATGGAGCCTGGACGCTCGATCGCATCGAGCTGGGATTTTGCCAGGACGGTCGCTCGAGTGACGCCACGCATCGTCCCAAGCGCCTTCCTCGACGGGGCGCGGGCGGCGTTGGGAGGCGTCCCCCCCTTCTCGGTGCCGTTCCACGGCGACCTTTGTCTGGTCGTCATTGTTGAGCTCGATCGCGGGTCTCGCGTGTTGACTCGGTCTCAGGTGGACGCGTGGGGAGCCACGGACGACCGTGTCGTTGCTGCGGCACGCAGCCTGCTGTTTCATCGCACGCGCGACGCACGATGGGCACCGCGCGGTGACGGCCCCGTTTATGAGCTGTCAACGATCGACGACGAGCGAGCGGTTTGTTCGACGGTGTTTGCCGATGTGTTCTACTCCGAGCTTAAACCAGGAGCGCGGTTTGGGATTCCTGCGCGAGACACCTTATTGTTCGTGCTGGAAGACACCTCGGACAACCTCGAAGCGCTCAAGGTGGAGGTTGATCGTGCGTTTCGCGACGCCGAGTTTCCGCTGACGGGTTCCCTGTTTGGTTTCGAGAGCGGCATCCCCATCCCAGTTGAGCATTGATGATCGACGAAACGCTGCCCGATGTGGTGAAAAACTACCTTCGCGCTGGCCACCGGCTCGAGCGCATCGCTCTTGATCGTTTTGGCCGATGGACACACGAGGGCCTCGATTTCGAGAATCCGCGCGTCATCGACCTCTTCTCGCGAAGCGTTCAACGCACTGAAGGCGGCACGTGGGTTTTGGTCATCCCACCCTTTACCTACCCGATCGAAGTTGAACGAACGGGCTACTTCGTGACCGCCGTTGACGCGGTGGAGGGTACGATCGCGCTCTCGGATGGCACCAGCGAGGTCTTGGACCTCGACACACTTGCGTACGAGGGTGAGGGCAGTCTTTACTGCGACGTCAAAGGCGGCAGGTTTGAAGCCCGCTTCCTGCGTCATGCCTACTATGCGCTTGCGGACCTGCTGGAAGAACATGAGGGGTCGCTCGTGCTGCGTTGGCGCGGCGAATTGCACGACGCCCTATGGGCGGTCGAAGCGCAGTCCTAGCCGACGCGTTAGCTTAACGCTGATCTCAAACCCCTTCTGTGTCAGCAGACGCACCACGTGTCCCAAGTTGTTGAAGCTCAATTCTGTCCCGAGCAGTGCTCGTGCCAAAGTTTCTGGGCTTGCGGCGACCTCAAACATCATGAATTCGTCAACACTTTGGGCGTTTCCGATGCCGAGCGTCGTTACACCTGCGCGTTGGGACACCCAGCCCGATTCCGTGGGCGTCTCGCGTCGCGCAAACGTGGACTGCGTCCCGCCTTCGTCCCAGCTCTGGGCATCGAGCCACCCCAGCGCCGCAAGTTCGTTCGCTGGGACCAAGTTCACATCCTCCGCGTGGTGTTCCCGCCACTGGTTTCCGCGCGCAAGCCTAGAAACGGTCGCAGCGGAGAGATGGGGGTAAAATCGATACATCCCCATTGTCCCGCGCTCGTCCGTGGTTCGAAGTTGTGGGATTTGTGTGTGGACGACCTCGGCGTACAGCACCGACGCGATTTTGCTCGCGGTGTCCATCACCTCGCTCGTGAACTGCGCGGCATCCTCCGGAATCTGTGTGTCCAGCTGAGATGTGTCGCCCGAAAAGAAGATAAACGGGCATCCGCGCCAAAACGAGACATCGGCTTCCTCAGCTGCGGCCCGAGCTGAGGGGTAGTGTTCTGGCAGCAAGACGATGAACTGCACCGGCCCATATTTCGCAAGGCCATCCTTGGTGGCCGCGAGGGTGCCCGGGAGCCCTGCTCGCACAAGCTTTCGGCGTAACTGACTCTGAGACCAAGGCGTTTTTCTGCGCAACAAACCCGCGATGAGGTACCTCGCCTCAAACGGCAACGCTTCGTAGGTGTCGACCTTGTCGGGCAGAAAGACGTCGATCATACGCGCGGCCACAACGTCAGCGCCAACCCCGGACTCCACCCCCATCAGCGCTTCAAGCATGGCCCAACGCGATGCTGGGTGCATGCTGGGCAACACATCGAACATGTCCGGAAAAACATTGCTGGCCGGCGCCAACAGAGAATGCAGGGACACGAGTTTCGTGCCGGACGTCTGCGAGAGCTCGTTTCGACGCTCACGGGACAATTCTGCGGACTGTGCTTCCCAAATCCACTGCACCAACCGCTCGTCTTGAGTAACGGCTGCCGCGGTAACCTCAAAACCGATGGCATGGGCGCACCATAGGGCCAGCGTTCGAGGGGGGCCGACAGGCCCCTCTAAGAAGGCTGTCAGTGCGGCATGATCGCGCGCAATCGCCGCCAACACAGCGGCCTCGGCCCGCGACTCAGAGTCCGTAAGTGCCGTCATGGAGGGCAGCCGCAATTGCATCATGCTAAAGCGCGCCGCATACAGTTTGGTCCACGTCAGAAGAGGGAGTCGGCTCGGGATGTCAGGGTGACACGCAAGATGCAGCACCACAGCGAGGATGTGCGGACGAAGATCTGGATGCGCTTCAGCGGCGCGCGAAAATGACACTCAAAGCGCGTTGCCGGTCGTCCGCATCCGGTATGGTTAGGCGCACCAGACAATCGCTGACCTCCTCGCCGACCGAGCCAAAATCGCCCCAGTTAAAGGCTTCGAGCGGTCCGAGCAGCGTCATGGACACCCACGAAGGTTGTGTTTGTTCGGGCACGTATCAAGGCGATTTTCGATCCCGTCGCGGTCACGATCTGACCAACACGCATCGCCCACACCATCACCCGTCGAATCGGCCTGATCGGAATTGGGAACGTTGGGGCAGTTGTCCCACACGTCTTGGATGCCATCCCCATCGCGATCGCCGCGGCAAACGTCCCCCACGCCTAGGTTCCCAGGGTCACGATGAAGAACACAGGCGGCCTGCGGACAATTGTCGACGGCGTCGGGTACACCGTCGCCGTCGAAATCCAGGGCACACGCAACCCCGTCGCCCGTCCGGGCCGTGCGCGCGTCGGCAAGGATCAAGCAGGGATCGCACGCGTTTCCAACCCCGTCCTGATCCGCGTCCGATTGAAAGGGATTGTGTACGGATGGGCAGTTGTCACGCACATCAGGAATGCCGTCGCCATCTTGATCCCCTACACACAACGGCGTGTTCCATGGATCGCTGAGCAGTGGACACGCGTCGCAAGCGTCTCCCACGCCATCGTCATCCGCGTCGAGCTGATCGACATTCGGAGCCGTGACGCAGTTGTCGCGCGAATCCACGATGAGATCTCCATCCACGTCGACACCGCAAGCGTCGGCATCCAACGACCACGGGCACGCATCGTCGCCGTCTGGGATGCCATCGCCATCCCGATCCGCTCCCGAGCGCCTCGCATGCGTCTCCAAACCCGTTGCCGTTGAGGTCTTGCTGCGAGGGGTTGGGGGCCAATACGCAGTTGTCTCCTGAGTCCTGGATGCCATCCCCGTCCGCGTCACCATCACACACCACCCCCACCACCCAGGGGCAAGGGTCGCACGCGTCACCAAACCCATCCCCGTCGGTGTCACGCTGGGTTGGGTTTTGCCTCCACGCGCAATTGTCGGCGGCATTGGTGACACCATCAGCGTCGACGTCTGAGTCGGTGACCTCGCAGGCATTCCCCACTCTGTTGCCGTCGTCATCAAGTTGCCCCGGATTGGCCACGAAGGGGCAGTTGTCGCGAAAGTCTCCGATGCCGTCGTTGTCGATGTCACCGCTCCACCACGCCTGGCACGAGTCTCCGACGCGGTCTGCGTTGCGATCGAGCTGCGACGGGTTGGACACCATCGGGCAGTTGTCATTGCTGTCGGGTACACCATCGGCGTCTTGGTCACCGTGCTCGTCGCACTGGTTCAGCGGGTCCAACGGACAGGGGTCGCACACGTTGCCAGCCCCATCGCCGTCGGGATCAGAAAGGTCATCTTGCTTGCGCGCTTGGCAGGGGTCTAGCGCGTCCGGCCACCCGTCCAGATCGCTGTCCAAAGCGGCGTTCGCGACGGGCAAGCCGGTACGACGTTGGCACACGTCTCCCCGCCCGTCTCCGTCGAGATCGCGCTGGAGCGCGTTGGATACGCTGCAATTGTCACACAAGTCGCCGACACCGTCCCCGTCGGAATCTACTTGGCGAGGGTCTGCGACCGTCGGACAAACGTCCACCAAGTCGAGCACGCCGTCCCCGTCGAGATCTGATGTGGCGTCCGGGCATCCGGCGGCCCCGGGCGCTGCCCGGCAGGGGTCGCATGCATCGCCAAAGCCGTCTCGATCGAGGTCCAATTGCCAGACGTCAAAATCCCCCGGGCAAACGTCGCAGCTGTCACCAACGCCGTCGAGGTCTTGGTCCAGCTGCTGAGGATTGGCAATGGACGGGCAGTTATCCTCCGCGTCTACAACTCCGTCCCCGTCTTGGTCCATCCCCGACATATCCGGTTGGGAAGCGTCGGTTACCGCCGCGTCCATGCTCGCGCCATCGACACTCACGTCACCGGCGTCCGGGTCTGTTGTGCCCGCCAACAGCACGCATCGTTGCGCCAAACACACGCGACCTTCAGCACAGTCCGAATCGAGGGAGCAGCTTGACCCGGACTGCCGCGTTGGTTCTGGGTCGGAGCACCCAAGGGCAAGGACCCACACCATGGTGAGCCATGCACGCATCATGACATCTGCCCAGCGAACTCCCCGTAGGCGGCGTCGCGTGACATCCCACGAGCCTCGGGTCCAAGGCCTGCAGACTTGCGTTTATCCAAAAGCGGCTGAATCTGTTGCCACGTGAGGTAACGCGGTTCTCCGATGCGGATCGCCCTCGCCTCAATGTCGGCCAGGTGCTCCGCATACTCGAGCCTCAAGAAGGCTTGTTCCAACGAATCGCCGAGCGCCAAAACACCGTGATTTCCAAGAAAGAACACGTCGAAGCGCTGGGCCATCTGGCTGACGGTGGCGGATTCGTCGGACGACCCCGGCAAAAAGAACGCCGAGCACGGAACCACGGGCCCAAGCGACACAACCGACTCGGCAATGATTGGACGCATCAACCCACGACCGATGACCGACATGGCCGTCGCCGCGGGGGGATGCGCGTGGATCACCGCGACGACATCCGGGCGCGCCGCATACGCAGCGAGGTGCAACGAGAACTCTGAAAACGGTCGTCGAAAGCCCCGGACTACGTTTCGTTCCGCGTCGACCTCAATGAGGTCACGCTCGCGAACATCACCCTTCGAGAACGCCGTCGGCGTACTCAGGAATCGCCCGTTGGCGTACCGCACGGTTAGGTTCCCTTCGTGATTCGCGGCCCATCCCTTTTGGTAGATGAGATAGCTGTATCGAACAATGTCCTCGCGCGCATCAACTCCACTCATGTCACATGCACCTGATCCACGATGGCCACAATGATGGACCGAATGGGCAGATCTTGGACGCCAAACAATTGCCGAACCCCGTTGCCCTCTTGCATCACGAGCACGACATCGCCCGGACCTGCCTGCACGCGATCGACCGCGACAAACTCCTTGCCGGTGTCCTCTCCCCGTTCATCCACTTCGACGACGCAATACAGCGAGAGCCCCTCATAGGTTGGATGTTTCATGGTCGAAACGACGGACTCTTGGACACGACAAATCTTCATCCACGCTCCTCGAATCTCGGCGTCACGTCTCTTGAGCCCACGGCGTCGACGTGGCCGACGATCGCCGCGTCAACGGGCACGAAGGTCGGTTTCATGGCCAGCGCCGCTTCTCGACTACCTACCCAGTAGATGATGTCGCCCGGTCCGGCCTGCACGGCATCTGCCATGACCAGCGATGGGCCGTCGTTTTTCAGCGCGGTGTTCAACGGCTGAACGACCAAGAGCCGCACGCCTTCAAGGCCCTCGTACTGGGTGGACGCGACCACCGTGCCAATGACTCGACCGAGTTTCATATCATTGTCCTTGAATCACCGGTCGGTACCGCTGTGAACGAAGCCGTCAGCAGCCAGCTGTCGCCGGTCCCCTTGGCAACGACCTGCCCCGTAGCCGAGTCGTAGTTCAGATTGCTGTCTTTAAATAGCTGGGCGATCGAGACCGGCTGTCCACCTGGCACCAAGGTGATTTGGGTGTTTTCGCCATCGGTTTTCGTCAAGAAACCTTGCATGCGTGGCCGTCACTGATGGAAGCCGTGCTGGCATCCTCTGAGAGTTCCACGCTGGCCTTGAACTCAAGCTGTTGAATGGGAATCACGACCTTCTGCGTGTCGGTCTCGGTGACCAGCGTCGCCACGAAATTCAGCGACTGAAGCACCCTTCGAAGGCGCCTGTTTGGCCGACAATCGAGCCGTCGTCGTAGCTGTCGTCACCATCGGGATCCCATGTGTACTCGCCAGGGTGGTGGTCTTGAGTTCAGAACCGCTCGGATTTTTGCGGTACCAGCGTCCACATCAATATCGGCGAGGTCGACAAGGACAATCACAGGGAAGTCGAGTTCCTGATTGAAATTGAGGCCAAGATTTGGTTCAGACCGGCAGCGGCTGCCTGGTCAAACGTCATCGTGTCGAAACGAAGCTGATAACTTGACGCCCAAACCTTGCCGGAGATGTCCACTCCATTGGTGCCGGTCGTGTTGCCGTTGTTGGTGGCGCTGTTCGTGGCGTTGTTGGTTGTCGTCGTTGCGGTTATTCGTCGAGTTATTGGAACTCGACGAGTCGTCACCGCACGCTGCGATGGCCGCGGCGGCAACATACGTCAGAAGGAATCTCGAATGCATGGGAACTCCAGAAAACGTTGCAGTGCCGCGCATCCTAACCGAGCCCCCGGTGCTTTTCAAAGCGTGTAAATGCGCGCCTTCATTCAGCGGCCAACGCGTCGAGATGATCGAAGGTGACCAGCGAGCGAAACTGGTCAAAACGACGGCGGATGCTGTCGTCGTTCAGCCCGCGAAGTGCGTCAAAACTGAATTGTTCCACCACGAAGCTCGCCATAACGCAGCCAAACACGGTTCCAAGTCGCATGTTTGACGACGATCGGTCGCCGCAGCGTGCCAAGTAGCCAATCATGCCGCCAGCGAACGTATCGCCGGCTCCCGTGGGATCAAACACCGCCTCAAGGGGATAGGCCGGGGCGAAGAAGACGTCGTCGTCGCTGAACAACAGCGCGCCGTACTCGCCGCGCTTGACCACCAAGTGCTTGGGGCCATACGAACGGATTGCGGCGGCCGCCTTGACGATGTTTGCTTCACCCGAAAGCGCCCGTGCCTCGCCTTCGTTGATCACCAACATGTCGATGTGCTTCAGGGTGCGACGCAGTTCGTCGATCTTGCCGTTGATCCAGAAGTTCATCGTGTCCATGGCGACAAACTCGGGGCTCTTGACCTGGTTGAGCACCTCAAGCTGAAGCTCCGGATCAATGTTGGCCAAGAAGACATTCTTCGCGTCGCGATAGTTTGCCGGCAGGTTGGGTTGGAACGTGCTGAACACGTTAAGATGGGTCTCGAGTGTTTTCGCTTCGTTGAGGTCGAAACCGTACTCGCCCTTCCATCGGAACGTTTTTCCCTCGGCCCGATGAAGCCCTGCTACGTCGACATTGCGACTGCGAAGAAACTCAACAGGCTCATCGGGGAAATCATCTCCGACAACCGCGACGAGCTGCACATCGGTGAAGTAGCTCGCGGACGTCGAAAAATACAACTCAGACCCACCCAACACATCGTCGACCTTGCCGAACGGCGTCTGCACCGAGTCAAACGCAACCGAACCTACAACCAACAAACTCATGACAACTACCCAAGTTCTTTGTGAAGATTTTCCAATCGCTTGCGCAAGTGGCGAGGCTCCTTCCCTTTGGATGGCTCGCCAAGCTGACCGCACGCAGCCATCGAGTCCCGCCCCCTCGTCTTTCGGCGAAAACACGCCACGTCGCGATCGAGCAGGTACTGCTGAAACCGCTGAATGGCTTCTTCAGTGGGCGTGTCAAACGGTGTCGCTGGATGCGGGTTGAACGGAATGATGTTGATTTTGCTCGGGATGCCTCGGGTCAGCTCGATGACACGTTGGGCATCCTCGATGCTGTCGTTGAAATCCTTAAGCAACACATACTCAAACGTGATGCGCTGGCGACGTTCCAACGGCAACGCCCTGAGCGATCCCATCAACGCATCGAGGTCGTAACGATCGTTGACAGGCATAATCTTGCTGCGCTGAACGTCATTTGAGGCGTTGAGACTGACGGCGAGTTGAACGTTTGCGCGCTCCATAAACGCCTCCATCTGGGGCACGAGGCCCGACGTGGAGACGGTGATACGGCGGCGCGAAAAATCGAGCCCATGAGCGTCCGTCAAGATGTCGCACGCGCGCACGACCGCATCAAGGTTATGCAACGGCTCGCCCATGCCCATGAACACAATATTACTGATTGTTTCGCCCCGCTCGGCCGCGAAATTTCGGGCTCGGACGACCTGGTCCACGATCTCACCGGTCGTGAGATGGCGCGACAGCCCCATCTTGGCGGTGTAGCAGAACGTGCATCCCATCGCGCAGCCAACTTGGCTCGAGATACACAACGAGTTGTGGTTGTCGAACGGAATGAAAACCGACTCGATCACCGCGCCATCGTCGCATTCAAACGTCAGCTTGGTTGTACCGTCTGCCGCTTCGTAGGCGCCCTTTGGCTTCAGCGCAGAGGTGCGCGCGAGGCCCCGCAAGCCATTACGGAGCGACTTGGACAGATTCGTCATGTCGTCGAATTCGTCCGCCCGATGCTTGTACAGCCATTCAAACAACTGCCCAGCTCGGAATGCTTTTTCCCCGAGCCCCTCCACAACGAGCTCACGCAGCTCGTCGTAGCTAAAGTTCTTGAGATCGACCGGAACCTGCACCTCACCTGCACGAAGGGCGTTTATGGCTTCATCCAGATGGGTGCGGCTCATGGGCGATCCTTGGGCTGTTACCCCTTGGGGTAAACTTCGGTCGAGCTAAAGAAGAACGCGATTTCACGTGCGGCGTTTTCGGCGGAGTCCGAACCGTGCACGCTGTTTTCCTCAATGTTCACCGCGAAGTCCTTACGAATGGTGCCTTCGGCAGCATTCGCTGGGTTCGTCGCGCCCATGATGTCGCGGTTGCGTGCGACGGCGTCTTCACCTTCAAGCACCATAACGACAACGGGGCTTCGCGTCATGAATGACACGAGGTCGTTGTAGAAAGGGCGCTCGCTGTGCACTTCGTAGAATGCCTGCGCGTCGCGCTTGCTCAGGTGAACCATGCGCATCGCGACGGGGCGAAGGCCGTTCTTTTCGAAGCGGTCGATGATTCCGCCAATATGATTACGCTCGACGGCGTCGGGCTTGATGATGCTAAGTGTGCGTTCCATGATTACTCCTATAGTTCGAACAGTTGATTAAAGCTTTGCTGCGCGTTTCAGGGTCGAGCCGAGCTCGGCCGGCGAGGGACACACGAAGATTCCAGCGGCTTCCATCGCAGCGATCTTGTCAGACGCTGCGCCCTTTCCACCCGAAATGATAGCGCCGGCGTGCCCCATGCGCTTGCCAGGAGGCGCCGTACGGCCCGCAATGAACCCGGCGATGGGTTTGGTGAAGTTGTCTTTGACCCACGCGGCAGCCTCTTCTTCAGCTGATCCGCCGATTTCGCCGATCATGATGACCGCTTCGGTTTGGTCGTCCTCTTGGAACGCAGCCAAAACGTCAATGAAGTTGGTACCGTTGATGGGGTCTCCACCGATGCCGACACACGTCGACTGCCCGATTCCAAGCGCCGAGAGTTGTCCGACCGCTTCGTAGGTCAGCGTGCCCGATCGAGACACGACACCGACGTTGCCTTGGGTGTGAATGTGTCCAGGCATGATGCCGATTTTGCACTTTCCGGGGCTGATGACGCCCGGGCAGTTGGGGCCAATCAGGCGCGACTTGCTTGCCTTCAGCGCCAATTTAACGGGGATCATGTCTTGGACAGGGATTCCCTCGGTGATGGCGACGATCAGCTCGATGCCTGCGTCGATCGCTTCGAGGATCGCATCCGCAGCGAAGGGTGGTGGAACATAGATAACGGTCGCGTTGGCTCCGGTCTGGGCAACCGCGTCACCGACGGTGTTGAACACCGGGCGATCCAAAATCGAGCTTCCGCCTTTCCCGGGCGTGACGCCACCCACCAAATTGGTGCCGTACGCGATCATTTGTTCGCTATGAAACTGCCCGGCAGAGCCGGTGATCCCTTGGCAAATCAAACGCGTATTTTCATCAACAAAGATACTCATAACGTGTCCTTAAGGATGCTGGGGTTCAGCCGACCGCCGAAATGATTTTTTGAGCGCCATCTGCCATCGAGTCCGCATTCAGAATATGCAGGCCACTTGCAGCTAGGATCTCCTTGCCTTTCTCGACATTGGTCCCTTCAAGTCGGACGACCAATGGCACCTTCAGGCCAAGCTCTTTCGCAGCAATGACAACACCTTCCGCCAAAACATCGCACTTCATGATGCCGCCGAAGATGTTGATAAAAATGCCCTTCACGTTCGGGTCGCTCGTGATGATCTTGAACGCTGCGGCGACACGTGCGGCGTCGGCGCTGCCTCCCACGTCGAGGAAGTTGGCCGGTTGGCCGCCGAAGTGTTTGATGATGTCCATCGTGCCCATGGCGAGGCCAGCACCGTTAACCATGCAGCCAATGTTGCCCTCGAGCTTGACGTAGCTGAGATCGTGGCGCTTGGCCTCGACTTCCGACGCGTCCTCCTCGGCCTCGTCGCGCATCGCCTCGATGTCCGGATGACGGAAGAGCGCGTTGTCGTCGAAGTTGACCTTGGCGTCCAAGGCGATGATGTCGCCTGAGCCCGTGACAACCAACGGATTGATCTCGACAATGGAACAATCCTTGTCCAAAAACAGCTGATACAACGAGCGCATGAAGCGCACAGCCTTGTTGACTGCGCTGCCTGTCAACCCCAAGCGGAATGCGACCTTACGGCCCTGATAGTCTTGGAAGCCAGTAACGGGGTCGATCTGCTCGTAAAAAATCTTTTCGGGGGTTTCCTCGGCGACCTTCTCGATGTCCATCCCGCCTTCGGTGGATGCCATGATCACCACTTTACTCGAACCGCGGTCGACGATCATCGACAGGTACAGCTCACGTGCAATGTCGCAACCGCTCTCGATATACAGACGCCGCACGACTTGTCCTTCCGGGCCTGTTTGGTGTGTGACCAACGTCATCCCCAACATGTCCGAAGCCAGTGTGCGTACTTCATCGAGCGAGCGTGCCAACTTGACGCCCCCAGCTTTTCCTCGTCCGCCAGCGTGAATCTGGGCTTTGACGACCCACAAGTCCCCACCGAGTTCTTGCGCGGCGGTGACAGCTTCTTCTGCGGAGAACGCGGGGATGCCCGTGGGTACGTTGACGCCGTACTGTCTGAACAGCGCCTTGCCCTGATATTCGTGGATATTCATCGGCTTTCCTTGTCAGGAGATTACGAGAGAGGCTTTGGGCCCCTTGACCGAGCGGTTCTATAGCCACTGACAAGGTGGACGTCAACGTCTGAGGCGAGTTGGCGACCCACCTCGACGTCGAAAGGTCTACTTCTTCTTTTTGGGAAGAATCGCATTCTCCTTCATGAACATCTCTTTCGCCTCGGCGTCACGGTGAACGCGGGAGCGTGGCCGGAAGCGCGCGCGCATGGCCTGGATGGCTGAGACCATGTCCTCAAACTGACGACGCTGGAAACTGCGCGATACTGGACCTGATAGTTCTGTTCGATGGACTTCGTTCTTGCAGTGCTTCTTCGCGTTTCTCGGCGAGGTCGAACATCTACCGGGAGCGGCTTACCCGACGCTTGAACGTAGCGATCGGCCATGTCCAGAAGTTCATGTAACCACGAAACAAGTTGCCGACATCCGCCTGTTTCTTTTTCAGGTTCTCGATCCCGATCTTGTACTTCGCGTTCGCATCCGCCAGACATCCATCGGGTTTAGGGCAGTCAAAGTCGTCCGCGAGGTAATACATCTCGGGTTTCGGCTTTTTGTCATCGATTTCGGCGTCAATGTCACCGCCGCCGCCGCCCGAGACGTACCACCACGTCCCTCCAACGGCGAGGATAACGACGAGCAGCAAAATCGCAGGGTGAGTCCCTTGCTTGTTTTTATCGCTCGCCGCCTTCATGCGCTCAAAGTGCGTCTCAACCTTTTCATGCGGGTCATCAGTCGTGGCTTGTTTGGCGATCTCGTCCCACGACACAATCCGTGGCTCGTCTGCGGGTTGGAGATTGCACCGGTTTGATGCATGCCCGAAGGTGGCGAAGTCACGGCTTGTGCGCCAAAAGGCGGCTGCTGCGGTGCGGCTGAGTTCTGAGCGCCGGGCCGGGCGCGAAACCACCCTGGCTCGGCTGCAACGGTGCGCCGAAACCGCCCATCGCCCCACCGATTGCGGGAATGGCCGCAGTCGGAGCGTTCTGCAACACGCCGGTCGGCGCGTTCCCCACAACCACCGGCCCAGCACCAAACTGTGCGTTGGGTTGCGTCGGATGATCGGTGAGCAACGGACCTCCGCCACGTATCGGTTCAAAGGGCATGGTGGCGTGGCCTGAATCGGTCTGGAAATTCGCCAAGAACTGGCCAAACTGCAGGCGCATCCCATTTTGCAGGTCCACGGACCCGTTGACTTTGTTTCCATTGACCCCCGTCAGTCCGTTTTGTGACAGGACCACGAGGGTGAATCCATGAGGGTTCTGAACGATGAGGGCGTGTTGCCGCGATACGGTCGCGTGATCCAAAAACACATCGGAGGCTGGGTCCCTCCCAATGGTGACGCTCGGAGACGAAAACGTGAAGCTTTGCACGTTGCCGTTGAGTTCCAGATCAAGTCGAAAACTGCTCATTCCATTCACCCGCGAAGAATCACGCTCGAAAACATAGTCCAAAACCAACGATTTGCGAAGCTTTGGACGCATTTGCATCGGAACCCGATGCGATACAGGCAATAACCTCCGCCGTCACGCTCGACGAATCTCTTTTGATCTTCTATCTGTGGGCCGTCAGCCTCGGAGTTATCGCTTTGAAACGTTTTGTTCCCTTGATTGTCATTTTGTCGTTCGGTTGTTCGGACGTCTATCGCCTTCCCGACCCCAAACCGGGGCAAACGACGAACGTCAACTTAACACCCGGAGCAGACGACCGACAGGGCGAAGCGGATTACCTCCAAGCCCGCCAGACCATCATCAAGCTCTTCTCTTTGCTGCAACAACAGCGCTACCCCGAAGCTGAGGAACTCCTGTCGAAGGAGACGGTGGCCTTCGTCACGTATGGCACCGACAAAACCTTCGCCGAGGTCCTCGCCGATGGGAAACTCACGCAACCCAACGGTGAGGTGGTCGACCTTGATCCGGTGTTCATGTTGCTCGCTTCGGATGACTCTCGACTCGTCGATGCCATTCCCGGCATCGAAGAGCAAGAGACTCCGGCGAGGAAGGAAATCTTTGCGGTTCTGCCCAACGATCAATTCCAGCGCATTGTGATCATCAAGGAGGCAGGTCGATGGGTGCTACATCGGACACGGATCGCACAAACTTCTCCCATCCCGTCGGTGTAAAACGGCTTAAGCCCGCCATCGAAGAACTGGTCTTTGCGCCAGCCTTGGTCGCGCGGCCTTACGGTGCAGACATCGTGGGCAAGCGTGACGACCCAACCATCCAGCCTTGGGGGCTATGGGGGGCGGTTTCTGCGGCCGTCGTGGCGTTTTCCACCCTGATCTTCGAGGGTTGGCGTGGCTTCCACAACTGGTCGACGGTTACCCTCGCGGTGTTGCTCATGGCCGTGGCTTTGATCGCCGCCCGTTTTGGCCCGCGTTCGTCTTTGGTGCCCGTGACGCTCGCCAAGATTGATCTGACGCAACGACACGTACGCGTCGGTGACGGGCCGCCACTGCCCTTTTCAGAGGTTCAAGAGGTCGTCTATGCCATGGTGAAATACCCGGTCGAACCGGGAAACACCGCGGTAAAAGTTGACGCATTCACTGTGCTTTTGCGTAACGAAGACGGTGACCTACTTCCACTTCTTGAGGCGAGTCCTGACAAGAACGAAGTCTTCCACTTGGCGAAAGCCTGTTCGCGCTGGACCGGCTTGGAGATCACACATGTCGGTCTGGGAGTGAAGTCCTGACGCCTTCTTGTTATCCTCCGCGCGATGAACGACCCCCAAGACAACCTTGTTGGCCGAATTTTTTCGGATCGCTACCGGCTCACCCGCAAAGTTGGCGAGGGCGCGATGGGTCAGGTTTACCTCGCGCGCCACACCTTCATGGACAAGAACGTCGCGATCAAGGTGCTGCATCCCGGGCTTTTGGGACACGACGAAGTCGTTGAGCGGTTCCAACGCGAAGCAAAGGCCGCCGCCCACATCGAACACCCCAACGTGTGCGCGGCAACCGACTTCGGACGCTACGACGACGACGGATTGTTCCTGGTGATGGAGTGGCTTGATGGGCGCTCCTTGGACGATGTCATTGTTCAAGAAGGCCCACTGCCCCTTGAGCGTGTGGTCCATATCGCCTCTCAAATCGCTGCAGCGCTCCAGCGCGCCCATGATCTCAAGATTGTCCACCGCGACCTCAAACCCGCGAACGTGATGTTGGTCAAGCGTGACGGTGATCCTGACTTCGTCAAGGTCACTGATTTCGGGGTGGCTCGCGTTCCGATCGGGGCATCGAGCAAACTAACCCAAGCAGGGACGACCTATGGGACGCCCTACTACATGAGCCCAGAGCAGGCGGCTGGCGACGAGATTGATCATCGTACCGACGTGTACGCCCTTGGTGTCACCATTTTTGAGATGCTGACTGGGCAGGTTCCATTCGAGGGCGCGAGCGTTGCACATATTCTCTCGATGCACGTCACCGAACCGGTGCCCCTTCCGTCGTCGCTTCGAGCCGAGCTGCCGCCGAACATCGATGCTCTCGTCTTAAAATGCATGGCCAAGCTGCCCGCGGACCGGTTTCAGTCGGCCGACGAAGTGCTGGCTGCGCTTGAAACTCTCAACGAAGGTTTCGCGGAAACACGAGACCTCGTCGCCCTACCCACCTCTGCCTCATCGGCGGAATGGGCGCGTGAAACGGCGTCAGAGCTCGTGCGTGATGCGCGGACGCGATCGCCGAAGGCGCTGTTGGGGATCGGGGCTGTGGCCATCGTGGCCATCGGCATGGCGGTTTGGATCGGGTTGGGGGCTGGACGCGCGGTCGGTGACAAGGTTGAAGCAGTCAAACAAGCGTCACTCGCCGAGGAACGCCTCGAGTTTGCGCGCCAGCCCGAGATCGCCAAGGCCCTCGAGCTTCAGGCGCAAGGAAAAGGTGACGACGCTGTCGCAGCGTTGCGGTCGGCAGAGCTCAACTACCAAGGAAACCCTCATTTCCACTTCTTGCTCGGCTCCGCGCTTCAGAACCAAGGCAAGTCGGTGGACGCGTTCGAGGAGTTTCGAAAGAGCGTCAAGTTGCGCAAGGACTACGGTCAAGACAACGGCCTGCGCCAGGCGGTGCTCAACGCGGCGCAGTTGGAAGGCTCCGACACCGCCCTTCAGAGTTACCTTCGAGAGGACGCGGACACGGAGCTGATTCAACAGGTCTTTGCGTTGGCGACGGGCGACCTAGACCGCAAACCGCGTGAGCGCGTCGTCTCTCTGCTGAAGGCCGATGGCGTCTTCGAGCGCCTTTCGCGTGAGCAGCAGGTGGCAGTCGAGGTGCGC
>JAWKQR010000054.1:0-13961 GCA_041390025.1 bacterium
CGGAACCCACGTGGATTTTTCCCGTATGACTGGGCGTTGGAGCCAATGGTTGCCCGAGCGGCTGCACGGCGCGTTGGAGCGGCGCACCGTGGGTGCGTTGGTCGATGGCGCGCATGCGTCGGACGTCTTCGCACGGGTGTTGGACGTCGCTCGGTTGGAATGCGACACGGTAGACGACGGCGATTGGCTTGTGTGGACGAACATTCGAACGCCGGGTGGCATCGAGTTCCCACGGAGCGTGTCGCTCCAAAGTATTTTGCGGCGCGCCGTCTTTACCGGAATCACGCCCGGTGAATCGGCGCGTTTGACCGGCGAAGAGCTCGCCGGTTTGTTACTCAGGGTTTGGAAAACGGAGTCGAAATGAGTTGGTTGGCCGCGACCCATATTGTGGGTTTGATTCTTTGGTTGGGTGGCTTGATTACGCTGGCGCGCTTGCTTGGGCACCACGTGTCGCTGACCTCCAAGGAGGCTCGCGAAGCGCTTGTCCCATTCGAGCGCAAGTCGTACTTCATGGCGGTGTTGCCCGGTTTCCTGCTCGCGTTGGGTTCGGGTCTGACGTTGTTGGTGATGAATGGACCCAAGATTTATTTTGCGCCGGGCAGCGCATGGGGAATGACCTTCCACATCAAGCTGACCCTGATTTTGGTGTTGATCGTGCTCGACCAATTGATCGCCGCCAAAATGCGTAAAGTTCACCGCGAAGACACCGGAAATCGCGGCTTCTTCATGGCAACACATGGCATCGTGGGTCTTCTTATGATCGTGATCGTGTTCATGGTCAAAACGAACGTCTTGGGCGGATGAAACTCTACGTCACCGCGCGAAGGCCCGGGGACATGCCCGTCGGCGCGTTGCTGCTCGGGCCATTTTCGTTGTTGCCGCTTGGCGCCTGGGTCATCGAATCCGGTGCGTTTACGCCCGGCATCTGCGGTTTCAAACAATTTTTGGGCATTCCTTGCCTGACCTGCGGGGCCACGCGCGCCACGGTCCATCTGTTCCATCTTGATCTGTGGGAGGCGGTCAAATTTCAGCCGCTCATCATCATGCTCTATCTCGCGCTGTTCGCGTGGAGCCTGACGAGCTTGTGGGCGCTGGCGACACGACACTCGGTGAGGATGGAGCTGACCGAACGCGAGGATCTCGTGTTCAAGATTGGGCTGGTATCGCTACCGCTGTTGAACTGGATCTATCTGTGGATGGCCGGGATCTAGCCCGTTCAACGCTCCACATCGCGGTGGCGGACCTGAATGTTCCACCCGCGGCCTCGCCAGCGTGTCGCCACGGCCTCGCTGATGGCGACGGAACGGTGTTTTCCGCCTGTGCAACCGATCCCGACCGTCAGGTATGACTTCCCTTCACGTTCGTAGAGCGGAAGCATGAAGTCACCGACCTGTCGCAGCAATTGCAGCACGCCACCGGCTTCCGGCGCGGCGAGTACGTAGTCGCGCACCGGCGTGTCGAGACCGGTTTTCTCGCGAAGACCTTCCACGAAATAGGGATTGGGCAGAAACCGAACGTCGAACACGAGATCACACTCGGGCGGCAGGCCGTGTTTAAATCCGAACGACAACAGCGTCACGGTCAACGTCGAGGCCTTTTCCGACGAGAAATGTTCTTTGATCAAAGCCTTGAGCGAATGCACGGTTTGAGACGTCGAATCGACGAGCAAATCCGCGTGTTCTTTCAAGTCGGCCAAAAGCTCACGTTCGCGTAAAATCCCGTCGCGCACCGTGCCGGTGGGCGACATTGGATGCGGCCGTCGGGTCTCGCTGTAACGCTGAATGAGCTTCTCGTCGTCGGCTTCCAAAAAGACGACCTCGACCTTCGCGCCCTCTTGTCGCATCTGCTCGATCGTCGCATCGGCTTGACTTAAAAACTCGCGTTCCCGGGTGTCGACCACAAACGCAAAGTCACGAATCGCGGGGCTTGATTTAGACGAATTCGCGAGCTCCAAAACCTTGGGCAACAGCGGCACGGGGAGGTTGTCGATGCAAAAGAACCCCATGTCCTCGAGCGCGCGGACGGCGGTCGATTTCCCTGACCCACTCAGGCCCGACACAATCACAACACGTGGAGAAACTTCGCGGGACTCGCTGTATTCTTCAATGCTCATGTAGTGATGATGCGGTCCAGCCCCATTGGTAGCAACTTTTTGAGTTCAGGTCTCGCCAATATCCGTGGCCAAGGTGTAGCCGTCGTCGACGGTCACGATGATGTCGGCGAGCCCCAATTGACGCAGACGGGAAAGCGTTGCGTACACGCGATTGGCGGCCTGTTCAGGCGAGACATCTTCGCCAGGCCAGCCCGCATCAAACAGATCGTAAACGTCGACGTGGCTGCGCGTCGAACGCGCTTCCATGAGCCGTTGCAAGGTGCGTTTCATGGCGCCACGCCTTCGAAGATCGTGCGCAACACCATTGACCGTCAGCGTTTGATTTTCTGCCGAGAATGTCACCGCAGGCCGGGCTGTGCGACCAAGCTTTATCAATGTCGAAAACCCCGGCATGCGGCAGTAGTGTGGCGCATACTTCGGCAGATCTCTGCCATCTGCGATCGCCTCAACCATGTCTACAAACAGGTGGTCGCCGTCGTTTTTGGCGACGTGTCGAGCCGTCCGTAGATAATCGGCAGCCTTGGCCTTATCCGGCATCGAGGTCAACGCCAGCACACTCAACGTTTCCGTGCCCAACCGGCTGTCGTCCGGCTCCCCTGCCCGCGCACGCTCTGCATAGGCGACCGCAGTCGCCGTCGATTTTCGCTCCAAGGACAGCAAGGCCATGGAAGTCGAACCGATGCGCTCACTCTGTTGACGCCCTATTCGTCGGTTGATCTCCAATGACGCCCGCAAATCGGCTTCGGCGGCATCAAGGTCTCCCAATGCTAGGTGGGCCGCGCCTCGGTTGTTCAAACAAAGTCCGGTCAGACGGTCATTGGCCTTGCCGAAGTCGGCCAAACAGCGGTCAGTCAACGCGATGGCACCCTCGAGATCTCCCATCGCCAGGCGAAGCCCAGCGACGTTTACAAGGATCTCGGTCACCGGCAGCTCGTGTGCCTCCGCGTATTCAAGGGCTTTGGCGGTCTCGAGCTTGGCCTTTTCGATGAACCCCGAACGGTAGGCGGCGTGACCAAACACGAGGTGCACTTTTGAAACGGCCGCGTGGTCCCCAGTCGCCAAAAAGATCGAGAGCGCATTCTCGGCCGCGGTCTGCGCACGGTCGAGCTCGCGTCGCACGCCATGAATGTTGACCAGCTCGCCCCAGGCTCGCGCGCGCAGGTCGTCCCACGCCTGTGGGTTGTTGACGACGGCATCGAGGTCGCTCAGGGCATCGTCAAGCCGGCCGGCATCTCGGTAGAATCCCCCACGGACAAAACGAAACGTCAGCTGCAAATCAGCCTCGGTAGTGGTCGCGATGGCCGCGCTCAGCTCCGAGACCGCCCGTAATCTGGGCACCATCGCAGACTGCGCTGCGATCCCCCAGAGCAGTGTCGCGCGTTGATTTTTTGGAAATCGTTTTCGAATCGCGACCAGCTCCGCGATGCATTCCGCGGGTCTTAGGGGCATCCGCGTGAACATGTCGCGCAAGGAAAGGTCCGCCATCGTGAAGTAATCTGCGTGCCGCCTTGTCGCCAGCTCAGCCAGCTCCGGCGCCGCGTTGCGGGCGAACAGGCGAATGCTGTCCAACAACCGAAACGAGCTTCCGACACGCTGGACCAAGCTGCGTCGCACCAAACGCTCCAGCACGTTCACGACGGCGTCGTCGCCCGCCGCGTCTGGCGCCACGCACTCGGCAGACGTCAGCGAGAAATCTGCGGCGAAACTCGTCAACGCTACCAAGACATCACGGGCGCGCTGAGGCAATGCGTTCCAAGACGCTTCGATCACGTCGACCAGCGAGGGTTTGTGCCCGCGAAGATCGCGCAGCCAGTCAAAACGGCGTTCCAGACGGACGTTCATTTGACCGGGCGTCATGATCGACGCTCGACCCGCGGCGAGCTCAATCGCGAGAGGTAACCCATCCAACGAATCAATCAGCGTGTCCACATCCTCGTCCGCGTCGTCCGTTTCGGTGAGTCGCCCAAACAAGGCACGTGCATCCCTGGGTGAAAGCGGCCCGAGATCCAACACGTGCTCATTGAGGCATTCGACCGGCTGGCGCGATGCGATCAGGACCTTCGTCTTGGATTCCAGCAACTTTTCCGTCCAAATTCGCACGTGTTCAAGCGCGTGTTCCGCCGCGTCAAACACAACAACATCTGCGTTTGGTCGTAGCACGCCGCTCAGCTCAACTGGCCCACCGAGCGCCTTCCCAAGTGCGTCGGAAAGATCGCTGATTGAACCGGGTCGAACGCCGACCCACGCGAACTTTTTTTGCGACACAAAGTGCGAAACAAGTGTCGTCTTCCCCACGCCCGGAGGGCCGACAACGGTGATGACATTCGACGTCTCAAAAGCGTGTTGAAGCTTCTCCAATGCGCGTTCGCGCCCAACGATCTCGGATGTTGGAGGGTAGCCGTCAGACATTGTAAGAACCTCAATATTGACCAACTCAACAGGCGGTCGGATGTTGCCACCCACACATGAACCTGCAAAGGCAACAAGATGTTTAAAAATTTGGGTTACGTTGGATGGATCCTCGTAGTTGTTTCGATGGGCTGTGGAGACGACTCAAGCCAGGGCACGGAGCTCGCCGCAGACAGGAGCTCGTTCTCGGATCAACTCGATACCGCGAAGAAACTTCAGACCAAGGGCGACGAGTTCGTCGCGTGTGGAAGCGACACATGCGAACCCAGCGCGTGCGGCTACGACTGCACTGTGGTTGGGCAGTGTGAACGAGCTTGTGCGCTGGTGCCGCAGCGTGACCAAACCGAGGTCAAACTCGACATTACGGGGAGCATCACCACCAAACTTGATTCGACGGAGCATGCATTCGAGCCGGTCTTGAGCTTGGACAATGTGCTGTTTTTCGGCTGCGAGCTTTGGGATTTTAGCAACCAAACCCGCGATGACCTTGAGGTTTCTTTTGCCGAGATCTACCGAGGCGGCTTCGCCGTGGGAGATCCAGAGAACATCGGCCGTCGCGCGGTGATCGACATTCGCGACTATCGCGGGCCCGGGACCTATACGGCGAATGGGTTCTTCTCGGAATCGTCGGCGCAGCGTGAAAAAAACGATTATTATTACGGCACCGACGCCTGCACCATGACCGTACGCGAATCGGATCATCATGGAATTGCAGGCGAGATTACATGTGATATTCCAAACAAGTCATTGCCTCGAAACATCCGAATGACCGGCACGTTTGCGTGCGGTATGGATGCGATGTCGGTTCAAATCATCAAACTCTAGATTCAACGGAACGGCCCATGAAAAACCTATTTATCTTGGCTTCCGTCACGGCGCTCTTGCTGAGCGGCTGCAGTGACGACAGCAGCAAATCGACCACCACAAATCCGAACAACTCGGGCGAAAACAACGCGACACCGATCTCGACGGCGGACTGCCAAGCTCGATGTGGCGTGGTCGCGACCGATTGTGGCGCACCAAGCGACCAAGGCGCCGCCGCGTGCGCAGACATCTGCTCGGGCGGGCTCGACAACACGCAACTGCTGTGTCTGGAAGGCCAAAGCTGCGAGATCCTCGCGTCTGTCTTTTTGGACCCCAACGGCGCGAGCGTATGTGGCTTGGGCGGCATGACGACCAACCCTGGAACTGGCGATTGCGCGGGTTACCCAAAATGCGAGGGCAACTCGGTGGCGACCTGCACCGTGTCGGGGAGCACGACGAGCATCGAACAGCAAGCCTGCGGTGCGACCGCGACCTGCAACGCTGGAAAGTGTGAGGCGGACGCCTGCATCGAGACCAACGACACCGGTTGCCGCGCGTTGAACGACCCGAGCGGTTGTTGTGACGACCGCGCGACGTGCTTCAGCAACGGCAATCAGCAAGGCGAGACAATCTGTTGTATCCCGATCGGAAATGCCTGCGACGATTCATCCGATTGCTGCAATGACGACAACCCAACCGTGCCCACAGCCTGTTTGAACGGCAAGTGCGCGTTTGCCATCTGACCTAGCTATCTGGGCCGATCTCGACGTTTAGCAAGGTAGCGACGAATCTGGGCGTCCTGCGCCATACCCATCGCATGATCGTAGCTGGTGTGCGCATCCAGCCCCGCCTCAAATTCCAGGTCAGCGCGCGCGGCCCAATACGGTTGGTAGCTTCGGTCGGCCACTTCCTCAAGTGCATGAAGCCCGGCCTTTGGACCCGCGACCTTGGCGAGCACCACCGCACGGCTGACCGCTGCGCCCAGGGTCGGCGCAATTTTGAGCAGAGCGTCGTAGAGACCCAAAATCGCGGCCCAGTCAGCGCCCCCGCGCACGCGCGCCACGTGCGCCGACTGAATCGCGGCCTCCAGTTGGTACCGCCCCAACTGTCGTGCGCGACTCGCGGTGAAAAGCGCCTTTTCGGCGATCGCGATTTTTTCAATATCCCAATGCGCATGATTCTGCTCAAGCAACGGCACAAACTCGCCGTCGTCGGACCAACGCGCTGCCTCCCTCGCGTCGATGTAATTCAACAGCGCGAAGAGCCCCAACACCTCGGGGTCTGTTGGCAAGAATCCAACCAACAGCTCGGCCAACCACCTCGCCTCGGCGCGGGTATCCAGCAGCCTGACGTCGCCAGCGGGGGCCTCTTGCCAAGATACGACGTACGCGGCGTACACCGCCTCAAGTAGCGCTTCTCGTCGTTCGGGCCAGCGCTCAGGCGCCGGCACTTCGAAGGCGATTCCCGCATCACGAATCTTGTTTTTGCTCGGACGAGACGCTGCGCCATGGCCGCGGGTGACACCAGGTAAGCTGATGCAATCTGGGCCGCATCGAGCCCCAAGACCGTCTGCAACATCAATGCGCTGCTGACGGAACCAATCGCCGGGTGTGAGCAAACGAGCATGAGTTTGAGACGGTCGTCGGGCAAGTCTCGTTGGGCATCAAGGGCGTCTTGGGCCTCCTCAGCCGCGCGCTTGAGATCTTGCACCGCGTGGTCTCGTGTGATGTTGCGGCGGGTGTTGTCGACGATTTTTCGACGGGCCACACTCAGCAGCCACCCCTCGGGATTGCTTGGCATCTCATCTGGCCACGCGCGCAGCGCCGCCAGAAATGCCTCGGCGAGAGCATCTTCGGCGGCCTGCACATCACGCGTTCTGCTGACAAGAAACGCGAGCAGTCGCCCATAGGATTCACGGGCGACACGCTCAACGACCTTGGCTGTCGTCATGACATCGACAAAACTGGACGAACTTCAACGCCCCCGCCGGGCAATGACGGGCTTCTACCAGCCCATTCAAGCGCGGTATCGAGGTCGGGAACGTCGATGATGAAATATCCGCCAAGCTGCTCTCGGCTGTCCGCAAAAGGTCCATCTTGAACCGACTTTCCTGATTCCGTGAACCGAAGCGATGTGGACGATTCGGCCGACGGTAGGCCGTTTCCGCTGACAAAAATCCCGGCCTCTACAATGGCCGCCGAATAGGCACTCCAAGCGCCCCAGTATTCGCCGGCATTTTGCCCTTGGCGTTGCGCGAAAGCGTCGGGAGTTTCGTACATCATCAACATATAGTGCATGGCAGTCTCCTCATGTCATCGGAACCATTCCGATGTTCAAACCATGTCGTTTCACAACCGCTCGAATCGACATCGTGGGTCGTTTTTTTTTAAAAATCAGATCAACGGTTGGTCGGTACCGTGGCGAAACGCCGTACCACGCCCGGCGAGTTTCGCTTCGTACATGGCTTTGTCGGCGCACTTGAGGAGATCATCTGCGGTTTGTGCGTCTTCGGGAAAGATCGCCACGCCGATCGAGCCACCGACCGTGATGGGCTTTGTGGCCACGTTAAACGGTTGCGAGAGCGCTTCTAGGATACGGTGCGCGACCAAACCGACGTCGTCGACGGACGAATACTCGTCGAGCAGGACCACAAACTCATCGCCGCCCAAGCGTGCGACCGTGTCTTGGGCGCGCACGATGGCGGACAAGCGCTTTCCAACCTCGATAAGCACGGAATCGCCCTCGGCGTGCCCGAAGGCGTCGTTGACCGGTTTGAACTGGTCGAGGTCGATGTACATGACGGCCGCCGGTCGGGCCTGACGCTGCGCACGTTCAAGCGTGTGCTCCATGCGGGCTTGGAGCAGCAGGCGATTAGGCAGGCCGGTAAGCGCGTCGTGGTGGGCCAAATGAGACAGCGTGTCGTTGGTCTCCATCGAGGTCAGGACCGCGACGTAATTGTGGATGTAGTTGCGCTCGTCGGCCACACAGCTGACCGTGACCCAAACGTGGCGGATCGAGCCATCTTTGTGGCGAAAATACAATTCCCCCGACCAGTGACCGTCGCGCACCATATTGTCCCACGCGAGGTCGAGCGAGTTGCCACGAATCGGCACTGTGAAACTCGCCGCGCGCTCTCCGTGGGCCTCGGCAGAGTCGTAACCTGTCAGTTCGGTGAAGGCAGAGTTGACGCGCACCACGAGGTGTTTCGAGTCAAAAATCATGATCGCGTCGCGGCTGGCATCAAAGACGGCCGCTGCTTGTCGCAGGCGCTCCTCGGACCGGCGCCGCGCGGTCATGTTTTCGATGACGGTACCCACGCCCACGACCTCGCCGTCGACGACGTGGGGCTCGTAATTGACGCGTACGTGACGGCTGATGTCGCCAAAACGAATGCGCCGATCGTACTCGACGGACCTTCCGGCCATCGCGATGCTGAGCTGCTCCTCGATGTAATCAAACGCCTCGGGGCCCACGACCCCAGAAAGGTGCAGCCCCAAGAGTGTTTCGGGAGACGGATACCAGTCTTTCGCGCCGGAGTTGTGCAACTGGTACGTCAAGTTGCGGTCAACGTAAGACACGTAAAACGGGACCAGGTCGAGTAAGAACCGATACTTCTTTAGTTCGTCTCGCGTGGCATCCAGCTCGCGCCGAAGCGCCTCGATCTCGCTGGTTTCATCAGCCATGGACAAAAAAATGGCCGGTCCGAAGACCGGCCCTCGACTAAGGTTTAACGGGTTAACTCGATCGAGGCGCTGTTGACGGTGCCTTCGTCCGACGCCGCGGTATCGACGATGTTCAGCGTCCACTCGCCGGCGGCGGGGATGCCGTTGAAGTCTTCGACCACGTAGGTTTCGACAATGCCGTCGCCCGAGTCGCTGTCTGGGCGACGCAGGGTCGCAATTTCAGCGTTGGGTCCAAGCAACAGGATCTCGAGGTCGCCACGGTAAGGGTGCGTGATGTCGACCTTGACCGACAACGCCTGGATTTCGCCTGGGCCGGTGATGGTGAAGTCAAGCGACAAGCCCGCTGGGTTGTTGTCTGGAATCGTGTTGTTGCGCGACACGTCGAGGTCGATGGTTTCGACGCCACCGCTGACCGGTCCTTGGCAAGCTGCCGTATCGGCACACGCTGCGTCGTCGCAGTCTGCCGCGCCGTTGCGGTCATTGTCTGCGCCGTCGCCACAGATTTCGCTTGGGGCTGCGACCACAGGAAGGTCCGAGACCACCGCCGAGCCGAACTCTTCGACGTACGCGTAGCTGATCCAGCCGTAGCCATCGCCTTCTGGGTTTTCCACGCCAAAACGGCCCTTGCCCCAGCTGTTCTTGAACAGGAAGAAGCCCTTTTCCTTGACTTCGTTGCCCGAGGCATCGAGCACAGGCTGGCCTGCTTCGTCCATCTTGGTCACTTCAAGCGTGTCGTCCCAACCGACCAACAAGATCGCGTGTCCGGCGCGCTTGGCAAGGCTCAGCTCGCGGTCCTTGGCGTTCGGCGAGAGCACGTAGCCCTTTCGCGAGTAGCTGCTGTTGACCGGAAGCTCCGAGCGACCGTGGTTCCACGACTGGTAGAAGAAGGTCAGGCCCACGGGCACACCCTGCTTCTTGTTGAACATGGTCGCTTTGATGCTGCGCTCACGCGCGGACTGCCAACGAGGGGTTGGAATGAAGAATTTTTCGGCGTCCTTTGCAGCCTGTGGCGGCTCTTCACCGTTGGTGAAACAACGGGTTGGACGGCTCGATTCTTCGCCGGTGCATGCTTCGTCGTTCGAGGGGCCCCATTCGCTGGTCTCGTAAGGCCAAGCGGCCTCGACCACGGTGCCGTGGTTGGCGACAGCCTGCAGGTTGTACTGGTTGTTCGACCCGCTGGTCTTGGGGAACGCGCCTTCGAGGAACTTGCTCGACCACTGGAGGTATTGCTCCGAGAAGTCGGGGTTCGTGACGGTGCCCTCGGCGATGTAGAGGTGTTCGATGTACGCGGTTGACGCGAAGATTGAGCACACGCCGCGGCTGCCTTGGCTCTTGACGGGCGATTGAAGCGCGGTCAGCTCAGTGAACTTCGGTGGGAAGTTCTGGTCGGCCTTGTCTTCGTTGGCGAGCATGGCGTTGCCGGGCCAACCCTCTTGAAGCTCGTCGATGTTGGCGAGCACAGGGTCGAGCACGGCGTCATCGTCGGCGTTGGGCGTGTTGTCGTCGGAACCACATGCCACGCTGGTCAAGAGAGTCAGCGCCAACAACCACTTAATCTTCGAAGAACCAAAATACATCGTTTGCTCCTGTAGGCGCGCGTTGCGCGTCGAGTTCGCTTTCACGCCCGTAGGAAGAGCAGGTTCTGTGCCAGCCCACCCGTGTTAACGTGAGTTGTCCGATATAGCAGAAACTGGGCGTGATTGCGACATTTCGCGAGACACTCCGAGGCCTTTTTTCGCTGGCAACCCGGGCTCACATGACAAGTCGCGTTGCCATCGAAGTGGGGCCTAGAAACCTAAGCTACGACGGCGGCTTCATCACCCACACATCGCGGAGGCGAGGCGTCAGTAGAGGCCGGCCATCTCGCGTTTGAGATCGCGTTTCATCAGGTCCGTGACGGCCTCGCGCACGTCTTTGCCTTCGTAGATCACGTGGTAGACCTGTTCGCAGATGGGCATCTCGACTTCGAGCTTTTGCGAAAGCTGGTACACCGACTTCGAGGTTTTAACGCCTTCGGCGACCATGTTCATGTCGGCGAGGATGTCCTCGATCTTGCGCCCTTGGCCGAGCTGGTAGCCGAGGGTGCGGTTACGGCTAAGGCCGCCCGTGCAGGTCAGCACGAGGTCGCCCATGCCGGCCAAGCCCGACAAGGTCAGCGGGTTGGCGCCCAAGCGAACCGCCGCACGTGTGATCTCGTTCAGACCGCGTGTGATCATGCCGCTTGACGCGTTGTGGCCAAGCTCCATCGCGCTGATCGCCCCCGAGGCGATGGCGATGACGTTCTTGATGGCCCCGCCGATCTCAACTCCGGGCACGTCCGACGAGGTGTAGCAGCGAAACACGTCGTTGCTGAAGATCTTTTGGACCATCGTCGCGAGCTTGTGGTTGTAAGACGCCACGGTGACCGCGGTCGGCTTTCGGGCGGCAACTTCTTTGGCGAAGCTTGGTCCCGACAGGTAACACAGGTAGGGATGACAGTGCATCGGAAGCACGTCTTCCAAGATGTCCGACACGAGCATCAACGAGTCGTTTTCGATGCCCTTGGACGCGCTGACGATCGGCACGCCCACAGGAATCTCGTTTGCGATCTGCGAGATCACCTGGCGCACAACATGGCTTGGCGGAACGCTCAAGATGAGCTCTTTGTCGCGGACGGCCTCATGGATGTCGTTGGTCGCGGTCAGGTTATCGGGCAGGCGAAAACCGGGCAGGTAGATGTCGTTTTCGTGGCGAACGTTGATCGCCTCAACGAGCTCCTTTTCGAACGCCCAAATCTCGACGTCGTTTCCGTTGTCCGCGAGCAATTTTGCGAGCGCGGTGCCCCATGAGCCCGCACCAATGACACCGATTTTCATGTGTTTCCTTTAAGCTTTGGCGTCTTCGCGAATGCGACGGCGCAGCGTTCGAAGTGTCTCGGCGGGTCGGCCGAACACCTCTTGAAGGCGCGCATTGGCGCGCCGCATATCATCCACAAGGTACGTCGCGATGAGGTCAATCAGCCGGTAAGCGACCGGATCTTTGGCCTCCAGCAAGGCTTCAAAGGCATCACGGGTGAGCTCCAGCACCTCTGAGCGAATCAGCGTGTAGGCGCCGCTGTGATACTCCCAGTCCGAGATCAACGCAGACAGCGACAACGGAACCCCGGGCAGACCAAACTGGTCGACCTCCTGGTTCAGCGACGTTTGAATGCGACGCTCGATGACCCCGTCGACCAAAAAGAACGCGGATTGGCGCTTCTGGTCGATGGTCCAAAGGGCTTCACCGGCTGCAAAAACGCGGTGGTTGCACGCTGCGACGAATCGCTCGAGCTCGTCTGGGCTGAAGTCGATCAGCGCGCCCTGGCCTTCCAACACTTCCACGAGTGGTGACGTCATCTCAGACCTTCTTCAAACGACCGAGCATGTCGTGCACTTGGCTTTCGAATGCGTCGATGTGTTTGCTTGGATCTTGGAACACTTCGGCCACCCGCGCGTCCGCGCGGCGCCGCCTTTCCCCAAGGATCCTCGCTAGGTTTAGGATCAGTTTGTAGGCCGCATGGCTCTGGCCATCGCGCAACGCGGTGAACGCTTCGCGAGTCAGCTCAAAGGCGCTGACGTCGCTGACGGCAGCCACCGTCGCCGATCGAAGGCTGAAGCCATCAAGGATGGCCATCTCGCCGACGATGCTGCCCGCCCCAAGCTGCGCCAAGACCACCGGTTCGTCGGCTTCGCCACGGGACTTGACCTCGAGCTCGCCCGTTTCGATCACAAACATGCTGTGCGCGGATTGCCCCTCCGTGAACACGACCTCACCCGGCTCAAACGTCCGTCGTTCGCCGGTGTGCAAGATTTCACGAATCTCAGCGGCGCTTAGTCCACGGAACAACTCCAAATTCCCAAGGGGATTGACCTCAAGGGACTCCGAATCCATGTCATCGAGTTCTTGACTCATGGGTGTACCTCAATATGCCTCGATTGTGCGCTAGCGGGGCACAGGACACAAGCCCGGCGTCGTGCGAACGACCATTCCAACCGACAACCCGCGGGGCTCACCATCCCTTCGCGTTCAAAACGTTCGAAGCGGCGCGAAAACGCTTGGCGACCTCGGAAATCAGTGGGTCCAACACATTTGGGTCGTCAACAAAAACACGGGTTTCTTGGGTGGCAAATGCTATCCCGTCCTCATACTCACGATGCATTCGTTTGAGCTCGGCCAAGACAACGCGGGGCGCCACACCAAGCGAGGTCGCCAGTCCCTTCCAGTGCATCACGCCATAGGTATCCGCGTCCCGCGACCCCGCCATCGAGAAGGCCATCAAGCGGTCGAGGTTCTGGTAGGCCCGCGTACACACGAGGTCGTAAAACGGTGCCAGCTGCAATCCGGCTTCGGTGCGAAGAAGGGACAGATTCTTGGCATGTCCATCGGCATTGCCTGCCAAGACGTTGAACATCACCCACCGCAGCAACGATTGAATGTCGCGTGCGGGTCGGTACGAATGTTCGCGAATGGTCTGTGCGATTAGGGTCAGCGTAGGGCCGAACGTTCCCTCATACTTATGGTGGTGGCTCAGTGCCAACGCTTGGCAAAAATCCTCTTGGTGTAATCGCTCAACGCGTCCTTCGACGACCCGTCGATCGTATCGCTCCACGACAAGGAAGGGTTTCGACGTCGTCACATCGAGACGCGCAGCCGCAACGGGTAAGTCGAGATGCTCGGCCAAGCATCGCATGAAGAATTCATTGACCGACAAATTAGCAAAGCGCGGTGAATCAAACTTCAGAATGTGTGTGCTCGCATCCTGGCTACCTGGCCACCACAGCCCGTTGTCTTGGATAGCCGAGATCTTGTGTTGAGCGCCTGCGAGTGACAGCCGTATCACCTCGTCCGCTCGAAATGTTGGATCGCCGTTCGCGAATCGTTCCAACTCCTCGTGGGCAATCGCGAGGCGATCATGATGGTCTGCGGCGCACCAA
>JAWKQR010000055.1:0-13077 GCA_041390025.1 bacterium
GCTTGTTTTTGGCGACGTCCTCGTGCGGGTTTCGTCCAAATACAAACTGGAGATGCACATCGACACCGATGAGGGCAACGCCGCGGAGCTTAGCTCGGGGGCCGAAGGTGCCTTAGTGGGAACGGCGGGGCTGGCGCACCTGACGCGGCGCCGAACCAAATACGACGCGGTCTAACGCCGACGTCGAATCCACCCAAATCCAAGCAAACCAAGCACCACCAGCAGCGGCTCGCTTGTCGCGTTCACCGACGAACATCCGTCGTCCGAGCTGCTGCTCGTGTCGTCCGTGTTCGTTGTGCCCGTGGTGTTGTTGGTGCCGTTGTTCGTCGCGTTGTTTGAAGCCTGGTTCGTGTTGTTTGAGCCGTTGTTGGCGTTGTTCGTCGTGTTGTTGGTGGGTTCGGTGCCCATGTCCGAATCGCCGAGGTCCGTGCCCATGTCCGCTTCGCCGGCATCCGGCGTCATCCCGTTCTTGACGATGACGATGTCCGCACACTGATAATACAGGTCGTTCCCATCACCGTACGGCGCCTTGTCGGTCATGACCTGAACGACTTGCAGCGTGCAGTTGTCGCAGGCAACGTCGGGCACGGTCAGGTCAAACGTGTACATGCCGCCATCTTTGTCGCCGATGTCGTCGGCCAAGACCGCGGCGTTGGAATAGAAATCGGTGAAGCTCGCGGGATCGCCAAAGTCGTCCTGACCGTCCGAATCAAACGAAACGCGGTAGTGGCCGGGGTGATTGACGGTCTCGCGCCATGCGATCGTGATGACCTCACCCGCCTGGAGCTCCGTGACGTTTGTTCCGCGAACGCTTCCGGGTGCCCCGCAAGGGCCCGTCTTTTGTTGCGACGTACGCGCGGTGGGATAATCCAGCTGAATGTGCGCGAAGGCGGGCACACTCACGAGCGAAAGCAGAGCAATAGAAGCAAAAACAAGACGCATGGCCACTCCTGACGTTGAAGCAAACACGGTATATTGCGCACGAATCGAACTCAAGTGTCCCGCGTGTGCAGTTCGTGGTAGCTCAATGGCATGATTCGCCACGACCTACCAAATCGACTGGACTGGTTTATTGCGGTCCTCGTTTTCGCGACCACGTTAGGGGTCTTGCTCGCCACGATGAACATCGGATTTACGCGTGACGAAACCTTCTATTTTCACGCGGCAAATCAATACATCGGCTGGTTCGAACAGCTTTGGGTCAACCTGACCAACGGTCAACTGGCCCAGAGTTTCACGAAATCAAACATCGACGCGCACTGGTCGTACAATCCCGAACACCCAGTCTTGATGAAGGCGTTGTTTGCCCTGACTCACAAGCTGTTTTTTGAGAAGCTGGCCTGGATGTCCGAGAGTACGGCCTTCCGACTCCCGGGCGCCGTTTCTGCGTCCGCGTTGGTGGCGTTGGTCTTTGTGTGGGGGCGTGAATTGGGCGGACGCTGGGCAGGCGGCATCGCCGCCGCCGCGTTGATTTTGCAACCCAGATTCTTCTTTCACGCGCACATGGCATGTTTTGATGTGCCGGTGACCTTCTTTTGGTTCGCGGTGGTCTACGCCTATTGGCGCAGTTTCGAGTCCAAACGATGGATCGTGTTTGCAGGGATTCTGTGGGGACTTGCCCTATCCACGAAGCTCAACGCGTTCTTTCTGCCGTTTGTTTTGGGTGGCCATTGGGTTGTCGCCAACGCACGGCTCATCGGCCGAGACGACCAACAAAAATGGAGGTTTCCGAAGTTTCCTTGGGTCTTTGCGTCGATGCTTGTTTTTGGGACGACGCTGTTTTTCGCACTCTGGCCACGCCATTGGTTCGACACCGTGGCCCGCGTCAAGTGGTACCTCGATTTCCACCTCAAACATGTCCACTATTTCGTGGACTATTTCGGGCAGAATCTACAACACCCGCCATTTCCGGTGTCGTTCCCTTGGGTCATGACCTTGGTGACGGTGCCTGCGACGATTTTGGTTGCCGGCGGTTTAGGTGCGGCGATGTGGTGGTTGAGTTTTCACCCCAAAGAAACGTTGCAGCGCTGGATCGGCGATTGGCAGGCCCGAGCGTGGTACTCACCCAGCACGAACATGCAGCTCGGCCTTTTGTTCTTCATCAACATCGTGTTTCCCATCGCATTGATCTCCATGCCAGACACGCCGGTGTTTGGCGGCACGAAACACTGGATGCCGGCGATGCCTTTCCTCGCCATTTTGGCCGGTCTTGGGTGCGTGTGGTCCGCGCAAAGATTGCGGTTTGATGGGATGCGCCAACACGCGGCCGTGGCGGCGGCTGCGCTCGCGTTGACCGTCCCTGCGTTGCTGCAAGCCGCTCACATTCATCCGTTTGGCACCGGCTATTACAACGAGTTCATTGGGTCGGTTCGGGGCGCGGCCGATGCGGGCATGATGCGCCAGTTTTGGGGTTACGCCAGCCGGCAATCCCTGCCGTGGTTGAACGAACATGCCACCGAACGAGCAGGCGTGTTTACGCACAACACGACGGGCGGCGCGTGGGCCGAGTATCGAAAAGAGGGGCTCGTCCGCAAGGACCTGCGCCCGGTTGGCTTGGCCGCAAGCCAATACGCGCTGTTTCACCACCAAAAGGCGTTTGGTTACATCCAGATTGAGCTTTGGGACGACTATGGAAACCAGGCTCCCGTCCACGTGGTTGGCGTCGACGGTGTGCCGTACCTGAGCGTCTATGAACGCAAAGTGCGAAAATAATGCGCTAATTCGAGTCTTTCACATATTTCGCGCATCCTAACCCGTGCAAACCTGTAACCAGGCAGTTCACCATGCCAACAGACATCACCAAAAAGACGGTTTTTACGACGTTTGAAGCCGCAAAGCTTTGCAGCGCAAACATCACGTCCATCAAGAACTGGATTGAACAAGGCGAGATTGAGGCCTTTCGAACGCCGGGCGGTCACTACCGAATTGAGCGCCAGTCGCTTTCGGCGTTTCTCGACAAACACAATATGCCCAACCCGCTCGCGCGTGGCACAAAGGGCGTGCTCGCCATTCACAGCAACACGTCGCTCATGACCCGCATTGCGGGCAGCCTCGGTGATGAATACGACATGGTGACCACCTCGGACCCAGTGGATGGACTGATCCGGCTCGGCCATATGAAGCCGCGTGCCGTGGTGGTGGATGCTTCCATCGACGGCGCGGACCCGATTTTGATTTGTCGCAGCGTCACCGGTAAACAAGAGTTAGGCCGGGTGGACGTTGTCGTGTGCGAGATCGAAGACGAACACACCGCCTCGAAAGTGCGCGAGGCAGGTGCACACACTGTGGTGACTCGGGGCGAGAACGACCTAATGCTGGTCAACGCGTTGATGGCGGCATTGTCCATCTAGGTACGCGCCAAGACACAAAAAAAGCCGAGCTCGCGCTCGGCTTTTTTGTTTCCCGATCACACACACCTTAGCTGAGTAGTTTTTTGGCAATCTTGAAGACAAGTTTTCCAAAAAACACCACTGGGTTGCTGCTCTGTTTGGGCGGCGGCGGTGTGTAAGTCGACTGCGGACGCGGACGCTCAACGCGTGGTTGTTCGGACGCAGGAGTGGCGGTCGCTGCAGGTTTTGCTGCAGCTGCAGGTTTAGCATCGGCCGCCGGCTTGCGCTTCGAGCCCGGTTTTGGCCCCGGCTTCTTGCGTGTCTTCTCGGCCGCCGGCGCTTGTGCGTCAGCAGTCTTTCGCTTCGAGCCTGGTTTTGGTCCTGGCTTCTTGCGTGTCTTCTCGGCCGCCGGCGCTTGTGCGTCAGCAGTCTTTCGCTTCGAGCCTGGTTTGGGCCCTGGCTTCTTGCGCGTCTTTTCAGCCGCTGGCGCGTCTGCGTCGGCAGTCTTTCGCTTCGAGCCTGGCTTTGGTCCTGGCTTCTTGCGTGTTTTGGCGGCGCCGTCCGCAGGTGCTGCCACCTCAGTTTTTTTCGGTCGACCCGGTTTGCGCTTTGCGGTTTCTGTCTTGGGGGCTGTGGCTTCGGGTGTGGTGACGGCTTCGGTTGCAGCCGGTTTCTCGGCTGGCGCGGCGGCCGCCTTGGCACCCGATTTTGCGGATTTGGCCGCGGGCTTTGTGGACTTTGTATGCCCGATTTTGGCGCCTTTGGCGCCTTTGTCGGTTTTGTTTTTGCCTTGGGTGGGTTGGCCTTCAATTCCTTGGCTGACACCATAATTTTCGCGGCGCGAACCTCACCAACGCCTTTGATGGCGGCAAGTTTTCCGGATTCACCCAAGGCAATTAGATCATCGAGATTACGCACGTTGAACTCGTCGAAGGCGCGTCCCGCCGTGGATGCACCGAGCCCATCCACATTTTTCAACAATTCCAAAACAGATTTCTTGCTCTCTGACATTTCAACTCTCGAGGTTTGACGCAGTAAATGAACCCCCAAGTACTCTTGGTGAATAATGTTCCGAGGATCTGGTGTCAATTCCGAAAAAACGACGATTTGCTATGCATTGCGATTGTTTGGGGCGTTGAATGTCTTGAGTCGGCGACGATTGCGAGGTATCCGATGGTCACTTTTTTGGGAGTGCAAACATGTCGGATGAAATCAACTGGGATACATCGCCTCAGAAGCTGTTGAGTTATAACTCTTATTTGCGCGTCGATGATCTGTTGAATCTTCAGGGGTTTGAATCCGAACCCCCCGCCCACGACGAATTACTTTTTATTGTGATTCATCAGGCCTACGAGCTGTGGTTCAAGTTGATTTTGTTTGAACTTGAAGCAGTGCTCGAGCGCCTCAGCCTTGACGACGTCTACGAAGCCACGCGCTTGGTGCAACGTGTTCTGACCATCGAGAAACTACTGGTTCAACAAATTCACGTTCTTGAGACCATGACACCTCGGGATTTTCTGTCGTTCCGAAGGGCGCTCAATCCCGCGAGTGGTTTCCAGTCCATTCAGTTTCGCGAGGTCGAATTCGTCACAGGTATTCGTCGCGGCGGTGTGATGAAGGGCATCGAATTGACCGACGAACAGCGCGCACGACTGGAAGCGCGGCTCAGCGCACCGAGTTTGAGGACGCAGTTTTTCGAATTGCTTCAGCGCAAGGGTTTCCGAGTTCATGTTCCCGCGGACGACAGCGTGCTCGAGGGCGAAGAGCGCGAACAGACCATGCAGGAGCTCAAACGCATTTACGAAAACCCCGAGAAGTATTTCCACATTTATTCGCTGTGTGAGGCTTTGGTTGAACACGACCAGAACCTCCTCTTGTGGCGTTTTCATCACGTGAGGGTCGTGGAACGCCTCATCGGAACCAAACACGGCACAGGGGGCTCACCGGGCGTAAAATACCTCGAAAGCACACTTCAAAAGCGCGGGTTTCCCATGCTTTGGGAGGTGCGTGGTCTGTTGAGCGACGAGGCGTTTTATGGAACGGCACGCGGCGTGACGCGTACCTTGGACGGCGACGACGTCAACGATTGAGTGACCGATGCCAGAACTCGGCGAAGTTGAAATTGCGCGCGCGAACCTAGAGTCGTGGTGGGTCGGACGAAGCGTCGAGGAAATTGTCGTCCTTGATCCCCAAGTTTTTTCGTCGGGTGGCCACCGGTTCGACGATGTCATGCGATCAAAGGCGTTGGAGGCCGGCCGCCGCGGAAAGTACCTGTTTGTGGTTTTCGAACACGGGGACGTGGTGGTTTTTCATTTTCGGATGACCGGAAAAATCACCCGCCATGAAGCCCCTGACCCGCGGTTTACCCGCGTGGCGTGGCGAGTTGGGGAGCTGTGGTTGTGTTTTCAAGACGCTCGGCGTTTGGGGCACATCGACGTTTTTACCAAACGTGAATTCCAAGATTACGCACCGATTTCCAAGATGGGGCCTGAGCCTTTTGGCCTGACCGGTGACGTCCTTTGCCAACGTGTTGGCAGTCGTGGTCTCAAGGCCGCGTTGATGGACCAGAGCGTGATTGCCGGCGTGGGCAATATCGCCGTTTCCGAGGTGTTTTTTCAACTTGGCCTTGCGCCGGCGATCCGCGCTGAGGCCCTTTCAAAAACACAGTGGCAGGCACTCGCCGACGCGCTCGACGCCTTTTTCAAGGGTGTCATCGCGGAGCACCAAAGCGATGACATGCAATACGTGAATCAAGGCGGCGACAACCCGTTTGAGGTGTATGGAAAACTTGGACAGCCATGTCCACGTTGTGAGACGCCCATTGAGCGTGTCAAAGTGGCAGGAAGGTCGACGTATTTCTGCCCCAATTGTCAGGCTCCTCAGGTGTAAGGATCTGTCAGCGGAAGCCGACCCCGATATGTGGGACGATGTCCTACATAGACTCGGAGGTGCTGATGCGAAACGCTGCCGTGATGATCGTACTTCTTTTCCTCGGCTGGGGTTCCACCGCTTGGACGCAGACGATTGCCTCAAAGACCGTGAGCGAGCCGTACCCTGGCGTCACTCTGTGGAAGGGGAAAACCACCGGCCCAAACAACGAGTTCTACGCCGCGTTTGTCGACCTTTGTGCGCCCAATGTTCACGTCGACGCTTCTAAAAATGTCGGGATGAAGACTTCGGCGTCTTGGGCGCAGTCCGTGGGGGCTGAACTCGCCGTTAACGGGGATTTTTTCAAGACCGGGCCCAACCGTGTATACGGCGATGCCGTGGGCAGCTCAACACGCTGGCCTGCGGTCAACACAGGGCGGTCACCTGACTACAGCTCCGAGTGGTATTACAAAAATTACGGGTGGATCGCCTTTGGAGACGGTTGGGTGGAGTGGAGCAACACGGAGTTCGTCAAGAAGCACCCCGAAGTCTATGGCGCGACGCGGGGCTGGTTCCCCAACGAGGTCACCGACAAGATTCCCGCGGGCACCCGCGCCTTGGTCAGCGGTTTTCCACAGCTGGTAGTCGAAGGCGACGCCGTGACGTGCACGTCGGCAACCGCGTCGACCTGTTTCAAAGACCGTGGCGACATGCGCGAGCGACACCCGCGAACGGCCATGGGCCTGACACGCGACAAAAAGACCTTCATTCTTTTGGTCGTCGACGGCCGAAATTCCTCCTCCGTGGGCATGTACGGCGTTGAGCTCGCGAAGATGATGAAGCTGCTCGGCGCGTACACAGCTTTCAACCTCGACGGCGGTGGGAGCTCTCAGATGTATGTCCGGGGGCAAGGGACGATCAACCGACCCTCCGATGGGTCGCCACGCTCGGTCATGAATCACTGGGGCGTTTTTGCGGGGTCGGGCAACAATCTGCCCGCCTTGCCAAGCTCTTGCGATGCCACCGAAGACGCCATCGCGCATCAGCCCATCGACGCTGAACCCGAGCAAGTGGTGGACCTCAACGGCGACGGCAAGGCAGACGTGTGTGCCCGAACCGAACTTGGTGTGGAGTGCGCGATGTCGAGTGGTACCGGATTCGATCCGCCCGTCCCTGGACCTGCGCTGACCAATGCCCTGGGCTGGACCGACATTTCGAACTACGCGACGATCCGGTTTGGCGATGTCGACGGAGACGGACGTCAGGACATGTGTGCGCGGGCAAATGCGGGCATTCGATGCTGGCTTTGGACAGGGGAGGGATTTGGCGACGCCATTGCAGGCCCCGCGTGGTCTGACGCCGACGGCTTGAACGCCACCAAGTACTTCTCGACCTTTCGGCTCGCCGATGTCAACGGCGACGGACGCGCGGACGCATGCATGCGAACACAGGCCGGTCTGGAATGCGCCTTGTCAACCGGCGAGGGATTCGACCCACCGTTTGCGGGCCCGGTGTGGAGCGACGCAAAGGGATGGGGCCAGCCCGAGTACTACTCCACCCTGCGTATCGGCGATGTCAACGCAGACGGGAAGGCCGATGTGTGCGCCCGGGCGGCCGCCGGCATGCGTTGCCATATGAGCAACGGTGCCGGTTTTGGCGACGCGGTATTGGGTCCTGTGTGGTCGGACGACGAGGGTTGGGCTGCATTCGAGTACTACAGCACCATCCGACTCGTTGATCTCGACAACGACAGACGCGCGGATCTGTGCGGCCGCAACGCTATGGGCCTTGAGTGCGTCCTGTCGACCGGTGACGGTTTTGGCACACCGATCGTCGGCCCCGAGATATCGGACGCCAGCGGTTGGTCGGACGCCAGCAATTTCGCGACTCTGCGTTTTGCGGACATCGACGGCGACGGCCGCACGGACGCATGCGCCCGTGCAAACGCCGGCCTGCGGTGCTGGTTGTTCGATGGCGAAAAGTTCGCTGCAACCGCCATCGCCGGGCCGATGGAGGACGACGCCGATTGGAGCCGCCCCGAGCAGTACCGGACGATTCAGCTCGCTGACATGGATGCCGACGGTCGCGCGGATGTCTGTGGTCGCGCCGCAAACGGATGGAAGTGCTGGCGGTCCGTCGGGGATGGCTTTGACCAAACCGCGATCGATGGTCCCACGTGGACAAATGCGGCCGCGTTTGACACCCCAAACACCTACTCCACGATTCGTTTGTTGGGGCCTTCGCGAGCTCGCTTCGAAGAATCACCCGTCGTTCCCGACGAAGTCACCCCCCCGGTGCCCGATACTGCGCCCGAAGACCCAACCGTCGACGAGGTTCCTCAGACCACGCAGGTCGCGTCCGCCACGACGGAGTCTGGATGCAATTCGGTGACGGGCACGCCCGATGTCCTATGGTTGCTTGGGCTCGTGCTCTTCGGCCGCAAGAAACGGCGCAAGAATCGGGACTAATTCGTCTGGACAGGTCGCTTGCGGCGAGTGGCCGCATCCGGGAATCGACATGAAGTCAGCGCCTGGGATCGCTGCCGCCATCCGTCGTCCAAGTGCGATGGGAATCAGCCGGTCTTCGGTACCCCACACCACCAAAGTGCGAGCCCGAATGCGACCCAATTCACCTTCGATGGGATCCGCAGCGCTAAGCGCGCCCCAAATCCTAGGCGTGGGGCCCGACAGAATCGAAGCCCGCATGTCGTCCAACAGCGGCCCAGGCGGCTGAAGCATGTTGGGGCCCGTGACGCGAAACATCGTGTCAGCCATTTGTTCGCGGGTTTGGGGCAGAAATGTCTCCTTTGCCAGGGACATCTGCATGCCACCCGCGTCGATGGCCACCAAGCGGTCGATGCGGTCGGGACGATCGATCGCCATTCGCAGCGCGACGAAACCCCCCAAGGAATTCCCAACCAGAGTCACGTGATGCGGCGTCTGAGACAGCAAAAACGTCATCATCTGTTGCAGGTGTTCCATCGTGATGGGGCCATCCACAGGACCCGAATCCCCATGTCCTGGCAGATCGACGGCGATCACGTGCTGCCCCTCAAGCGCAGAGCCCGTAAGCCACCACGTGCCGGCTTGGTCTGCCAGACCATGAATCAGGATTGTTGTCCGATCTGCCGTCGGGTTTTTCTCGAAATAAGACAGACGATACCCATCAAGGTCGGCGTAGTTGTGCTCGTAACCCTGAAACATCATCGACAAACGCATCACCGCGATGCCGATCGCGACGGGATACGCCATGAGCATGACCACCACAATCCCGACCGTTACAACGATTCCGACCGCCCATCGCCATCGTCGTTGGCCCTTCATGCGTGGATATGGCTCCAGATCTGTTCGTGGATCGCCTCAATGGGGTGGTCGGCATTCAGACGCACGACACGCTCGCCGGCGGCCTCGAGCTCGTCGAAGACTTGCGCGTAGCGGCGATGCAACCGCTCCAACTTCTCGCGCGACTCGTAGATGTCGCGCTGATGCCGCTGTGCGATGCGCGACAAACAAAGTTCGACCTCGGCCTCGATAAAAAACGTGAAATCGGGCCGAAGCGCGCGCTCGTTGAGTGAGCGCACCCAATGAATGTCAAAATGTTCGATGCCGTCGACGTCGCCCTGATAGACGAAACTCGAGTGGTAGTAGCGGTCCGACACCACGTAACTTCCCCGTCGCAGAGCCGGTCGAATCTCGCACGCCACGTGGTCGAGTCGATCCGCCGCGAACAGCAGCGCGAGCGACTCACGGTTGATGGGTTCGGGGCCGTCCACGCCGTGCCCGACGATGCGCATCGAAAGCATCTGCCGAATCATGACGCCGATGGGTCCGTCCGACGGTTCGCGCGTCAACAGGCTAGCATCGCCGTTTTCCTCAAAACGCGATACCAGACGACGCGCCTGTGTGGTTGTTCCCGCACCATCCAGACCCTCAATCACAATGAACTTCACGTTCGCTCCATGGCGCGATGGTATCTCTCCAAACCCTCCTGAATTGGCTTGGACGGATACTTTAACAGGTCCGAGACAATGTCGCCCAACCTAGCCCCCGGCGGGTCGTACGAGAGCACGACGGTGACCACGGTGTTCTGTCCAGCCGGGGCGAGCGCGATACTGCCCGCGACTTCGGAGTCTACCCCCTTGAACGCCAAGACGCGTTGTTCGACGCTTTCGGTGATCTGAATTTGAGCATCGGCCACGCGACCGATCAAGCTGTTGTACTGCACGCTCAACACGTTGCCGTCCAAGCTCGCTTTTTCAATGACATCGAAATGCTTTGATAGGTCGACGAAGCCCGACCACAGTCTCCACACCTTGGAAATCGGAGCCTCCACCTCAAGCACGTAACGCAGCGTCGCCATTACGCGCTCCTCGTGTTTAAGCGCGCCTCCAAGACCTCCAGCATCGCGTCAGCAGCGCCGCCCGGCGACACACGGTTTCGCAATGACGCTGCGGGATCGCCGGTGGTCATTTCGCCAATTTTTTCAGCTGCTTGTCGGTAGGCGTCACGAAACGGAACATGCGCGACCGCGAGCTCGACCGCGTAATCGGTCGCGTACATGTCGGGCGAAATCGCCGCCAGCATTCTGTCGTCGTCGAATTGAACTTTCTCCAGCAGATCCGGGATCAGCGAGAGCGCCTGCAATCCCTGCTCAACCCCGCGGATCAGCGGCGGTTTGGTTCCCTGCAGATCGCGGTGATAACCGCTTGGCAGGCTCAGGATGTGTACGATCTCAGACCGAGCAGCCTCGACGGGTGCGAACGCGGCACGCAGTAATTCGATGATGTCCGGGTTTCGCTTATTGGGCATGATCGAACTGCCCGTCGTGTATCCACTTGGCAATTTCGCGAATGCGAACTCAGCCGTGGTAAAAAGGCTCAAGTCCCACGCCATTCGCCGCACATCGAGCAGCGCTTGGCAAAAAACATCAAGCGTCTGAATTTCAAATTTCCCGCGCGAATTCTGGGCGTAAATCGGGCTAATCTGAAGTTCGCCAAATCCCAATTCACGCGTCGTCAGCGCACGATCGAGTTTCAGGTTTACCCCGTAACCCGCCGCCGTTCCCAACGGGTTTTTATCGACCCATCGCGCGGTCATGGCGGCCAAATCACGATTGTCGATGAAGGCCTCGCAGAAGGCCGCAAACCACATTCCTAGGCTAGATGGCACCGCGGGTTGCAGGTGGGTATAACCGGGCATGGGCACGAACATCGAAGCCGTGGCGCGCGTCAAACAGACCCGAGCCGCCGCGTCGAGGAGACCTGCGACCTCGTTCAGCGCAGATTTTAAATACAGGCGTGTCGCCACAAGCACTTGGTCATTGCGGCTTCGTCCTGTGTGGATTTTCTTACCCAAGTCTCCAAGCAATTCCGTCAAATACGATTCAATCGCGGAGTGGCCGTCTTCGAATCGGTCGTCGAGGACAAAATCCCCGCGCTCCAACGCCTGCTCAAGTTGCTTCAGCGCCTCGATCAGCTGCGTCGCCTCGGGTTGGGTCAAAATGCCCGTCGAAACCAAACCGAGCGCGTGGGCTTTCGAAGCCTGGATATCAAATCCAATTAATTTTCGGTCAAGCAATACATCGTCGCCGGCCGAGAACGCCTGAATACGCGCGTCCACGTGGCTGGCGCCTTTGTCCCAAATCAAGCTCATTGGATCCCCTCAAGTTCGTCAAACCCAGCCGCCAAATTCAAATTTTGGAGCGCCTGTGTCGCCGCACCCTTCAGCAGATTATCGATCGTCGCCACCACCACCACGTGGTCGTCCTGAACCGCAAAACCGCCGACCGCGACGTGAGGTTTTCCGGCGATGTCACGAACCCAAGGGATGTCCGAAGTCACCCGGACCAGCGGCTCGTTGGCATAGAAAGACCGGTACGTGTCCAGAAGTTGCTCACCCGTAAAATTCCGCGTCAGGTCCGCCGAAATGGTGACCGAAATTCCGCGAAAAAATGACGCGACGTGGGGCATGAAATGGATTTTGTGTTTCAGGTGCCGCGATACTTCACGTTCGTGGACATGATTCACCAGCGCATAGGGCATAAGATTGTCGCGCAACTGCTCGGGATCATTTTTAGGGGACGGTGTCGTGCCCGCGCCGCTGTAACCCGACACACCAAAGACGCTTGGGGTCGCGGCGAGATCGCCAACAATGGGCGCCAACGCGAATTGTGCCGCCGTCGCGTAACATCCCGGGTTCGAGATTCGTTTGGACGACGCGATTGCACCTCGATTGAACTCGGTAAGTCCGTAATCCCACGTGTCATCGAACCTGAAATCTGCGCTCAAATCGACCACAATGGCGTCGTGACGCACGCGCCAGATCGCCTCGGACCACTGAGCTGCGTGTCCGTTCGGAAGCGCCAATACCCAGGCGTCGACATCTTCGGAAATATCTTCGGCCGCTAACTCTTGGATCACCAAAGCGCTCGGATGCGCGAAATGTTCACTCACTTTTGCGCCGACCAATTGCCTCGAAGAAACGGCCGCGAGCTCGAAACCCGAGTGCTTGGCCAGCAACGCGATTAACTCCGCTCCGACATAGCCCCGCGCACCGATAATTCCGAGTTTTTTCAATGGGGCTCCTCGAACGTGGCGGGCATCTCGAATGCTCCTTCCACACATGTTCGCATGACATCGTAATCTTGGATGCCGTACCAAAAGACCGTCCACGAGTCGTTGCGAAAGGTCCCTTCGGACTGCTGGAAATACCAAGCGTTAACCGGATTCGCGCTGCGCGAACGCCAATACAATTCCGGGTAATCGGCGCGCATGCGGTTCCATACACTCGCTCCAAGCCCTTCGCCCTGCGCCTTGGGAGTCACCGCAAATTTGTCCAAATACGGCACTGGACCTTCGCGCGTAATCACTGCAGTCGCGCGA
>JAWKQR010000056.1:0-13045 GCA_041390025.1 bacterium
GCCGTCGGCGTCTTCAAAACCGTCCATGTCTTCGGCCGCATCAGGGCATGTGTCCGCATCGTCGAGGATGCCGTCATTGTCTTGGTCGTAGATTGGGCAGCCGTCTTTTTCGGGGACGCCGGCCTCGTTTGGACACTGATCCTTGGCGTCAAGGATGCCGTCGGAATCGTTGTCAGCGTCGGGGCATCCATCATCGTCGGCGTACTGGTCCATGTCTTCGGGTTGGATGGGGCATGCGTCGTCCGCATCCAAGATCCCATCGAGGTCGTTGTCGGCGTCGGGGCATCCGTCGATATCCTCGAAACCGTCGAGGTCTTCGGCCACGTCGATGCACTGATCGTCCGCGTCCAAAATACCGTCGCGGTCGAGGTCGGCGTTCAACGGCGTGTAGGCAGCGCTCAAGAACGCTCGGAATGCCGGCGCGCCGACGTCGGAATTGAGGCCCGCGCCACCACCAAACTGGAAGACCCACTGATCGTCGCGCACGTATTGAAGTCCGCCGTCGAGCTCCATCGGGGACGTTGTTTGGGTGTCTCCTTCAAGGAACACGTTGTTCGGGTCGCGATCGTTTTCGGTCTGGATGTCCCCAAAGTAGGTTGCGATGACGGACAATCCCTCGACGCCAACAGGTACGCGCGTTGCCGCGCCGTAACGGAAGACGTCGTCGATGACCACGTTCTGCGCGGCTCGCTTGTCGCGAAACGCATAGGCCGCATTCAAGGTGAGGGCAAAACCGTTGTCATGGTGCCAATCCAACACGGCGCGGGGCTCAAATCGCGACGCAGCGTCGCCGTTGAGCTCGGACCCTGTGGGTAGGCTGAGCAGCGGTACCACCGCAAAACCCAGACCGCCGGTCTGGGCTGGGTCGAGAAGTTGGACCTTAGGCACCACCCGAACGTCGCCCAATGCTGCGGTGTCGAGCGTCTGTCCGGGCCGACCGACGGCGGCGAGGTCGTCGCCTTTTTGGTAGGCGACCAGCGGCGCCACCACGCCGATATCGAGCCACCCGAGGATTCCCACGCCACCACTGAGCTCGACCTTCAGCTGTGAATCCACAAGGTTGAGTTGTTGGCCGTCGTTGTAGACCAGCGTCCCTTGGACAAAGTGTGCAAACAGGCCCAAATGCGCTTGCCCGTGCCCGAGCGTCTTGCTTGTGGCTTGGTTCAGGATATTGAGCCCCTGCGCAGGCATCGGCTCGAACCGTTCGGCCTGAAACTGTGACGAATTCTGAGCGACGGCACTCGTAGCACAAAGGCTGAGCGCGCAGGCGACAGTGGTTCCCAGACGCAAACGCATGCGATTTCTCCTCGAACTCAGTGGCAATCCATTGGTGCGGCCAAACTATACGTGCCCGCACGGGCACGCAAGGCGTGAAACATCAGTCGTTTGCGTCTTCGCCGGGGCCGTCGGTATCGATGCCGTACTTTTCTAGTTTGTAGTAGAGCGCGCTTGGTTTGATGCCAAGAAGTCGGGCGGTTTCGGTTTTTACGCCGTGGGCTTTGCGGTACGCCCTAAGGATGAGCTGGCGCTCGAGGTCCTCGAGAATGTCAGGCAGCGGTCGATCCCCGTCGGGAATCGAGAGCGCGTCATCATCGCGCCGCCCGGTGATGGCTGCCGGCAAGTCGTCCAGTTCGATGGTGTTCCCGTCCGCGAAGACCATCGCATGCTCGATGACGTTTTCGAGCTCACGCACGTTCCCCGGCCACCGGTACTCTTTGAGCATATGCATCGCATGCGGCGAAATCGCGCCCACGTCCTTGTGGGTGCGGGTGCGGAGCTTGGCGAGGAAGTGTTCCACGAGCGGACCGACGTCTTCGATGCGCTCTCGCAGCGTGGGAAGCTCAATGGGGATGATGTGGAGGCGGTAAAAGAGGTCCTCGCGGAATCGGCCTTCTGCCACCTCTTTCTTCAGGTCTTTGTTGGTCGCGGTGATGACACGCACGTCGACGTGAATCGTCTCTTCGCCGCCCACACGCTCGACCTGGCGCTCCTGCAACACACGCAGCAGTTTCAGCTGAATGGCAGGACTGATGTCGCCAATCTCGTCGAGAAAGATCGACCCACCATCTGCGAGCTCAAACCGACCGAGCTTGGTCTTGACCGCTCCGGTAAACGCCCCCTTCTCGTGCCCAAACAGCTCCGACTCAAGCAGAGACTCTGCCAACGCCGAGCAGTTGACCTTCACGAAGGGGCCGTCCTTCCGGTGGGAATGTTCGTGCAGCGCGCGGGCGACCAATTCCTTGCCCGTCCCTGATTCCCCGTGAATGTGCACGGTCGAGTCGGAGGGCGCGATTCGGCGAATGCGGTCAAACACGGCCTCCATCTGGGACGACTGGCCCACCATCTCGAGCTCAAACTGCATGCGCGCGTCGTCGCGAAGCATCTGGTTCTCGGCGACCAGACGTTCGGTCTTCTTGCGTTGCTCTTTGACGTCGAGCGCACGGGTGATCTTGGAGCGGAAGAGGTCGGGGGGAAATGGCTTGGGGATGAAGTCGTAAGCCCCTTCCTGCATCGCGTCGACCGCCTTTTCGATGCTGCCAAACGCGGTGACGATCATGACCAACACTTCAGGGTCGCGCGAGACAAGTGCCCGAAGCAGCTGCATCCCGTCCATGTCGTCCATCTTAAGGTCGCTGATGACCAGGTCGGGTTTCTCGGCCTCCCACACGGCGAGTCCGGCTTTGCCGTTGGGCGCATCAAGGGGGTCGTGGCCCATGCGTCGGATGACCTGAATCATGCCCTCGCGAAGGGTCGCGTTGTCTTCCACTACAAGTATTCGTGCCATTGCGCTCTCCGTGCTAACTCCCGCACATTATCACGGCGGCTTCGGGTCGCAAGGCTAACCGAGCCAGCCCTCTGGAACGAGATTGGGAGCCTCGATGGTGTCATCAAACGGTAGCTTCAACGTGACCTTCGTCCCTTTGCCAAGCTCACTCGTCACCTCAAGCTCGCCGCCGTGCTCCTCGACGATGCGGCGAGTCAGCGACAAACCAAGGCCCGTGCCCTTCTCTTTGGTCGTGAAGAACGGGGTCAGCACGTTGTCGAGCTCCTCGGCGGCGATGCCACGGCCGTTGTCCTCGATGCTGACCCAACGCTGACCGTTGACTTCGTGCACCGCGAGCACAATTCGCCCGTCCTCGCCGCAGGCTTGGTAGGCGTTGCGCACACAGTTGATCACGGCGCGCCGCAGCTTCTGCCGGTCGGCGGTAACCTCGACGGTCTCGGGCTCGACCACGAGATTCAGCTTTGCGCCCGATTCACGGCACTCTGGGCCGAGCAGGTCATCGACCTCCGAAAGCAGGTCAGCCGCCCGAAATCGTTCGACGTCGGCCGACTGGTTGCGCGCGAAGTCGAGGAAATCGGTGACGACGCGGTCAAGATACGACAGCTCACGTTGAATACGCCCGACCTTGTCCAGATGGTCATCGCGTTGTTCGGCGCGCAAGTCTTCCTCGAGCATCCCGGCGAACAGCTTCATGCCACCGAGCGGGTTTCGAACTTCGTGCGCAATGCCAGACAACATCATCTGCAGCTGTTGATCGCGGTTAAGGATGTCCTTGCGCATGTCTTCGAAGGCGTCCCCAAGAATCGCGAGCTCGTCTTGCTCCCGATGGTCGAGCGCGATGGGCTGAGCGTAGTCACCGCGCCCAAGGCGCCTTGCCTCATCGACCAACGCGTTGACCGGCCGAGTGATGCGGCCGCCCACCCATGTGCCCACCAGAATCACCAGCAGGACACAAAGCGCGCCCAACCCAGTGAGCACCGACGCGGCGTTGTTGAGCAGATCAAAATAGCTCGCCGATGCCTCGACGCCAACGATCGCCACGACCTGAGCCCCGAGCAGCACGGGTGCGTAGCCGGTCTTGTAAAACGCTCCGTCCTCACCTCGAAACAGCACGCTGGTCGTGCCGCCTGTGGCACCGAGGCGTTCGAGCTCGACGCGGTCGGCCTGTTGGGCGTGCAGCGTCTGTCCAAAGCTGACCGAGTCTCGCGTATCGGCAACCGACTCGAGGTTGGGCTTAAACAGAAACACACGCGCGACCCCGGTCGCGGCTTGAACCGCGACCAACTTCTCGCGCAAGCGCGTGATGACACGGGTTTTGTCGGCGTCGATGCGCTCAAGCTGCTCGGCATCCACGCCGTCGTTCATGCCCGCGGCCACAGTCTGGGCGATCGACCCCAAACGGCGCCCCAATTCGTCCTCGAGCCCCTGCCGACTGGCAAAGTAAGACAACGAGCCGTACATCAGGATGATAAGCAAGGTGGGCACAAGGAATGCGCCCGTGATTTTTGTCCTCAGAGAAAGGCCCGGTCGTGACATGGATACCTCGCCGCGCCATCATGAAACTCCAAGCGGCTGGCCGCAAGCGGCGGTTTCGTTGACGCCATACAGGAACGCGCGATAATGTGTCAGGAAACTCGCACTTCTTATACTTAACCCTGCGCTTTTTATGACCGAGCGCGACGATGAACGGGATGGAATCGAGGGCGTGCCTAGCGCTCGGACCTCCCAACAGACGCTGACTGGCGTGGGTGACTTGCCACCCCCAACGCCAAGGGAGCGTTCCAAGAACGCGTTCAGCGCGCACCCGATGGCTGCGTCTGACGACGGCTTCGTGGACCCGCTCGATGAGATCAGCGAGTTGGAGCTGGCTGACGACATGCTCCTTGAGGAGTCGTCGGTCGCTGAGTTTGAGGACGAAGCCACCCAAATCGGCACGATGGGTGAGTTCGAGCAAGACCTGAAAAACGACGGGATGTTCGCCGCCTTTGACAAAGCAAGGGCGTCGGGCCTCACGGGGGCCCTCTCCGCAGGCAGCATACCCGCGCCGCAGTTGCCCAAGCCGTCCGTGAAGCCCCCAGCTGCGACGAGCCCACAACCGGCGGCTCCCATTGCCGCGCCTGCACCTGTACCGGCGGCCCCGGCGCCCAGCGAGATGGTGGTCGAGCTGTCGTCTGAGCAGCTGCCGTTCGCGGCGACTCAAGCCCTGCCGCGCCCAATCTACAACGCCGCGGCCCCCTCCGTCGTGGATGGCGACCCGCCCGAAGAATTCGAAGCGATGAAGACGGAGATGTTGTCTTCGCCTTACGAATCCGACGCTCCCGTGGTCAAACTTCATGCCCTCGATGGGCCCGCCGCGGGGCAGGAGTTTTTTGTAGGCAACATACGCACGACGATTGGCCGTGGGGAATCCAACTCCGCGATGGTGCCCGATGTGGCGATGAGTCGTCAGCATTTTGAGATCGTGAAGAATCCCGACGAGAGCTTCACGCTCTACGACCTACACTCGGTCAACGGGACCGCGCTGAACGGCACCCGCATCAAAGAAGCCGACCTGTTCCACGGCGACCGGATCGAGGCTGGGAAGTCAGTGTTTCAGTTCCTGATGCACGGCCAGATCGCGCAGCCCACGCGGCAGCGTCGATTGATCCCCGCGATGACCGCAACGATGTCGGGAGGTGGGTTTCTCGCATCCACGGACTCGCGCGTTGGCACGGTCATGGCGAGCGTCCACGAGACACGTGGCCTGATGAAGCTGTCCACGCTCATCATCATCGTTGCCGGCACGATGAGCGCGATTCTGCTTGGCGTGATCGTATTCCTGCTCTGGACCGGCGACACACCTGATGGCCCGGCGCCTCAGGCGCTGGCGTCGCAACGTTACCTGCAAGGCGTTGAGGCCGTGCGCGATCACGATTGGGAAACTGCAGAAGCGTTGTTTGTCGACGCGCAAAAACTCGACCCGCAGCTTGACGTCACGGCACAGCTCGAACGGATTACACGCGAGCGCAACGCCAAAGCAGCCTTCGACCGGGCCAAGGAAAAGTTCGATAAGCGCGCGTGGGACGAGGCCGCGAAGTTCGCTGCAGAAGTGCCGGAAAACACCACGTACTACAACGACGCTCAAGCTTTCTTGCGCCGGCCTCAAACCTTGGCGATCGACCAAGCCTACGCAAAGGCACAGGAGCAAGTCACTGCCGACGACCTTGAGGGCGCCCGACGCCAGATCCAAGAGATCCTGGCCCAAGTTCCAGACCATCAAGGCGCGCTCGATCTTCAGGCCCGGATCGACCAAATCGAAACCGACCGCGCCAGGGAAGCTGAGCTCGCCGCCGAACGCGCCAAGGTCGCCGCGGCGCCTCGCCCCACCAGCATCGACCAGTTCGCCGATGTCCCCAACTCCAAGAACCCAGGATCGAGCTCGGGTCGTGTGGTCAACTTCACCGAAGGCTTTCGGCTCTACAAAGCCCGCAAATTCGACGAAGCGTCGGACTATTTCAACGATCAAGCGGCCAACGCGTCGGGCGCGAGCGCAGACCGCGCCAAGAAGACGGCCACCGAGATCCGCACGTTTAAGAAGTTGTATGCGGACGCCTTGTCGGCGTGGGAGGCCAAAGATTGGAAGAAGGCGGACAAGTTGATTTCGCAGGCGCGTCGCGCGGATTCCGCCGTGGCAGGTGGACGCGGGTATTTTGACTCGGAGCTGGCGACCAAGCTCGCGGACGCGCGCGGAAATCTTGGGCTCGCGGCGTATCAGCGTGGCGATTACGCTGCGGCGTACAAACATCAGCGCGACGCCGAAAAACAGGATGCGAGCAACGCCGTGGTCAAAGATCTGCGCAGCAAGCTCCTGGTATCTGCGCGTAGTTTTTACATCAAAGCTGCGAACGCCAGAAAGTCCGACCCGAATGAGGCCGCCAAACTCTGTCGGACGATCATGGCCATGATCCCTGACTCGGAAGACACATGGAAGAAGGCGCAAAAACTGCTTCAAGAGATGTGACCATGTCTTGGATTGCGTGATGTGCTGACTTGAGTATAATCGGGCTTGTAACCATGCCGCTGCGAGCGGCGTGAAGGAACCCTGCCCACAAGCTGACCTAGACCACTTGGTCACTGCGAACCCGTCGACGGGCTTGCGCGCTTGGAAGGCAACCCGAACTGATGAAAACAAGGCAATCCATCCACGCAGCGTTCTACGCTGTGACTAACCCCCGTGTTCCGTGGTCGCGTGATGCGTCACGGAGTCTGTGTTCGAGGCGAAGATGACAGAGGATAATTCCGTTCAAAACGACCCCAATCGGCGGCGGCGACGACGTCGACGCAAACGTGGCGGAAGTGGCGGCGGCGAAGGTGGCGGCAGCAGCTCCAATAACGGGGGCCCATCGCGCAACCAAAACAATCGCGGCCGTTCCGGCGGCGGTGGCCGCAGCGGCGGCGGCAGAAATCAAGGCAACAACCGCGGGGGCGGCGGCAACAACCAACCCTACGAGGGCGAGGTCATCCCGTTGACCTCTTTCGACCTTTTCTGCGCCTACTGGCTCGGCATCGGCGACAACAACACCTACCGAAAACCCAATATCCGTGACGTCTCGCGGCGGTTTGACCGCTCGACGCGAGACATCGAGGACGCCTTGAAGTTCTGCGGCATGGACGCAGACGCGGTGAAGAAGTCCGGGTTTGAGATGTCACTCGCACAGCTCGACATCAGTGTGGCCCCCGAGGGGATCGACAAAATGGAGCTCGCCAAAGGCATCTACGAAGAGTTCCTTGAGCACATTCCGGACTTCAAGGAGTGGGTCGAGCCCGAGCCCGAGCCCCAGGAGGACTCCGACGACTCTGACAGCTCAGACGACGCGGACGACTCTGACGATGACGGCGACTACGACGACAACGATTCCGACGACGTTGATGCGTCCGAAGAGGAATGACTCCGTATCAAGGATGACCGATGTCAGACGAATTACAGCTCCCGTTTGGTGACCCGCAGACTCGCGTGCGTCCACTCATCATGATCGCGGACGACGACCACGAGATTCGAAACCTGCTGCGCACGTTTTTTGAAGAGCAGGATGTCGACCTGATCGAATCGCGCAACGGCGCCGAGGCGCTAGAGAACATCATCACCAATCGCCCTAATCTGGTGATCTTGGACGTGATGATGCCCGAGCTCAACGGTTGGCAGATCTGCAAGTACGTGAAGTCACGCGAAGAGTACGAGGACGTGGGCATCATCATGCTGACGGCCATCGGCCCCGTGAACAACGAGCTAACGTCCCCATTGTTTGGGGCCGACGACTACATGGACAAGCCGTTCGACTTTGATGTCTTGGAACAAAAGGTCAACAAGGTCCTTGCATCCAAACGCAAGGCTTCGGGCGCCTAAGGCGAGCAGATCGCGCCCTGCCCCGGTGACCCAAAGAAGGTTCCGGGTCCCGCCACTTCTGTGATCTCATCACACCAAGCGCTCGGGTCATTGTTGCCCATCGGGCTCTCGAACTCACGTCCGACGCTCAAGGCCACATCTTCGATGATGTCGCGCGACGGTTCGCTCATCATGGCATCCGTGGGTCGAAGCGCGTTGGCGCTCCAACGCACCGAGTCGTGGGGTCGGATGGTCCGGCCGTCGAAGTACTGAAGGGTCAAAATCCGTTCACCGGAGTTTGCCAAAGCCACGGTGATCCCGGCGCGCCCGTAGTCGAAGAACGTCCCGGCGGGCAAAACATCGGCGAGTGGCATCCCATCGGTGACAAACCGCACAAACACAAAATAGTCCCCGGGTTGAATCGATTGGAGCTGCTCGTACACCTCGAGCTGGTCCGCGTTCGTGGGATTGGGCACGGAAATCGTCTGCGAACCGCCCGAGTCCGATGCGATCTGGAACGAAATCTTTCGGGGATCGGCAGCCGCGGTGCCGACGTTCTTGACCTCGATGAACTCTCCCACCTCGCCGTTGCCAAGCGCGTTGATCTCGGACGTGTTGATGAGGATCTCGGTGATCATCAAGTCAGGCTCACCCACAGGCGCCATGTCCACGTCAGCGTCCTCGCTCATGTCCTCCTCGGTCATCCCCATGTCTTGACCGCTGTCGACAACCATGGACGTGTCCATTCCCTCGTCGACTCCGGTGTCTTCGACAATGGTCAGGCGCTGATACGGATACGAATCCGTATCGATGCTCAAGTTGCACCCTGAGATCACAAGGATGGTTAGAAGGACCGTGCTTTTCATCGTCACATCGTGTTTCGGATACGTTCTACGACTTCGCTGTAGGACGTGTTTTCGACCACACGTGCCATCAAGTCGGTGTACTTCTCAACCAAGTCCATGCGGCCATCGCTGCGGTAATGCTGGATGATATCATGAAGTTTGACGAAGGTACGCTCCGAGTTGACGAAATAGCTCGCGGCTTCTGCGGTAGCTTGAAGGCCGGCCCGCGTGACCGATGGCGCAACGAATTTGAACAGGAACTCCTGGCCCTCGCTGTTCAAAATGCCCACCCGAGCCTCTGCTTGGGCCTGTGTGCTTGAGCTCGCTCCGGCCTCGATCAATCCTTGGATCGTAAACTGCGAGAACGTGATCGACTTCAGCGACGGATACTCGTCGGCAAGCCGCAGCTTCACGCCGTTGAAGAAGGCGTCGATCATCCCGACCCCTTCGCCCTCGACCGTGAGGTCGGCGCCATCCGCCAATTCAATATGCGACGAAATGCGGCACGTATCTTCGTCGAGGCTCTCGGTGACGTGATACGACTTCACCCGCATCTCAAAATAGGCGTCCTGAAGTATTTCTCTCATGAGCCCAACCATGCGCTCTTGCTTCGATTCCATGACCTTCGCTCCTGAAAAACCCACACGTTTACGAATAGCTGACGTCTCGTGGCATTTGCTGTACTCTGCCCTAAACGTGTCCAACGAACAGAGTGTAGAATGAACGCCAATTTCTACGATGCACCTCCTCCGCATGAATCGCAAGCCATGCACGCACCCCAAGGTGGCGGCGCGGTCGTTCGCGAGATGTCCACGTACATGACGGACCGGGATGCCGAGAAGGTCTGCCAACTGTTCGCTGACGGCCTTCGTTCGGGCGTTGGCTACAGCCGAATCCTCGACTTCATGGAACGCCAGCGGATCGACGGCAAGATGACGCAGCGCCTGCGTGTCGCAGTTCTGGAGTACGGCGACAAACTCGGCGAGGCCTTTGCGCGTTTCGGTGTGCTCGATGCGCCCATGCGCAAGCTTGTGTTGGTCGCCGAAGAGCAGGGCTCGCTGCCCGAGACTTTTGCCGAGCAATCACGCATCTACGGGGCGCGCTACAAACGTAAGCGCCAGATGGTCATCGGGTTGGTCGAGCCCATGATCATGTTCTGTCTGGGCACGTTCTTCTTCCGCAACATCTTTGGCGGCATGTTCGACATGGCGATGGGTGACTATTGGGCGACGCTTGGAAAGCTCGCTGGGAAGTCCGCGATTCAATCCACCATCTTCTTCCTGTTCGCAGGCGGCCTCGCGTATACGTGGCTGAACTTGCCTGTGGATTCGGCGTTTCGCGAAGCGTCCGGGCGCCTTTGGTTTCGGACTCCCGTCGTTTCGACCGCGATGCGCTACCAGGCAATCGCCAATTTTGGGCGCTTCCTGCGGCAGTCGTTGCGCAGCGGTATGGACATTTTTCGATCCATCGACCTCGCCGCCGAGGCCTCGAACAGTCCGTGGTTTATGGAGACCGTCGATAAGTCGCACGCAGTCCTCGAGGCTGGCCATCCGCTCGATGTCGCGATGCGGCAACTCCGAGGCCTCCCTGACGAGTTTGTCGACTACGTCGCCATCGGCGAAGAAACGGGACGCCTTGAAGAAAACCTGCTCTTCCTCGCCGAGCGCTACGACGCCAAGGCCGAAGAAGCCTACGAGTTGTCGCTGAAGGCGGTGATTTACCTGTCGCGATTCGCGCTGAACGAAATTTGGTTTTCGCTATCTTCTCGAAAGGTGCTCGGGTCGATGATCGACTTCTAAACTTCGGCATTGAGCCAAAGCTCACTCATGGGTACTTTCCTCGCAGTCCACCGCGCGGAGAACTGCCGATGAGAAAGCTTATGTTGCTCGCATGTTTGCTGTGTTCCTGCAGCACACCTGCAAGCACCGAAACCCCAAAACCGGCGGTTCCGTTTGACCGCGCTGCGCCTGAGTTTCGTGCACGAAACCTCACGCCCACCGCATCGACGGCCAGCAACGTAATCCTTCAAGATGCAACCGTGATGACCACAGGCGAAGTCATCGAGAAAGGCGATGCGTGGATTCGGGACGGCAAGACGTCGCGGTCGGCGCCGACCTGAAGCCACCGACGCACAAGAGATCGACGCGACCGGAAAGTGATCACACCTGACTCATCGACACGTACCACATCTGGCGTGTATCCAGTGCCGTACGTCGACGCCCACCTGATGGGAACGAAGCTACGGCACCCTCGCGCGCGGACGTGGATTCATTGCTCAGTGTGTGGCCCCAAGACCCCGGCTTTTTCACCGCTTTGCAAGGTGGCATTACGTCGCTCCAAATCCTGCCGGGTTCAGCGAACCTGATCGGCGGCAGCGCCGTCACCCTCGAAGCTGCACCCCGCGATTTCGGCCCGAGCGATGGTCTTTGAAGGCGGCACCATGCTCCATCAAAATGGCATGCGGCGAAAACTGGAAGAACGTTTACGGCGACAAAGGTGGACCCTCGACTCGCATGGGCGAGGCGGCACCTTCCGCGCGACGTTCGAGCAGGCACGCGCCGCCCTCGACGCCGACGAACGCTATCGACTTGCGATGGTCGTGGAAAGCCAACGACGGCAAACCCGAGGACAAACCCGTCGAACCGGCGCGCGACCGAGGTGTCGAGGCGCTCATGGCGGTCCTGCGCGGCGAGACGCTGGTGCATGTCCATTGCTACCGCGCCGACGAGATGATCCAGATCCTTGAGCTCGCCGACGAGTTTGGCTTCAAGATTCGCAGCTTTCACCATGCCGTCGAAGCCTACAAAATTCGCGACATCCTCAAGGCGTGGGACGTGGGCGTGTCGACGTGGGCCGACTGGTGGGGCTTCAAGATGGAAGCCTTCGACACCATCCCCCAGACCGCTGGGCTGCTCAACGAAGCCGGTGTCCACACCATCATTCACTCCGACGATCCCGTTGGGATTCAGCGTTTGAATCAAGAGGCCGCAAAGGCTTTGGGGGCGGCACGTGCGTCGGGCATCAAGGTCACCGACAACGACGCTCTGCGTTGGATCACAGCCAATGCTGCATGGGCGCTCGGCATCGATGACGTCACGGGAACCCTCGAAGAAGGTAAACGTGCGGATGTCGTGGTCTGGTCGGCCCACCCGTTTAGCGTCTACGCGCGGCCCGAGCGTGTTTACGTCCACGGGGTTTTGGAGTTCGAGCTCGGAAAAACCAAGCCCTGGAGCGACTTTGTCGAGTACGTTTTGCCGGAGGGAACACGATGAAAACCCTAATTATCTTGGCACTTTTGGGGCTTTCCTCCACGGCGTCCGCACAGCTCCTGCTCAAGGACGGCGAGGTTCACACCGTTTCTGGTGATGTGCTGCCGCGCGCGAGTGTGCTGGTGGCCGCAGATGGCACCATTTCAGCGGTCGACACGGTGATCTTGCCGCCTCCCGGCATCGAGGTCATCGACTGCACCGGCAAGATCATCACGCCCGGGATGGTCGAAACACAGTCGGCACTCGGCGCGGTCGAGATCTGGGCTGTCAAACAAACCCGCGACAACAACCTTGAGTCCGATCCCATTCGTGCGGCCTTCCGTGTCGCTGACGGCATCAACCCACGCAGCACCATTGCGCCGGTGGTCCGTGCCGGGGGCATCACCTCGGTCGTGAGCAGCCCCAGCGGGGGCCTGATTTCGGGACAAGGTGCGTGGATTGACCTCGCGGGTGACGGCGTGTTTCTGACCGTCGCGCGGCCTAGCATCGCGTTCTTCGCGCAGTACGGCGAAGGCGCGGCATCGGTGGCTGGTGGCACGCGTGGTGGCACGGCGTTGATGTTCCGCGAGCTCTTTGACGACGTTCAGTTCTTCAAAAAGAACCAACGACTTTTCGACGAAAACCGCTCCAGGCACCTCGCAGCCAGTCGTTTGGATCTCTTGGCGCTCGAGACCACGCTCGATGGCTCGGTTCCAATGGTGTTTTCTGCCAATCGCGCAAGCGACATCACCGCCGCACTCGACCTGGCGAAGGCCTTCAACATCAGACCGATCATCGCCGGTGG
>JAWKQR010000057.1:0-4730 GCA_041390025.1 bacterium
ATGAACTCGGTCATGGCGGCTGCGGGGGGCACCGGACAGTGTTGTTACGGTGCCACGGCGCCGTGCGCTGCTGCCGACCAGGTCGACCCGTGCTCCATCCCACCGGGTGACATCATCGCGTCGAACACTGCGCTGGTGGCCGGTTACGAGTGCACAGGAAGTATCGAGGCGACCGGGTCTGATCTCAAGGATGCCTTGCTCGACATTATCACGGGTGTTGGGTGCGTGTTTCCTTTGGACATTCCTCCCGGCTACCCCATGGGCGCAGCAAACGCGGACCCAGACGCGACGGAAGTCGCGATGTACCACACGATCGGCGGTCCGATTCCCGTTCCACCCGCTGGACGTGGCATGGATTTGCCTACCCTCCTTGAGTCGTTTGGCATGCCCGCGGGCAACGCTGCGACGTACGTGGATGAGGGATGGGAGTTCACTGGACCGGACCGACGGTTCATTCGCTTCACGCCAAACCTCTGCGCCGCGGTCGCCGGTGGGGACGTCTCGAAAGTGACCACGGAAGTGGCGTGCGCATGCCCATCCGCGGGTCAGCCGTGCACACTCAATGTTGCTGGTTTCACGCCGAGCCAGCTCGCGGTGATGCGTTGTGCTGACGGCGTCTACCAATGTGTCGGGATCACCGATGTCTGCGTCCCGGGCGGCAGCGCCATGCCCGAGATTTGCAACGGGCTTGACGACGATTGTGACGGCATCACGGACAACATGAAGGACTCTTGGGAAGACCCCGCCTTCACCGGTCTGTCGCTGCCCGCCAACCGCATCGGCATCGACTGCAATCGAAACAACACATGCATGTGCCCAAGCGGCATGCGCGACGATCAGGCCGGCACAGACTTCGCCTCGTACGTCGCCGCGTGGGACCCGGTCTGCGAATGCGGCGAAGGTTTGGCCGCACCCGTGGACTACTCGGCCGCTCCCGATCCATCGCCGTCCGCGCCGACACAGGACGAGTCCGCAGCGTGCAGCACGCGCGTGGCAGGCACCCCAGGCGGGGCCGGTTTGTTGGCGTTTGGCATGTTGATCGCTGGACTGTGGATGCGTCGACGGGTTAGTCGATAACTTCCACTTCGTCGCGCGTCACGGCTCGCAACACACGGGTCAGCTCTTTGCGTTTTTCGGCATCGTCTTCGTAGACGTCGCGAATCTGGCCGACAAGGTCTTTCGCGCGCCGAAACGCCCCCACCAAGTCTCCGCTCAAATCTGTCGGGTTGGAAATCATCCCGATGAGCTCGCTCAGCGGTTTTCCATTGGCCCACGCTTCCCCAAGCGACATCAGTTGCGGGGTGAACGTGTATTCGGTCCCGACAATCTTCTGGGCATCCACGACGATCTGCGACTCGAAGACAGCCCGGATTTCGTCAAAAATCCCCCACCATTTGTCGTCGTCGGGTTTGTCGACGCGCGCGGTGCGGGGAAGCGTTTGAACCAGGCCGGTCATAACGCCGAAGAGTTCTTCAGGGGAAAGGTCTTCGAGCACGCCGCAGAGCATCAGCTCGGTGATGAAGATTTCTTCGAATTGTATCTTCTTCAGGATCTTCGCGGCAGATTGCAGCTCGTTGTTGGCCCAGGTATCCGTGGGTGCGAAGGAACGAGACTTTGCGCTGAAACGCCTCCCACAGCTGCGGACGCTGCGCCTCGGCGGCTTGTCGCTCGAGGTACGCGACCTTGCGACGCTGTTGCCGATTAGGCGACTCGACGCGAGCCAGTTCTTTTCGGGCTGACTTGAGCTCCCCATCAATGCTGTGGGCACGCCCAAAGTTCTGGAAGGCCATGAAACTGCGTTCTAGCAGAGTGCGAATCTGGGTTTCCGAGTAGCGGTCGATGAGCGAGACCACCGAGTTGAAGCTCAGATTGAACGACGAGGTTACCGGCTCGCTCTTGCCATCGAGCAAGGTGCGCAAAACGGGTGTGATCTCGATGTATTCTTCGAACTCGACCTTCATGATGACGTCGCCGGCATCGTCGATGCCACGGCGGCCCGCGCGGCCAGCCATCTGCATGAACTCACGCACGGTCAACGGGACGATCTCGACGCCGTCGAACTTGGTCAGACTGTCGAAGATCACCGTGCGGGCGGGCATGTTGATGCCAAGCGCAAAGGTCGACGTGCAATAGAGCACCTGCATCAAACGCGCTTCGTAGAGCTCCTCGATGAGCGCCTTGATGGCCACATGCAGGCCCGCGTGGTGGAAGCCGATGCCTTTGCTAAACAAACTTCTGTGCGCCGTCGACAGCACGTCTGGGTAGTTGTCTTCGAACACGTCGAGTCGTTTGACGATCTCGGTGTAGTTGGCGCGCCGCCCAATCGCGCGGCCCACATCGGCGCGCGATAGCTCAAACGCGTATTGTTCGGTGAGCTTGCGGCTGTAGATGAAGTACAGCACCGGGAACTTGTCGTCGGTCAGGCGGTCAAACGCGTCGATGTGCGAGGTCCGGTCCATGTGGCCTCGACCCCGACCTCGGCTGCGGCTTCGGTCTCGGCTGCGATCGCGGTCGCCGCGGTCGGGTTTGTCGGACTTGCTCCACTTCTTGAACGCGCGGTTGAAGTCCTTGTCGGACATCAGCGACGTCGTCTTGTTCATCAAGTAAAAATCAAGCGGCACGTTGCGCTTGAACTCCTTGACGACCGCCACCTCTTCACCGCGGATCTGCGAGAGCCACTCGGCGAAGTCTTCGAGGTTGGACAACGTCGCGGACAGGCCCAAAATCCGCACAGATTGTGGCAGGTAGATGAGCAACTCTTCCCACACCGTCCCGCGTTCGGGGTCATCGATGAAGTGAATTTCGTCGATGATCACGGCCTTGAGGCGGTCAAGTTCAGGCAGAATGCTGTGGCTTCCCGGAGCTGTGTCCAAAAACTCTTCGCGTTCCTCATCGCTGAGGTGCGCATCGATGGTCGGAATCCCCTGCAACAGCATGTTGCGCAGGATTTCCGTGGTCATGATGCGGATCTGAGCATCGCGATTGATGACGATGTCACCGGTCACCAGGCCAACTTTTTCTTTGCCAAACAGCCGTGTGTACTCGCGGTACTTCTGGTTGGACAACGCCTTGATGGGCGCGGTGTAAATGATGTCGCCCCCCTGCTCCATGACCTCGTCGATGAGGTAATCGGCAATCAGCGTCTTCCCTGTGCCCGTCGGGGCCGAGACCAACACAGAACGTCCCGCGTTGATCGCGTCGACGGCCTGAGCCTGGAAGTGGTCGAGTTTCTTTCCGCGATATTCCATCATCGTTCTCCAGTGCGCAGCACGGGGGGTTCGCCATCCCATGGCACGCGATCAGAATGGACGCCCGAGCCGCCCCAATGTCCAGCTCCCATCATGGCGAGCGCGGCTGCTATCCATACCAACGCACCGAAGCGACGTACGCGTTGCTGGTGTGTTCTGTAGCCCCATTCCACCGCAACGGCGGCGGTCACCACGCTAAAGAGTCCGGTCAAACCAAGATTTCTGTGGTGGATCAACACATAAGGCCCATCGTCGGTCCAAAACTCGTCGGCTGTGACCAGTCCCGACACGACCGCGAGCACGGTGCCGAAGACGACAAACCAACCGCCGAAGCGCAAGATGGTCCACACGGTCTCGTCGTCCCGGCGATTGACCCAAACGCCAAGCACAGCCAGCGCAAAACTTAGAGCGAGCGGTGCGTGAATCGAAACGTGGTGCAGCCACGCAAACCAAGTCATTTGTCACCAACGTATGCCACTGTGACGCCGTCACCGCCTTCTTCGCGGTCGGCACGCCGATACTGTATCACGTATCGCGAGCCGGCGAGCCAGTCGCGCACCGCGCGTTTGAGCGCGCCGGTTCCGTGGCCGTGGATGACGTAAATTGCCCCTTCGCCCCGCAGGTACGCGGCGTCGAGAAACAATTCGACCCGTTCGATCGACTCATCGACGCGTAGCCCGCGCAGATCCAGTGTGTTGTCGGGCGTTTGCACGATCGCTGGAACGGGCGTCACGCCAACGGGTTCCGCCGTCCCGGCCGAGGCATGGCGGCGACGCGCTTGGTCGTTCGGGTAGTACAGCTCGGACGTCTTGACCGTCACACGCATGACGCCCATGCGCACGACCACGTCGTCCCCGCGCGCAGGACCGTCGGCCACGCCGGCACGTCGAAACGACCGCACGTAGACCGAGAGCCCTTCCTCGATGTCCTTGGGCGGCACCGGCACAAGCCCGGTGTCGTCTGCCGCGACGGCATGCGTCGCCTCACGGACCTCGTCGACGACCTTCTCGACGGCCTGCAGCTCGCGCCGGACTTCGTCGAGCCCTTTTCGGGTCACGGTCTCCTGTTGGCTGAGCGACTTGAGGTATTCGCGCAGCACGTCTTTGGCGCCGTCGAGTCGGCTCTTGAGCGCCTTGGACTCCTCATGCAGCAGCTCGCGCTCCTGGCGCCGCAACTCATGGTAGCGATCGTCTGCGCGTTTTTTGGCCTTCTCGGCCTCGACGCGGAGCTGCTCGTAACGCCGTTGTTCTTTGCGTAGGTCAGTCGCTTGATCCTCAAGGCGTGCGAGCACCTGGTCGACGCTCAACTTGCCTTCGCCTTCAAGGAGCTCAGTGGCGCGGGCAACGAGATCCTGCGGGAAACCAAGGCGATCGGCGATGCGCAACGCAAACGAGCTGCCAGGAACCCCCAGCGTCAGCTCGTAGGTGGGCTGCAGAGACGCAATGTCGAAGCCCATCGACGCGTTCATGAACCGCGAATCGT
>JAWKQR010000058.1:0-2746 GCA_041390025.1 bacterium
ATCGATAGCTGCTGGGCTTTCGTCGAAATCATCGGAAGTTGTGGCGCGAAACACAGCTGAGGCCGACGATGCGGTGGAAGAGTTCGAAGAGAACCTCTGGTAGGACATCATGGAATTCCCCTTAGTGGTGGCCGCATTTTTTGCCTTTTTTGTGGTCGCCGCCGCGGCACATCATTTTGATACGAAGCGACGCAAGGCCGCATGGGCTCTTGTCGCGCAAAACACGGGCCTTTCGTTTCGAGGTGACCTTCTTCAAGGCGTCATCGACGACATCACGCTTACCGTGCGCATCGTCAGTCGAGGGACGGGTAAGTCCAGACAGGACTACACCATTCTGTTGATGAATCTTCTGGGCGACCTTCCAAACGGGCTTCTGATTCAGCCCGAAGGTGTGTTGGACAAAGTGGCGAAGCTCATCGGCTCGCAAGACGTCCAGCTTGGATTGCCCGAAATCGATCCAAGACTCATGGTCAAGGCGAGTAACCAAGACGAAGCGCGCAATTGGGCGACGCGTGCCAACGTAACGAGGGGGCTTACTAAGCTGGTAACCCTAAGGAACTACACGTTCAAATTGGCCGCAAACCAGCTTTCGTTTGAGCGCCGCGGCGCGATGGACAATGCCGCAGAACTTGAGGCCCTGATCCGAGATTTGGTCGCGGTCGTCACCGATTTGTCCGAGAGCCAAGCGTACTTGGACTCATCCGTCGCAGCGGGGGGTGAATCGGACGACGTAAACCTTTGGTAGACTGGCGTGCTTCGACCGTGATGATCGTTGGACTGTGTTTGTTTCGACGTCCAGCGGTCAACGTTTTTCGACAATCTCGGGTGCCTCGACCGAGTCTTCGGCAACATCGTCACCGTCGGTCAATTTGGTGGCGTTTTCCTTGAAATCAAAGGTGACTTCGTCCGCCGCGTGCATGGCATGATCGATGGCGTCCGCCAAAAGGACATTTTGCTTTGACGCGACAAGCACCTTCTTGGCCTTGCCGTTCTTTTCGTACTGAATCTCCACAGCCTTCCCGCCATCGCCAATCATGTTGTAGCACCATGAACCGTCGGTGATGGCGTAGCGGATGCCCCAGCCACCGTACTTCAACCACGAATAGTCCACGGCTTTGACGCTCTTGATGGAAGTTATGGGGATGGTCGGTCCAATCAGCCCGTACTGAACGTGAACGTTTTCTTTGCTGACCGTGGTCCGCAACGTCGCGGCCATGCTGAAGAAGATGAGCCCAGCAAGGACTGGCAACGCAGCCAGAACAAGCGGCGCACCGGAGGTCGCAATCGCCGCGATGCCAACGAGCACGGCCCACAGCATTGCGATATGCAGCCCAGGGTGGACGCTCATCTTGTCACGAAGGACGACCTGCTCGTCGACGCCCATGAACGACGTTTCGTAGTCGTCAGCGGGACGGATTCTTAAATGATCATCGGAATTTGCCATGCTGCCGCTCGACCTCAAACGGTTGGAACTCACACCCGCAACAACTTGGTGCCGTGACCAACTTCATAACCTTATCAATGAAACGCAGACAACATGTTCCTTGCGGATTCGTGATGTTGCGGAATTCCTGCCGATCGCGGTCACGACAATAGTCGTGCCTTTTGGGCCGTGAATTCGGCGTCCGTCAGCGCACCGGCTTGCCGCAACGCTTGAGTTTTTCGAGCTGCCCGACGATGTCGACCCCTTGGTTTGGCACATGCACCGTCACGCTCTGCGCGATTTGGTGTTGCTGTGGCGGGGACGGCAAATAGCCCATCACGTGGTTGTTGTACTGCGCATTAAAATTCGCCGTGCTTGTCGTCAGGTACACAATCCCTTCAAAAAACGCGATGAACGAGGGGATCAGCGTCCAGCAGAACAACAAATACAGCAGCCCGGCGCCGTTTTCGCCGAGGTAGAATTTGTGAATGCCAAAGCCGCCCAAGAACCAAGCGAGCAGGAATGCGGTTGTTTTGTCTTTCATTTGGACTCCATAGGGATAGCGAGTTGTCTTTGGGTTTGTTGGAGGCGCTCGGCCGCCGACTGGTGGTCGGTGCCAAGCGTGAATTTTTCGACCGCGCGGTACACGAATTGGCCCGACTCAAGGTCGACATCTTCGTCGAGTTCATCAGACCCAAGCAGCGCCGTGACGAGCTCTAGAACGCGCGCCTCGGGCAAGCTCAGGATCCCGCAAAGCTGCGTGACGGTCTTTGGGGTGGGCGAATGCGAAAAGACCTCGAGCAACCGCTTGGTGTCCTGTGCCCAAGACGCATGAGCCAGGGCGGCTCGGTGAGCCGCCGCGTTCTTTGATCGTGCCCACAGAAACAGCCCCGCCAGTGGGATTTGCAATGTCAGGAGCAGCGTTGCTGCGAGCCACGCCGGCTGACCCGCCAGGACCATCAAGAGTGCAAGCAGCGCGACGAGGGCGATCCCAAGGATGGGGGCGACCATCGCGTTGGACCATGGCATCGTGGCGATTTCGTGGACGTCGGATTTGGGTGGTTGTGTCGGAATGGCGTGGACAACTTGCCGCGCGGACGGACCGACCTGAATCCCAGATTCCGAGTCCATTTTTATATCCCCCAATTCAAGTTTCATGCGTGGTCCGTCGCAAATGCCCGAGGTGGGCACGATTGAGGTCTGAGAATGTCAGACCCTGCGGCATGGACCGTGCCGCGGCTGGGTTTTTTGAGGGCTGAGGAGTGTTTTTGGCGCTAGGGCGCCGCGAGCAAGTTGGTGACCGCGGTCACGAAGCCCACGTAA
>JAWKQR010000059.1:0-2683 GCA_041390025.1 bacterium
TAGACGATTTCGGTTTCCGTCTTGAGCAGAGCGGCCATGTCACAACGCTCCAAAACTTCGTAGGCGAAGACCTCGGACATGATCGAGCTCCCGCCGGCGTTGCCGTCTGCGATGATTTCTTGGCCGCCGGGGGTCAGGCGCGGCAAGTCCGCGTCATCGTATGGGTCCATCTGGAAGTCGATGGTGTTGACGAATAAAAACGGTTGGCTCGACAGGAGTTCAGTCATGTCGATCTCGCCGCATTGGCCCGTGATCACGCCGAATCCGGTCGCCACGGACATGTCCGCGACTCCCTCATCGGTCTGCGCGTCGAAGCCACCATCCAGCGAGGCGTCCATTCCTCCATCCAACCCGGCGTCAACGCCTGTCGCGACGTCCATCCCGCCCACATCCGTGGCCACGGTAACGTCGACGCCCACGTCAACGGCTGACGAGTTCCCATCGTCCGCGCATGACACGCCAACGAGTGCAAAGAAGAGAACGTGGATGGAGATCAGGGCGTGGCGCGGCATGATGTTGAGCTCGGGACGGAGTAGAGCGGGTCGTTAAACCCTCGGATGGTCTGTGATGGCCAGTCTATCTCGAAGACATTCTTCGTGTCGCCTGTTGAACCCAGATAGATGGGACCCCACGTCTGGATCAAGGCTCCCCGGATGTACAACTTTACCGTGACGTTCGACGCGCTGGAAAACGAATTGTTGTAGCTGTCACGCCAATAGTGAAGGACCACACGGTACGTCTGGTTGTTGATGCCCTTCGCGATGTTGATGTTCTCGGGCCCGTAGCCGTCGACATCGTCACGGTCGAGGAACGGGTCATCGAGCCAATCGCCCTGAACGCCCCAGTCAGGCTCGGGGTTCGAGAAGTAACAGTCGTTGTCGCAGAACAGCCCTTGGCCGGGCAGCAACAACATGTGCGTGTCGACGTCGGTATCGTTCGAGTCCCATTCGACCTCGACGTGGATGTCTTGGTCGGCGATCGGCGGCGCCTCGCTGGTGCCAGACACATTGACGCGGGCCGCTGAGTTTGATGGGTCGTCATTGCGTACCAAAAAGAAACCCGAATCCAAGCCTGCGCGTCGAGGCGCGTAGGTGATTTCAACGATCTGCGAGCCTCCCGCTGGGATCGCGCCAGATGTCCACGGGCTCGTGATCTGGTAGGCGACCGACGTCGGAATGCCAAAGAATCGACCACGTTCGATGGTCGAGACGTTGAGTGTGCGGCTGCCACAGTTCTGAATGACGAACGTCTTGGCAACCGACTGCCCACGCTGAACACCACCGTAGTTCAGCGAGGTCGGGTTGACCTGGATGCATGGGTCGTTCTGCGCGTCCTTGGCGGTGGCGTTGACGGGGATATCGACCTCGGGTTGGAACGGGTCGTTGGAGCGAATCTTGATGGTCGCGCCGGAGGTGCCGACCTCGGCCGGGTCAAAATTCAGGGTCATCGTGTTGTTTGTGTTCGGATTGAGCAGCAGCGGCAGGGTGTCGTGCATCACCGCTTATGCGCGCCCTTGTTGAAGCACGAGCACTTCGCGCACTTCGAGCGGTCCTTGCCCCACGTTGCCGACCAAGATCGGACGGGTTGTCGGCGCGTCGCCAGGTTGGAACGAGATACTGATAGACGCCGGGTCCACTTGGATGCGCGGACAGTCGGCCTGGCATACGTCGGTGCCGGTGATGGTGCTCGAAAGGTTGAGCTCGGCAAATCCGACCGTCGTGTTTTGCAGGTGTACCCGGATGGTGGCGGCGTCGGGCGTGTTGTCGGTGGGAGAGTACTGCACCGTGACGACGCGGCGCCCAAGGCTGATGAGGTCTCCCACACGCAGGTTCACAAGCTGGAATTCGTTGCTTCCCTCAAACTCGATCGATTCGACTTGGCTCGCGGTGTCGCCGAGGAACGAGAGGTCCACGTCGATGCTTGTGGATTCCCGCGCTGGCGTAAACGTGAACGCTAGCCGGTCGGGATCGAAGAAAAACGGCCCGCAATCGGTGCACGGTGTGGTGGTATCCCCGGCGTCGTCGGTGGCCGACACATCGTTGGCGAAGGACACGTCCGGCGCGTTCATGACCGGGGTCTCACATGCTCGTGTGATCGGGTTGTACGCTTGGCCGTCGCTGCAGGCCTCGGTGCTCGACGTGTCGTCGGAGCATCCCGCAAACACCAACAATGCCAGAATCATCAATATACGCATTTTCACTCCAGGAAAGCGCGGTGATTCTGGCAGACCCACCATCGGCGCACAAGACTAGGCGGGCTTGGCCCAATTGACCGGGCACGAAACGCCCGTGCCGCCAAGGCCACAGTAGCCGTTGGGATTCTTGGACAGGTACTGCTGGTGGTACGGCTCCGCGAAGAAATAGGGCTGGGAGCCGAAGATCTCGGTGGTGATGGCGCCGTACTTCTGCTTGTCGAGCTCTTTCTGGAACGCCTCCTTGGACGCCAGCGCTGCGGCCTTTTGGTCAGCGGTCTCGCAGTAGATGCACGACCGGTACTGCGTGCCAATGTCGTTGCCTTGGCGCATGCCTTGTGTCGGATCGTGGCTCTCCCAAAACACCTTTAGCAACGCCTCGAACGTGGTCTTGGAGGGGTCGTAAACAACCCGAACCACTTCCGTGTGTCCGGTGCGTCCCGAACAGACCTCTTCGTAGGTTGGGTTTGGCGTGAAACCACCCGCGTAGCC
>JAWKQR010000060.1:0-2298 GCA_041390025.1 bacterium
AGATTGACCGAGATCCATCGCGACGACCCCGCAAACAATCCACGCTGTTTGGAGGGCGAGAACCAATGGTATGCGCGCAAACCGGCGAGCTTGAAATCGTCGTTGGCCCCCCGCGCAATGGTGGGCGCGTAGGCCACGCCAAACGAGGAAAAACTCAGCTCAAGCCCTCCCCAAATCTCACGCAGGTCGAAGTCGTCCTGGCCAGGTCGGTTGTCCAATACCGCACGTGCGCTCGCAAAAATCCGCAAGCCTGACAACGGCTCGAGCATCAATCGTGGCGTCCACTCCATCGCGTCGACCTCGGGCACAGTGGTCGAGGTTGAGTCCAGCTGCAGGCGGCCGCTGAACAGACGGATGTGAACTCCGAACATCGTGCGCATGCGTGTCGCCGCCGACGCGCTCAAGAACGGCTCATTGACGTCACGCAGCATCGCACCCAACGCGACATGCTCGCCGAGGCGAAGCTGCACCCCGAGGTCGTAACTAACCAGTTCGTCGAGTCGCTGAGAGTCAGAACTCCCAAACCAGTTGACGTTGAATCCCAGACTCAGCCGTTGCGGGATGGCGATCGCCGCCCCCCAGGTGTACTTTCGGTACGTGTCAAGCAGGGCACCGCCGCTGGGTTGCGAGAGCCCTTGGAAGCTGAAGCCCGTCCCGACGATGCCGTTTCCAGCGGCCATGAAGAATGCGTTTGACTCGTTGCTCACCTGCCGGAAATCGTCGGCAGCTGCGTCGTAACCAAACCCAAGCTCGCCGGTTTCCATAAACGCTAGGCCTGCTGGGTTGATCTCCAACGCTGTCGCGTCATCCTGAGCCGCGACCGAACCATACGGCAACTGAATCCCCTGTGATGGCGAGGGAAGAAGCGCTTCTTGAGCGACCACGGGCGTACACAGGAGTGTCGCCGCCAAAACCAACAGTGTTTTCACGAATGGTACCAGGTGGAGGGAAATCTAGTTGAAGTCGGCGTCAGCGCCTTTGGTGGGCGCGGGCGTGCTCGTTGGCTGTTTGTCGCCGGGCACGTTGGGCGCCATCGGTTGTGAACCCGCGGCCAGCGACGACTTGAGCATCGTGACCATGTTTTGAAGCTCCGTCGCCGTCATGTTGGTGGTGACCATGATGTCCAGCCCCTTCGACGAGCTTTTCAGGTTGGTGACAAGTGGGGTTGCGCCCATCATTGCGACCATCGGATTCGACGCTTCCTTCTTCAAGTTTTCAAAGTCCTCAAGGGACTTCTTGACGTCCTCTTTGGAGTTCATCGTCCCGACGATGTCGACTTTAAGGCCCGAAACAAGGTCGACGGTCAAACCCGCAACATTCATCTTTGCCCCGTTCTGGGGCAGGCCGTCTGTCAGGCCGATCAACCACATACCACGGGTGAGGTTCACCTTCGGGCTCATCGCGCTGATGGCTTTGTTCGACAAGGCGCTCTCCTTTTTGTTCTGCGTCGCCGTCCACGTCTTTGCCTGGAACCCCGGGTCGCCTACGGTCATCACGAGGTCAGTGTCGGTGATAAAGGCCAGCGTAAACTCGCCGACGAGATGGCGTGCGGTAGGGCCTTCGCCTTCCACTTTGTGATCAGGAGAACGTTTGGTCAGAGCGGCGATCAGTTTGGTGCGATCGAACTTTCCGCGTACGGCGAGGCTCAACGTATCTTGACCGCTGGCCTGATTGGGCGTCATCGAGACTTCCGGCATGGCAACCATCAGCGAGTCGATGTCACGGTCCACGTTCAGGCCGCCATCCTGTTCGAGGAAGGTCAGGAACTCATTGAAAGCGGGGCGGCTGCGAACGAACGTCATCATGTCGCGGTAGAGCGGCGAGGGTTTGAGTGCACCAAGATTTGCGCCCATGACCAATTTCGAGGACTTCGGCGCGTAGACCAACAGATCCCCTGCAGCCGCGAACGCACTCGTCGCGAACAGTACGGTCAAAAGAAGGACAAAGAGTGAGGTCAGTTTGCGCATTGAAAATTCTCTCCATTACAGCGGCCCGCATGAGCGCGCAGACTAGAAATCATCGACCCGTATGTAAAGGCCCGTTCATTTCCCCGTTCAAGACCGAGCAGAAGCCAAGGGAGAACGCTCGCGCGACCCTCTGGTATTCCTGAGGCCGCGCCTAAGTACGCGTGCGAATTGCCAGATTTCGAAAGTGTCAAAAATGGTCTAAAAATCGGTTGACGGGGGAGGGTTGCTGACTATACTCCGCCCTCCCGTGACCAAGGCGACTTCGGCGCGGGCGTTTCGAAGACAAAACGAAAAAACAGTCTTGACAGGCGAAAACCACGTGAGTAGTTTC
>JAWKQR010000061.1:0-1910 GCA_041390025.1 bacterium
AAGGTGTTCGCGTCGTCGCGTGTTGCGGGCAAGGTCGATAGGTCGAGGCGGCCAGGGTGGTTGGCGAACTGGCGCTCGACGAGCTCGCCGACCTCGCGGGTGACTGCGTCGGGCTCAAACGTCGGCAGCGTCGGCGCGGGGGGATCTCCCTTCCACGGCTTGCGGTTCTCGGCATCAAACGAGTATTTGCCGCCGACGGGTTTGCCTTGGTCCATCAGGATGTTCGTGCGTTTGCGGACCTGACGGTAGAAGGCGTCCATGCGCCACGGCGGGCCCTTGCCCGCGGCCTTGCGAAAGTCATCGGTCGTGGTCAGCCAGCCCTCGTGGGGTATCACTTTGAGGTTTGCGACCTCCGCAAGCTCAGCGCGCAGTTCGTGTTCGGCGGGTTCCATGACACTGACGGGGCCGTGGGCCGCAATGAATCTCGACAGCGTCGCGGCGAGGTCGGGCTCGGCGACGAGGTATGCAACGCGGACCCCACGTTTGGCCTGTTCGAGTGCAAAGTGGCGCATGTTGGCCAGTATCATGGCCAGTTTTTGCTTGTGGTACGGCCGTCGGTCGGCCTTTTGTGGAGTTTCAACCATCACGATGCCGATGTCGGAAGGCTGACACCGCGACAACGGCCCAAGGCGGTCGGTCAACTGATCGTAAGGCACGTAGATCCATGCCGCCGGTTCATGCACCGGGTTCAGTTTCTTGAGTTGTTTCGCAAATTCGGACATGCGCTCGCCTCCACCCATGGGATGCGCGCGCGGTGCGAAAGATGGGATTAGAAGGTGAAAGCGTCGCGCGGGATCTTAAGAATGTCTTCGCACGATGCGTCAGGGGCGATGCGGATCGCGCGAAAGTAGTTCTCGCTTGGCACGTTCGATGGGCGCGCCCGCGGGGGAGTCGACAACAGCGCCGACGTGGCGTCCAGAACGCTTTGATCGGTCTGCCACTGCAACGAGCCTTTGATGCGTGCGCCCGAGACTAGGCCCTCCAATCGGGACCAGCTGCGTTGTGCGACGTAGATGGCGCCGTCGATCGCGCCTTCGATCTTGACGGTCACGCCTGGTTTTCCGTCGTTATCGGCGTCGATGAGCCGTTTGTCTTTTGGGTCGCTCGGCATGGCATCTTTCCATGCGTTGTCGAGCTTGACGCCCAGCGTTTGCATGACGGGCGGTTGGTAAAACATCCACCCGCGTTCACTTTGCGTCAGGCGGGCGCGAAACTGTTGGGTGCCGATGGCGGCGAGCGTGGATTGTGGGATCACGGTTTTGACCATGTCGATCTCGGAGTCGACATCCACGGCACAGGGTGTGGTGCGCACGGTCAGCTTCTTGTTGTTCTGGGCGATCTCGACCCGCAGCAGGGCGACGGTTGTCGAGGTGATGTCTCCAGCGATCGGAATGGTGACGACGGACGTTTGGACCTGCAACTGTGCCCAAGTGCCCGAAATATCAGGGGGTGTCTCGTCGGCGAGAGCGATCGTGGGCACGAGCGTGAGGAGCAAGAGGATTCGTTTCATTTCCGCGCGGCGTTAGAGTGAGCGATCAGATTCTGACCCCACTCCAACAATGCATCAAGCCCCGGAACCAATTCCACGCCGGGCAAACCTTCTGGTGCGCCGAGCCCGCCGGTCACAAGCGCGACCGAGGGGTTGAGGCGCTCGCGCAGGAGGCTGAGGTCTCGTGAGGCCATGAAACGGTTGGCCGCGATGGAGATGCTGATGCAGACGGCCGAGGTTTGGTGGGCGTGTGCGGCGTCGACGACGTCCTCCACGGGGGTATCCGAGCCGAGGTAAATGACCCGGCATCCAGCGAGCGACAAGACCGTCGCCGCCATCTGGAGCCCGAGGTAGTGCGTTTCGCCGGGCAATGTCGCGCACACGATCCGTGGCCCTTTGCTGCGGTCGCTGAGCGGGCGCC